>JAEUWH010000026.1 GCA_016785955.1 Pseudobdellovibrionaceae bacterium | reverse complement strand
AAATTTGATAGCTATTTCCAAAAAGAATATTTACCTAAGTGCCGACAGGATTTTGGCTATGGCACCTTGCCGAACGGAAAGAAATGGTATCGTTATTTCATAAAGGTCAATACAAACACCAATAAATCTCCTGAAGAAATTCATAAAGTTGGCCTAAGTGAAGTGGCACGTATCCAAAAAGAAATGATGAAAATCAAAGAGCGTATGAACTTTAAAGGGGACTTTAAATCATTTTTGAAATTCATTGTTGATGATCCTTCGATGTATTTCAAAAACCCCAAAGACGCGATCGAGGCGTTTCAAAATGTGCGAAAAAAAATTGATGGATTGATTCCTAATTATTTCAATCTTGTTCCTAAGACAGACTATCAAGTTGTGGAGGCTGAAAACCGGGATGCATCAGCCGCTAGCTACAGTTCTCCGACTGAAATGAAGACGTATGGACGTTTCGTCGTTAATACTTTGAATCTGAAATCTAATACTATTCCTGGAGTAACGACGTTATCTTTGCACGAAGCTATTCCAGGCCATCACTTTCAATTGGCCCTTGCATTTGAGTTAAAAAATACGATTACAGAATATCAAAGAAAAGTATTTAACTCGAACGCGTTTGTCGAGGGCTGGGCATTGTATGCTGAGTACCTAGGGCGCGAGATGGGATTATTTAAAGATGATGTCCAGTATCTGGGACATCTGTCAGATGAAATGTTGCGAGCCTGTCGCTTGGTTGTGGATACGGGTATTCACGCCAAGGGCTGGAGTCGGCAAAAGGCTATTGATTTTATGGCGGCACATTTGGCATCGGATATGAGAGATATTGAGTCGGAAGTGGAACGTTATTCGGTATGGCCAGGACAAGCTTTAGGTTATAAAATAGGTCAACTAAAAATTATCGAATTGCGAAAAAAAGCTGAAAATGCACTTAAAAATCAGTTCGATATAAAAAAGTTTCATGATTTGGTATTAGGGCAAGGGACGTTGTCTCTTTTTGTTCTTGAAAAACGTGTGAACCAGTGGATTGTCGAACAGAAAAAAGGAAAAACAGTCTCTAAAATTTAATTAGTTTATTGTCTTAACAGTTTTTTTTCAGTATCAAGCTAGAACAAATACTTGAACACATTTTTAAGAAAACCTGATAGGGCGATTGATGTTCCTAAGGAGTGATGATGATTGTTGAAAATGCAATGAACTTATTAAACGAAGAGCTGGTTTCTTGGGTGAATGAAATGAAGACCATGTGCGAGCCCGACCATGTACACTGGTGTGATGGCTCTGAAACTGAAAATCAAAGAATGATCGACGCTTTGATCGCTTCTAAAACTCTTCGTAAATTAAACGAGGCAAAACGTCCAAATAGTTATCTTGCTCTCTCCGACCCTTCGGATGTCGCTCGCGTGGAAGACAGAACGTTTATTTGTTCGGAGTCTCCAAATGATGCGGGACCTACGAACAATTGGGTGAATCCAATTGAAATGAAAGCGAAATTATCTGGCTTGTTTCAAGGTTGCATGAAGGGACGTACCATGTACGTGATTCCATTCTGCATGGGGCCTATCAGCTCGCCCATGTCTCAAATCGGCATTGAAATTACAGATTCTCCCTATGTCGTGATCAACATGCGTGTGATGACTCGAATGGGGAAAAAAGTTCTTGAGGTTTTGGGACCGCAAGGGACTTTTGTTAAATGCTTACACTCAGTGGGCGCTCCGCTTGCGGCTGGGCAGAAAGATGTTTCTTGGCCCTGTAATAAAGATGAAAAATATATTGTGCATTTTCCTGAAGAAAACACGGTTTGGTCATTCGGCAGTGGATATGGTGGAAATGCTTTGTTGGGTAAAAAATGTTTTTCATTGCGCCTGGCTTCCAGTATGGGTCGCAAGGAAGGTTGGTTGGCCGAACACATGTTGATTTTGGGAGTGCAATCTCCGGAGGGAGAAAAGAAATATGTGGCGGCGGCATTCCCCAGCGCCTGTGGAAAAACGAATTTCGCGATGATGATCCCGCCTAAAGAAATGGGTGATTGGAAAATTACAACGGTGGGTGACGATATTGCTTGGATTAAGCCAGATCGCAACGGTGTTTTGCGGGCGATTAATCCCGAAGCGGGTTTCTTTGGTGTCGCACCAGGAACTAGTTTAAGAACGAATCCCAATGCCGTTCAGACAATTGCCAAAAATACTATTTTCACTAATGTGGCGTTGACTGAAGACGGTGATGTTTGGTGGGAAGGTCTAACAGATCAGCCACCGGCGCATTTAACAGATTGGCAGGGGCAGCCATGGACTCCTGGAAATGGCAAGCTTGCGGCTCATCCGAATGCTCGATTCACGTCGCCGGCATCTCAGTGTCCTTCGATCGATGGGAATTGGGAGTCAGCTGAAGGTGTAGAAATTAGTGCCATGATTTTTGGTGGTCGTCGTGCCGATACGATTCCTTTAATTACTCAAACTCGCGATTGGAACCACGGGGTTTATTTTGCGTCCACGATCGGTTCAGAGACGACGGCGGCCGCCACGGGTAAGGTCGGCGTGGTTCGTCGCGACCCTATGGCGATGTTGCCTTTTTGTGGATATCATATGGGGGATTACTTTAATCACTGGCTGAAAATGGAAAATCGGACATCGCAATTACCCCCGATATTTATCGTGAATTGGTTTAAGAAAGATCAAGATGGCAAGTTCATGTGGCCTGGGTATTCTCAGAATATGCGTGTTTTGAAATGGATTTTCCAGCGAACTAACAAGGTCGCTAGTGCTAAAGAAACTGTATTGGGCATGCAGCCTCGATACGAAGATATGGACTGGAACGGTTTAGATTTCTCTGCGGAAAAATTTGCAGAATTGGTTAAAGTAAATTCAACTGAATGGGAAACAGAATTGTTGTCTCATAAAGATTTTTTTCAAAAGTTAGGACATTTCCCAATGGCATTCCTGGGTATCCAAGAAACGTCATTGACAAAATTAAAGCGAGAGCATCTGTCGCTGATCTAGTTTGTAACACGCCCGAAAGAAGGTTAATTGTGAATATGTATTTTTGGTTCTCGACAATTTCTTTCGGGCTTATTTTTATCTTTCATTTTTTTACCTCTTTTTTTATCAGTGCGGCTCGCACACATGATGATATTCAGCACAAGGCTTCAGTGTTTGAAATCACTTTTCATGGCGTTCCGATGTGGATGACCTACTTATTTCTATTCACCTTCGGTATTTTCTTTTTGATTTTTGGTTTTAAAAAGCGTCTTTCTTTAAAAAAATAGTTTTGTTTCATTTTGAGATTTTTTTCGAGAAAGCAGAATTTTTTTCTGTATGGTCCTTTAGAGGTCCTATGGGCATGTCACATGAGAGGCCATAAGGGCTAACAATTTTAGTCCCTATTGTGCTTAATGGTCTAATTTCGATCTATAAAGAAAAGTAGGCTAGATTGTTGGTCCGGTGGTTGCAGTACTATAAAGACAGAAGAGGCCAACAAGTCTTTCCCCCCAAAGACGGTCCTTCTACCCCTAAAACCTCACTTCCCCCCAAGTGAGGTTTTTCTTTTTCTACGGTAAGGACTGTTCGGACATTATTTTGAGGTCAGGCCGGTTATTTTACGTTTAGTCAAAAAGTAATCTATGACGACGGCGACAAGCAAAAATAGGAATCCATAGGTTGAATACTTATGAAAATCAGGTCCCGAGAACGGACCAAAATTGATTTCCGTGAAATCCCTATCATAGTTGATTAGCCGAAGAGTTAACATTGGTGCCGAAAATATTAGGAAGAAAAGGGTTGCAAGCCACAGGCTATAACTTTTGAACGAGCGAACTCTGAATTCGCCCCAAAACACTAACAAACTACAACAGACAAATAACGTAGCCGCGTATAGAGAGGCCAATTTTTTAGGTTCAATAGTTTTGAAAAATATCATCACTGCGGGAATTGTGACTAAGAAAAACAGAAGATAGAACAAATAGCGATTGTGGCTTTTCATAAGACCTCGCAAAATAAAAAAGGAACTCTAGAGAGAGTTCCTTTTCTTTTAACAGTTTAATCTAAAAAGCCAATACTATTTTTTAGTCGCTAGATTAAAATTCAATTCAAAGTTATTATTGATGATCTTATCTGCAGTAAGTTCTTTAAAAATATTTCCTGCACCATAAGTTAATCCCCACTTAGTACGATCAACTTCTACTTTTCCAGTTGCGGTTACCACACCGTCTTTATCTTCGATTTTTGCAGGAAATTCCAGTGTTTCGGTTTTGCCAAGCATGGTTAGTTTACCTGTGATGATAGACTTGCCGTCTTTTTCCTTAACCGATGTGATTTTGAATTCAGAAGTTGGGTGTTGGTCGACCTTGAAGAAATCATCTGATTTTAAATGGGTAACAAGTTTTCCTTGGTATTCAGGCTTGTCCTTTAAATCGTCGTTAGACAAAGTCGCCATATCAACGGTGAAATTACCGCCGGTTACTTTTCCCTTTTTCATTTCTACTTTGCCGTCTTTAAGCTTAATTTTTCCATTGTGTTTGTCGCCCATTTTTTTTGAGCCAACCCATTCGATCGTACTGGCTTCTGTATCAATCGTTAAAGTTTCAGCTTTTGGCTTTGCCTCTTTTTTTGCTGATTTCTTTTTGTCTTCAGCAAAAGCTGTCGCCATAAAAAATGCGGTCGTTAAAATAAGTAAATTTCTGAACATGGTAGCTCCTTGTGTAGCATATGTAATTTGGACCTTCAGAATAATATCAATAAATCTAGATGCAATTTCTTTTTTTCTTTTCCTGGCGCTATTTGTAGATCATTATAGTAATATAGATAAAAGGAGTGGGCCATGAAGTGTATTTCAAATTTAATTGGTGTAGTTGCTATTTTCATTTCGTTTTCATCATATGGAGCAGGGGATGCTGGTTGTGGTCTGGGTTCAATGATCATAAGTAAAAATAGTAAAGGGTTACAATTACTTGCTTTGACAACAAATAATTCGACGTTGTCGCAGCCGTTAGGAATTACGTTTGGAACTTCAAATTGTTCCTCTAGTGGAATTGTTCTAAATGAAAAGGAAATTCAATATTATGTTGAGGTGAACCAGTCCGAAATTACTCGACAAATGTCTGTAGGTCGAGGCGAGAAAGTCGAGGCTTTGGCGTCGTTGTATGGTTGCCGCTCTGAAACTGCGGTCAAAGATTTCATTGATGTCTCAAGAACTGAGTTTGGTCGTATTCAAACTCACAATAGAGTAGACGCGGAAGAGTTTATCAAGAATTTAAATCAAGTTATTAATGAAAATTCATCTCGCTTGTCTGATTGCCATATGTCTTAGTCTGTCTGCGTTTGCGGATATCACAGATTGGGATCAGCGAGTTTTCCAGTTTGCCCAAAGCCCGCAATGGCTTGGGCATTTTTTTTATCAACGTGCGGCTGGTGGATACGCATCGTTAGTGAAATCACCAGCGTATTTTCTAACGACAGAAGGTCGTGTGAGTCCCGAGAAAGAGCTAAGAGCGGCAATAGATTTCTTGATGACTCCACCACCGCTAGATGAAAAAAAGTATTGTCAGTATGTGGGTCGGTTCGATCTGATTCTGGATCATTTTTCGGACCTTCGAAAACCCCACCATCACTGCGCTGCCTTTGAATCTTGGTTCGCTGCACTTGAAATTGATGAGGTCAGGTTTTCATTTGCGACCGGTTACATGAAGAATCCGGCCTCCAGCTTTGGTCATCTATTTCTTAAATTAATTTCAAAAAAACAGAAAGCTGAATTGTTGAATTATGGTATCAGTTTTTCGGCGCATACAGGGGCAGACACCGGAGTGCAGTATGCTTTAAAAGGTTTATTTGGCCAGTATCCTGGTGGTTTTTCATTTTTGCCCTATCATCAATTGATCAAGGACTATAGCGATTTGGAAGGTCGAGATATCTGGGAGATGAATCTAGAGATGAACTCTGAACAAATCAAAAGATTACTTTTGTTTATATATGAATTTGATGGCGACTATATTGACTATACATTTTTGACTAATAACTGTGCGGGTATTCTGGAATATTTAATTTTCAATCTCAAATCCGAAGTCGTTACTGGCCTCAAACCATGGCGTATACCACTTGAAAGCTTTTTAAGAGTATATGAGGACTCTGAAAACAAAGAACTTTATTATCATGCGTCGCTCAAAACACAGCAGAAAAGCATGGAACAGAAACTCTCTGGAAAAGAAAAACAATCGATCAAACAGGAGTCTCTAAATAAAGACTTTTCCAAATTAGGCCCAAATGAGATAGACTACATTTTATTAGACAAAAAATCATATACGGATCGAGAGTTTGACGAGAACTATTACCATCAGCTGTTACTGGCAAGATCTAAACAACCTGTTTCGAAAATAGAGAACTCAATAGAGAAACCCAGATTTCAAAGAAAAAAAACTTCGTCGATGAGTTTGGTTGCTGAACCGGATGGAGCTGGGATCAAGCTTGATTTGCTTACTGATCGTCTTTTGTATCGTCAAAGCTTATCAGAAATCAATATCTTGAATTTCAAAATCTATAAAAATCATCTACGCGAACTGAATATTTTCGATTTTCTGGCTGGCGAGTCAGCTTCATTCTTGAGGCAACCGGTTTCATTTGGGGGTGGTATTTCTTATCTAGATGGTAAAGGACTTATCGGAAACGCCAGCCTAGGGTTGATTTATAGTGCAGCTGATTGGATATATTTTCCTAAGTTACGACTGCAGGGGGGCGATTTTTCTCCGGAACTTGATTTGTACTTCTTTATGGAACTAGTACACACAAAAGTAAGCGCGAGCGCTTATCGGCATCAGGTGGAAATTTTGAAGCTTGTTGATGCCTATAGTGCGAGTATGAGCTATTCATACAATATCGAAACGCGAAGTGAAAATATTGAATTTACTGTCGGACGATTTTTCTAAAAATCTTAAAATGAACCTCTAAAAATATGTTTCTAGGTTTAAACCAAAAAAATTATCTTTCTTTTTTTCGATAACTACATCGGTAGAGAGCAGTTTTACACGCATCGGGCTTGTATGTAAAACCAGGATCTCGGCCTCTAGTCCGATTGTGGTAAAGGACAACCGATCGATTTCAGTACCGTAGAAAACTTCTTTTGAGTCGTGCATCTGATAGGAAACAAAAGGTGCTAGCCTACGTAGCGAAAACGGGAAGCGGTAATAGTATTTTGAATAGGGTATTTCATAGGTCAGTTGAACTTCACTCTGTGTTAGTTCGGAGGAATAAAACGTGGAGTAATAAAGTGGAGTTGCAATTCCGCGTTTAAAAAATAATGATGGGGTTGGTTTGGCTTCTAGTTTAAAATATTCTGCATTATTTTTTGTATAACCCAGACTTAAATAAAAATCGGTGAGCAGCATTTTACTGCCGGTCGCTGAAAAACTTTGAGAAACTTTTCCTGACGACTCTTCAAGTGAAGGCATGAATGAAAAAGATAAATAAGGTAAATAATTTAATAAATAACTTTCAGAATATCTGTAGATCATATAAAGCGATTTAATTTCATTATTGAAAAGTCTATTTTGCTCGGTTTGAAAATCAGCGCCTATGCTTAGTGAAGCAAATCGTTGAGCGTAAACCGTATTACTCACGCCAACTTGAAGCGTGTTAGTGGTAAGTTTTAGAGTTTCATTCCAATAAAGATCAGTTTCGTTTTTCAACAATAATCCCAATTTTGTAGAATAGGGAAGATAAAGAAACTTTAGTGAATTATAGGCCAGGTCGTCAGAAATTGAAAATGCCATGTCGACACTGGAATACAAAAGCGGGTCGACCCAAGAAAGCGAGTTAACAAGCGTGTGATGCTTCTTTGATGAGAAGTAGTTTATATTATACTGTGAAAATCGAAGTTCTCGCAGGCTGAGATAACGACGTGATTCTTGAGCTTCTGGGTGGGCTGTTGCCTCGACATCATGGAAATATGTACTTGGAAAAATATCGTGGGGAGGCGTGGGAGACTCGTCCTTTATCTGCGCCTGAATGTGGGAAACTAAATATTGGTCTTTTGATAAAAATGAAACTAAAAATCCGTTTCCAGCCTTTTTTGCCGCAATGATATTGTCGTATGGAAGAACCCGACGTATTGTCTTGTCGCAGTAGCAATATAGTCCGGAACCATTTTTAGTGTTAGAAATAAAATAAATTTCATTGTCAGCTATGACGTCAGCAAGCAAAGAAAAATTGGTCTTGAGAGAAAAGATTTTTTCTCTATTTCTGAACAGAATTTTAGAAGATCCCTCTTGTCTAAAGTAGTAGATGTTTCCTTGCGGGTCTAGCAGTGCTTTAGATTCTGTTTCGTTTATCCGTTCTTGGTTTCGATACAGAACGCCGCGATCGTACGACTGGGTCATGTCAAAATAAGCAACACTTGTGCCGACTACATCGGTAACGTATTTGTTTTCGAATTCTGGTAGGAAGTTATAGTTTTTGTCGACCAAAGAATAAAAAATATTCCTGTTGTTATCCGAATACACACTGGCTGTATAGAACTTGCCATCAATTTGAAAAACTTTACCTGCATTTAGATATGAATTATCACTATGCAGTTCATTGTGTTGAATTTTAAATTGATTCAGTTTTTTTGGGGATTTGTCGTCAGGAGAACTTAAGAAATAGATAACATCGTTAATGCGATTAAATTCAACACTTTGTCGTGAGGTAACTAAGCTCTCACCACGATACGGATTGTAGTCTTTTTGTTTTGTTCTGAAGTTTTTTAAAAAGTCTTGATAAAGATTTTCATAGTCAGCAAAAAATGTCGCCGCGAATGATGATTTAAGTTCGAAAGGATTGATATTGTTTTCGGCATGCTTAAGAAAAAAACGATTAGTCGTCTTAAAACTGTATCGGTTTGCTAGGTAAGACTGAAAGTAACCACCTAAAATATATTTTTCTTTACCATAAGGAAATCCTACATAGTTGTTCATCAGAAAGCGCAGCTCACCTGAACCGCCTTCAATTAGTTCTGTCGCCAGTACCAACGACTCTGCGGAAAACAACCGGCCTCCGCGATTTAATCTGGACTCATTCAGGACAGCATTTCCTTCTAAAATAAATGTCGGTAACAAAGCCGTGGGTGAAGTAAAAAGTGGCAAGGGAATAAATGGAATGATAACGTATGTCGAATTCCCAAAAATATTTTTCAAAAATTGGCCTGTGCGACTTTTTACATTCAGCTGATACACATGTGCAATTTCGTGACTGGAAAGAGTGTCTATCCATGACGAGACTGCTGATGGGTCCAAGAACTCGACACCGCCCTTGTAGAAAACAACCATATTGTTTGGCGAAATCGTTGCAAAGGCATTGGCAATTTGATTGCGATTAGAGGTTGAAATCAGCGAAGTGTGCTCGTCTAGCATCCAACTGAATTCGTTTTCATACAATGCGGCCATTTTGTGGCTTTCTGAAACTAGTTTGGGCAGATACTTGAAGTCTGATTCCGTCAAAATATAAGAGAATTTTGGTGTATGATAAATATAATAGTCTTCGTCGCCGTACACTAAATACGCGTGAGCATTTTGAAAAAATAGTACGAGAAAAAAAAGTATTGGAAACATCGTGAAGACTAGTAGAAATACTAATTTAATTGAAGTCAATCTCCTTGAGATATATGCTTGTTGTATATGTCCTTGATGAGTACATTTATAGTTCTTATTGCTTTAGTTTTTCAAATCAGCGGTTGTGCCACCATTATCAATGGGTCTGTCGAGTCTATTGAAATCTATTCCACGGCAGAGAATACAAATGTGTATGTAAACGACGAATATCTTGGGCAGGCCGGTCCGCAAACTCCGTTAGAAATTACCATACCTAAGCGTGGACAGATCAATATCGTTGGGAAAAAAGAGGAATGTCGTGAGTATGAAACTGAAATTAAGCGAACCATTGATCCGACAACATTGTTGGGCGTATTCATTGATGGTGGTATAGTTTCGATTTTACTTATTGATAATTTGGGAACGGGTGCCATCAAGCGTGCTCGAGAAATCAGTTATACCTTGGAAATGGTATGCCGCACGTGAGGATCTATGCCTGAGTTAGTAGCCATTGGGTCGATAGGGGCGCTGATTACCTTTCTTCTGGCCAATTTTAATTTATTTATCGTTCATAAATCTTTTTCTGATCCAAAAATAGAAATTCTTAATGCGAATCTTGCAAAGATGGAATGGTATTGGTCAATGGAGCAAGGTGCGGCGGTATCGGTGGAAGGTCAGGATATACAATCTGTTCGGGACGCGGATTACCAAAAAGCCACCCGCAGTGCCTTTATTTTTGGTACATTGATGATTTTTCTGAGCTGGTTAGGTTTGCTGATCCTTTCAATTTATATGATTTCAGTCCACAAAACTGCTAAAAGTCGAATCGAAAAGAAAATCATGAGTTCGGACCTGGCCAATCGAAATATTTCAGATGCCGAAATGATTAAGCAGTTATTAAGTCAGGCTACTGGTGTAGGTTGAGTGATTCGTCTGACGCTTTCGTAAGCTGTCGGTGGAGGCTTTCTTGTCTGTAGAATGGGACGGATGCAGCGGCGTATCCATTGTATTCATTTTTTGGTCCAGGTAAGGTTTGAGATAATTAGGTACATCTCTTTTTTTACGAGTACAAAAATCACGGTATATCAAGTGCGCCGCTTCTTTGGAATCCATCTGCAGTTCATCTTTGAGGTAAATAAAAACAGACTCCATTAAGTTTATTAATGAAATAGCGAAGGTACCTTTGTGACGTCTAAATAGAAATTGCGATAAATGGAAAAACAAATCAAAAAACGAGCGGTTTTCTGCCTGCGCGCTGGATTTCAGAAACTTCATTGTTAACCCGAACTGACCAGAGTTTGCAATCATGTCCCAAAATCTTGAAAAACGGTTCATATCTTGAAGATCTTGAAAAGATAAATCCTTGGTTTTTATAATTTGAAAAGGCGTGTTGTCCGAGTATACCATTTCAAATTTACTTTGGTGCCTAACGATTGGGGTACCTTTTAATCGCTTCAGGATGCCAACTTGAATTTCATCGGGATCCCACTCGATTAACTGATCAAAACCTGTCTTAAAACTGGCTAATGACTCGGCCGGTAGGCCCACAATAAGGTCCGCATGGGTGTGAACTTTGGTGTGGTGTCGTAGAAAGTAAAAGTTTTCTTTCATTTTTGATACATTTTGTCGGCGACTAATTAAACTCCCGACGGTATCGTTTAATGTTTGAATTCCAATTTCGAATTGTAAAGAGCCTTCTGGAAACTGCTTGATCAAGTCCTTTAAATTATCTGGCAAACGATCCGGAACCATTTCAAAGTGCAGGAATAGTTCTTTGTCGATTTGCTTTAAGAAAAACACTAAAATCGATTCGGAAATAGTAGGGCTCAAATTAAATGTTCGATCGACAAATTTGAATTGTTTAGCGCCTCGATCAATCAGCTTTTGCATCTCAGCTAAAAATGGATCAATAGAGAAGTTTCGAACGGAAGTATCTAGCGAGGATAAACAATATTCACATTTATAAGGACATCCTCGGGACGCCTCGACGTAAAGTACGCGATTCTGAATGTCTTCGTCGGTATATAAATCATAAGGCAATTGTATGGCTTTAATATCAGGCAAAGAACTGGAGGTAATTTTTTTCCAGTGATCGAGTGGTTGGTTAGACAGTATATCGTGGCATAACTTGTAGAATGAAAAATCAGCCTCGCCTTTTAGGATATAGTCACAAAACTGCGTGTGTGGTTGTCCCTCGGTTTCATAACTGATTTCTGGCCCTCCTAAGACAATCGTTATCTCTGGGGAAAGTTGCTTAAGATAACGAATAACTTTAAAAACCTCGTCGGTATTCCAAATATAAACGCCAAATCCGATAATTTTTGGTTTTAATAAAAGAATTTTTTCAACAATTTCGAGTGGGCTTTGTGAAATTGTATATTCAATAATTTGAGATTGTTCCTTTAGCTCTTGCAAGTTTGCACGAAGATAGCGCAGGCCAAAGGCCGCATGTTGATAGGTCGAATTCAAAGCACACAGCAGAATAGAACTCGACACGATCGGTGGTCTCCTAGCTTTCCAGTAAATCTCTTACAAAGTTTGGTAAGCAAAACGCAGCAGTGTGTATTTCTTCGTTGTAGTATTTCAATTTTTTCTGTTTAGAAAATTCGGCTGCTTTTGTTTTGTCAAAATCTGCTTTTGGATTAAGTGTTCTTTTTGAGGCCACCATCAAAGACCACATACCAGATGGGTACGTTGTAGCATGAAACAGCATTGTATATACCTTCTGCATGCCAAAAATATCTTTTAAACAGTGATTTAATTCCACGAATGTATTTTTATGGAACATCGGCGATTCGCCCTGTGTAACCAACATGCCTTCTGCCGTTAATACGCGAGCGCAATCAGCATAGAATGCTTTACTGAATAGTCCTTCAGCTGGACCTACGGGGTCTGACCCATCTACGATAACCAAATCATAGGTCTCTGGCTTTGCCTTTTTAACAAAGTCAATGCCATCACCAACAATAAGACTCAGTTTTGGATTTGAAAATTCGACGTTCATGGTATTTAAAAATTTCTTAGAGGCATTGATAACAGCTTCATCAATTTCCACCATGGTGACAGATTCTACCGAGCTGTATTTGAAAAGCTCGCGAATCGTGCCGCCATCGCCACCGCCAATAACAAGAACATTTTTAAGCTTTTTGCTTAGCTGTGCGACTGGATGGACGATCATCTCATGATAATGAAATTCATCACGTTCCGTACACATAACCATATTATTGATCGCTAACATTTTTCCATAAGCCATCGTATCGAAAACACGAACTTGTTGATACGGGGTTTTTTCGTCAAACAACACATCACCATTATAACGTAATGATAGGGCTTGCATGTCATCTTTGTCGGTGAACCAGACATTGCGTTGAATTTTAAAATTCTTAGTGTCGATTTGATGAGCGGGATCTACGCGACCGTTTAATGGCTTATAGTCGGATTTTTTGATGATGTTCAGAGCCCCACGATTTAATTCGATTGCTGAATAAGAAGCCTCTAAAGCTTTCTTTAGGCAATCGAATGAAACCCAAGGATCAACCGTGTCCCCACAAGTGAAAAGATCCACAGAGGCATATCTGTATTCAGGCCATGTATGGATTGCCAAATGACTTTCTTGGATTACAACGACTCCAGAAACTCCCCATGGAGAAAAGTGGTGAAAGTTAGAGCTGATCACCGTTGCTCCCGCAGTTTGCGCGGCTTGGATCATGCTTTTTTCAATAGCCGATACGTCATTAAGAACATCAGCATTACAACCAGTAAACTCTACTAAAATATGTCTTCCTAAGGCATTCATAGGGGAAGTATGTAAAGCCTTTTGGTGCTTGTGTAAACACTTTTTAACGATATCTTTAGATCTTTTGCTATCCAAAGCTTTTAAAAACAATTTCAAAGCAGTGGTGGATTTTTTGGTCGTGAAAATCGATGGGAATAGTGTCCTTCGTGATATTTTTTACTTGGTATTTTTCCATAATATTTGGTGAAATTTTAAATGTTCTTTTGTTACATGAAAAGTAGAGTATCCCATTTTTCTTTAAAACTTTCATGCATGCGTCTATCAACTGATCCTGATCCCGTTCTACTTCAAATGAATCGATCATTTTTTTTGAGTTAGAAAATGTCGGTGGATCCAATATAATCAAATCGTATTGGCCAGGCAGTGTTGGTAAAATATCCAATACGTTTGCTATATGAAAAGTATGCTCGCTCAGGGGAATTTGATTCAGTTTAAAATTCTCTTGTGCCCATTCAATATATGTTTTGGACATATCAATGCTGGTTGTTTTGCCTCCACCTAGAGCGGCCTGTACACTGAACGAGCCTGTGTAGCAAAAAAGATTCAATACATGCTTAAGTTTTGAAGTTTTGAAAACTTTATAGCGAAGGCTGCGATGATCTAGGAACAATCCGGTATCTACATAGTCAGATAGATTTACATGGAAAAGGGCTTTACCCTCGCTGACAACCGATTTAAATTCTTTCTGGTCTAATCGCTCGTATTGATCTTGGCCCTCTTGTCGTCGGCGTTGCTTGACAAACGTGTGTTTCCAATTGGGCCATAATTTTTTCACAGCCGTCTGAAATTTTGCGAAATGTTCTTTATCACGAGCGATAAAGGGATTGGACTTATCATAAATTACGCCGATATCTTTGTAGAGATCCAGGATAAAGGGATATTCGGGAATATCTCGATCATAAATACGAAAAGCCTCGACGTGATTTCGTTGAGACCAGTGTGCAATACGGTCATAATTTTTTTTTAAACGGTTAACAATGGCGTCCATATTGAACCCACAGTCTTTACCCCAAATTTCTAGGAGGGTAAAGACTGATATATGACTTGGAAATTATTTAATACTTAAAACTTGTGGTTTTAGGCTCATAAAGTACAGAGATCTTTTTAAATTGGTATTTACAGATGAGTTTTCGTCAGAGATCACCATAGCGGCTTTGGATTCTATTGATGGTATACGTGATGTCGCGGCCATTTTCATGGCTAAACCGTTGGATTGTTTCTGCTGAAATTGAATAGTATTTGGTACTAAGATAAAAATTCCAATTCCATTTTGGCCGTTTCCACCAGTGAATACGCCCGCCGCTCCGTCGACATTGGAAGCCTTTGGTAGAGGTAGGAACAGCCCAGCCCCACCTGGGACGTATTTTCCTATCGAGTCAAAAGCCGGAATAGAAAGAGCTACTCCCAACAAAAATTGGGTTGCACTAGAGCCAATATAAATTTTTGATCGTTCAGAAATTTTAATAGAAACGACGCCACTCATTCCGCTGACGGGAATGATGTTACCATTTGGTAAAAGATTGTCTTGAGCCAAAGCATTACTATGTAATTGATTTAAATTGGCTTGAACGGAAAGTAAATTTGTTCCATCTGCTCCAGGAGACAGCGATACTTTTCCCAAAAGCTCTGTGGTATTTCTTGGATTCAAGATCGGCAGTGTAAGCGCCGGGAATTGTAGTGCTCCCATTTTTAACTTGGAATCAAATTGAACCCATTGGTTTTGCTCGGTATCCACAACCGATGAAACCGTAATTGACTGAAGAATCGAATTGGAACCGCACGCCGACAGAAACGTAACCGTAGCTAACAAAAATAAAATTTTTGTCATACTTCTCCTTATTTTGTTTTTTGAGCCATTAACAAGGAATAGACAAACTACGGAGCAGAGTTACGAGAGAAAAATTTCGAATGCCGAGTTATCCTTAACCCAAAGAATTTAATTCATTTAAATTCAATTTGAAGTCAGAGCAAAAATGAATCCTGACTGAATATGAGACGGTCTTTGTTGTATCTAGATAATAAGGTGGTCTATTTTCATTTTGATAATGACCCAAAAACTGACTACTTTTTCATACTGTTCAGTAAATATTCAAAAATTCAAGCACCTCTAAAAGTGAAGAAATATGCACTAGATGCTTGGCTCGAAGCACATTTCACAATCTAATTGTGAATTTTATCGACAATTTTGTAGGACCTTCGTCCTTACGACCAAAGACTGTATTCTGCAATTTGGTTGCATATAAACATGAATTTTTTTGAAATGAAGCAAGTTTAAAAATTGGAAACAAATATGACACTTAAAAGTGCTTTCCTGCTTGGGGTTTTTACATTTCAATCCTTTACTTTTGCGTTTGTTCAGGAAAGGCAGTCGGGAAAGAAAATTTCTAAATCTACGAAGCCGATTTCAATTTTGTTGAGCAAACCTCGTGCTGGCTGGACGGTTGATCGTATGGTAGAGGTAGCAGGAAAGGTCAGTGATGTTGAGGTTGATCCGATCACGATTAATATCAATGGTGACAAGTATCTTATTCGTACAATTAATGGGGAATTTAAAAGAAAATTTCCAGTTACCCAAGGGAAAAACTACATTGAGGTATCGGCCTCGAACAAAGCCGGAATATTTACAGAGAGAAAATCCATTTTTGCGAAAATTCCAAGTCTTCCATTTTTAGCCATTTTAACGAGTGACACCGACAACGTGTACACAGATTTGCATGTGTATGAGCCGGGTTTGAGTGAAGCTGATCCCAATGCAAAACCGACCGCACACATATATTGGGCTGATACCAGTTCTGCATCGGGTGGAAAATTCTATCTAAACGAGCAAGGTGGGAATTTCGATCAACCAGGATATGGTCCTTATCTTTATACCCACTCCTCGCCACCAACAGGAATCTATCGAATCGATGCAAATTACTGGCCTAGTGGTGACAAAGCTCATACGTTGTCGACTCTTAATCTGACACTGTTTGGTGGAACATCTAATGAAGTCAAAAAGCGTGTACAAGTTCCTCTTGTGACACCAGGAGAAACAGTGACGTTAGCCTATGTACGTATTCAAAAAGGTAATAGCATCAATGTTTATGTACCCGCAGTGGATCAGAAACCAAAGCGGGGAGAATGGCCCGAATGGGTTTTGGATGCCCCACTAACGAGGAAAGGCACTGAAAATTAGTATGCTAAAAACTATTCTTGTTAGTTGTTTGGGATTGCTCTTGATCCGTTGCCAAACAAACTCGGTAAGTACCACCCCTGTAGAGTCCCAAGCATTTTATAAAATGAATATTATTCGAATTGCCCTCGAGCAAAGCGAGCAGCCATCAATTAATTGGGAACCGCAACAAAGGGATTGCGCTGGTTTTGTTCGATTTGTGTATCGAAATGCCATCAACACGAAAGAGCCATTATGGTATGCTTGGGACGGAACACAAAAAATTCCCTACGCAAATGCCGAGCTTTTGGTCGCAAAAAATTTTTCAAAAATTTCAGATTCGATTTCGGACGTAATCCAAACGGGTGATATTCTTGTTTTTCGTCGTGCTGGCCAAAAGAAGGAAGATGAGTGGCACCTGATGTTGCTAATGGAGTCCCCATGGGAACAAAAGAAATGGCTTGTGACCTATCATAATGGAGCGAGAAGCGAAGCTGGTGGCGTAAAAAAAATTTGGATGCAGGATTTACTGGATGTCGATGGCTTGGATTGGAAACCAACCGGAGAAAATAAAAATTTTGTAGGAGTTTACAGGTGGAATGCATGGGTAAAATAATCGTTATAAGTACATTAATTTTTACCAGTCTTATGAGTCATGCACAAAAAACCGCTTCGTCGCATAAGCCCCTACGTCCTTTCAAACCTTCCATTATCGTGTCGATCAAAAATTCTCAAAATTTGTACAGCCTCGCTACCAAAAACAAATGGTTTAGTGAATTTAGACAGTCATCATTGTACTACGGTATAATTTTTGATCTTTATCCAACTTTTTTTTCATTACCGGATGAGTTTAATTTAAGTAAAGATCTTAATTGGTCTGGTCGTTTGATTGACTATGTCTATGATTCGATTCTCAAAAATCGCCCGCTGCAGGTTTACTATTACCAACAAAAGCGATTGGCAAGTCCCTGGGGCGTCAATATCTCTGGTTTAACTAGTGCAGAGTCCAAGTTGGTCGATCAGTTGATAAAACTTTTTAAGGTCGGTGACGATAAAGACATCACCACAGCCAATGGTGAGTCGGGAAAAGTTTCATTGATTGAAATCAAGGCCCAGAAATGGGCGATCAAAAAAGATGGTTCTTGCCTGACCTTGGGAAAAGATCCCAAAGTGGTTTTGAGCTTGTCAAGTAATTGCAAACCTCCAAAATTTGACTCTGATATGGATGTCGAGTTCAACCTATCTATGTTGTTTCCGTCGCTGATGATGATTAGAGGTAAGGTAGTTGGTTTAAATGAGACTATGAAAGCCGCTTTTCAATGGAACAGTATAGAAAATCGATTTGATCTGGCCCCCGTGTCGATGACCGTCGGTAAAGACAATATCTTTGTTGCCAGAAAAATTACGAACGATTTCTTGAAAGTCATTCCTTCGGATAGTCATTTTTTCGTTATTGGAAATATTAGAATTTGGAACGGTAATATGAGTATGGATAACGTAAAAGCATTTTTATCGTCTCAAAAACGTCCAAAAGATTTCAAAAAACAAGCCGCCGCAGTGTTGGTGCAATTGCCCGTTAAAAAAGACGATATCTTGATCAGTGAGAATGCATTAATCATTGAATCTAGCACCCTAAATCAAGAACAATTGGATGGTGTTGCAAAAGTATTTGAGTCAAGTTTTGGTGAAGTATTTCTGCGTCCTGTCTGTTCCAAAGCCCTAGTCGTGAGTCGTTCGAAAGAGGTACTGCAGAAAATACAAAATGTTTGTGACCGTAAAGTGCCTTCGATTTTGGATCGTACTGATTTGAAAATGACGGAGTTGAGTACTCAAGAGAGTTCGTTGAGTTTTTTTGCAGATGCAGGTAAGTGGGCATCAGGTATGATTGAATCTGGCTATTTGATTAAATCAAAAGAAAAGAAAATGACTAGCGCCCTGCCGGAAGAGCTAATAAAAAGTCAAAAAATTTTAGAGCAACTTCCGAAGTATTTGGTCAAAGGCACCGCTAAAGAACAGAATTTAATTTTGAAATAGATAGAAGGCTCATATGAACAAATTTTTACTACTTTTTGTATTTTTCGTATCCCTATTCGAGGGAGCGCTTGCGAAACCTTTCTATTTGACCGTACGACGAGACTATTCACCCAAAGAGAATCCTCAGTTGGAAGTGAATTATTCATTTGTTACTCCGATCTATATTAAAATTCTTGAACCCGAGGACAAAAAGCAATTCATCTCTACACAGATTGATTTACGACGAGCGTGGAAAAAACCAGGATTTGATTTTAACCCAGCTCATTTTATGAATTTGGGGTTTAGTCAGGATCGTAGCAATTTCGATTGGCTTCGTTTGAGTCTTAACTATGGAATTAGGAAGGATTTGGTGGAAACCTTAGGGGGCTCGCAATCTTCTCCGTATGTATCACCCGGTAAACTGGGGCCCGAGAAACTAATTCAAATCCCTAAAGGTTTTAGGTTGAGGTCAGAAATTGTCTTGAATCCAGAAACCCAAGATAAAAAGAAGGATTTCGATATTCCGGGATTTGAAGACTACTATTCTTATATGGATTCATCGCGATTAAGTACGAAAATGGTTAACCTGCCAAAATTGCCGTCAGGATTCTATTTAATTCAGGTGATTCAAGGTAACAGTGAAGGCCAGGTTGTCCTAGCTGTGAATGATCTAATCGGATATATGCAGAGATCTAACGAAACACTAATATATCGCATTTTTGATCGTGCCGCTCAACCAGTTCCTAATGCGCAAATTTCCATTCGAAATTTAGCAGGTACTTGGGTAAGTGAAGTAAAGACAAATGCCGATGGTGAAGTCCGAGTGAATGGAGCCAAAGATAACGACCTATTAACGGTTGTAAGTTCGTCTCAGGGTACTGCCATTATTGATTCAGAATATTTTTCGACACAGGTTTCATTTCCCGATATGTATTTGTTTACGGATCGGCCTTTATATAGAAATGGTGATACGGTCTATTTCAAAGGTATTTTACGCAATCTTGTAAATGGTCGTAGCCAACTAAATCCTGAAAAGAATTCCGTTAAAATTGAAATCTATAATGTGTCTGATGAAAAAGTTTCGGCATCGACAACTGCAAAATTTTCAGAGTTTGGTACCTTCAATGGTACACTGAAAATTAATATAGCGGATAAACCAGGCGTCTACCGAGTTGTTGCTAAGCTTAATAAAATCGAGCACGCCAGTGAATTACGTGTAAAAGAGTACGTAAAACCAGTATATTTCTTAACTCTTTTGAATGATAAAGAAACTGCTAAGCCAGGGGACAAATTAAAATTCAAAGTTCAAGCCGAACGATACGCCGGCGGCTTTCCCAAAATACTAAATGCTTCGGTGAGTGTCCTTCGTACACGAATAGAATCTGCGCAGTGGGTTGATGATTCTGGCTTAGGAGAAACGGGTTCTGTAACGACATATGGCTTTGACCGAGATCGTGGTGCGCGGCCTATGGTAACAGAGACGATCGTTCCAGAAGTGCAGATCAAATTTGATGAAAAAGGTTTTTCAGAATTCGAAGTCGAAATTCCTAGCAATTTATCAGGACCAAAAAACTTGAACTATCAATATCGTGTAGAAGTTTATACTCAAGATGTGGATGATAATATTATTTATGGTAGCAAGTCATTCTATGATTTAGCCAGCGAAGTTTCCACCCTGGCGGTATTCAATAAAATTGTCGTAGAATCTGGAAAAGACGCGCAGCTGACCGTGATGTCAAAGTCCTTTAGTGGCAAAAGTATGCCGGATATGGATGGGGAAGTAAAATTTGTCTTAAAGGACAAAACTATTCAAATAAAAAAAATCAGAACAAATAGCAAGGGTATCGCCAAAGTAGATCTTCCTGAAGATTCAAGTTTGATCGGCGAGTTGCGCGCCGATGTAACCTTGTGGGATAAAAGAAAAAATCCAGATACGAAATCTGCTGAGATTGTGTTGACTGGGAAGACACCCGGTGTGGTTGCCGTATCAGGCGAAGAAGTTCGCTTGCTGACCAATCAAAAGGAAGTTTCGATCGGTGATACAGTAAAAATTTTCGTAGCGCTGCCAGATAAATGGGGTGCCTTGGGTAGCCATACTGGTCATGTTTTTCTAACATTGGCCGGTCCTAAGATATTTCAAAATCGGGTCATTCCAGTGAATGGTCGATCGATTTGGATCAATGAAAAGGTCTTGCCAGAATATGGTAATCAAATCTATTTTGTGCTCAGTTACGCTCATCCAGAGCGGGGGTGGATTGAAAAGCGAGCCTCATTTAAAATCTTAGATCCGGATAAAAGGCTAAAGGTTCAATGGCTAAGCAAATCTGAAAACGTTATCCCGGGATCAGAACAAAAAATTAAATTCAAAACTCTTGGCTCGGATGGCAAAGGAATCAAAGCAGAGGTGGCGTTGGCTGTTGTGGATCAGTCTGTTTTGGATATTCAACCCGAGTTCCGTCCAAAACTTGATGAGTTCTTCTATCCATTGACGCGTCTTAATCTGATGTCATTCTATTCGTCGCATTTTCAGGGATATGGATATGGCGAAGCGATTGCGAAACTGTTTCAGCCAAATCATGTCCTAGCGGCTTCAAAAAATCAGTCCAAGCCAATGGATATCAAAGACACCGCATTTTGGAAAGCCAACATTGTGACTAATGAAAGTGGCGAAGGTGAAGTAAAGTTTTTAATGCCAGGTAATCAAACTATTTGGCGCGTCACTGCCGTGGTGGTGGATAAAAATGGACGTTTCGGTGAGTCGACGACGCAGTTTAAATCACAACTGCCGGTTACACTGCTTGTTGGATATCCACCGTTCCTGAGATCCGAGGACAAATCTAGATTGCGAGTGAATATTGCCGGTAATGATCTTACCCAAGAAACTGCAGTCAAATATTCTGCCCAGTCAGAAGACAAAAGCATTCTTGAGCTACCACAAAAAGCGGATCTTACGATTTCGTTAAAGCCAAAACAGCAAGTTTCAGAAAGCTTAAATATCCACGTGGCAGAGACCAATGCAGATATTACGACGTCCTTTATTGGAAATTTGGAATTTAACAAATCAAAATTGGGATTCAAAGATTTGATTCGTATTTTGCCCAGATCAACTTTGGTGAATGATTTCTATTTTCCGGATAGTAATTCCTTTAAGCTAACTTTAGAAAAAGACGAAAAAGTTCAGGCTTTAGAGTTGCAAGTGTACAATGACTTAACCAGTATTTTATTTGCCAATATGGAATGGATGGTTCGCTATCCATATGGTTGTGTCGAGCAAACCATTAATACCACAGTTTCCAATAAAATCATCAGCGATATTTTGTCTAAAGCAAAAAGCAAAGGTATGAGTTTAACTGAAGCTCAAGAAAAGACGTTGAAGCTGGCCACAGATAATTCGGACATTGGCCGTAGACGATTGTTGCAATTTCAATCTAAAACTGGCGGTTTTAGTTGGTTTCCAGATTCGGGAGAGCAAGATATAAATATGAGCCTGTTGGTGATGCTCAACTTGGCTCTTTCCGAGCGTATATCACATGCAAATTTATATGATTTTCGAGTGACGTATGATTGGCTAACAACCAAAGATATCCTGCCAGGAAGTCCTCAAGGAATTTCTTTCTCATTTATTGAATCTGTTTTTACCAGAAAATATATTGTCGACCGAAGTCAAAAGGATCTGTTGGCGATTTTGAGAACGCAAAGTGACTACGTGATTAAATCTGGAACTGTTTTCGAGCGCGCACTTCTTTTGATGGCTTTATCAAATCACAATCTTACAGATAAAGAACTCAAAAACGAGTTCACGACATTAGTCGATTTAACTAAGAAATCCTTAGAGCAAATGAAGGAGACATCGTCTCCTGTCCAGTATGGAAATTTTGTTCCACAGGCTCAAGAGGGTTGGTCGGCGTATCCGGGGCGTACGGTTTCGTCGATTGCAATTGCATACCGCGCGCTGGTGCAGGCAGAAAATTATATGAATCGCCCGCAAGGAAAGATGGATATACCAGCAGTTCGTGTGACTTATACAACCAAGACAATAACTGAACTGGTGAGAAAAAATATTTTGGCCAACTTCAATGGACACTATTTTGGATCGACTTTTGATAATGGAGTTGTGTTGACCTCTTTATATGAATTGATTAGCCAAGACATGGAGGCGACGGTCTCTAAGAAGAATAGTTCAAAGACTTTGGACGTTACAATTAATGACAAACCAGTCTCGGCAGTGGACCTTCAAATTGTAAAGCAATTGGCTGGTTACAGTGTCATTGTGAAAAATTATAAAGGACTATCAGATCAATCAAGAATTTCTGTAAGTTCGGTCTTGGAAAATCAGATTTTGCGAGGAAAAATTTCTAAAGTTTCACCCAATGGAAATATTAAATCAAAAACGGCGGGATGGAATATTGATCGAATATACTATAAAATAAATGAAAAAGGAGATCGAAAGGAACTGCTGGGCGGTGAAGAATTGCTGGTTGGAGACTTGGTGTATTGTGAAATAAAATTTAAATCAATTTCTAATGTCCGAAATTTTTGGCACTCTCGGTATTATGTCGTTACTAATGATACGCCAGCGGGATTTGCAACGATACAGGAAGATCAAGTTTACAGAGGCTCTCCTTACAATCTGCCCTTGATGTCTGCGACGAAAACACGAGAGATTTTGAATCATCAAACACGTTGGTTTTTTGATTTTAGCCGAGGTTGGATGGACAACGGAACGCAGGTAGGTATCATGTACCGAGTTAGTTATCCGGGACAATTCAGTGCCGGCATAGCAAAAATTGAAGATTTTTATGATGAAACTAAAGCGTCTTACACTGGTACTGCCACTTTTTCTGTTGAGTCTAAGCAGTAAAGCGGAACTTAAAGTTCACTTTACACGCGACAATGACCAGCAACAGGCCATTCAGAAGGTCGCTCAAGATTTTTGGTTTCTAGAGGAACAATATTGGAAGATGGTTCCGGTAGAAAAAGAAATTGAGTTGGACTTCTCTTTGGTGTCCGCTGATCATTTGGCCCAAACGCGTGGTCATCGAATAAATTTCAATCTGTATATGGACAAGAAAGATTTGTTATCGACCTTGAGGCACGAAATTGCACACGTGTTTTTCAGTTCCCAGTGTCCAAAAATATCTGATCCTTTTACTCAAGAGCTTTTTGCTTATTGGCGAAGTGATGACTATTTACGTATACTGTATCGAAACAAGAAATCTTATACAAAATCCGAAGCGCTTAAAGAACTCAGAATGTCCACTTCGTTCAATGAGACAAAAACATTGGCACTGGCGCGCCTAATTAATGAAGTAGTAAAAAAAGATAGCGAAGAAGTTTTTGAAAATTGGTTTTTTGATCTTTTCCGCCAGTGTCAAAGCGAAACTTTTTTGGCGAATCAAAATCATTTGATGGAGCAGTTTATTGCCAAAATTCAAGGTTATCGAGCCAGAAAAGACAATTTGAATTCATGGGGATTTATAGTTTTTGATAGTTTGGCTAATGAGGTGATTGAAGCAGAGGGGAATTGGCAGTTGAAGCAATCTCCAGGGTCGACGCTGAAACCATTTGCAAATACTTTTTTTTCTGATTTGAAGAAAACAAAAAATAAAAGGTCAACGAACGATTGGGGATGTGGTGATCAGACACGTACATTGTGGGATTTTTCATCCGCGCTTAATTTTTCTTGTAATGGTTTCTTCCTGGATACAAAGTATTCGGCCGCTGAAATGGAAAACTATGCTCAGACCTTGAATATGATTCTTCAGTCTAACTACCAAGCTTCATGGTTGAATATGGCCGATGCTATCGGCTTGTGGCCGACATTAAAATTGAATCTGCGAGATTTGGCTGGGGTGTATGATTACATTTTGGAAAAAGATCCCGCCACCATCGAGATACTAAAGCGGACAGCACACAAGGGTACGCTATCTGGAGCACCTGACTCGGTTTGGTTTTTAAATAATGGAATTGCTTTAAAATCAGGTACGACAACAGGGTTTGATTTGTCCGTGGAAAATGGATTTGTTGTTGCGGTGATTGACTCTGGGACAACACCCAAAATTGCAATATTGTATAGATCGTCCTATCGTCCCATCGATTTACTTCCGGAATTGAAATCACGGATCTTAAAATATACTAAGCACACAGATAGTAGAGCCCGAGTGCAGGTTTTATCGCGGTTTAATTTGGAGTCTATTCAACTTCATTGTCCGACATTGATTTTAAAAAACGGTCGGTTGTTAAAAGAAGAAGAATTGAATTCAAAGAAAATACAGCATGCTGGTGCCAAGCTCAGTTGTATCGGGTCTGCGTTTGAAGTAATGACTCAGGATCAAGTGAGTCGCCGATTGTATGGAGATTTGATGTTAACTCTCTCATCCCAAGCTGTGGCGCCAGTCGAGCGTGCGCGTAGTGAAAAGAATGCAAGGGCCCGTCGGGGATCGCAACTGATTTTGAGCACCAGTGAGTGGCACTATCTTAAAAATGTGTTTTTTTCGGAAACACAAAATCGTCGCAAAGAACTGCAGAAGGCGATGTTGTTGGTTATCAAAAATAATTTGGCCTTTTGGCAGCACAAAAATATACCGATTTGTGATACAACGATTTGCCAAGTTTTTAATTTGGGCTATGAATCCGTTCCTGAGCTGGAAAAAAAATCACTGAATCAACTAATAGTTGATGTGGGAGGATTCAGCCTGGGATCTCCGAGGTGGCTGGAGTACTCTCTTGGAGGAAAAAAACCATGGCAGCATGCCGTCAAGGTCGCTGATGTTTTTGAATTTTTAAAGTTAGAACCAGCTAGAAATTTATCGGGGTTTAAAGCGAAGGATCAATTTGTTTTCAGTACGGACAGCGATAATGTAAATCGTATTTCTTGCGAGGGGCTTCGTTCCTTTTTTCGGTTGAAATCGTGTCCCGATTCATTCGAAGTTGTCGAGTCTGGCGTGGAAGGTATCTTTCACGGGCGCGGAGAAGGTCACGAGCGCGGCATGGATTTAACAGAAGCAAATCAGCTGGCTATCCAGGGTTTCAATTTTGACCAAATTTTGGAGAATTATTACGACTTAAAGGTCCAAAAAAATCAATCTAAGTGAATGATGATATCTTTTTTGTCAAAGCGAACTTTTTTGATATTTTGATACTTGTCATCGAGATGACGATAGCCGCATGCTACAGCCGCGACCGTGCCGAACCCAGTGTTTTCCAGACCCAAAACTTTGTCATAGCCTTTGGGATCTAAACCCTCCAGCGGACAGGAATCAATTTGCATCATGGCCGCCGTCTGCATCAAAAAGCCCATGGCGATATAAGCCTGTCGTTGTGCCCAGTGAAAGATTGTTTCACTCCGAGGGCCGTTCAGTAAATCGCCGACCATTACACGTTTATAACCCGCTAGATTTTTAACATCTATTTCGCGAATTTCTGCTGTCTTAGCGACATGTCTGTCGATATGCTCTTCATCTAATTGGACTTTAGTTGTAAATACAATGTAATGAGAGCAATCTTCTACTTGAGATTGTCCCCAAGATAATGATGTCAGTTGCTTAAGAATTTCTTTGTTGTGAACCACGATAAACTTCCATGGCTGCAACCCATAAGATGAGGGTGATAACCGAAGAGATTCTTCTAGAATCTGCCAATCGGTGGCACTGATTTTTTTACTAGAATCAAATTTCTTAACAGCATATCGCCAAGTCAGTTGTTTGAGTACAAAGTCGTGATTCAAACTATTACCCTATTTCGTTTCAAAACTTGAAGTTTCGAATGGACCCTTGATATACATTGGATCATTAGAGTTTTTCACAGCCGCGACGCGCCAGTAGTATATTTTACCGGCTTCAAGCTGACTGAGATCATAACTTGGGCGTTTCACAAAGTTATCATCGACTTTCAACCACTTGAAGGTTGCATCGGTAGCCACTTGAAGATGGTAATTTTCGGCAAAATCAACGGCATTCCATTTTAAGGTGACGCTAGTGCCAGGAACTTGAGCCATAAATGCAGGCTCGATCAATTCTACTTTCTTTGGCGGTGTTGATTTAGCTTTGTTCATTTTTTTTGGCGGAAATAAGTTATTTGGGTCATTTTTACCATGAGACCCGTCGGCAGATGGACTACCTGCAAATGCGATAGCGGCAAACGACAATAGTGCGAATGAAAGAATAGATTTGAAACTCATAAGACTCCTCAAGTTCAAAAAAGTGAAGTTGTTGGCAAACAACTTCTAAGTAATAATTTCTTATCCCATAAGGGAATTGAAAAATCTAATGGTTTATGATATGAAACACCAGGTTTTGCGGATGATTGCTCTGCTGAAAAGCAGAGAGGAAAGTCCGGACTTCATTGAGCAGTGCAAAGGGTAACGCCCTTCCGTCGTAAGGCGAGGAACAGTGGAACAGAAAGAATATCCAGGGCATCGATCTAGAAAGCGGGAACGGGAGCTTTTTAGGGAGCTGCTGGAGTGAAAACAGCTAAACTCTGCACGAAGCAAGATCAAATAGGGAAGCGCTTTAGTTCGGCTCTGACGAGCTTCCGGGTAGGATCGCTAGAGGGTTTCGGTAACGAAACTCCCAGATAAATAGTCATACATGAGGCTAGGTTTAGGGACCTAGTTTCAAGACAGAATCCGGCTTATAGCAAAACCAAACTCCCTTTCTTTAAGTGTACGTCTCTGGCCTAAACTTTAGGAACTGCCCGTATTGACTGTGCGTTTTTAGAAGTATTGTTTAATTATTTTAATAGGTTAGAATAGTTTTTGTAACAATTGTCGCAAAAACAAAGTTAACTATTTAGAATCAATAGATATTTTCAAATTTTTGATCCACGCAAGACAGGCAGTTGCTAAAAATGAGGTAGAAGGAGCTAAGGGTTAACTCCAAAAAGCTATTTTCAAAACTATCATTAGCGTAAGCACGGTCTATGGCAATAGTATCATTGAATAATATGCAAACTATATATAGCGTCGACTTCACGGGCGGTTTTTTTCAACTGCTGGCGCTTGTGTAGAACCTTAAGCAGTATCGCCAAAAGATATTTGAGAGGTATAACGAGAGCGGCCCTATGACCAAACTCCAACAAATAAGGTATGTATTTGGTGGTTCTAAGATCATTCGTGTCGGCACACTGGCGACGAAGGACATTGGCAAGACTGTCAAAAGAATAAGCTTCACCGTTGGAAAATAAATTGAGTCTGGACGTAGTCCGAGCTTATAGCAATTGTACCAAAGAAATTGCACAGACTCAGATTTTACAAAAATCAGATTTAAACAGGAAAAAAAGAATCGTGATGTGTAAATAACGATCAGGCTGGTTGGTATTACCAAAAAAAACCAAAACAGCCTATACCACTGAAATCCTTCGAGCTGAGCAACTGTGTAGAGAAAAAACGCGATCGCTATGAGTAAGTTGGTAAAGCTAGCCGTTGCAATTTTTTGAAAGCTGACCATGAACTGGGACGACACTGGTTTTGCCAAAATAAAATCCAGCTCACCTTTGCGAACTTTGTCCGCAAAGCGATCCGCGTTTTCTTGGATAAAGACCATGTAGAGAGAGTCAACAATGAATAATACCCCCAGGAACACGCGCATTTGATAACGATCCCAATCACCGATAAGTGGGGTGTAGTTGAACAAAATTTCGAAAGACAGTATCTGCATGAAGTACCACAGGATATCGGTAAAAATACGTAACGAGAAATTAACGCGGAATTCGAGATCAGCAATAAAGCTAGTTTTTACTAAAATCGAAAATAGACGTAAATATTTTTTAAGCACCAGTGCCACTATAGCTCCTTAAACCTTTCCTCCAAATAATGTAGGAAAGAAAAAGCACAACGACTAGGCCAATAGATATGTTGATAAAACCCGTTAAAAATAATTCCGTACTAATCCGGTTGGTGAGATAACCAACCGGGAGATAAACACCGGCAGCAAAGGGCATGTTTAAAAACAATTTTTTCCAAAATGTCGGCAGTAAATCCAAGGGAAATAATTCGCCCGAAACAATATAGATGGTGAAATTCTTTACCAGCGTGAACGAGCGCACCCGGTTCAGGAAAAAGGCTAAGCATGCTGTCATAAAACTCATCGCATGAATAAAAATCAAATAATAAAAAATCAATAAAGCGACTAATGGTAAACGGTTGAGCGCCGTCGGCAGTCCAAAATAAAGGACGATAGACAATGGAACCAAAGATGAAAATAAAAAAATGACCAATTTGTAACCCAGTAATTGGCTCAAATAGTATTCAAAAAAGGTCATCGGTCGAAGAATAATGGCATTGATGCTGCCAGTTTCGATTTCATCCATCATCATATGCTCATACATCCAGCTAATGGCGATTCGGCCAACAAAAGCTGCCCAGATAACATAGGCAAGATAGCTTTCTTTAGAATAGCCATTCAACGTCTCGGTGTTAGTCGCGGCAAAAAGCGCAAACCAAAGAAATATTTCAATACCGGCCGTCATTGCAGGTTGGACTATGGCATCGATAAAAAAATTAAATCGGTATTCTAAATTTGTCTGAATTCCCAGGCGTGCAAAGGCTAAGTTGCGTTTCAACCAATGTTTCATTGCTGTGTTTTCAAAAACTCGCGTATGGTTTCTTCAAAATCAATTTCTTCGGTGGATATATTTTGTACTGACTGAAATTGCGCGATTTGTGTGATTATTTCGGCCATTTTTGTAGGCTCGACCTCTAGGTCCAGATTTTTGGTTCCTGGCATGATCAGAACATCATCAGAGATTCTGATCGCATTTTTCGTTGGATTTTCAAAAATCAATTTTAAACGTTTTTTCTGTACAGATTTTTGAGTGAATTTGTCGATCGAGCCATCATAAAATAGTCGACCTTTGCTAATGATCAGCAAACGATCTGCCAGTTTCGAGATGTCATCCATGTAGTGACTAGTTAGGATAATTGTTGGTTTTTTATCTTTTACATAAGCCGAAAGAAAATTTCGAATGGATGTTTGGGCAACAATATCTAAACCGATAGTGGGTTCATCTAAAAACAAAATTTGTGGGTCGTGCAGCAGGGCGCCAATCAGTTCCATTTTCATTCGCTCACCCAAACTGAGACGCCGCAGTTGGGTCTCAAGAACATGAGTGCAGTTTAGAATATCGGCTAATTCTTTGATTTTTTTCTGTGATTTGTTTACATCCAGATCATAAATACTCATTAATAATTGATAACTATCGACTGGTGCAATGTCCCACCATAACTGGTTTTTCTGCCCCAGGAGCACAGATATTTTACGAAGAAACTCATTCCGGCGGTGGAAAGGGTTATATCCCAACACATTAACTTCACCTGAAGATGCGGCAATGAGCCCCGAAAGAATTTTGATAAGAGTGGTTTTGCCTGCGCCGTTAGCGCCGACCAAGCCAATCACTTCACCTGAAGGAATACTGAGTGAAATATCTGAAAGTGCCACTTTTTCCACATGCTGGCGATTCCATAATCCTTTTACTGAGGACCACAGGCCAACCGATTTTTTGTATGAATAATAAACTCGATTTAAATCTTTAACTTCAATAGCGGGACTCACGAAAGCTCCTTCGTCAAAGTTCGACCATTTTGGTCAAGACCGCGTTCGTGGAGAAACAAAAAACTAAATTCACTATAGTTTCCTTTTTTGCGCCAATACAAAAAGCTCGCGACCTTGACGACGAGAAACCGATTTGCGCCAGCGGTTCCAAATCAAGGGTTGAAAGCGTTTTTTCAAAAGTTCACGAAATTCCCATTCGCTGCCTCCAAAAGGCGGGCCATCGCGTTTGTGCATGCAAAACAAGGTTGCCATCAATTGCCCCTGATCGTGCAGGCATCGAGACCATACTTGTATCAGCTGACTTCTCAGTTCAGGGTTGAGGGCGCATAAGCACGTGTATTCGTAAACTAAATCAAAAGATCCTTGGAAGTTAGCTGGTAATTTGAATAAATCGGATTGCAGCCAAGTGATGTTAGGTAAATGGCCGAACAGTTTTTTTGATCGCTCGATGGCATGAGCGGAAATATCGACGGCCGTGACTTTGTGACCGCTTTCGGCAAAAAAAGCGGCGTCATGGCTGTCGCCGCAGCCTAAAATGAGCACACGTGATTTCGGCAATTTCATCCGTGGCAACATGTCTTTCAAGGTTTCAGCCGGTGCTTCCAAATTCCAACCCGGATTGATCGCAAATTGCCCAGTGAGCTTTTGATATTCTTCATTCGTGACCGTTTGGCGCTCGCCTGTATAGGCCTGGTCCCACCAAGCGGATCCTTCGAGCTGGCTTTCATCATGCCACAACGTATCCAGAACCACCCGTTGCCCATCAAATACGAAACTCTCGTCGTCAAATTCATCCAGACTGTCCAGCAATTCTCCATGGGCTTTCTTGGAAAAGGAAAAAGGAATTCCGTTAGAAAGAAGGCCATACACACGGTCCCAGACATCTAGGTAAAATCGGCTCATTACAGTTTGGACAAAATCTTTGAATTCTAGTTCCCAGACATAACTATAATTAAACGTGAGTGTAATCTTACGTGCGACCGTGTCCACTTGAAAAGAATGTACAATCAGTGGGCAATCAAAAGCCTCAACGATCACCGCTTGGTTGGCTATGGTCGAGCCAAACGAACGATTTGGTAAAAATTGAAGATTTTTATAAAATTCACTCGCGATTTGAGAGTCTTCAATTTGTCGATTATCAAATATAATCCAACCGTTTTCATCGACTGCAGCGAAACGGTCTTGATCGTAGGTATTCATTCGAAAAAAAATGTCCTATTTTTTAGGCTCTTTTGAACCTGTATTCATGGGTGGAGTCATCGGATTTTCAAGGGGTGGTATCTGAGATTCAGTCGTCGATGGGTTCTCGTCGGCTGATTGATTATCAGGGCTGATAACGGAACCTTCGCTGAATGAAATTGAGTCACCTTTGGTCAACAATGATTGCACGGTCCATTGATCCAAACTGGGGTTATCAGAAACGTCACGAGATAACACTGCTTCGCCATCAATCACACGTTCTGTCGACTCGTTCTGAGCATTGGTCTCGATAAAACGATACGTGAAAGACGCTTTGATTTTGCGATCGCCAATATCTTGGGTCCAAATTTTAATAATTTCGACGCTTTTTGTATCTGGCTTACGTGCTTTGATCGTGGACTCGATCAATTCCTTCATTTTCATTTGAATGTCAGAGTGCGTCTCGAAATCAATAGGGGAATTGCTATGCACAACATGCCACGTCCATGACAAAAGAATCGCAAAAATTATCAGACTAAGAATTTTCATCATAGAATATTACCTCTATTTTATGTTAAAGAGTATAGCCAGATAAACACATTGATGGCAATTATGAAACTGGATTGTTGTTCGATATTTTTGGTAGTCTATTGGTGATCAGAAATATTGAAACAAAGAAAGGATGTTATGCAGATGGATTGGATGAGTTCACTACTCAATAAAAGAGCCCAGTTTGAAAAGAAGGTTCTGGAAAACTGGAGCCATGCGCAGGAGCTGGTCGAAGATAAACTGTGGCAAAATTTAAAGGTATTTTTCGAAGTAAAAGGCATCCGTCCCCACATTGTTGATTTTATGTCCTACGTAGAAAAGTGGACACCGCAAGCGTCCCGAGAAGCATTGAGTTATTTCTTAGACTTTTTCCGTCCCGCGACGCTGGGAATGGGTCTACGAGTTTCCAAATTGAATGATACTCAAATCGAAGTGGTCTTACCAAAACGACCGAAAAACTTGGATGAAGATGGTCAGTGGCTAGACTCGGCCATGATTACAGCGTCTGTGGAAAGTGTTAAAATTCTGTGGTTGCGGCACGCCCCGATCGGAGATTTTCAATTTCAGATCGATAAGTTATCATATGAAAAGCGTAAAGACGATCAATCAGACAATGTCCGTGTTAGGTATGAACTGTCAGCGGAAACTCGGGAATCTGCCCTCGCCGATTTGCGCTCTCAGTCCTTGTCGAACGTGGAAACTCAGCTTTTTATATTCGACGATAAAGAATCCATTGTGGCAGAAGTTAAAATCTGGGCCCGAATGAAATCAGCCCTTCAATTGAAAGAAAAAAACTAAAGAGATTTTCCTATGGCTATTATTGAAACAGAAATTGATTCTTTGGGCGCTGACTTTGCCGCTAATAAAAGATTTATGACGGCCCTAATAGAAGAGCTGCAAAATCGAGTCAAAATCGTAAAAATGGGCGGCGGCGAAGACGCATTGAAAAAGCACAAAAGCCGCGGCAAATTGTCCGCTCGTGAGCGCATTGAATATTTATTAGACCCGGGGACAAGTTTCTTGGAATTTTCTACGCTGGCGGCTTGGGGGGTGTATGAAAATGAGGCTCCTGGTGCCGGTGTAATTACGGGAATCGGTATGGTGGCGGGTACGGAAGTTATGATCGTCGCCAACGATGCGACGGTCAAGGGTGGGACGTATTTTCCCTTGTCAGTGAAAAAACATCTTCGTGCTCAAGAAATTGCGCGTGAAAATGGCTTACCTTGTATTTACTTGGTGGACAGTGGGGGCGCATTTTTGCCTCTTCAATCTGAAGTGTTTCCTGATCGTGATCATTTTGGCCGTATATTTTACAATCAAGCGCAAATGTCCGCAGAAAATATATCTCAGATTTCTGTGGTGATGGGTTCATGTACCGCCGGTGGTGCTTACGTGCCTTCAATGAGTGATGAAAATGTGATCGTCAAAGATAATGGAACGATTTTTTTGGGTGGCCCACCATTGGTCAAAGCCGCAACCGGGGAAGAAGTGTCCGCGCAAGATTTAGGTGGCGCGCAGGTGCATTGTGAAGTCAGTGGAGTGACCGATCATTTTGCGGAAAATGACGAAGAGGCGTTGGAGATCACCAAAGAAATTGTAAAACATTTAAATAAACGTCGTCAGATGCCGATCGCGCAGGCCTCTTACCAGGAACCCAAGTACGCTGTTGAAGAATTGTACGGATTGATTCCTGAAGATTCAAAAAAACCATTCGATGTGCGCGAGGTGATTGCGCGCTTGGTGGATGGATCAGATTTCCATGAATTCAAACCATTGTACGGGAAAACATTGGTCACAGGATTTGCGCATATCTGGGGATTTCCTGTGGGTATTATCGCGAATAATGGCGTGTTATTCAGCGAAAGTGCATTAAAGGCGGCACACTTTATTCAGTTATGTGAACAGCGCCAAATTCCTTTGATTTTTTTGCAAAATATTACGGGTTTCATGGTGGGCAGAAAGTATGAAAATGAAGGCATCGCCAAGCACGGAGCTAAAATGGTTATGGCGGTCAGTAATGCCAGCGTGCCGAAGTTCACGGTGGTGATTGGTGGGTCATACGGGGCGGGCAATTATGGAATGTGCGGACGTGCTTATCAGCCTCGCCAATTATGGATGTGGCCAAACGCGCGGATTTCGGTCATGGGTGGCGAGCAAGCCGCAAATGTTTTGTTGACCGTAAAAAAAGATCAGTTGGCGGCAAAGAAAATTATGATGTCTGAACAAGAACAGACTGAATTTAAAAAGCCAATTTTAGAAAAATATGCGGCGGAAAGTTCGGCTTACTTTTCGACGTCGCGAATTTGGGACGATGGAATTATTGATCCAAAAGACACCCGTCGAGTTTTGGCACTGGGTATTGCCGCCAGTTTAAATAAAAAATGGCCCGAGCGTAAACAGGGTGTTTTTAGAATGTAAACCTGTGTTGGACAAGAGTGTAGGACTAAAATGAAAACAATTGTATTTACGGAAATTGATCAGATCGCATTTTTGAAATTGAATCGCCCAGATGTGCGTAACGCTTTCAATAGCGGAATGATCGAAGAATTGACTCAAATTTTTATTGCTTTGCAAAGCCGATCTGATTTGAAAGCGGTCGGCCTGAGCGGTGAAGGCAAAGTTTTTTGTGCAGGCGCCGATTTAAATTGGATGAAGTCGATGGTTGATTTTTCGTTGGCTGAAAACAAGCAAGACTCGCTGAAGCTGTATGAAATGTTTGCGGCGATGAAGAATTTGGACCTTCCCATTGTGGCCGCGGTTCACGGTGCGGTTTTTGGTGGTGCTTTGGGGTTAGTGGCGTGTTGTGATTATGTGGTCGCAGAGATCGGTACAAAGTTTTGTTTCAGCGAAGTGAAGTTAGGAATTGCCCCTGCGGTCATTTCTGGTTTTGTTCTGGATAAGGCGAACTCGGCGGTAAAATATTATATGACGTCAGCCGAGGTGTTTTCCGAAAACCAAGCGCTGGCATTAGGCCTGGTGAATTTTTCGGGAGCCAAGGACGATGTTACAAAAGAATTTCAACGCGTACTTCACTTGTATAAAGAAAACGGCCCCGTCGCAGTTCGCCGCACGAAACAACTTTTAAGACATTTGTCAGGCTTGAATCTGGCCCAACATCAAGAGACGACGACGGGTTTAATCGCCGAGTTGCGCGTATCCCAAGAGGGTCAAGAAGGAATTAAAAGTTTTCTGGAGAACAGAAAGCCAAGTTGGAAAGTTTAGGAGAATACACTGTGAAGAAATCGGATCTATCTAATTTGGCTATTAAACGTCTTGCGATTGCGAATCGTGGTGAGGTGGCCGTACGAATCATCAAAGCCTGTGAAGAATTGGGTATCGAGACGGTCCTATTGCATTCGGATGCGGATATTAATTCGCGCGCGTATAGAATGGCAGATCATAAAGTGTGCATTGGCGGCTCGTTACCGGCCGAAAGTTATTTGAACATTAAATCAAATGTACATGGGGCCTTGGCGAAAAATGCGGATGCCATTCATCCCGGTTTTGGATTTCTTAGCGAGAATGCAGATTTTGCGCAGGCCTGCACAGAGGCGGGTCTTATTTTCGTAGGTCCGTCCGCAGACGCGATTCGAAGTTTAGGTGATAAAGTTCATTGCAAAGAGCTGGCAAAAAAATGCGGCATTCCCTTGGTACCGGGCTATGAAGGCGAGGATCAATCGGTAGAAAAATTAAGCCAGGAAGCCGAACGCATTGGATATCCCGTGATTGTCAAAGCCGCGGCGGGTGGCGGTGGACGTGGAATGAAGTTAATTACAAACTTGGCGGATGCACGCGAGCGCATCGAGTCGGCCCAGCGAGAATCACTATCGGCGTTTGGTTCTGCGAAAGTGTTTTTAGAGAAATACCTGGATCGCGCCAAACACATCGAATTTCAAGTATTTGGTGATTCCGTAGGTAAAGTCCGGCATTTGTTCGAGCGTGAATGTTCGGTGCAGCGACGGCATCAGAAAATTATTGAAGAAGCGACGTCGCCATCGTTGACCCCCGAGCTGCGAAGAAAAATGGGTGAGGCGGCGATATTGATCGCTCAAACGGCGGGGTATCGAAGTGCTGGTACCGTTGAATTTTTGTTTCAAGACAACGAATTTTATTTATTAGAAGTGAATACACGTCTGCAAGTAGAGCATCCGGTGACCGAGATGGTGCTCGGTATTGATCTTGTAAAAGCGCAGATCTTGAATGCGTGCAAAAATTTTATTTTTTCGGAAGATCAATATAAATCTTTTCAAGGTCACAGTATTGAGTGCCGTGTGTACGCTGAAAATTCGTACGCCGGGGGAATGCCCAGCACAGGAAAATTAGGACATGTGTATTTTCCCGAAGGCCCGGGGCGGCGTTTCGAGTATGGCTTTGAAGAAGGCGATGTCATTACATCGTTTTACGATCCAATGATTGCAAAAGTGATTGTTTGGGACGAGTCCCGCCCGCGCGCGATTCAGAAAATGATTGAGGTTTTGAATCAGTCGATCATTTTTGGTGTACATACAAATATTCCTTATTTGAAAGCGATTCTGTCGCATCCCGAGTTTATTGCCGGCACGATGACCACTCAGTTTATTGGTAAATATTTTGCGGAGCCAATCAAGCCGCCGACACGCTCGACAGAAATGAACGCATTTATTGAAGAAATCAAAAAGGCAATGACGAAACCGCCGGTCTCTAAAACGTCATCAATGGGTGAGGGGTATCAAAATCCTTGGACCGAGTATTGGAGGATTTGCTAATGCAAAAAATGGATAAAAAAATTGGCGGCGAAATGTATAAAGTCGTCGCTCAATGCGTAGACGATAAAATTTGGATTCACATGAATGGGGAAACCATTGTTTTGGATGCCGAAGTGTCGACGGGTCGGCGTCGCGGCAAGTCCTCGGGGAAAGATGCAAAATCGAATGTTATATTGGCGCCGATGCCTGGTAAAATTACGAAGCTTTTTAAAAAGCAGGGCGAGTTGGTCGTCATTGGTGAAAGCGTATTGGTCATGGAAGCCATGAAAATGGAATACACATTGAAAGCCAATATCAATGGGACGATTAAAAAAGTGGCTTTCAAAGAAGGTGACCAAGTCGTTTTGGGCGCCCAGATTGTTGATATTGAACCGGCTAAAGAAGTATAGGGGAATAGCAGTGGCTTTATCCAAAAACATTAAACTTGTTGAAGTCGGACTACGGGATGGCTTGCAAAATGAAAAAGTAATTTTGAGTGTCGCTCAAAAGGTTGAATTGGGTAAGCGGTTGATATCGGCCGGGGTGCAAAGAATTGAAACGGGTGCATTTGTTCGCTATGATAAAATTCCACAGATGCAGGGGACCGACGAGGTTCTTACACAGCTTTATAATTGGAACAAAAAGGCGCATTACTCGGTATTGGTTCCGAACGAACGGGGAATGCTGGAGGCGCTGAAGTATAAACCTTCCGAAGTGGCCGTGTTCGCAGGCTGCAGTGAATCGTTTTCGCAACGAAATATTAACTGTTCCATCGAAGAAAGTTTCGAGCGTTTTAAACCTGTATTTGCCTTGGCGAAAAAAAATAAAATTAAAGTGCGTGGCTATTTAAGCATGTGTTTTGGGTGTCCTTTTGAAGGGGATGTATCCGAGAAAGTCGTTGTGGATATGGCCTACCGTTTATACAAGATGGGTGCCTTTGAGGTGTCTGTCGGGGATACGATTGGCGTCGCTCACGTGGGTCAAGTGCAATCAATTTTTAGAAAGTTAAAAAAGAAAATCCCAACCAAGGCTTTGGCTGGCCACTTTCATGATACGCGCGGACAGGCGCTGGCCAATATTTTGGCGGCCTATAATGAAGGGATCTACATATTCGATTCCAGTATCGGTGGCTTAGGGGGATGTCCTTATGCGCCGGCGGCTACGGGAAATGTGGCGACAGAAGACGTGCTGTATATGTTTCAAAAAATGGGTGTTAAGACAGGAATTGATTTAAAGAAAATTCTTGCGATTGCACCATGGTTGAAACAGCAAATGGGTAAAGATCTGCCGTCTAAAGTAGGTAACGTGGGACTGTTAAGACCTCAGCCAATTTTGTAGTTGTGCCAACTTGAAAAATTTTCAGCTTAATTAAACTCGCTCTAGATATGTTTTTTCGTGTCAAAAAAAAGTACAGTCTTTGAATTATTACTAAAATTTTTTATTCACATGCGAGATTTGTCACTTTCAGTTATCGTCCCGGCAGATTCTAAAATGAGAAAAAAATTAGAATCAACTGGTACGGGGACATGAAACTGGGGAGTTTTTGTGAGCGATTTGAAAACGTCATGGGGCCTAAAAATATCGTGGGTTAGTTACGCATCGGTTGCTAAGGACACAGGCAAGGACGCACGGGCTGATAAAAACAGGTTGGGAAAGAGTAGCGTATGGTCTCGTAAATCCGTAGTGGCCATAGTGGCCAAGTTATTTGGATTTTCCGTGGTGAGTTTACTATTGGTGGGATGTAATGATGTGGGCGGCGGATTTGCCACGGTCCAAGAGACGATGACTGTCGATGTCCCCATTATTCGCAAGGTGACTAAAGAAAATTACATGAACGGGCAGCAGTTCTGCCAAAAATTCGTAAACACGGGTGATTCTAAAACGGTTGAAATCGGTAAATGGATCGACGTTCCTTATAATTACTCGGAGAGTTCAAAAACGATTCAAATCTATGCATATACGAAAAAAGCATTCAATCCATCATTGCCTACTTATATTTTTGTTGATGGTGGTCCGGGACAGAATACTCATTCATTCAGTGGCGTTATCGAAGACGAGTTTAATGAAATTCATTTTGATCAACGAGGGGTGGGATGTTCTGCTCCGAACACATGGGATGAGTACATGGATCCCGGTTTGTATTCTTCCCAGTACACGACAAATGATATCGATGAGGTTCGCAAAGCCTATGGCGTTGATATGATATCGGTATATGGGATCAGCTATGGAACGGTGCCGGCCACAATTTACGGAAGTAAATTTAAAAATCATGTTAAGGCAATCGTACTCGAGGGCGTTGTTGGTCAAGTTGAGAACCTTGCCCGTTACACACGTCCCGTAGAAAAATATAATTTGATATTAGACAGTTTGAATTCTGAACAGAAAAACTCTTTCGACCGTGTTCTGATGGGCTCAGATGAAGAGAAACGATTTGTTGTCATGTATCTCTTAGGCACGGCGGGATACAGTGACGGCGGCTACAGAACAGTTCGTGATGTTTATTTTAAACAATTATTCCCTGTGGCCGGTGGGATTGACGAGGGCGCATTCCAACGCGCATTGAAGCGCATCTTTGAATACGAGAATCCGTACAAAACTCCGCAACATCCAGGGGCGGTGGATGAAAACGTATTGATTCGATTTTACTGCAAAGAACTGGGTGGTTTTTCTAAAGATAAATTTGATCTCAATTATTCTCGTACGCGTGGTTTTTATGAAGAGGAGACCAGGCTGAAAAAAAAATGGGCGGCGGATTGTGAAGAGCAAGGAATCACTCGCCAGATGGAAGATATCTATGACGAGCGCAAATATCCTATCAATACGCCCGTATATTACTTTCAAGGTTCTCATGATGGGGCGACGATCGCCGAAGGCGCCTTGAACCATTTGAAATATGTTCCTCAGAAAAAGTCTTACTTTTTATTATCGATAAAGGGCGGACATAACCCGGCGCTATCAAAGATAAAATCTTCAGATAAAGCGATTAGTGAGATACATAAAAAATTATTTATCGAAGCATTATCGGCCCAAGTCATCAGCCTCGAATTTGTGAAACAATTGAATGCACCTATTTTGGGAACAAATGATGATATCGAGAAAAAATTCAAATTCGTGACTTGGAAATTGTATACGGGGGATTTGCGTGCGAGCAATAAAGCGAATTTGGATGATATTCAAAAGGAATTTGGCGGTTTGCGCCGAATTGCTCGGTAGACCAAGTCGTTATTCTGTTTTATGATCTCTTTTAAGAATTTAAGGGGGATCAATGTCTAAAGTGTTTCTTTTCATAGTTATCTGTGCCTCTATCTGCGCATCGTCGTTTGCTTTGGCCAACGAAGGTGCCGGCGAGAAAATTGGTAAAAAGGTCGACAAAACGGTTGAAGACGTTTCTGAGTTCTCGAAAGAGCAAAAAGAAAAAATTCAAAAAGAGTTTAAAGACCAGCTTAAAGCGTTAGATCAGGAAATTGCGGATATTAAAAGCAAAGCGAAAAAAGCCAAAGCCACGGCGACGGATGAATCAAAAAAACAAATTAACGATCAAATTGAATTTTTAGAAAAGCGAAAATCTGAACTTAAAGTTGAGTTTAAAAGCCTGCAAAACTCCAGCGGCAAAGCTTGGGATCAAATTAAGGCGGGTTTCCAGGAAAGCATGGGGACGTTGAAAGAATCATTTAAGAAAGCAAAGCAAGAATTCCAAAGTGAAGAAAAGAAGTAAAGTCTACGCGCAGACCATTCATCAGCAGACCGAGGTGGTATTTGAAGAGTCGTTGCACGTTTTGGCAGCCTTCATGGCGGAACCAAACATTATTTTGGTCGATCAAAAACTAAAGAAAAACATCGCGTCTTTTAAAAATTTAAATTCGCTGGTGATTTATCTAAAGGGATCCGAATCGACAAAATCTTTACCGGTGCTCACGAATACTCTGAACAGAATTTTCAATAGCAGAAAATTTGAGTTGAGCAAGAAAACTAAAGTGGTCGTGGTGGGTGGTGGAACACTGGGTGATTTTGGTGGTTTCCTGGCTCATATAGTGAAGCGGGGTCTTTCTTTGATTATGGTACCTTCGACATGGCTGTCGGCTATCGACAGTACACATGGAGGTAAAAACGGAATTAATTTTAGAAAAATTAAAAACCAGATTGGCACAGTGTACACTGCAGAAAAGGTTATTCTTGTTCGCGAGCTTTTGGATCAGCAGCCACCGGATCGAACGGTCGAAGGTTTTGGTGAATTGATTAAAATCGCTTATTTAAATTCGCCCGGTTTTTATAAACGCATTTGTAAAGAAAAGCTGTCTAGTTTAGACTTGTTTTCTTATTTACCACAAGCCATTGAAGCTAAATACCACATCGTCAAAAAAGATCCGTTTGAGACGAAGGGTATTCGTTATCTTTTAAATTTTGGACATACCATGGCTCACGTGTGGGAAGCGCAGCTGGGTATTCACCACGGAATTACGGTCATACTGGGAATGTATTTTGATTTTTTATGGGCGGCAAACTTGGGTTATCCAGTGAATAAAGATCTTCAGACTTTTTTCTCGTCGGAAATAGTTCGGGGAGTGCTGGGGCTTTTTTATCATGAAAGTTTGTTTTCCATTTCGTCTCAGGTTTTAAAATCGTCATTAGCCGCCGACAAGAAAAAAGAAAATCAGCATGTTCGGTATATATTTCCTTATAAACCCGGAAAGTTAAAAATTGAATCTGTTACGGTAGAAGACATCTGCGCTGAATACCAGCGACAGGCAAAGCTGATTGGGCAAAGTCGTGGCTTCGCGTTTGTTGAAGTTTAAAAGCGAACGATTCGATTTTTCAGGATCTTTGGATGATTCTAAATCCATTGTTAATCGCTTGTTGATTGTACAATCCTATTTTCCCTCCGCTGAGGTTCATTTTCATTCGCAGGCAGAGGATGTTGTTTATTTGCGCCAAGCTTTACAGAATTTGGAAGAGAATAAAACAAATTTTGATTTGGGAGCGGGGGGAACTTCGCTGCGGTTTTTTCTGGCGCGGTTAAGTCGCAGACCGGGGGCTTATGTTGTGCGCGCGCATCCGGCTCTTTTGAAACGACCGCACGAAGATCTGTATAAAACTTTAGAGCAATTGGGTACGACGATAACCCCTTTGGATGATCAGCGAATCAAAGTGCATGTTCAGGGTTGGCAAGGAGTTCGCGAGGTTAGGGTGAAGTCCGATGTCAGCAGCCAATTTGCTTCGGCTATTATTTTAAATTCTTGGGATTTACATCATTCACTGACGGTATTTCTGGAAGGAGAACTGGCCTCGGCGTCATTTTTGGAGCTGACCGAAAGGGTATGTAGAAATGCCGGAATGCAGTTGCACGAGCATCCTAGGCAGAGGGTGATTGAGTCCGGACAAAAACTTTCGATGCCCCGACTGAAATCAGAAGTTGATGCCAGTTCAGTTTTCACGTTGGCTTGTTTTGCGTTGTTGTATGGAAAGCTGAAAATAAATCCGCTTGTCAATCAGCTGGGACAACCAGATTTTGCTTTTTTAGATTTTTTCAGGTCTGAAGGCATTGAATTTACACTTCACAATGAGGAATTCAGTTTATCGAAACAAACACATGTACGGCCTGTACAGATAGACATCAAAAATTGTCCTGATTTGTTTCCCGTGCTGTGCGCTTGGCTAAGTTTTTGCCCCGGAGAACATAAAATATTTGGTGCTCCTCATTTGGTAAGTAAAGAGTCTAACCGTATTTTAAAAACATACGAGTTGTTGACCCTGGCGGGAATTGCCGCTTGGCCGTTGTCAGATGGTATGATTGTGCATGGGCAAGCATGTCCCCAGAAAAAAAGTTTTGTTTTTGATCCTGCTCATGACCATCGAATGGCATTTGCAGCTGCCGTATTTGCTTTTGGTGGATTTCGAGTAACATTGACGGACATAGATGTTGTGAAGAAAAGCTTTCCGCAGTTTTGGACTATTCTAGGTTTACAGCATGATTAGCATAGGTGCCAAAATTGTTTTGATTGGCCATCGTGGGGTGGGAAAAACGCAGCTGTTAGAACGGCTTCGTCTGTATTTTCCTCAGTTTCAATATTTTGATTTGGATACAAAAATTGCAGAGAAGCTTTCCAAACCTATTTATAAAATTTTCGAAACTTTTGGTGAAGAGTATTTTCGCACTAAAGAAATCGAGATGGCGAACGAGATTTTAAATCAAAAAAATGTGGTTATATCACTGGGTGCGGGCTTTAACCTGGAGACTTTACCAGAAGATGCCGTTTGCGTCTGGGTTCGTCGGGTCACCGATGTTGACGGGCGTATTTTTTTAGACCGTCCTCAGTTAGATCCCCGTCTGAGTCCCCTCGACGATTATTTATCTCGTTTTGAAAAGAGAAATAGAAAATATTTTGAAAAGGCCGATTTCATATATGATATGCCAGAAGGCTTGGTCACGATTGATAAGAAATTGTTGTCTAAGAAAGGAATTTTAATTCAGGAAAAAAATCTTTTTAAGGAGTTTCTTTTCAGAACGACTAAAAAGAGAAAAGGGGTTCTTACGCTGAATTCCCGCAATGTTAGTTCCTGCATGGCCTACGAGACTCTTGAGTTACGTACAGATTTTTTTTCAGCCAAGGAAATTATCAGACTAGTTGAGATTTTTAAAAATAAATCCAAGCTTTTGTTGTCTTTTCGGAAAGATAATCTACATGATTTGCAAGACCTTCGAGATTTGTTTCCGATATTTTATGCCATTGATATTGACGCTGAACTGACACAGATTTTAGATATATTTCTAAAAGATTTTTCGACGTCGATCCGTAAAAAGTTGATCTTGTCTTGTCATATTGAATCCACCGTAGACAACATTAAAACACTGGATGCTTTAGTAAAAAACAAAACAAAAGCGATGGTTAAGTGTTCGCCCGTTGTGAAATCTTTTAAAGAACTTAAACTGCTGTATAGTTGGTTTTTGAAAAATCCCTCGGGGCGATTGATTTTTCCACGTAGTCCGGAAGACAGTCGTGCTGGTGATTGGCAATGGTTTCGTCAATTTATGCTTTCAAAGCAAGTGTTGAACTTTGTCAGCGACGGGTTTTCATCGATCAAAGATCAACCGACTCTTTTGGATGTCGGACTGTACAATGAAAATTTTGATGAATTTGCGGCGGTCATCGGCAATCCCATTTATCACAGTTATTCACCTGTCTTCCATTATGAGTATATGAAAAAGCGAACCATGCCCTATTTCAAAATTAGAATAGAAGAAAAGGATTTTGATGAGGCCATGGAGTTTCTGGAGGAGCTTGGTCTTCGGTATGCGTCCGTAACCTCTCCGTTTAAAGAAGCAACCTATCGGAAATATAAGAAGCGATTGGGGGACGCCGGTAAAATTAAATCGGTGAATACGATTTGGTTCGGCAATCAACATGCGGTGGAAGTAACTAATACGGATTCATTAGGTCTGAAGAAAACTCTAGAACAAATTGCGACCGACGTTTTTAAAAGAAATCTGGAAAAATTGACCATTGTGCTTTGGGGGGGCGGTGGCGTCGTGGCGGCGGTAAAAGGCGAAATTCCACACGTTCATTTGGTGGCGTCGCGAAATGGCCAGTTGCCTGCATCGCTTAAAAACATTGATATATTAATTTGGGCTGCGCCACGCAGTTTGCTGACTCAAACTCCAAAAAACTGTTCTATTGGTGTCGTTTTCGATTTAGGCTATGTTGAAAGCTCGATGGGTTTAGAACTCGCTAAGCAAAATAGATTAACCTATTTTTCAGGTTTAGAGATGTTTAAGGAACAAGGTCGCGGGCAGCAAATTTTTTGGAGTCAATTTGATGAGCGCAAATAGTTTTGGAAGTCGGCTGGTTATGCACACCTTTGGTGAAAGTCATGGGCGTGCAATTGGTGTATTAATAGACGGTGTTCCCGCCGGATTACCGATTGATTTTTCTGCACTACAAAAATTTTTAGATCGGCGTAAACCGGGTACGTCCGCGTGGGTATCTCAACGGGCAGAACCAGATCAACTGGAAATTGTCAGTGGTATTTTTGAAGGAAAAACATTAGGAACGCCGATATGTGGTTTCGTTTATAATCAAAATGCGCGCAGCGGTGATTATGAAAATATAAAAAACCAGCCTCGGCATGGTCATGCCGAGCAGGCTTGGAAAAATAAGTTTGGTCATATTGATCATCGCGGTGGCGGTCGATCGTCAGGGCGTGAAACTTTATCACGTGTCATTGCGGGAGCCATTTGTGAGCAAGCCCTGAACAAAATAGCGCCCCAAATGCAGGTGGTGGGTTGGGTTAGTCAAATTGGCGAGTGGCCTTGTGATATGGATCTAGCGCGAACGTCGTCACGGGCGGAAATAGATCAATTTCCTGCTCGGTTTCCAATCCAAGACAGTCAGTTCATTGCGGAAAAACTGCAGAATGCAAAAACGAATGGTGAGTCTTATGGCGGTATTGCAGAAATAGAAATTCGCAGTCCTTTGTCCTCACTTGGGCAGCCGGTGTTTCATAAATTGAAATCCGATCTAGCCACGGCGGCCATGAGTCTAGGGGCCACATTGGGGGTCGATTTTGGCGAAGGTATTCCCAGTCTATGTGTGGCGGGCACAGAATTTCATGCAACAACGAAGGTCACTCAGTATGGGGGAATTCAAGGTGGAATTTCCACGGGTGATGTCATCCGATTTCGAGTTTATTTTAAACCGACCTCATCAATTCTGGACGTTGCAAAGAAAGGGCGTCATGATCCATGCATCGTTCCCCGAGCGATTCCGGTGCTGGAAGCCATGGCGTCGTTTGTTTTGATGGATCATTGGTTGTGGTCACAAACTGATAAGTTTAGAATATGAATATGAGCCCTAAACAAATTATCGCCCGTTGTGTGGAAGAATTCGAAGCTAAAACTCAGGTTGAATTGGTCGTTTTAGTCAAACGATCGAGTGCGTCTTATTTTGATTTTTTTTGGTTTTATACATTGTTTTTAGTTCAGACGTTTTGGGTAGTGACCGTCATGCTGGATGACTCATTTGTTTTTCTGTCTCTGGTGATCGAGTCTTTTTTAATTATCGGGCTTAGTTACTTGTTTTTGATGCGTTTGGAATTGCTAAAGTACCTGGTTCCGGCAAAATTTAAAAACAGAAAACTCAGGGAATTGGCGGCCCGGGAGTTTTTTGACCTGGGCATTTTTAATACGCGCCGACGTTCCGGCCTTTTGATTGTTTATTCTCACTTTGAAAACATGTGTGTTTTATTTTGTGATAAAGGCGTAAAAGAAAAAATTTCTGAAAAAGAAATCGCCGATTATACTGAACAGTTTAGAAGCGCATTTAATGGCAAGAATCTCAGCGAATCGGTCGGCTCGATGATTCGAACATTTGGGGTATACTGGCGTAACCAATGGCCTAACGAGGACGATGAAAATGAAATTGTTCATGCCGTGAGCGGAGAGTTAGAGTGAGGCGATTTTTTTATTCCCCCTATGTTTGGTGGTTTTTTGTTTCACTGGTTTTTCTACAGGCGGACGCACGCATCGGCGGAGGCGATTCCTACGGTGGTGGTTCTCGCGGCTCGGGGGGTGGGTATCAAAGCCATGGTGGCGGCAGCGGTGATGGCGGGGCCTTGATTGAATTGCTGTATTGGATTTTAAGGATTTGTTTCCGGTATCCTAAGGTTGGAATTCCCTTACTGCTGATCTTGGCAGTGGTTGCGTATTTTTACTTTCGTAGAAATAATCATTACGAGGAATATTATTCCTCGTATGGAACTCAAGCCTATCGTCCGGTGGTGGTGAATCGGACTCGGGACTATGTCGGTAAAATTGTCGAACAAGATCCCAATTTTTCATTTCCTATTTTTAAAGATTTTATTTTTTCGTTATATCATACCTATCATGAATATCGTGGACGCAATAAACTGTATGCTTTATCCGCGTTTTTTGACCCCAAGTACCTGGGAAAAAATAGTAATTTAAAAAATGTTGACGGCGTGGTTGTTGGTAACTGCACGATCCATCGTGCGTCTCTTAATTTGGCAGCAGACGAAATGATTATCGAAGTGGGTTTTAGTGCGAACTATACCGAGATCTCTGATAGTAATCAGCGAACCCGATATAAATTATTGGAAACCTGGAAGCTTAAAAAATCACTTAAGACATTATCTAAGACGCCCGAGGATATGTCAGTAAATTCGTGTCCTAATTGTGGAGCTCCTATTACCGAGACGATTTCAGGTGTTTGTCGAAGTTGCAATCAATCAAATCAAAATGGTCGATTTAACTGGTATGTCTTCAGTATCGTGTCCGCGAAAGAGCCACTCAGTGAAAAAACGACATCGATCAGTCATAGCTTGACCTCTACAAACTTGGTAGACTATGGCACACAATTACCAACAATTCGTGATCCCATGGTTCAAAATCAAATTGCGAGTCAGCTGTCCGGAGACAAGGACTATGACCATTTGAAAACGCGTGCAGAAAAAATATTTTTTGAATTGCAAAAAGCTTGGTCAGAAAAGAAGTGGGATCTGGCGCGACCTTTTGAGACGGACACTTTATTTCAGTCTCATCTTTTTTGGATCGAGGATTTCAAGCGTAACGGCCAAACAAATCATATTGAAAACCCCATGATAACAGGGCTTGAACCCGTGAGCTTGTTTCAAGATAAGTTTTATATGAGCTTTACGTTCCGGGTTTTTGCCAGCATGGTGGATTACACCGTTGATCAACACGGACAGATCATCCGTGGTAATAAAAAACTTCCTGTGAGTTTTTCCGAATATTGGACGTTCGTTAAAGGAATTAAAACAAATCAGAAAAAAGCCAAGACGATGGATTTTCATTTATGTCCTTCGTGTGGGGCCCAGCTTAAAATTGAAATGAGTGGTCAGTGCGAGTTCTGCGGCACGAAGGTGACGCTTGGTCAGTTTGATTGGGTCCTAAGTCAAATAGAACAAGATGAAGAGTTTTCGCTGTAACAATTTTCGTCCTCTTTGTTCAAAACGATGACAGGTGCAAAAAATTCAAATTTGTATTATGATGTCTGCCACGCTAACGAGGTGAGACATGATTTCTGCGGTACGTTTTACAGTTCCTTTGCTTTTTGTTTTTCAATTCAGTTTAGCCAGTTCTATTGAGTGCAAATATTTCTATGGTAACGACAAACTAAAATTGGCTACCGAGATTTTGACTTTGCCGACGGGCACGGCACGTCCAGAGCTGTTGGCCAAAGTGCAAGAGTCTCTTGGTCTGGATGAAATCAATTTTAAATATTTACAAGTTTTGATGAAGGCCTACGGAGAATCTAAAAAATCGACGCAGACTAATTCTGTCCTGGTGATCGCCGATCGCCATAATTTAGCTGAGGCATTGGGGAAAACATCGATGGTCGTTCCCACGGCCATCGCCAGTTCTGATTTGATGCGCTCGGTGCCGGTGACAAATTATTCCAAAATTATGAGTCGCAAATCAGAATATGAAAGTGTGACGACGGACGTAAAATTTTGGGTTAAAAAGCTTATGGCTGGGACGGGCTCGGGGATTGTGCGCGTCGAGTTTCTTAAAGACATTTACCAAAAGTTGGGCAAGTCCGGCAGTATTAAAATTGGTTCAAAAGGTACAGATCTTCATGCCGAAGTTATTATCGATGGCCAGTCACATATTTTGAATATTGCGGAACTTCAAATTCTTCAGTTGTTGGCGCAATCTGAAAAATATCGGCAAGTGATTTTTCATGATGTCGTTAGTAATGAAACTCAATCCAGTATTGCCGCCACTTGGTCTAAACCTAGCTCTGTCCTGGGCGGAAAAACATTGGCAGAAGTCGCGAACGTAAAAGGGGATGTTCGCTCGGGACCTACGGTCCAATTTCACATTCCAACCATTGATAGTGCTGGGTATTTGACACGCGAGCGATCGGCTCCGGCCGGACACGGTCTGTTTGCGATCGAGGCTATTGATGCCACTTTAAGACGTAAACTTCCTCAAACAAAAAATGGCGAAAAACTGATTGGGATTATTGGTAATGGTGAAGATTTAATGAGTACGCCCAGTCAGGACATTATTGGTTGGATGGCTAAGGAGAACTTGCCACTGGTCATGGTGACGACCGAAAAAACGAATTTGGATAAGCAAGGTGGACAAATTGCTATTGGCTTTAATTCCAAAGGCCAAGAGTATGTCACAATCGTAGAAAAAGCACAGGCTGAAACGGCGGCTAAAAATGGTTTTCCAGAACAAACAGACTTATTTTTTAAACTTGGTCTGCGCCCAACGGACAATAAAGCAATGTTTAATACCAATATGGTTTTGGTAAATTATAATGCCCTACAGCCGAAACTTTTGAAATTGGCTGGTAAAGTAGGCGGTAACGATAAACTTTTAGAGCGTGTTGCCCCGGATTTGATTACCAATACGAAAACTCAGGTCGGTGTGGACGGCATCAAAAAAAGTTTTGTGCAGCTAGAAGGGGCCATGGGTTCGGTCGTGCTAAAACTCGATCGATTGTACAGGGAAAATTTTGACGGGGAACCGTTGGTGCATTTTTTAAATATCGAAAAAGATCATCGCACAGAATACTTTGCTCCTATTAAGACAGCTTTTGATTTTTTTATGCAGTTCTATTCCGATCGATTTATAGTTGATGGGCAAGCATTTAAAATCATCGATCAGCGACCCGGGTCTATTCCGAAAGTGACTTTGGCCGACGAATTCTATAAAGAAGCCGCCAATACCTTAAACGCTTTTAAGGACACAAAAATTTTAGAACTTGATGAACTGACGATTGATGGTTTCGTAAAAGAAGACAAGACGGTCAGTGGTACGGTTTTGCTTCCAGGAATGAAGCTTGTTGGCACGGTGAGAATTAAAAATTTGTCCGGGCGGCCCGTGAATTTGCCAATGTTGTTGAAGCAAAATAGCCAAGAAAATAAGACATTGAAAAATGTCAGCGTCGTTATTGATGCTCAGGGTGGATTAGCGATTGAAACAATTAACCAGTAACGAGAGATTATTTTTCAACGGTTATGGTCTCGGTGTCGATGATTTCTTTTTCCGTCGGCTTGATCACGAATTCATGATTGAATTTGACTGAATCCTCCCATCCTGCTTTATGGAGCCAAAAGCCCACGCGATAACGCCCGGGCTTTAGGCTGCCTTCTGGAGTCCAGAACGGTTCGGTGAAAGGGTCGTATTTAAATACCGGTGTCCAGGTTTCTGAAAGATGATAAGCGTATTCTAATTCGCCAAAAATTTCGACATCGGATTTTCTGGGCATTTTTATTTGCAATCTGTTCTGCGTTTGTATGACTTCAAATTTTGCCAAAGGTAATTGGGCGGCGCCGATTTGAACACGTTGTGGGGCGAAGGTCTCTTTCCCAAGGACTTTGTCGTTTCCAATAGGAGTCACTGAATATCTATATGTACCTGGATCCAGTTCAAAGTTTTCTGCTAGGTTACGGGTTTCCTTTTCTTTAATCACGCTGTTGTTAGCGTCGTAAATTTTAACAAAATAACGTCGGGCTTGAACTCCTTCTGGCCAATTGAGGTTTACTTTTCCTTTCAGTGTTTTGCTATGTGTACTTGCTTGAATAGGCGGGGGGTTTTCTTGTGCATCGGGGAATTTCAGATCGTCGGGCGGAACTTCGGTTTCAATCAATGAACTCCATAAGCCTTTCTTTCCGTAGGCATCAAGCACACGACCACGAATTTTAATTTTTCCAGAGGTCGACTTGAACTTAAATAAACTGGATTTCGAGACGAAAGATTTCAACAGTTTACTTTTGGAATTATAGATTTCTACTTCGTACATGAAGGCACCGGGCGAGTCTTCCCATTGCAATTCCACCGATGAGAGTTTTTGGGACGGCTTGCTTTGTCCCCAGCAGGGTACTCCGGACAGAAATAGAGTGGTAATGACAAAGCTATTTAAGATTTTTTTCATCTTTTTTTTCATCGACAGTCGCGATGACAGGTTTTTCCGGTTCGGGTGCTTTTTTTGTGGGGTCAAATGAATGGTCGGATATGATCAAGGCCAGCTGAAATGCTTGCAGTTCGGGTAAGTTAAGTTTATCACCCTTGTCCAACGCAAAATCGATGGTTTTTTTAAAATTTCGAGGGGCCTTGGGGCCTTTGGAAAGAACCCGAACTGCCAAATTGAGAGCCTCTTTCAAACTGAACCCAAGCCGTTTGTTCGTTTGGATGTAGGTCATAAAACTTTGAAAATCTTGGTATAAACCTTTGGGATATAGTTCCGTGTATTTTGTCAGTTTCAGTGCCAGTTCCATGCACAGTTTTTTTCCCAGACCAAATTCTTTGTCGTCTGTGCAGTATTTCACGATCTTTACAAAGTCATCGCGCAGCTTTGCGGGATCACCCTTGTAGTCTTTGGAAAGCTCGTGAGAGATGCGATACGCTGTGGTGAAATCAATGTCTAAATAGTTTTCTAAAAACAATCTTTGAAACAGAACGTAAAAATTTCGTGCGCGTTCAGAATCAAAAGAAGAATACTCTAGCGCCACATCAAATGTTTTCTTGATGTCCACACCTGATTTTTGCAGCACGCGGAAGACTTGTGAAAAGCGATCAAATGCGCCCGTGCAATTTTTTGCGATTTTAATTGCCCCCTTGACGGCTTGTGGTTCGGTAAAGCCAAGGTCCGATTGTTTGATCAAAAATAAATAGGAATTTCTAAACTCGTCGGCGGTGTCGCAAAAGCGCGGATCGGTGAGCTTGTCGTACAGTAAGCCGTCATCAGGCGCGCTCAAGGCAGCGTTTCCCCAGACAGTGAATAGAATGACTAACCAGATTTTTTTCATTTTTAGAAGTTCCATTGCACGACTAGGCGTGGAGACCACTCGGCATAAACATTGGGTTTATAAAAATCTGTATAAACCACGGGTGCATAGATCTTTCGTTTGTACTCAAGATGCTTATCATAGTTCTCCACATAGCGACTTTTGAAAATGATTGGCAAAAACGAAGTCAATATCGCGACCCCGGCGTACAGGTTGTAATCTTCATTTACCACATCAATTAATCCTGCCGCGGCGATAAAATTAGTGGCGGTAGAAATATAGGCCAGCATCTTCATCAACTCCGCAGGCTTTTGCATCGCTTCTTCGGCTAGACGTTCTTTCAACAGCAGCGATTTTTTATCTTTGCCTTTTATTTGATTGATTTTGGACAAAGCCGAATTGTAAGGCTCGCTTGCGGAAATAAAATACGTGGCCGCAAACCAAGCGGCGGAAAGGCCGGCGGCCGCGTTGACCTTGAAATCGGCGTATTTTCTGAATGCTTCATCGTTTTCCGCTGAAGGTTTAAATCTGCCTTTGTGCATGAGGGCGGCAACCATCGTTGTTCCCGAAGCTGCCAGGAATGGCCAAAACATCATGTAGCCATTGTTGTGCTCGATCGTCCCGTCCATTTGCAAACGCTCACTGGCTTTGGGTACGACTTGCAATTCGGGGTAATCAAGCGCGTTTAAAAATTGATTCTCCACATTTTCAGGTTCGAGCTCCAAAGTTTCAGTTTTTTTACTTTCGGTTCGGGCGGTATCTTTTTTTGCTGGCTCGGAGGGAGTTGTTTTTTTCTCTTGCGCCATTGCGGATTGGCAAACAAAAAATAATAAGGCTAACAGGTGAATGGTTTTTTGTTTCATGGAATTCCTTGTAAAATAATAAATTAGCTTCCGAAGACAGCTGTTTAAATTTTAATAGGAATGTAAACGGTTACTAAGTGAATTTTTATTGAACTCAGTGAGTTCACGACTTAGAGCCTATTCGAGTCTGCTTTTAGTGCCAATGTAGATGTACGCAATACCAAAGCTTACCGGAACGCACTCGATCGAAGAAAAAGGTGCGGCTTGATTCATCAGGCTAACAAATTCATCACGGCAAGGAAACTGCGCTGAAGAATTTTGCAAATATTCGTACGCATCCGTTTCGCCAGTAATGGTACCGCCAATTTTAGGCAAAATTTTCGTGGAATAAAACTGGTAGGCCTTGTTCAGAGCGGGATTGGCGATCTGACCGAACTCTAAAACGCAGACTTTGCCACCCGGTTTAGTTACACGAGCCAGCTCGGAAATACCCTTGGCGGGATCGGCCACGTTACGTATACCAAACGAAATACTGGTGATATCAAATGAATTACTTGTATAAGTCAAAGCGGTCACGTCGGCGAGTTCAAATTTAATGTTCAAATCTTGTTTCTTGGCCTTAGCTGGAGCAAAGTCGAGCATCTCTTTGCAAAAATCTGTACCAATAACTTGGCCGTGCAATCCCACCGCTTTTTTAAACTCAATCGCTAAATCGCCAGTCCCAGTGGCACAATCTAAAACAGAATCGCCAGATTTTGCGGCACTCAGTTTAACCAGTTTTTTCCGCCATAAATGATGAATACCCGCGGACAAGATATCATTAGCCTTGTCATAACCGGACGCGACCTTAGAAAACATCGATTTAATTTTTTGTGGATCTACCGAATGCGTTGTCATTAAAGTCTCTGAATCGAGCGATCAAGCGCCGTTAGAACTTTGTCTACTTTTGTCATAAGATGATCGTAATTTTCAAAAGTCAGTGCCTGCATTCCATCAGAAAGTGCTTCTTTGGGATTAGGGTGAACTTCCATAATCAAGCCATCAATACCCAAAGCGGTTGCCGCCAGAGCTAAATCGGGAACCAATTGGCTGATGCCAACACCGTGAGAGGGGTCGACGATCACTGGGTAGGGCGTATTTTTCTTTGCGTAGATAGCAGAATTTAAATCTAAGGTGTTTCGAGTCGAAGTTTCAAACGTTCGAATGCCACGCTCACACAAGATAACTTTCGGAGCTCCCGTTTGGTTGATGTACTCAGCAGCGCTTAACCATTCGCTGACCAGCGCTGCGAAACCACGCTTCAACAGGACCGGCTTGTCTTGCTTTGCGAGTTCTTTCAATAGGGCATAGTTATGCATGTTGCGCGAGCCAACTTGAAACATAGAGACCATCGGATGCAGTTCTTCAATTTGTCGTGGATCTGTCACTTCAATTGTAATTCCCATGTTCATCTCATGCGTGACTTTGCGAACGATATCGAAAGCCTCACCGCCTAAACCTTGAAATGTTTTAGAGGATGTTCTTAGCTTCCAAACACCGCCGCGTAACAAAGACGCACCTTGCTCGGCGACGACTTTTGCCGTCGAGAAAAACTGTTGATAGCTTTCAATTGAACAAGGGCCAGCGATAACGGTGAACGAACCGTCGCCGACTTTGATTTTTTTAGTACCCGTTTGAATTTCAATAACATGTTTTTCTGGTGACATAATTCTTCGAGTTTAGCATCATCCCATTTGAGATAATTGTATTAAGTTAAAATCTTGTGAAAAGGCAATCTAGCATAGAAATAAATCGTTTTACAAACTTTTTAAAACAAGGAGCCTTTCTTCGAAAGCACGGAGTTTGGACCTTTCTTTCAGACCCTGAAGAGGTGGCCTCTGAGGGTGGCGCGAGCACATTGAAAACTGACTTTCTAAGCTCGGTTATTTCAAAGAAAAACTATAAAAATCAATGGGATATGACAGCCCGTCAGTTGCATCGAGTATTGGATCTATTGGATGAAGCCGAGGCAGTCGATCGAGAAAAATTTATCATTGAATGGACGCCAGTTGATCAAAGTCTTTTTGCCAAAGCCTTTGATTTAGCTCAAGAGGCATTGCACGCCGGGAAGATTCAAAAGGTTGTTCCTATTGCCTTACAAATAGGTACGGCCAATCAAACCGTTTCTTTACAGAATAAAAGATACTGGCTACGTCAATTGGCAAAGCTTCCTGATCGTTTATTTCCCTATGGCGAATGGGAGCAAGAAACAGGATTTATGGGGGCGACGCCGGAAATTTTATTTCAAAAAAAATCATCCGCGCTGGAGACCATGGCTTTGGCGGGGACCTCGGCAAAAGAGGTACCCATTGCCCATTTCCTTCATGATCCTAAAGAACGTAAAGAGCATCAAATCGTGGTGAATGATATCGTCGAGCGGTTATCCCCGATGGCCCATGTTCGTGTGGGTGCCACGGGCGTGATAGAGTTTCCTTTGTTGAATCACTTGGAAACACCAATTTATGCGCAGCTGTTGAACGCTTTTTCGGTAGAAGATTTAATTCATCGGCTCCACCCGACGCCGGCCCTGGGAATTTACCCAAGAAATAACTATTTTCAAGAGTTCAGTCAGTATCCCCTTCAAGACCGCCGTGGATTTTTCGGAGCGCCGTGGGGGATCGAAACAACGCAGAGTACACTCATGTTGGTGTCCATACGTAAATGGGACTGGCAAGGCCAAGATATCCAGATTTTTGCAGGTTGTGGGGTTGTACAAGAGAGTGTTATGGAAAAAGAATTTGCAGAAATCCTTAAAAAGATCGATTCTGTGAAAAGAATATTTTTTCAGGAATAATAAATGAACAATATGAAATTGTCGGCAGAGGTCATCAACTTGCTGCTTAAAACCGGTGTGAGAGAATTTTGTATTTGTGCCGGGGCTCGTAACTCTCCACTGATCGAAACGTTTTATAAAAATCCATTTATTAAGACCTATCATTTTTTTGAAGAACGAAGTGCTGCTTTTTTTGCTTTAGGTCGCATTGCCTCCACTCGCAAGCCGGTTGCGGTGGTTACAACTAGTGGGACGGCGGTTGCTGAAATCTTGCCGGCCGCGGTGGAAGCGACGTATTCCAGCTTGCCGTTGGTGATAATCTCAGCGGATCGCCCCAAATCCTATCGCGGCACAGGTGCTCCGCAAACAATAGAACAGGTTGGATTGTTTTCATACTACATCGAAGCTTGTTTTGATTTGGATGCCGAGAATACACATTTTTCTTTGCGCGGGCTGAGCTGGCGGAAACCCATTCATGTAAATATTTGCTTTACGGAGCCCTTGATTGATCAAGAGGCTTTGCAATTGAGCGCGCCCATTTCAGAAGAACGAGTGAAGTTTCCAGAGACGTTCCCTTTGAATATGGTCGATGAGATTCAAAAATTCTGCTCTGAATATCGGCCAATTGTCATTCTAAGTACTCTGCCTGAAAAATCAAAATCTTCAGTGCTTATCTTTTTAAAAATGTTGAAGGCGCCAATTTATGCAGAAGGTATATCGGGGATAAAAAACCATCCCGAGCTGAAAGACTTAATGATTCAATCAGGCGAAATGATGGTGAACCATTTGCTGGATAACAAAATTTGCACCGCTATTTTACGAATTGGCGGGGTGCCTACGTGTCGTACGTGGCGGGACTTGGAAGATAAGCGAAAAGATTTACCTGTTTTATCTATCGGGTTTAATCACTTTACGGGTATCAGTCGGGAAATCACTCACTATACAGATATTGATGATTTAAGTCGCGTCTATGTGAATCCGATCAACATCAATCCTATTGAATATCAGAATAAAGATAAAAAAAATCGTTACGAATTATTGAATTTATTCCAGAAGTATCCCCAATCAGAGCCGAGCCTGATTCATCAACTTTCCAAGTTGATGAAAAATCAGCGGGTGTATTTAGGCAACAGTTTACCGGTACGCATGTGGGATTTGGCGGCGGACGAGGTTGAAATACCAAAAAATATTGTCGGTAATCGCGGTGCTAATGGAATTGATGGTCAGCTTTCAACTTTTTTAGGCTGGGCCCAAGACGGCGAGGGTAATTGGGCCATTGTGGGTGATTTAACGGCGATGTACGATCTGCCCTCATTGTGGATTTCTAATCAATTGGACGCCAAAGATATTAATATTATCATAATAAACAACAAAGGTGGGATGATCTTTAAGCGGATATTTAATAAAAATATTTTTCTCAATCGTCATCAAATAGAATTCAAGAGTTGGGCAGATATGTGGGGATGGAAGTATGAAAATTGGAGTCAGCAAATCCCGATGACAGCCAACAGTGGTGGCCAGGGTCAGCGTATTATCGAAGTGAATCCAGACGAAGAACAAACAGATCTGTTTTGGAACGAGTGGGATAAGTATGTCAAAAGTTGATTTTATTTTTCTTCACGGCTTTTTGGGTTTGCCCAGTGATTGGGATGATGTCATTGAAAATATCAAAGTTGACTTGGAAAACTCGGGAGTAGATGGCGAGTATTATTCGGTGGATTACTTTAATCGTCCTAATTTAAGTCCAAAAAATTCTTTCGACAAAATGGCCACTGAATTTGTTTCTTGGGCAGAAAGTAACACGCGCAATTCTCGAAAAATTTTGGTGGGATATTCTTTGGGTGGGCGATTGGCATTGCACATTTTTCAGAAAAAGCCCGAATTATTTGAAACCCTTATTTGCGTGTCAACACATCCGGGAATGAAGGCAGATGAAGAAGAACAAATTAAAGAGCGAGAAACCCGAGATCAATTTTGGTCAGAGCTGTTCTTAAATCATAATTGGTCCGAAGTGATTCAAAAATGGAACGAGCAAAGCGTATTTGAAGGAAGTGATTTTGAACCCGAGCGTGACAGCACTCAATATCGACGTGATCTTTTATCTAAATCGTTGATTAATTGGTCGCTGTCAAAACAGACCGACAAGCGAATGCTGATACGTCAAAATAGCCAAAAGATTTTGTGGATCGCCGGAGAAAGAGACAAAAAGTTTGTTGAACTGACCCGAGGATTGCATAAGGAAAATCCAGATTTGAAAATAGAGTTAATTTCGTTGGCCGGTCATCGAGTTATATTTGATAACTCTTTAGAGCTAGCACGAAGTATCAGCACGGCGGTTCTGGCTAAAGAAAAAAAATAAATATGTTCGTCACGGTCGTGTCTTCATCCAGAGTCTGCTCTTATAATTTCGGATATACAAATTGATTCTTTGCGATGAGTGAGCGAGCCGTGTCTTGTAGCCACTTTAAATGGGGCACAATGCTTGTGTAAATGGAAAAGCCAGTGCAGGTTCCCTTTGTGTCTAAGTGCGCTCTTGAAGAGACTCCCCAGAAATAGACAATATTATTGATTTGCACATACGCGGGGCCTCCCGAGTCGCCGTTGCATGCGCCCAGGCCTTGGCGTTGGTCTATTGTGATCTCGGTAGAGGAATAACGTATATCAGCTATCTTGGTCGTGACTTGTCTGAGCACGCCTGACCCTTTTTTTCTGACGCCATCCGAGATTCCAAAGCCCGCCAGCAACACAGGAGAACCATTTTGCATCAGGGTGGTATTGGCTATTACATTTGCACCTTTGTATCCGGGCGGAGTCGCTCCTTGATATTTGATCAGCGCGATGTCCCCTGTATTTTGTGGCAGTCCGCGATTGTTTCCCCAGGTGGGATAGGCAATGGCGCCGATCACGGGGCGGGCCGAAGCCTGTGTCGCCAGTGCAAGATTTTGAGTGAATAGCACATATAAACTTTGAGGATTCAGACCCAGGCAATGGGCGGCCGTGAGCACAAGGTTGTTGCCGACCAATGTGCCTGTACAACGAATTTGTCTAGCGTGAGGATCGTACAAAGCCACTGTGTACTGTATGACAAAGTCGGTGGCTATGGTTTCGCGACCGCCAATAATGCCAGACTCAGTTTTCACGGACTCCAGCGCCGTCCCTGTGTTCGGCGCTGGTCCACACGCTTGCAACAATAGTCCTAAAAGAGCAAATAACACTCTTTTCATTTTCCCCTCGTATTCCTCTCGTATTTTTCAGCATCATGCTGAACCCCTGCGAGAGTATCTACCTAAGATGCCCCGATGACGACAAGACGATTAAAATAAATCATCTTATAAGAAAATGTTATGCGTAGGCGCCGACCATGATGGTGTTGTGGAGATTATAGTCGCTGTTTTTTTAAAGTTTCGGTGGCGTTTATCAGTTCATGACGAATGCCTGGCTCGGAGACCGAGTGGCCGGCATCAGGAACGATCACTAATTTTGATCCTGACCATGCTTTGTGCAATTCCCAAGCACTTTTTGCCGGGCAAACTATATCATAGCGTCCCTGTACAATTATGCAGGGCAGATGCGAGATATTTTTTACGTTTTCCAATAAAAAATTATCGGTCGGGAAAAAAGCATTGTTCATAAAATAATGGCATTCAATGCGGGCAAATGGCAGTGCCTTTTCGGGCTCTTCGTATTCGTCGATAAAATTTTGATCGGGTTTCAATTTCGAGGTTGAGGCCTCCCAAATACTCCAACGTTTAGCGGCCTGTAACTGCAAGCTTTTGTTTGTGGACGTCAATTGTTGGTAATAGCTTGTCACCATTGTCGCGCGTTGATTTTCTGGAATTTGATTTTCATAGTCTTCAAACATGTCTGGAAACAGCAGTGAAGCTCCTCGTTGGTAAAACCAATCAATTTCCCAAGGACGACACAGAAAAATGCCTCTCAAAATAAAACCTAAGCATTGTTGAGGGTGTCGAATGCCGTAAGCCAGTGCCAGTGTTGATCCCCAGCTTCCCCCAAAAACAAACCATTTTTCGATCTTCAAGTGAGTTCGAATTTTTTCGATATCGGCCACTAAATCCCAAGTTGTATTCCCATTGAGTTCAGCGAAAGGGGTGCTTTTTCCGCAACCGCGTTGATCAAACAAGACGATGCGATACACTGTGGGATCGTAAAATCGTCGGTGGTCAGGCGAGATGCCGCCGCCCGGGCCGCCATGTAGGAAGATAATCGGTAGTCCGTCGGGATTGCCACATTCTTCAAAATAAATGGTGTGTAAATCAGAAACTTTCAAAAATCCAGAATTGAAAGTTTGAACTTCGGGAAATAAATTATTCATAGGTTGCTCCATACTTTTTTCTTGAGGGCTTCATCGATAAAAGATGCTTGGTACGCCATTTTGTTTATTTTCTGAAAGTCTTCGACCGTAAAATTAAACTCACGAATTAAATAATGGTAATCATCACTGAGGTAGGTGTTGAATATACCGGGGTCATCGGAATTCACTGATACGGAAACGCCGTTTTCATAGAGTTCGCGGAAGGGATGACTTTTTCGGTTCGCAAAAGCTTGCGTCAGTGTGTTGCTGATGGGACAGATTTCCAAATGCACATTACGAGATTTCACAAAATTGATCACATCTGGGTTTTGGATGGATTGTATCCCATGCCCTATGCGTTGGGCGTGTAAAATCTCGATCGAATCCTTCACCCGTTGAGGAGACAAAGCATCGGGTGTTTCACCCGCATGAATCGTAATGGGAATGCCTGCGTGGTGAAGTTGGTCAAAGAGCCATTTAAAATTATTCGGTTCGGCGGCGGCTTCGTTGTCAGCTAAGTCGGCTCCGATGAAAACGCTTTTGTTTTGCACCGTAAAATCCAAGATCCGTTGTAATTGCGCTTTGTCTTGGTCGCGCTGAAAAATCGAAATCAATCCTGTGGCTATGGGATATTTTTTTAACGCCTTATCAATTCCGGCCAGCAGTGCGGAATGAATCTTGTCGTACGATAACCCTGACGCTTGTTGAATGAAGTTCAACGAGTAGCGCAGTTCAATAATTAAAACACCATCGTTATAAGCATCTTCTAAAGTTTCGTAAGCCAAACGGGTCAAAACAGCTTCGCTGTGTAAAAGCTTTTGTGCATTCGTGAATTTTTTCAGGACCGAGTTTAAATCCGTCATGGGCTGGGTGACCAGCATTTTGTCTTCAACTTCGCGGACATCCGTAGACGAGATTAGCTTTAGGTCTTTAGCGAGTTCAACCAGTGTTGAGTATCTCCATGAGCAATCTAAATGACGGTGAAGCTCGACCTTAGGAATCGTTTTTGGAAAGTTAATATTCGAGTATCTCATGCTGTCGGAGTGTATTTAAAATTTGCCCAAAGTAAATCAGATTTTATCGGGACGCGCGCTGATGCCCAAAACCGGAACCAAAAATTGAGGGCAAAATCCAGCACCAAACTCTAATATTGAATCCTAATGTTGAAATCTGGCGCTGAAATCTGATGTTGAGAAATGATATTGAGAAATGATGTTGAAATCTAATATTGAAAAATAATGGGAAATAAAAAACGGCCCCTAAAAAGGGGCCGTTTAATTAAATATAAATTTAAGTTTAATTAAATTAAAATTTAAAATTAGCGAATACGTAAACCCAATGTCTGAGCCGCTTTCAACGCATCGATACGACCCGCGCCATAAGTGTTAGGATCGCTACCGACTTTAGTAGCCGATGTTTTGATAACGTTCATCAATTGATCAGCCGAGATTTTAGGCTGTAATTGATAAATCAGTGATACAACACCCGCAACGTGTGGAGTCGCCATGGACGTTCCAGAATACTCGGCATACTTTCCACCGGGAATCGAAGATTTTATTTTTACTCCGGGAGCGATGATGTCTGGCTTAACAAAACTACCTGTTTTCCAAACCGCTGGACCGCGAGAACTGAAGCTGGCAATTTGATCGTTGGCATCACTTGCACCCACTGTCAATGCATTGGGGCAACCACCAGGTAGTCCGATCGATTTAGCACTTGGCCCAGAATTACCCGCAGCGAAAATAGGAGCAATGCCCAGTTTCACCCATGAATCAACAGCCTGGCAAAGAGCATTGTCTTTAGGATCTTGATTAGCGGCGGACGATCCACCACCCCAAGAGTTGCTAGAGATCATTGCACCGTCATCTGTTTCTGGTTTACCATCTGGATCGGCAATCCATTGCATAGCTAAGATGGCATTTGCAAATGAACCACTGCCATTTTTATCCAAAAACTTGGCGCCAATGAAACGAACTTCAGGGGCCACGCCGATGCTTGTTCCCGACGTTGCACTTCCACCGATTGTACCAGCGCAATGTGTTCCATGGCCGTTGTCATCGTAGGGTTTTGGTTGTTTGCTGACGAAGTCACCAAACGCCGCGATTTTGTTTACCAAATCAGGATGTCCGCCATCGATACCAGTATCGACAACAGCAACGCGTACGGTTTTGCCATTCAAATCAGGTTTGGCTGCACGTAATTGCGGGATCATGATTTTTTGAAGACCGTACGTATATTGAGGCTCTTCGCGCATTTGAGAAGGAGCCAACAATCGTCCGGATATTGGAGAGATCAAAGACACTGTTGAATTCGCATGAACATAGTTCACAGAAGGCTGAGAGGCTAAACGTTGTAAATCTTTAACGGGAAGATCCAAGATCATTCCGTTAACAATCCAAAGAGAATAATATTGGTTTGTCACTCCCGCTCGTGTCCATTGTCCCAGTGCTTGGATGAACTGAGCTTGGCTGGCTTTTGCATTTTGCATCAATGCCTGCTGAACTTGTGTTCGCGCTTGTGCCGAACGAATGGGCGCAATAGCACGGCTCACATTCATTTGATCTTTGAACGTGACGATGACCCGAATAATTCGAGTGTCTTGAGAACGAGTTAAGAACGGTTGTAGCAACGGATCGAATTGGGCGGCTTGAGTTTGCCATCCCACAGCTGCAACTAAAAGTAACAATAACTTCTTCATAATCCCCTCCTTAGGTGGTTTGAGTGTATCGTTTATCTTTTTGATAAATTTCTTTCCGGCTTTAGGTCTTGTAAGTTGCCTCACACTCCCTGATCTAAAGTCGTGTCACAAGGTTATTACAAAAGTCCGTAAGATCAAGCAAAGGATTACAATAAATTACTTGAGAAATGTTTTTTTTTAGTCCATTTATAGTGCGTGGTCGGTAACAAAGGATTTCGATTATGGAACCCATTAAAATTAGTAATAAATTATTCAAAAATCCCAGTAAGAATCTTAAATTCAGTGAAAAGATCATACTGAGTGACGGGACTAAGGTCGAGCTACCTGATCCTAAAGCAACGCGAGCGCTTGTGTCTTTGATGGATATGAATGCCGTGTTGGGTGGAGCGGCTTCACACTATGGTGGTCCTGCCGCGTTTGCCGAGTTGATGAGTGCGGTTCATGGTTTGATGTTTTCCGAAGCGGCCATGGCACAAAAAGATTGGCAGGATTTGTTTCATTTCGTGAACGATGCCGGACATTGTGAGAATGGTTTGTACGCATTGAAAGCGAACTACGAATTAGCCAGTTTGAAAATTGATAGTTTGAAATTGTTTCGTTCCATCACATCACCGCTGACCGGCCACGGGGAAGTGCATTTATTTTCTGAAGGTGTGTTCTTAAGCAATGGTCCCTTAGGTTCCGCATTTCCTCAAACGCTGGGTTTAGCAATGGGTGAAAAATTGTCAGGACGCATGCGCACGACGGTGTGTGCGATTTCTGATGGAGCCTGCATGGAGGGCGAAGCGCGCGAAGCGATGGCCAGCATTCCTGGCTTGGCGGCCAAGGGTATTCTGGCTCCGTATGTGTTAATCATCAGTGATAACAACACTAAATTGAGCGGGCGAATTGATAAAGACAGTTTTTCGATGGCCCCCACATTTGAATCCCTGAAGTCTTTAGGCTGGGATGTTCTCACTTTGGAAAAAGGTAATGATTTAAAAGCGTGTTATGAAACAATTCGCATGGCTTTAACCAAAGCCAGACAAAACCCAAACAAACCCATGGCGATTCATGCCCGTACGGTAAAAGGAATTGGCACCAAGAAAACAGCGGAGAGCAGTTCGGGTGGTCATGGTTTTCCATTGAAGAGCCCAAAGGAATTACCAGCATTTTTATCTGAAATCTATGATGGTCAACCGTACCCAAAAGAGTTTGATGTTTGGATCGAAGAGCTTGTGGCGTGGGAAAACAAAATTATCGCCAGTGGAAAAAAAGACTCGGGTGAAAAAATTCAAAAAGGTGTTTCTAGCGCGATGATTCATTGTCGTAAAGCGGGTTTGCCGGTGTTATCGGTGACGTCCGATTTGCCGGGCTCAACGGGGGTTGCGGACTTTCGTAAAGAATTTCCCGAAGCATCGTTTGATGTGGGAGTGGCCGAAAGTAATATGATTTCGGCAGCGGCGGGACTTTCCAAATTAGGGTACATCCCGGTGGTGGATACATTTGCGCAATTTGGAGTGACGAAAGGTGCGTTGCCTTTGACGATGGCCGCATTATCGGAAGCTCCGATTATTGGGATTTTTTCGCATACGGGTTTTCAAGATGCGGCCGATGGGGCGTCTCATCAGGCACTCAGTTATTTGGCGATGATGGCATCTATTCCTTATGTTGATGTTTATAATCTGTCGTGCAGTGAAGAGGCTCATGAGCTGGTGAAGCAGGCGATTGAATCGTTTCCATCCGAGTGTTCAAAAAACAAAGTTCCACGTTCTAAAATCTTCTTTTTAGGACGCGAGAATTTTCCTAAAACATATGGTGCCAGTGGATACACGTTGGGACAGTCGCAAATCATATCAGAGAATTTAAAAACAAAAAATATAGTTCTCTTGGCCTCGGGATCAACGGTTTCGTCGGCAGTGGCGGCGGCTCAGCGTTTGGCCAGTGATGGGGTGGGTGCTGTGGTGGTGAATCAATCACCAATGAATTCATTCGCGCGTGACTTTTTTGCAAGTGTGTTGAAGAAAACTCAAGGGTATATGGTTATCGTGGAAGACCATCAAAAAATTGGTGGTTTAGGACAAGCGATTCAGTCATTCCTTAATGAGAATCAAATTGAAAACAAAACGATCCATTTGGCAGTAGAAGGAAAGTTTGGTCAAAGTGCATACACGGCGGAAGAGTTGTATCAAAAGCATGGGTTAAGTGCGGATCACATTGTGAAAGCCGCTAAGCAGCTTCTGTTTTAGTTCGATGAGCGTTGTCCCAGTTTCCGATTTGTTCCGGCGTGAATACCGAAACGATATCGACAAGGATAATGACTTTGTCGTCGTATTTACCCAGGCCCACTATAAAATTGGTGGTTTTATTCCCCGCCAGGGCGGGTGAGGCCTCAATATGGCGATCTTCAAGGGTCATGACTTCTTTGACAGAATCGACGATCAGGCCGATTTGATTTTGGGGCGTATCAATCACGATAATACAGGTATCACGTGTATAAGCTTCCGAATTCAGGCCGAATCGTTCTCGCAAATTCACGACGGGAATAATTTTGCCACGTAAGTTCATCACCCCTTTGATGAATTGAGGAGTTTTTGGAACCGGGGTGATTTCACCGACACGATTGATTTCGCGGACATTTTCAATCGCCACTCCGTAGAATTCGTTTTTCAATTTAAACGTTAGATATTGTCCGGGCCTTGCTATACCTAAATTCATACCGGCTCCTTTTTGAACCACTTATTTTCTATTTCAGGTCGTATTTATGTCAGGTCGTGTTTATCCGGGAAAAACTTAAATCAAAAAATCATGAGTTTTTTATGCTGAATGCTGACATCTAAAAACAGACAGAGTCGACATTGTTTGTATCAGCATGAAACGAAAGAAAAAGAGATAGAGTCCAGAAAACGGTTAAAAAAATTTTTCAGCACGCGGACGCGCTTAATAATATCCGATATCGGCATTGTAAAGCAAGGCCGTGCAAAGTAGAGCAGAGCAGATTTCCGTTGAGTGAGGTTTTATGTCCAGTAATCATTCGTTTTTTGAAGAACTACAGTCCGATTTTTTAAATGAAATTTCATTTTTGTTAGAAACCTATGAAGAACATATGCTGGGTTTGGAAAATGATGAGAACAAGAAAGAACACTTGAATCAAATTTTTCGAGTGGCCCATTCGATCAAAGGCGGCGCGGCGGCCGTGGGTTTTCAAGACTTTTCTCATTTTGCCCATCATGTGGAAGACTTGCTCAGCGTTTTGCGAGCCGCCCCCGAGTTCGTTAACTCCGAGATAATCTCGGTCCTGTTGCGATCGGGTGACGAATTCAAAAATCGTGTACAGATGTTGCGTGATAACGACAACTCGGTTTGGAATGTGTCGCCGCTAGAAAATCATATTTCTCAAATCTTAAGTGTGCTCACCGAGGGGATGAATCTGAATTCGACCGCGATGGCGCCCACGGCGGTCGAGAAAAAAAATAGACTTTTGGAAACCGTAGCGCCCACGACAGCATCCCTAACATCAGCAACAACACTAGCCGCCGCGGCAGAAACAGCAGTAACAACAGCGGCCGCAACGACAGAGGTATCGATTGCAGAGATGACCGATCATACAAACTACGAGCTTTTAAACGAGTTAATGGAGCAAAAACCAAAAACACCAGAAAAAGTTGTCCAGAAAGATGTAAAGTTAAGTGCCAAGACTCATAACATAAATCAAATTATCAAAGTGGACACCGCACGTGTGGATAATGTTCTGAACGCCGTCGGCGAGCTTGTGGTTTTGAAAAATCAAATAGTGCAAAATGAAGTGGTCAAAAGTGGAAACAATGCCGAATTGGTTTCGATTGTGGATCAAATCGATAAAGCCGTGCGTGAACTTTACGAACGGACGTTAAGCATTCGCATGACACCTTTAAAATCTTTGTTTCTAAAAATTCAGCGTATCGTGCGTGATGTTTCTTTAAGTCTAGATAAACCAGTCAATTTAGAACTTCGAGGAGAAGAAACTGAAGTGGAAAGGACTGTTTTTGAACTCTTAGGTGATCCATTGGTTCATTTGGTGAGAAACGCAATGGATCATGGTGTCGAGCCAAAAGAAACCCGCCAAAAAAATAATAAGCCGGAAGCGGCCAAAGTCATTGTCTCTGCCAAACAAATGGGTGGTGATGTCATTATTGAAATTTCAGACGATGGGGGCGGCATCAGTCGAGAAAAAGTTTTGGCCAAGGCCATCGAGAAAAATATTGTTCCCCAGGGGGCCAATCCTGACCTTTTAAGTAACGAGGACGTTTACAAGCTGATTTTTGCCCCTGGCTTTTCGACGGCGGAGAAAATCAGTGACTTGTCTGGCCGAGGTGTGGGCCTGGATGTGGTTAAATCAAATATTGAAAAAGTAAATGGCAAAATCAATATCGAATCTAAAGAAGGTCAAGGTTCCGTCTTTAAATTGACGATCCCATTAAGCACGGCAATTACGGATGGAATCGTGGTGCAAATCAAAAGCGAAAGATATATTTTGCCTATCTACACAATCAAAGAAATCATTAGAGTCAAAAAAGATTTGATCACGCCACTGCCGAACAAAGGTAAAGTCGCCAAAGTCAGGGACCATCTTCATACGGTCTTGGATCTGGACCCGTTACTAAAAGACTTGGCGCAAAAGAATTATGCTCACACTCAATATGCGCCGGATGTGTACAGTCCAAATACTGATGAAGTCATGTTAGTTATTATAGAATCGGGACATCTGACTGCGGCGTTGCCTGTCGATGATGTTTTGGGCCAAGCGCAGGTGGTTGTGAAAAGTCTTATGATGGGAAAAGAGATTCCAGACGTCTCGGGCGCCGCAATTTTAGGTGATGGCAAAACGGTGTTAATTTTGGATCCCGGGCACATTATGAAAGAATCGATCGAGGCTGTTGCGTGAGTGCGGCCAAGAATATTAATTTTGAAGATTTCCATCTCAGTCAAGAAACATATCTACAGTTTGCTGGTCATATTTACAAGTTGGCAGGAGTGAATCTTCCCTATAATTCCAAAAATGAAGCACTCGTAAAAAATAGACTGGCGCGAATTTTAAGAGCCTACAATCAAAACTCTTTCGAAGAATATTGGAAGTTTTTGAAAAGTGCAGGGACTCCTGAAACCCAAGAGTTCATTTCGGCATTGACGACCAACATGACTTCATTTTTTCGAGAAGCCGCCCATTTTACCTGGTTTGGAAAAGCCATCAAGACCCACTTTGAAAAGTTATATTCTGCACGTATCTGGTGTGCGGCGGCCAGCACGGGGCAAGAGCCCTATACAATTGCGATCACCGTGTGTGAAAACTTACCAGAGAAACACCATGCTCGCGTGAAAATACTGGCCTCGGATATTGACACTGAAGTTTTAAAAAAAGGTGGTCTGGGCTATTACAAAGAAAGCGAAATGGGTGGCCTGAGCCGAGACATTATTTTCAAATATTTTGATCGAACAATACGGGACGGAGACGTTTTTTATCGAGTAAAGGATTTTCTTCGAGATATGGTGCAATTCTCGCAATTCAATTTGGTTGATCAGAAATATGAATTTAAAAAGCCTTTTGATTTTGTGTTCTGCCGTAATGTTTTAATTTATTTTGATGAAAAAACCGTGGGCAAAGTGGTCGAGAACTTATCTTTGGCTTTGAATCCCGGTGGTTATTTGTTATTGGGACACTCTGAATCGGGAAATATAAAAAACGCACTGATCACCTCGATGTCCAAGGCCATCTACCAACGGAATTCTAAATGAACAAGATAAAGGTTCTTATCGTGGATGATTCTTTGGTGATCAGGAAATTCCTAGAAAAAATATTCACATTGGATTCAGAAATTGAAATTGTCGGCAGTGTGGGGGATCCGTACCAAGCACGCGAACGCATTTTTGACGTTAAGCCCGATGTGATGATGCTAGACGTGGAAATGCCGCGAATGGATGGAATCACCTTTCTTGAAAAGGTGATGAAGCATTGTCCGATCAAGACGATCGTATTTAGCTCGATTGCGTCTCGAGGTTCGCAAACCTATCTCAGAGCCATCGATGTCGGGGCCGTCGAAGTTATTGAAAAGCCCGCCGTGGACGTCGCGAAAAATCTGGAGTCAATTGGCAGGAATCTGATTCAAGCAGTGAAGGACGTGCATCACTCGCGAATATTTAAGAAAGTCATCATTCCGGCGGCCTTTAAGTCCGTCGATAAAAAGAACAATCTAGCCTTGTCAAAAACCACGAATCAAATCTTGGCGATTGCGTCTTCAACCGGAGGAACGGACGCATTAAAGGTGTTGTTTAAAAATATGCCCGCCGACATTCCAGGCACCGTTGTTGTTCAGCATATGCCGCCGGGGTTTACTAAAACATTTGCTGATCATTTGAATGCATTGTTTCCCTTCGAGGTAAAAGAAGCTGAAGACGGTGATGTTGTGTGCCCCGGGCGAGTTTTGATTGCTCCGGGAAATTTTCATATGGAAATTCGTCGTCACGGCGCTCGGTATTCCGTGGTTCTTCATCAAGACCAACCTCTGCATAATGTCCGTCCTGCTGCGGATTGTTTGATGCGCTCGGTGGCTCAATATGTAGGCGGCAATGCCATTGGTGTTGTATTGACCGGAATGGGCAAGGATGGCGCGACGGGATTGATGGAAATGAAAAAAGCCGGCAGCTATAACCTGGCCCAAAACGAAAGTACGTGCGTGGTGTACGGAATGCCTGCGGCGGCGGTTCAACTGGGCGCCATCGATAAAATTGTTTCGCTGGATTTGATGGCGTACGAAATTTTAGCTCAATTGAAAAAAAAGAACGTGGCCTAATTTTTTTAATGAGGACTGGTCGCGCGTCTAGCCATTCACGGATTGAATTTGTTTTTTCCAAAACCAATAATCTGAATATCGATAGAGATGTTCATACAAACAAAGTTCGTTGGCGGTATCTAGATAAGGATTTGATAAGAAGCCTTGTTTGCGTCGCTCGCCTTTGCGATTGAACGTATCGATATTGGTCAAGGACGACATAAAACTTAAAGTTTTGAAAAAATGGATCGCTTCTTGTTTAAATACCCCTAACTCGTCCTTCATAAGTCGGTTTAGTAAGATATTGTCTTCCAGATCTTGACTTTTAATATCGTCGGTACCAAATGCGGCCTTGATATAGGAGTACAGAAAAATTAAAAATAAATTGGCAGGATCACTGTCTTTAAGAACCAGTTTTTTCAGATCGGCCAATGTACTTAGAAAGATAGTTTGTGCTTCTTGGTTCAAAAACAAGTCATTTAAAGAGGGCAGGCAGTATTGCAAAATTTTTAAATCAAACATTTCCAAGAACGTCAGCCCTGGATCTTTCAGCCGAAGAATTTTTAAGAACTCTTCACGCTTTCTTGGCAGAATAGCATTTTTTAAACAGGCGCCGTCTGTTTGAATGGTGCTTCGTAGTTGGCCTTCTAAATTAAAATTCAGTTTATGCGCCAGTCGAATACCGCGCAGTATGCGAATGGGATCTTCATTCAGACGAATGATGGGATCACCAATAATGCGAATCGTTCGGTTTTCAATGTCCGCAAGACCATTACAGTAATCGAGCATTTTTTTATTAATGGGATCGTAAAACAACGCATTGACCGTGAAGTCACGGCGAACAGCATCTTCTTCGGCGGTGCCGAAAAAATTATCTTCGTTAATAATTTCGGTTTCAATTGCGTCGTCTTCGGCACTTCGGCTGCGTCGAAACGTCGACACTTCATATTGGGCTAGCCCACGACGCACTAAAATCAATTTGAAACGTCGGCCGATTAAGAAGCTATTAGGAATGATTTTACGAACTTCTTCGGGACGAGCCGAGGTTGCAATGTCATAATCCTTGGGATGTTCGTTTACCAGTAGGTCACGCACACACCCGCCAACCAGGTAGGCTTCAAATTTTCGTTTCTGTAGTCGATCGACAATTTCGGCCGCTTTGGGGTCGATCCAATCTTGATGTAATTCCGGACGCATCTTTTCAAACTAAAGGATTTGAATTCGATTTTCAATACCTGACAACCATGTTAATCGATATAGATATGTCCTATTTGAGTCGTTTTAACATTCGAGTCACTGGAGAAGCCCACCTACCGAAGGTTGTTTTCCTGCATGGACTCATGGGTTTTTTGAATAATTGGGGTTCAGTTACGCGTCGTTTGTCGTCGAAATACCAATGCCTGGTCTATGATCAACGTGGTCATGGTAAGTCTATGAAGCCAGATTCGGGTTACCACCCCAAAGATTTTGCCGATGATTTGCATAAAATCCTTCACGAGCTGCAATGGAACAGCGTTAATCTGGTCGGGCATTCCATGGGTGGACGAAATGCCTTATATTTTAGCTATCTTTACCCTGGAAGTCTAAAAAGTCTGGTGATTGAGGATATAGGCCCTGATGGAAATCCCGACAATTATGTTTATTATCAGAACATGTTGGATGCCATCCCGACCCCTTTTCGGGATAAGGCGGCGATTCAAAATTTTTTTGAGCACACATTCGCCTCTGTATTTACAACTAAAGAGCACCCCAAAACGATTATTCCTTTTTTGATGGCCAACCTCGAGGAAAAAGAAGGGGGCTTATATGATTGGAAATTTTCCAAACAGGCCATTATTGATTCGGTTAAACTGGGTCGAAGTGAAAATGTATGGCCCCTGATCGAACAAATCAGCGTTCCTACCCTTTATATGCGAGGAGAGCGTTCGAAAGATTTGGAAAAGTCTGTTTACGAACACGTCTTAACAAAAAATTCACTAATTACTGGTGTTGAAATCTCTGACGCGGGACACTGGATTCATTCTGATCAACCCGAGGTTTTTACTGAGACGCTGGAAGGGTTCTTGGATAGGATAAACTATTGAGTTTTTAAGTCTTTAATGACAGTGTAGTGTTCTGGCCTGATGATGGAGATGATTTGGAATTTTCTGAATGGAATTTAGTACCTGAACTAAACAAAAATATTACCGATCTTGGTTATAAAACACCAACCCCGATACAACAACAAGCGGTTCCAGTAATTCTGAATGGTCAGGACCTAGCGGGTTTGGCGCAAACGGGGACGGGGAAAACGGCAGCGTTTATGCTGCCTCTCTTGGACCGAATTATTCGATCGCAAGCGGGAATGACTGACGAGATCAGCACTCAACGAAAATTTGTCGATTGGAAATCAAATAATTTCGTATTGGTCTTGTTACCGACGCGCGAATTAGCGGAGCAAGTTTTTGAAAACTTCAACGGCTTCACAAAAGATATGAATCTGAAAGCCATTTCCGTTTATGGCGGAGTAGGGTATGACAAACAAAAAAGCGCGCTTCGTAATGGGGTTCAATTTATTTTTGCCACTCCGGGGCGTTTGATTGATTTATACAAAGAACACCTGATTGATTTGCGTTTGGTTCGGGCCATTGTGTTTGATGAAGCCGATCGCATGTTTGATATGGGTTTCAAAGACGACATGAAGTTTATTTTGCAACGAGTGCCGCGCGAACGTCAGTTCTTGGTTTTCAGTGCAACACTTAATTTGGATGTGTTAAATACGGCCTATCAGTTTGGTGCTAATCCCGTGGAAATTAATATTTCTCGCGACAAAGCAACGGCGGATAATGTTAAAGACAAAATTTATCATGTCGGTGATGGCGAAAAACCGCAAATTTTGTTGTCTCTGTTGAAAAAGCAAAATCCTAAACAAGCTATTATTTTCACTAATTTTAAAAATAACGTCGAGCGCGTGGCTCATTTTCTTTCAGAGAACAGCTTTCCGGCGATCGCAATTTCTAGTTTGATGACTCAGGCACAGAGAACGCGGGTTTTAGAGCAATTCAAAGCCGTGAATGAAAAAAACATTCTGGTTGCGACTGATATTGCGGCTCGTGGTTTAGATATTCAGGGCGTAGATTTAGTGATTAATTTTGAGTTACCTATGGATTGCGAGACCTATGTTCACCGAATTGGACGAACGGGACGAGCCAATGCCGAAGGTACGGCGCTGAATTTATGTAGTGATCGTGATTTGGATTCGCTTAACCGTATCGAAGAGTTTCTAAAGCGTAAGATTGATCAGGATTATTTAGAATCTACGGACTTGATAAAAGAATTCGTTTCATTTTCTGATGGCCGATCTCACCATCATCAAGGCAATGGGGGCGGAAAACCACGTGGCGAGTTTCGCGGCGGTGGAAATAAAAAACGACCAGAGCCGCGTGGTGGTCATCGCAATCAGGGACGAGGCCAAGATCGCGGTGAGCAACAACGTACTCAGAGCGCGGGCCCTCGCGACGCAAACCGGGACAATCGTGAGAACAACCGCGAGAGGGGACCACGTCCACCGCGAGCGGAACAAAACCGCGGGGGTCAGCAAGGTCAAAAGGCGGCTCAGCATCAAAATGGAGAGGTTGCTTTCAAAAAAGAAAGCGGCTCGCAACAGCAGAACCGGCCTCAAAACAGTGGCAAATACAAAAATGGCAAACCAAACTATTCAAAAGGGCCAAAATCATACGAAAAGAAATCGACACCAAAAGGCGATGCGGCGAAAGCTGGCGGCTTAAAACAAAAAGTAGTCGGTTTTTTCAAAAAAATATTCTCATAGGGAAATCTTCGGCTCAAAGTTGGACGCGGAAGAGATTGACGGCGTCCACGACGGCTTTTGGCCGATAGGTTTTCGAGATTTGATCCCAATTAAGTTCACGCCAGCCAAAAAGTTCATACACAGAGTTTTTTTGAGGTCGTTCGGTGAGAAACTGAAAGACTTCAAGATTCGGATCAATCAAATTTCGTTTAGAAACCAGGGAAGGCAGATGAAAGTGTGCAAACATTTCCTCGTTGTTTACCTGGGCATAATTCAAAATTCCTGCTTTTGCTATTTGGGCAATTTTTTCTGAGTTCAATGGCTGGCAAGTGTAGATCAGCAACAGTTTTTCGGTGTATTCGGTGTATTTCAGGATTTCTTTCATGCGCAGTGGTTTGCAAGACTCGAGCACGATTTGATTGGCATACCATTTAGAAAAAGACGAAATTTTAATCGTTTTTTTTATGGGAAAGATAGAAAAATCATCGCCGTTGGACAGAGCAACGAGGGATGATTGCTGTGTACTAAAAAACTTATCTAAGGAGCTTAGTTTGAGGCCTTCTTTAAAAATGACTAAATCAAATTTGGATCGATCGACGATATTGACGAAATTAATAGAGTTAAAATCTTTGATGATTGAAGCCAGCATTGCTTTGTTAGCATTCTGGGACGGAAAATATTCGTTCACGTACCAGAATGATGACATCGATTTAATATAGTTAGAAAAGCTGGCTTCCTTTAAAGTCGCATCGTCGATAGTATAGGTTTTAATTCGATTCGTTACAAATTTTAACAGTTCGTTTTTCTCTTTCAAATTCAGGCGAGCGTAGGCGGTGGACCAAGATTGATTAAACTTGTGTTGAAGTCGCTCTTTTATGAAATCTGTACGAGTTTCAAAGAATTGATAATGGCGGTTGATGCATAAGTTCCACTGAGTCGTCAGTTTCCAATCACTGATGCAGTTGGCGTGGCTTGTGTTTTGGACCGGCTTCCAAAATACCGGGGCTTGAGAAGTTTTAAGATGCGGTAAACGAGGCTCTTGGCCAGTGAAACTGAAAAATAAAAAGTTGGTCAGAGTCTCGTGAAGTAAATCAAAATGTATAAAATTTTTGTTTTGGTCGGCGATCCAGTGCTTCAAGGCCATGTATGATAAAACATCAGACGATTCTAGAAGAGAAATTGGGACGATAACTTTGCGTCCATTCGTGCTGACGTAATTTTGGTTATCGGTGACCATGACGGAAAAGCGTGTCGATGGGGTTAAAAAACTGACTGCGCTTAGGTGTCGGTTTATAATTTCTGCTAATTTAATATTTTCTTTAGACCAATCCGCAGATAGGTTGGTATCGCACGATGGAATAACCGTCTTTTTCCATTCTACAAATGCAATCGCCCGATTTTTTACACAAATTTTTTGAGATGTTGAGTAGGAAACGATCAATAAAAAAATGCCACCCAAGAGAGCCGCGGACACCGTTAAAATTTTGGATAAAGTTGTTTGTGAAAGCACCCACAAGGGTATGGCCTTGATCGTTTTCTGAGGGAACAAAAAACGCTCAAATTTGAAATTTTTTTATGAATTTTGCCAGTTTCTAGATGGCTGGTTAAGGATATAATCCGAGATTAAGGGGCAATCTCGCAAATAGGTTTGGACCACAAGAACGTTCGTTTTGACTTTTGAACATCAGCCACCTGAACTTTCAAGAAAATCTGAAGTTTTTTGGGATTTTTCGATCTTGGGCAATTCGGGTAGGGAACTTTGACGGCGGCGGGCACTTCAATTGAAGCTAAAAAATCATTCCAACATCGTAAATGCATTTTATCAGAATTAAAATCACAATCCACCAAGTATCTTTGATAGTACTCCAGCGCCGTGGTTTTTAAAGACATGGGAATGATCTTCATCTGAGTATTGTTATTCTTGATTCCCGAGTATGTCAGCACCCCGGTTTCCAAGTTGTACACTTCGAACTTAGTGCGCGCACTAAGTTCATCAGGATCTTGAACAAATAGCAGGTGCTTATAGGAACCGTAAAAGGATGCTCCCGAGGAATCTAATTTTTTGAACGTGTCGACTTTAATATCTTTACAATAAGATTCTGGGGCGGTTTTTTTCAGAATTTTATTTTCTTTATAGTATAAAGTTTTCCCCAGAAAGCCGGGTTCTTCTTTTTCTAAAATAATATAGTTTTTAAAAAGATAGCAATTCATACGGACTTTTTCGTCTTCGACAACTTCACTGTCCTCCATCATCTGCCAATTTTTAAATACGGGAAGATCAAAATCCGCAAATGCTTTTGGAATCGTTAAAAGCAAAGTTAAAAGTAAAAGCCGTTTCATTCCTTTTAATACTGACTCTTTTTCGAATGTTTTTCTAGTCTTTTTTCGCGAGGGCGATTTTTAGAGTCTACAAAGATGACCTGGGGCTGGTGGTCTTTTGCTTTTTCGATCGGCATGCTGGCGTAAGCAACAATAATAACTAAATCTCCTTTTTGCACCAATCGAGCCGCGGCTCCATTCAGACACACTTGTCCTTTTTTTCCCTGGATAACATACGTCGTAAGTCGGGCTCCATTATTGCAATTCAGAATATCTACTTTTTCATGAAGAAATAATCCCGCGGCTTTAATCAATGCGGGGTCTAGTGAAATAGAACCTTCATAGTTTAGGTCTGCTTCTGTTACAGTGGCGCGGTGAATTTTACATCTCATCAGTTCAACATTCATATATACCTCAAGACTCTTTAGTGTTCATGTTGATATTCATATTGGTGTTCATGGCAAGTGAAACAAGTAATCCCTTTAAAACTAAATCTGGGATGATTCGATTGAAGACTTTTTCTTTTTCAAATAGATGGGAAAATCCGCCCGTGCCAATAACGACAGGGGGATCGTCGGCAAAACACTCTGCTTGTAAACGTTGACTGATTTCCCTAATTTGTCCCAAGTGGCCATAGTACAAGCCTGCCTGAATGCTTTCGACCGTCGATCGTCCCAGCGCTTCATGTTTTTCTTCGATTTCGACTGCGGGTAATTTAGCGGTACGGCTTTCAAGGGCCTCCATGCTGATTTTAAGACCAGCGATGATCGTTCCCCCGAGATATTCTTTATCTTTGGAAACAGCACAGAAGGTCGTCGCGGTTCCAAGATCTACGATGATCAAGTTCTTATCGGGATAAATACCACTCGAGGCAATCGAATTAGCAATGCGATCGGCCCCGACTTCTAAGGGATTGCGGTATTTAATTTTAAGTCCGGTTTTTACTCCGGCTTGCAAAACAAATGGCGAAATATCAAAATACTTTTTGCAGGCCCCGCGGATCGAGTACAAAACGTCTGGCACCACGGTACAAATGGCGATCTGTTTTACATCTTCAGGATTAAAGCCATTTTCACGAATCGCCGAACGTAAAAATATACCGACTTCATCCGAGGACGAACCTGTTTTTGAATTTTTACGAAAGGAGGCCAGCATTTTGTTATCCGTCGTAAAAAGACCAGCGTAAATTTGAGTGTTGCCTACGTCTAATGCTAAAATCATATAGGATCCTTGGTTACAATCTGCGCAAGCCGCGCCATAAGTTGATCACGTGATTCGATGTCTAGTGGTTGCAATCCATTTCTTTGAAATAATGAAAAACGGTGAATTCCTTTTTGCCGGTTAATTTGAGTTATATCGTTCTGCACGACATGACTGACGTGCTTATAAGCAAATACCTTGCGGACCGCATCGTGTGTGGCTTTTGGGTCGGCATGAGAAGTCAGTTTAAAACCGACAATTTTGACTTTTTTGTTTTTACTGTACTGCCCCAGCTTCGATATAATTTTAAAATTTGGTTTTAAGACCAATTTAATATTTTTCTTCGAAGAAATTTTAGCTGGCGTTTTTTTTGTAGGCAGACCTTCAATTTTTGCTAGGCTAAAGTCACTGACTGCAGCGGCATGAATAACATAGTCGTAATGATGAGTCGAAAGTTGCTTTTTAAGAATCGTGTTGAGGTCATTAAAAGATGTAAATGCAATGGATTCGATTCCTGCGGGGATGGAAAGATTTTTTTGATTGTTAACAACCAATGTTACCGGTAGTCCCAAATCGTAAAAATACTGCGCCAAATGAATCGATGTTTCGCCGCTGCTGGAATTTGTCAACGAGCGAACATCATCGATTTTCTCTACGGTCCCACCGCCAGTAATCAAAATTCGTGGCCGCTGGTGTGTTTGGTGACGAGACGAATGCATTTCATGGGTATGTGCCAAAATTTTATCAATTTCGGTGAGCATGATGTCGGGCTCTAACAATTTACCATAGCCGACCTCGCCGCAGGCTAATATTCCCGAGCCGGCTTCTAAAATCGTAACACCCATTTCTTTTAAACGCTTCAAAGAAGATTGCGTGAGAGGATGTTCGTACATTTTCGTATTCATGGCGGGGGCGATAATAAATGGTTTTTTAAAATCATGAGCTAGGAACAGCGTACTGGCCAGGTCGTCTGCCAAGCCATGGGCAATTTTGTTGATAAAATTTGCCGTGCCAGGAGCCACAATAACCGCATCGGCGTCGCGAATAAGATGGATGTGGGACATGACATTTTCAGAGTCAAACAAATCTGAATGGGCCGCCTTGCCGATAAGACCTTCAATCGTCGCACGGCCAATAAATTTTGAAGCAGATTTAGTTAAAACACATTCCAGATCATGGCCGCGTTGACTTAAGCGCGATACTAACGTCACAGCTTTGTAAACGGCAATGGATCCTGTCAGGATGAAAAGAATTTTTTTAGAGTGGGACATTGTCAATTAACCTCACGTCACCGACGTAAACGGCAGCATATCGACGATTTTCGATATCTACGAGATAGTCGATTTTAAAACCCGCCTTTTCTAAGATCGTTTTGGCCTCGGTCGTATTGGCTGCGGTAGTGATCGTTTTATAAATCAGTGACGAGCGGTCTCGCTCGTCGTCGCTGAGTCGTGTATTACGTGAACTCAATGCCAATCCGTCAGCGTTACGTATTGTCGGGCAACCAATGATCTGTGTTGGCAAGAACAAAGCTTGAACCATTTTTTTGATCAAATGCAATTGCTGATAGTCTTTTTCGCCCATGTAGACCTTTTGGGGTTGAACCAAATTTATAAGCTTTAACACGATGGTCAGCACGCCTTGAAAATGTCCTGGCCGAGAAGCGCCACACAGCAGGTGACTGAAATCATTTTCATGAACAGAAAAAATATAATTGTCGGGATACATATCCGTAAAAGACGGATAAAAAACAGCGTCCACGCCTTCCGCGGTCGCACAACGTATATCTTCGTCCCATGTCCGGGGATACTTTGCTAAATCTTGAGTTTGGTTGAATTGAGTCGGATTAACAAAGATACTTAAAACCGTAATATCATTTTCGTCACCGCTTTTCTTTAAAAGACTGGCGTGGCCTTCATGAAGGGCTCCCATCGTTGGCACAAACCCAACGGACTGGTCGACCACAGACCGGCGCCATTGGATCATTTCAGCGATGGTTTTAAGAACAACGGGAGACTTCATTCGTAACTTTCCTTTGCTGTCGGGAACATCTGGGTCGTGACTTCTTTGTGGTATTCGTTGAATACCGATTTAAAAACCTGATGGGCGCTGAAATATTTTTTTAAAAACTTTGGTTTAAAATTATCATTAAAACCCAACAGGTCTTGCAATACCAAAACTTGCCCATCAACGTCAGGTCCGGCGCCAATCCCAATCACGGGAATGTGTAATTCATCTGCAATTTTTTTTGCCAGCATTGATGGCACACATTCTAGAACGATGGAAAAACAACCTGCCTCTTCCAATTTTTTAGCGTGGTCCAAAATTGCGGTTTGAGCCTGTTTTTCACGGCCTTGAACTTTATGCCCACCCAAGGTGTGGACTGATTGAGGTGTCAACCCCAGATGTCCCATCACGGGAACTCCCGAATGTACCATATGAGTGATCAAATTCAAATTTCCCAAGGCACCTTCTAATTTTAAGGCTTCCGCCCCGGCCTTCATTAAGGTTTCCACGCAATTCATATTCGCAGTCAGCGATTTACGATAAGACAAAAATGGTAAATCACCGATCACAAATTTATTCGGAGCGCCTTTGCTGACCGCAGCGACGTGGTGGCTCATTAGTTGGGTGTCTATATGAACCGTGTTGGCAAAGCCATGCATAGTATTTGCGGCGGAATCGCCGACCAGAATGCAATCAATGTCGCTGCCGTTAACTATTTGAGCAAACGAAAAATCATAGCATGTAATCATCGAGATTTTTTGTTTCTGTTTCTTTTTATCTAAAAATGTCAGGGCGTTTAATTTCATAGTGAAATTCCTTTGGCTTTTAGAAACGATTCATACACCGGTTTTAGTCTGTGGCCGTCTAAGGCGACCAAGTTGTCTTTTATAGTTTTGATATCATTACGAACGATGGGACCAGTGAGTGCGGACGGACCTTCATTTTTGAAATTGGTCACAACGCGATCTATGTATGTCGATAAGGCTTCGGGAGGGATGGCTAAGGCTTGAAATTGTTGGTGGACCTCACTCCATAAAATCATCGGGAAATTACCTGCCACTACGCAGAGAGCGTGATAGAGAGCCTTTTTATCGTCGGGTAACAAGCTCCAGGGATTGGCAAAGTGGGGTAACAAATCGGTCAAAATAATTGCATGAGTACTTTGTTTCGTCGGCGGTGTCACAACAAAATGAACACGGGCTAAATCGGAAAGCGACATGGGAATTTTCGAAAAAGTCATAAGCGGATGAGCCGAGTGTATGTTTTGTGAGTGGTGAGCTCCCGAAAAATGAACCCAGATTTTTTGAGAGTCATTTTTGTCAACATACTGAGCGTAGAATTCCTCGATCGCCTGATCGTGAATGGCCAGCCAAACATGGGTCGCATGCGTGATCGCATCTGCAATTTCCGTCGGAGAATGTAAAGACCTGTAGACATGGGAAAACGAATATAAATTTTGATCAAGGAAATATTTGAGTTGTAAGGCGAGCCGGCCATTGCCAACTAAGCAAACATGAATTTTTGAAGATATAGTTTTCATAATCTTGGTACCTGTTCCATCAATAGAGAATCAAGTCCTTTTCACTGGATCTAACACAGTCGTTTCAGTTTCGTAAAGGGAATTATGCACAGAATCTGTGGCTTGTCAGTAGCTATTGTCAGTAGCTATTGTCAGCAGCTATTGTCAGCAGCTATTGTCAGCAGCTATTGTCAGCAGCTATTGTTGGTAGCTATTGTTGGTAGCTATTGTTGGTAGCTATTGTTGGTAGCTATTGCCAGTAAGTTACTATTAGTAAGTTATTGCCAGCAAGTTATCATCGTTATCAGGAGTTTCTCGGCTGATTACACCCAGCACTTATCTTTGAACGTTAAAAGGCTAAAATGTGAATGTTTGGTCCTAGTGTTCGTGGTCGATCCATAATTTTCCTGAGTTTATGTATAGAGATCCTCACTGTAGAAACGCAACCGTTTATACAGCGAGGCCTGTGACGTTAAGCCTGCGTAAATTTAATTGGCATTGAAATAAATATACAGTACTTCCTAGGGTATGAAAAAGTCGTCTGTAATCTATATTGTTTCTGCGGTTTCTATCATTGTCGGAGGTGTTTATTTCGCCGTGGTGTTTGGTTTAAAACCAAAGCCAATTCCGAAAATTTCATGGAGTCACTTCGTCTCTCCCGAAGATTATGGTGCGAACATATACAAAAGACTCAGATTGGAAGTTCAAAGTCAGAATTTACTTTTCCTGGGCGTCATCCCAGAACGACAAAGTCATTATTTAGCTTGGAAGGGTTTTTTGAACTCTTTAGAACCCGAACATAAATTTGCACACATTATCGTGGCTTCGGAACTGCCGTTTAAAAACCTGATTCCGTTCAGCGAAGAGGTGGCCATTTCTCGCGAGCCGGCCCCGGTCGTGGACACAATTAAAGACATAATCGCGAGCAGAAAAAAAGTCGCGATTATCGTTCCCTCTGTTTATATGTCCTACTTAGTAAAAGAGAATTTGTACGCGCTGTTAGTTCGATCGATCTATGATATACAACAAGGTGTAAAATTTGATGTCGATTGGATGACATTTTCGCTGGCGGGTTTCCCCCAGAATCGTGACGACGAGAAAAAACTAGATATTCCGTGTGATACAGATGTTAAGGATCAGGATGGAAGTGGTGCTTTGGGTTGTATGATTGTTTTAAAAGCCCGAACGCTTTATCGCAAAAATCATGTGGAAGGAAAAATTCCAGCCGTTTTAGACCAAATTGGAACCAAAGAATATTTGGGCCTAATCAATTAGGATTGAATTAAAGAGCCGTACACTGGTAAGTTCGACGATGCCTGTCTTAATAAGACGAAAAGTTTGATCTCCACCTTTTCTCGGTTTAGCCTGCTCACTTCGAGGTGATATATGGCTTTTATATTAGGTGTGCTTATTTACTTCATCATTCGATGTATCGTTTCTGGTTTTTATACTATTGATCAAAACGAGCGTGGAGTGAAAACTATCTTTGGCCGGGCTCAGCGCTTACCCGGGCAAATGACGGCCGGCTCGGTGGTGTCAGAATCTTTAACGGAAGAAGAAAAGCAAAGATATAATTTTCCAATCTTGGAATCGATTGGTCCGGGGCTTCATTTTAAATTTCCTTGGGAAAAAGTCATCAAGGTGTCGATCGCTATCGAAACAATGAATATGGCTTATGATCCTGAAAGCCTAAGCGCCAATAGTAACGGAACGATTTTGGAAGCCGTGACCAAGGATCAATTGAATATCGGTTTGACGGGACAAATTCGTTATCGAATTTCTGAACAAAATTTATATGCCTATGTATTTGGAATTAAAAATCCGATCGTGCATGTTATGGGCTATTTCGTTTCGGTTCTGCGTGAGCGAATTGCAAATTTTGGTGCCGAACATAAACAAGTGCAAACCCCTGGTGATATCAATATCTCTGAAGCCGTTTCGATCAATGATCTTCGTAAAAATTTGAAAGAACTGAACGACACCATGGTTCGTGAGTGTGTCAGTTCGAACGCACGCTACGGAATTATTTTAGATGCGTCGCTGATTACGGGTATCGAGCCACCTCATGAAGTTGAGTCGGCACTGGCCGCGATCAATACCGCACATAATAACGTCTCGTCCGAGATCAGTCTGGCGAAAGCCAGTGCCGATCAGACGATTGTACAATCTCGGCGCGCGGTCGAAATCGAAACATTCCGTGCCCAGGCTGAAGTGGAACCATTGATTGCTCTTTCAAATCAGCTGAAAGAGTTGAAACGCAGTGGTCCTGATGTTCTAAAAAATTTCATCAGGAATGCGCGTCTTAAAGTCATCAAGAAAGCTGACAAAATCATCTTCCCAACGGAGTAACTCGTGGAAATTATCATTGGCTTTATATCTGCTTTAATTTTTGAAGTTTTAACTCTTAAAGTTCTTCGCTTCTTTTTATTTTATACGACCGTACAAGAATCGACGTGCCAAGTGTACACGCTGTTTGGAAAAGTTGTTGAGATCGTTGATGAGCCGGGACTTCACTTTCTGTGGCCGCGACTGACGTGGAAAGCATTTGTCATTAATATACTTGGCCGTGTGTACGTCTTAGATTTACGAATGGACCAAGTGTATCTTCGCAGCCAGCCGGTGAATTCTGAAGAGGGCGCACCGATGGGGGTGGGTATTTGGTACGAAATGTTCATCAGTAGTCCGATGTCGTATTTATTTAAAAATACGGATCCAAAGGGTTCTTTGTCGGCCAATGTCAGCAATGCCTCGGTGCGGACTTTAAGCAATTTGCCATTGGTGAAACTGCTCTCTGACCGTCACGAACTGAGTCAAAATCTGCGTGAAGAAGTCACGCAAAAGTCGCAGGAATGGGGTTATAAGCTGGGTTCGGTTTATATCAGAAAAGTGCATTTCCGGGATCATAACATGATTCGCGAGATCGAAAGTAAAGTTGTCAATCGCTTGCGACAGGTGACAAGTTCGATCAAGCAAGATGGTGAAAACCAGGTGAACATCATCACCAGTTCTGCCCAGCGAACGGCATCGGTAGAGTTTGCGAAAGCCTCGGCGATTCATCCGCAAATTTTAGGAAAAGCGTTGCAAGATATTTCTCAAGACAAAGATGTCGCCGAAGCCTTGTTCGCGACTCTTGAGTTTGAAAAGATGAACGAGAGTGCCGGCGAGATCGTTCTGTTGCCGAAGTCTCACGGGATGTTAGCTGATCTGATAGGCGCTCAGAAAACAACGTAGCGCCTCTTAAAAATACTCCCTATTCGTGCGGAATAAAAGTAACAGCAGGTGGTCTAGAAGACGCTGATGAAACGCAGAATCAGCTATGTATTCGCGTTGGAAATTATTTCCAGGAGAACGACGTCATCATTTGGTTACACTCGGAAACGGTCGCGCGAAACTTGGCGATTTCATCAAGGCAGGTTAGAATCACGATCTTTTTATTCTTGTGCAGAACCATCTGCCGAATTTGCTGGTTTTTGGCCCGATGAACAAGGTCTACCAACAGCGCGTCTCCCCCGCCCAGTTGCATGTTACGAGTAACCAATATTTCGAAACCGTATTGAGGGTATTCGCGCATCCATTTTTTGGCATACACTTCCAGGTTTTTGTGCTGCCCCAGATCGTCCTTACGTACCGTCATCTGCGCTGTTTGGTTATGGAGAGGGGCAAAACGGAATGTTTGAAATATCGAAGTTTTTTCGTCGGGTACTATGGTCCATTTTAAATTTTTAGTTTTCAGCAGAAAACCATGGGGTTCTAGAAACCGTCCCTCTTCAGGATCTGTAACGATCGAAGTGGCCGTGACGGGATAAGGAGCGGACCAAGACGTAAGAGCCACCAGGCAAGATAAAATTAAGACGTTCATAGTGTGATACATAAAACAATTATCGCCGTCTTACAATTTTTTTGCAAGGCTGGGCCGGGCTTTTGGGAATAACTTTGCGTTCAATACGACGTAGGCCCTGAACCAAAGTCGTGTAGACATACAAGTTATCTACGACGGGCGATTTTTGAAACTCTAATATCGGTTCTGAAAATGAAAAAAGTTCACTTTCACATAAGTTCTTCAGCGAGATGGATTTAATTTTCATTGAATCCAAATACTCAAGTTCCCCAGTTTTACTGTCCAAATAAAAAGATTGAGAGTCCCTTTTGAATTCGGGCCACAAGGTTTGTTTTTGCGCATTTTCAATAAGGCGGACCATCTTCTTGTAACCCGTGTCCTCCACCACCAGAATTTGGTTTGCATCGCTGACGCCAATTTCTGAAATAGGATGATTGGATTTAAAAATGATTTTCTCACTCTTGTTAGCCAAGTTTTTTTGATAAACTTTGTAGGTTCCAGATTCAATGCGAACAAATGCGACTTTGGGATCGATATTTTTCAAAGGAACAACGAAAATTTCATCAAGATTATTTTCCGTGATTCGTTCGATCTCGTCATTACGAAGATCAAACGAATACATCTGAAGAACATCCAGAGGCTTGGAAATCGAAGACAGTAGGGGGACATTTTCTTTTCTGGTGTCTGTGCTGGATAGATAGACTAGCAAGTCGGGACGTAAAAAATGGGCGGCTTTCAATTCGCCATCTTGGAACGTCATCTGTTTCTTTAAGCCGGTATTGAGATCTTCGATAAAAAGTTGTGGTTGAGAATTAAATTTTTTTTCCTGACAAATATACAGAATTTGATCACCCCGATAGGAAAACTGGGGATGAAAGCATTCGACTTCGGCAGAGATCGAAGTGCTTTGCAGCGGAAGAGACATTGGCAGGTTGGCCATCTCTGTTTTTGGCTTTTTGCTGCTGCAACCGAGCGTGCCGATCATGATGAGTCCTGCCATCAGGATCGCCATCATTTCAAGATAAATAATTTTTCTCATAAATTTGATGATATCAAATTTGACAGTGAAATCATCAACTCCAAAACAACTTAGACCTCAAATTTGGTAGATGCTGTCCCTGACCAAAGACGTGCGTCCTAGGTGGGTAAGGACGCGACGTGGGTCGTCTATAGATCCCACTTTTTCAAAAGTTTTTTGGTCAAAGAGCTTTGCGAATATTTTCCAATATCGCTAATAGGGATCCATTTTAAATGATCTATGTCCTTTTTGCTGATGATTGACGTCGAGTGACGGCGAGGGCTAGGCCGTTGTGAAACTACATAGATAATATGATCAGTTACAGAATGGGTAAAGTCATAGGCAGAGGGTTTTTTAGTGATTTTCTGTACTGTTCCCGGAATCATCCACATTCGGCTCAGGACCGGTATAGCCAAGTTCTTAGCTAACAAAATTTGACTATTCTTCTGTACAATCTCGGGGTTGTATAGCCATAAAGATTTTTCCTTTTTAGGTTTGCGCAAAGGAAGTTCGGCAACTTGATTAGTCTTAAAGGCCAGGCAACTTTTGTTCCATGGGCACAGTCCACAGATAGGTTTTTCACGTGAGCAAACAGTCGCACCAAGCTCCATCAGGCCCTGGTTCACCATGCTGGGATCGCCATGTTGAACCAAATCGTCAGCAATGATTTGTAATTTGTCTTTTTCTTTGTTCTTCCACCATTCTAGTTTCAGTCCCCAGCGACGGCAAAGGACGCGAATAACATTGCCGTCCACCACTCCCGCACGATCACCAAACGCGATGCTAGTCACCGCGCGCGCGGTATAGGGACCGAGGCCAGGAAATTTGATGAGTTCTTGATGCGTGATTGGAAAAGGAACTGCATTTAGGGATTGAGCCGCTTTATGCAGGTTGCGGGCACGGCTATAGTAACCAAGTCCACTCCACATTTCTAGAACATGATCCAAAGGAGCATCGGCTAGTTGAGACAATGTCGGAAATCGAGTAATGAAGCGTTCGAAGTAGGGCATAACAGCGGCAACGGTTGTCTGCTGGAGCATGACCTCAGAAATCCATATATAGTAGGGGTTCTTTGACTCACGCCATGGTAATTTGCGCTGGTTCGTTTTATACCATGCTGCCAATGCGAGAGAATCATTTTTGATTTCGGCTAAATAGTTAGCGGAATTTGATTTCATAGGATGTTTCTATTCATAGAGAAAACCTCAAAAAAGTAAAGTCAAAAACCTTGGGTTGTTGTTAAAAACTAACGATTAATCAATTTTTTAATTATAAAAGCGAGTTAGCAATTGCTAAAGATCCTTCTCGTTAATTTTACCTAGTATTTTTGAGATCGAGGAATTGCTCTATCGGATTTTATCAAATACCATGTCCACGTTTCTTCTCGTTATGAAAACGTGGATATCATCGCTAGAAAGCATGCAACTTATTATTGGGCAATGGATCAATTGAATTCCAAATTGCAATCCTGGGAAGCCAACACGCCCAAGCAGTTGAGCTGAAATCATTGGGCTGAAAGAGCTGAACCGAAATAATTAGGAAAAAATGATCGAAAAAATAAAAACCCAAGGTTTAAAAGCCTTGGGTTTTTTTATGCGCGGTTTTAAAAAACCGGGAAACTTTTTTTCAACGCTTGTAATACGGGCGATGTTAATGCCGTTGCGTTTGTGAAGTTTTAGGCCAAAGCTCTTGCCACTGCGTTTCTGTTTGTTCTGCTAAACCTAGCTGTCCCAATGTTTGTTTGGATACCATCACTTTTTCTAGCGCTGTCTCGGATAAGGCTTTGCCGGTTGCTTCAACGACTGATTCCGCATCGATGCCATGGAAGTGATAAATCTCTTCCGGGCGACCACATTTTGAATGTTTGCGAACGGCACAAGATTCTTGTTTGGTTCCGATGATCGAGCCTAAGTTATCCAGCAAGCCGGGCTCGCCATCGTGAACGGAAACCACGGGCACGCGGTTACCTGCGACTAGGACCAGATCGCTGGTGTTCAATTCACCCTTTGTGTTAATGTAAAGGTTGGAATTAATACCCAATTCATGCTTCAAATAGTGGTAATTTGTTTCATGTGCTTGCTGGCCACATAATAAATCAGAGGACGTGACCACGATCACATTGGCATAAATACCTTTTGATAATAAAATCTCTGAAGCCTTGATCGCTTCCGTGGTCATGGACCCCATCGAGAAAATATTAACGACGTTCTCGCCAGGATTGTAACCGGCATAGCCTTGGTAATTAATCAAGTAGTAGGCCCCTTTTAAAACCTCTTGGCGAACCGTTTCCATCATATCGTTCTCCGGGATGGATTCGATTTGATCTTCGGCAGTTGCTCCCTCTAGCAGGTACTCGGAGCGACACAATACACCCGGTGATGTTTTAAATCGCGTTTGTTTTTTCAGGTACGTTAAGAAATCTTTTTGTTCCGCACCTCGAGTCACTCCACGAATTAAGACACCGTTGCGGCCTTCGTTATCGTAAGTGACATGGCGGCGAACCGAATCGCACAAAATCCAATCCAGCTCTTGGCAAAAGAACGGCTCCCAGGTGATTTGATTGGGGATTTGGAAGTCAGACTTCCATCCATGCTGAGCGCCCTCTGGAGACAGCGTCACACCAGACGGCGTACCCACCAAGATAAAGCTACTTTTCCAGTACAGGTTGTAAAAATATTGGTCCATGGCCCGTTTGATAAAGAAATCATACACCGTCATCAAAGGTAATATCGGAATGCCCAGCGTATCACGCATACGGCCGAATGAGCCCACACAGCTCATCACGTTGCCTTCGGCAATTTCAAATCGCAAATAACGGTCAGAAACTTCTTCGCCAGGAACCAGATCTGGGAGTTTGTTATCTTTAACCCCTAATTCAGTTTCGACGTCTGTGACGACCGGAGCCCCAAAAATTTTACCATCCATTGCGGGATTCAAATTCGTGCTGGTGCCGACGTCGGGAGCCATTGAAATCAATAACTCGCCGGGAACTTTCCAAGGCTTCTCGGCCGCAGTCAGAGGTTTTTCTTTGTTATCAAGTGAAGTATTTGAAATACGAGTTAATTTGGCGGTCAGCTGGCCCAACATCCACTGAGTATGCGGATAACTGGTCATTTTCGTGTTGATCTCCAAAGACACGGGCAGTGGGCCATGCGCACCGATTTGTTTTTCAAAACTCGCTTTGTTTTTCTCTTTCAATTCATGTTGTGCCTTGATTTGTTTCCAAAGCTCATCACCGCGATTTTTCAAAAATTTTCCTTCCATCGAGGCTTCGTCAAATCGGGCAAACAGTGCCGAGCCCGTCAGGCCTTGGCGTTTGCGCAATTCTTCGATTTCGTCCTCGTTCGGAAGCGCGCTGTGGTTGCCTGGCGCGGCGGCCATTTTTAAACCCCAACCTTTTAACGTATGGGCAATAATGATCGTAGGTTTGCGTGTGCTTTTCTTGGAGGTCAGCATGGCTTCAGCCAATAAATGCATATCATGACCACCGAAATCACGAATGGCTTGGTATAAATCCTCGTCGCCGACCGAGTCCAAGAACTTTTTCATGTTGGGATGTTCTTTGGCGATGCCTTTTTTCAAAGCCTTCATGTCTTTCACCAAAAGCAAGGCTTGTAATTCATAATCTTCCAAGTCCTCTTCTAAAAACTTTTTAAACAACTCGCCACCGGACTTGGCGAAAAGTTCTTTGCGTTTAGATCCGTGGCGAACTTGAATGACTTCCCAGCCATTGGCGGCCATGGTGCGTTCGATGCGATCCGCATCGGTTCCATCCATAATTTTCTTATTGGAAATGCGATGTCCATCCAAAGATTGGCGATTGTAATCAACAATCCAAGTTAAGTTGCCAATTTCACGTTCGGCAAAATCAGGAACGGCTTCGTACATACTGCCTTCACGAAATTCAGAGTCTCCGGTCAAGGCCCAGAAATGCGCTTCGGGAACTTCGTAATTATGTTCTTTGGCGTAACGATATGCCAGGGCCAAATAGCCGGCCTGAACAGGCGGGATTCCCACAGTGCCTGAAGGAAAAAAATTATGGTTATCAGAATCGTAAGTCGAGTGATAAGATTGAAATACTGGCTCACCATTTTGAGAGTATTTGCGCAGTCCCATCATCGCCGTGTTCGCATCGTCCAGCGAAAGACGAGATAAATCTTTATTTAAAAATAAATCCATCAGGTAGTTATACGAGTGGTCTGTGGGCGAAGCGTGAGGCTTATTCGCAATATGATCGAAACCTGTTTTGACGACTAAGTGTAAAGCCCCCATGATATGTAAGGCGCTGGCCGACGCCGACGCGTGTCCCCCAATTTTAGGATCTCCCTTGGCTTTATCCGTGCGGTGATTGGCTTGGAAAATCATTTGAGTGGCTAAATAGTGAGCTCGTTGCGCGATGGTTTCTAGGGTTTTGCGATCCGGTAGTTTCATACTCTCACACCTTCGTTAATGGTTAGATAAGTGCTTAAAAAGATTAAGACTTTGGTGATTTTATAAATAAAGGAGCTTGTCCGTAAGTGCAAGACAAAATTGAGTTTATGTTCTAACAAAATCGTGTCCAGTAACAATATAAATTGAGGGGTTGGTGGCATACCGGTCGTTTCGGCAGAAACCGTCATTGAATAGAGTCCCAGATCGTTTTTCTAGACTCAGCGACGGCTAGGCAGATGAGGACACGCCCTAGGACTCCAAAATAAAATCCCAGCGAATTTTTACGGTGCCATCGGGATCCACAATTCCTTTGGGGGGATTGGGAAACGGCGCTGCCGATCGAAATGATTCCATCGCGGCTTCATCCAGATCTTTTACGCCAGAGTCACTGACAAGCTGAACGTTCACTAGGACACCTTTTTGGTCCAAGATAATCAATAATTTTGTGGTGCGATCTTGGTTCGAGGCAATGGTGCGTCCTTGGCGAAACATTTTTGTTAATTTATCCCGCACTTTTGGTTCCCAGTGCTCGGACAGTTGTTTACGGATACGATTAAAATAAGTGTAATATTTAAACTCTTTAGTACTTAAAATCGTTTCCACTCCTAAAGCTGTATTTTTTAAATAATCCTGTGTTTGGCTGACCGCTGCCGAGCTCGAGGGATGATTACTGGCCATCGTGTCGAAACTTTTTTGTTTAAAACTGGCCGTCATGTCTGAAAGGGGATTAAACTTTTCATTTTTTTTGGCAATGGCCGGCGCCGATGTCTGCGAAGGTGATGCTTTCTGAGGCGATTTGTTTTGCTTTGTATTTTTAAACTCGCCTTTTTCACGCGCAACGGTGGGCTTTAAAACCTTTTGATTGTTTTTACTTAGGTAGAATTCATCCTCAGGAATTTCGTTGTTCAACGCCTGATCTTCTTGATCAACAATTTGCCGATTTTTTTCCAGTTTATCCTTGGGCTCGACGACTTTTGGTGTGGCTTCAATATAGGAAACGTCGATCGTTTCACTTTTTTTAGGCGCCGCCGGCGTATAGTACACCGAAAAATAAAAGGCGATGTGGATAAAAACTGAAATCAGTAAAAAGAGTGAAAAACGATGCATAAGAGTTGTTTCGGCAGAATGAGCTACTAAATTGAGCTGTATTTTTCACGACACGCCCTAGATCGGTGACAACTTTTTCGCCGGAACTCGATCAAAGTTGTGCAAAAAGAACCAGATAGTAAAATCGGCTATTTGACTGACTTCGGCATCGAGGGCAGAATAAATTGATGAAGTTTGATGCATGGGTTCTTTCGGATAAAGGACGACGGCGAGAGTCTAATCAGGACTCAGTTTTAGTAAATCCAGAAGTGGGACTATTTATTGTTGCCGACGGCATGGGTGGGCATTCGGGCGGCGAAGTGGCGTCGTCGTTAGCCGTTTCAGCGGCCGAAGAAGTTTTTAAAGATGTGGAATCAAAGAATAAAGCTCCTCGAGAATTGATTGCCAAAGCCTACGAGCAGGCGTCACATCAAATATATGATAAAGCAGCGAAAGAAAATCCCGAGCTTGCCGGCATGGGCACGACCATGGTCATGTGCTACATTCGAAAAAATCATATTTACATCGGCAATGTCGGTGATTCTCGATGTTATTTATTCAAGAAACCAAATTTGTGGCAAGTCACCGAAGATCACTCGTTGATTAACGAACAAATTCGCGCCGGAGTTTTAAGCGAGCAGCAAGCGGCTCAGTTGATTGGGCGTAATGTTATCACGCGGAGTGTAGGCTATGAGCGCGAGGTTGACCCGGACATCTTTGAACGAGAAATTTTTTCGGGAGAGACCTATCTTTTATGTTCAGATGGTCTTTCAAGCCTTGTTGGAGACGCTCGGATTTCTGAAATTTTAGAACTTAATCCGCCCGTGGAGGCTCTTAAATTATGTGTGGAAGAGGCTTTAAAAAACGGTGGTGACGATAATGTCAGTGTACTCATTCTACATTTCGAGTAAAAGGACGGTCGTTTGAGTAAAAAGAGTTTCACCTTTTTTGTAGTTTCAAATACGGAAGGACAGACCCGAAAATTTGTCCTTTCAGGTACCCGCTTGAAAGTGGTGGCTCTGATATTTTCTGTTGTTATGCTGATTTTGCTGACGGGAATTATTGACTACTTTGGACTCTTGGTTCAGGCGATTGAAAATCGTAAATTAAAAGCGGAAAACGCACAGCTTTTAAAACAATTTCAAATCGTGGAAACCAAAGTCAGCTCGTTAGAAAACAGTTTGGAGCGCGTGAAATCATTCACCACTAAATTGAAATTAATCACGAACGTTGATGCGGAAGATCGTATCACTAAACTGACCATGGGAAACAAGCCGACCAACGTGACCGCTTATGAAGAAGAATACGAGCCGATGGATCAACGAGCCAGCAATCAAACGTTGGTGGCCGAGGACAAATTGTTTGCACCGGTACGGGCCGAAAATGAAAAGCAAGGCGAGCTGACACTGCAGCCTTCCGAAAAGGATTACGTATCCTTGGTGGTACGTATTGATCGTGCGGTTAAAGAAACTCAACTGAAAGAGCAAAGTGTAATTGAATTATGGGAAGGACTTTCTGAACGGCAAAGTTTGTTGAACGCTATTCCTAATATCAAACCGGCCCGTGGTTGGCTGACCAGCAATTTTGGTTATCGTATGAATCCCTTTACTGGAAAAAATACGATGCATGCGGGGTTAGACATTGCTGCGGCGCCTGGATCTCCGGTTTATGCACCGGCAGATGGGATTGTTATCTTTGCTTCTTATGATGAAAGTTATGGTAAATTAGTAAGTATCGATCATGGTTACGGTGTGACGACTCGTTTTGCACATAACTCACAGATCTATGTGCATGTCGGGCAGCGGGTAAATAAATGGGACGTGATTTCAGCGGTGGGAAACACCGGTCGTTCTACCGGTCCTCATTTGCATTATGAAGTGCGGATCAACAGTATTCCTGTTGATCCCATTAACTTTGTCCTGGATGAATAATGTCTTATCTGAGTTATGTCCACATGAACAATCGGGCTCCTTGTGGTGCAAGCGGAGCCCTTCTTGATCTAACGAAATTTTTAAAAAGAACTAATCAATAGTAGATAGTGAAGGAAGTGGACATTTCAGCTCTGAGCGTTTCAGGCTCATCAGTTTTCCGTAATCATCCAAGCTTAAAGCCTTGCTGGATTTCACTTTCATTTTATCGTACTGAGATTGGATTTTCGATTTTTCCTTTGAATTAAATGTCTTGCCTCCGCGGCATAAAGAAATGATTTGATCACTGGTATCGCTGATATAGGGATCAATCATATCACACATGAATTGGGCCGAACCTAAGTAATCCTTAGCCGCTCTATATTGTATGTAAGCTTCTTGAAGTTGTTGGCAGGCGTATTCGTGCTGGTCAGAACCCTGTTTCAAAGTTTTAAGATTTAAGTTTTCAAGCCGAGACAGCGTGTTTAAATCCTGAAGAATTTTTTTATCTTGTTCTGCTTCGGCCGCCGCAGATGCAGCCGGATTATTTGCCGGCACTGGCGGGATCGTCACGGTGATTTTAGTCGGAAGCACGCGCCCATTAGCTTTTGTGATATTGAATGTACCTTGTTGGAGAAGCTTTACTAAGCCAGTAAATTTGCTTAACGAGATTCGGTGTTGTTCAAGGTTGTTATCCAGCCATGCGGTCACTGGAGCCTTCGAAGTCGAAAAACCAAACAAATTATTTGATCGGAACAAGCTTGCTTTAAGCTCTTGAACCCGTTGATTCAATTCACTTCGAATATAAACAGCATCCGGGCGCGCCATCTCTTTTAATACTTTTATAACTCGGCTCATAGAGCTTTTCTCGGCTTTCAATTTCACAAACTGAGCATTCCACACTTTGTACTCGTCGCTTTGCAGTAACAAGTTTTCTATTTCTTTGATTTCTTTGTTTGTTAAATTATCCGAGTAAACAACGATTTCATAAATGCGCTTGATCCAGGTTTTTGTTTCTTCGGCGCACAACGCGATGGATTGGTCGGCTTCACTGATGTTATCACTTAAAGCTTTTGCTGTTAATACGTTCAAGCGATTTCGAGCCTTGTTGAATGCCAAGTATAATTCTTCAGATTCCGTTTGTACTTCGGGATCAACGGTTCCCGTCGAAGTTATTCCATCAGATGATGTACTGCCTAATTTACTTGCTTCGACGGCTGTTTCTAGGATTCGCAAAGCACTTGCGGGAAATGTTTCGGCGTCTTTACTTTTCTTAACCAGTGAGGAGCCAATTAAACAGATGCGTTCTTTATCGTCGCCGGCTCCTTTGATTTTGGCATTGTAGAAATTTAAATTATATTTATCTTCGGCAATTTTTGCTTCTAGATCAGAAATAATTTTTTCTGTTTGATATTTGTATTGCATCAAAGGCAGCAGGGTAGACGACGAGTTATTATATCGGGCGCGGTAAGCTTCGATATTTTTAAATAAATTTCCTTGGATGTCATTTAAACGACCTTCTTCTCCAAGTTGTAAGAAATCGATTTTTTGTTTAACCTTTACGAATTGACATGTATTTTGCAAAATAGCTTTGCGGACTTCACTGTTGCTTAGATCCAAAGAATTAGCGCGGGCATATTGATCAAAACCTTTGATTGCTGTTGTTGCATAAACACCACCCATCAGAGCTACTTTGGCAGCGATTCCAATAGAGGGATTTGCTGCGGCAAGAACTAATCCTACGGGAGCAAGATTGTTTAGAATGTCATTAACGGCTAAGAGTCCTTTGCCGATAGATGTTTTGCTGGGGCCGCAGTTTTTATTTAAAAGTTTATTATTAGACAGGTTATTAGCGATATTAGTAACGCCAGAAACGGCATCGGTGATAACACGTTCGACGTCACGAGTGCTTGTCGTAGAAATTATATTGGGATCGGTCTGCATTTGCTGAAGCTGAGTTACTAAATTTCTGATTTTCTCACTGTCGGAATAGAAATCAGTGTATTGTTGAGCTTGCTGCTGACACTCGGGATTTAATTTCATTGATGTCGAAAGAGAGTCTAAAGCACGAAAGATCGCATCGTAGGGATTTGATTCAAAAAGTGGGCAATAGAATTCATTTGGAACTTGGGCGATTTGCATTTGCGTATTTGTTGTACCACCAAAAATGGGATTAAAGCTGCTACCAATATTGCCGATGGGCACAGTTCCTGGAACGCTGGGAAGTGTGGGGATGCCGGGAATTGTAGGAATATTAGGATTATTGGGGTCTCCGGGAAGTTGAGGGTCAAGGCCAGTAATAGGATTATTAGGGTCGACAACTTGGATGGGATATAAGTCGTCGTCAGTTTTTGTATTGATGTTTGGAAACTGCTGTGCGCTGACGTGACTGATGACCAATACATTAAACAGTATCAACGAAATAAATTTAGAAGCTTTCGATTTCACCACAACCTCGCTCTCCCGCCAGCAATTGCGCTAGGCTATCGTCTTTTATCACCTTTGCCAAAGATAGGCCTTAAGATATTTGCCTAAAGAAAAAAATACAAAATTGAAAAATAACAATAACTCTGCCGTTTTTCAGTCTTGTGATTTTTTCATCGTTTCATAGTGAGAATTTGATTTTTAGCTGTTGAAAAAACGCATAACGATACTGGGAATTTGGCAGCGTATTTGAACTACTTCTTGGTAGTAGAACGCTGACTGATGTTGAGACAGTCATTTCTGAAAGGTTCAATTGAAGTATTTATTTATATTTTTATTAATATTTTCAGTTGGTTATGCCCAGCTAAGAACGCCCCAAGGAGCTTGGAGTTCTCTAGAGCGGGTGTCGCCACTGAATGATAAAAATTACTTCGAAATTATGAATACTCACGCAGACAAGTTGACCTCGATAGCCAAGAAACAGCCTAAATTAAAATTGAAGCAGATCAAATTAGTTGGTGTCAAAAATACACTTCGTTCGTATGCAGACGGTAGGAAGTTTTTTATTCCTGAACGTATGGACGTGCGGGACTCTTTTGCCGAGGGTTTAAATCGTTCAGTACCGGCCTATATTCCACCGTCACAAAACGAAGGCGAAGTGATCAAGTTTTTTGGTGATAAAATGATTCAAAATTGGCTGGCATCCGATGTCGTTAAAAGTTCGTCCTTTGGCAAAGCCGCTTCGAGCGTTGAAAAAGCTATGAAGGTCGAGGCCTCAATTTCTGGTCCTCCCACAGCGCCGGGAGCTAAGGCTATTGACCATCGGTTTTCATTTCAATACTTAGCTTTGCAGTCTCAGGCAAAGATGGAGTATCGGGGTTGGACGCAAGCACAATTTCGTCACGATTCAAGAAACAGTGAAACCACTATCGAGTTTTCAGAAAAAGTTTTTAAAAATAAAGACCTCGTCGTCAATCACACGAAGAACTCGATTGAAAATCGCAGCAGTTTGGGCTTGCGTTGGTCTTGGTAAAAATTTTCAGATGATCGCTGTGTTTTTCTTGGCTCTTAGGTTTTTCCAATATCTGTTCGATAGTGAATATGGTTCCAAGTCACTGTTTTGGCCAAGTCATAGGCTTTTTGGATCGCGGCGTGCTTTGAATCGGCAATTCCCACAGCCCCCAGAACGCGGCCCCCATTGGTTACCCAACCCGAGCTTTCGTTTTTGACTCCCGAAGCGATAAAGTAGTGCGACTCCATCTTGCAAGAACTGTCGTAGCCACTGATGGATAAACCTTTTTGCGGATTGTCGGGATAACCCGGGCTTGCCAGCACCACGCAGGTGGCGAAATTTTTGTTGAACGTAAGCTTGGACAAATCACCGTGCGCCAGTTTTGATAAAAATTCAGCCAGATCGGAATCAATCAATGGCAGAATACTTTGTGTTTCGGGGTCCCCCATACGTACATTGTATTCCAGTACGGAGGGCGTTGTGCCGTTGACCATAATGCCTAGAAAGATAACACCACGGTAAGGAGATGAGCTTTGGCTGATCTGCTTCATAGTGGGTTGAATCACTTGAGTGCGGATATTGTGATCCAGCTCTTTGGAAATTTCTAGTGGCGCCCAGGTTCCCATGCCGCCGGTATTGGGTCCTTTCTGCCCATCGAATAATCGCTTGTGATCTTGGGCAATGGGCAACGACACATAGTCTTGACCATTAGTGAAAAATAAATAGCTTAGCTCCCATCCTGGCGTGAACTGTTCAAGTAAAGCGCGTGAGCCGGCTTCTCCTAAAGTTTTTTTAACAAACATATTTTCGGCAGCCGCGTACAATTCCTCTAGCGTGTCCGAAATGATAACGCCTTTGCCCGCAGCCAGGCCGTCGGCTTTTAGCACATAGGGTGGGGTAAATAATTTTGCGTTGTTCTTTACATCTTCGACCGAGCTGACCACCACAAAAGAGGACGTGGGAATGCCGGCTTTCACCATAAACTCTTTCGCAAAAATTTTGCTGCCTTCCAGCTGGGCCCAGTATTGGCTGGGGCCTACGACGTTATAACCTTGTTGGCGAAGCCGATCAGAAACACCTTCTACCAAAGGATCTTCAGGGCCGATAAAGATAAAATCGTATTTATTTTTCTCGCACAATGACTGCAAGAATAGAGAATTCTTCCACGAGTCCTCCGTGAAACATAAGGCTTCGTTTTTCATTCCGTCGCTACCGGGTAAAACGTGAATTTCGGGAGAGTTTGAAGATCGCCTTAATGCTTTTACTAAAGCATGTTCCCTGCCGCCTTGCCCTAATATCAGAATTTTCATGGCCTCTCCTTTACTCGAAAGAAAATACAAACTAGTCTTTTTCTCATGGAAAAAATAGTATTTATATCAGGCAAAAGAACTCCGTTCGGATCCTTTGGTGGATCTCTTAAAGATGTATCCGCAACCGATTTGACAGTGGCTGCTACCAAGGCGACATTGGCTCAAGCTGGTCTTGCGGCAGATAAAATTGATCATTTAGTGATTGGCAATGTGGTTCAATCGGGCAGTGATGCGGCCTACATCCCTAGGCATATCGCTCTGAAATCGGGAGTTCCCATTCCTGTTCCAGCGTATCTAGTAAATCGATTGTGTGGCAGTGGGTTTCAATCGTGGGCGGAAGCGGCAAAAATGATTCTGACGGGTGAGGCGACGATGGTTCTTGCCGGCGGAGTCGAGCAAATGTCGCAGGTGCCATACATAGCCAGAAATGTGCGCTTTGGTGGTGTGCGCATGGGAAATTTTGAGTTGGAAGATTACATGACCTCGGCATTAACGGATGCTTATGCGAAAACTCCGATGGCCATTACGGCTGAAAATTTGGCGGAAAAATACGGAATTACGCGCGAGCAATCAGATCGCTACAGTATTCAGTCGCAGCAGCGTTATGATCAGGCCTTAAAAAAAGGTTATTTTGCAGAAGAAATTGCACCGGTTGTGATTGAAACTAAAAAGGGGGCGGTGACGATTGATAAAGATGAGCATCCCAAGCCCGAGTCGACATTAGAAAAAATTTCGACTCTAAAAGCTCTTTTCAAAAAAGACGGATTGGTGACGGCAGCGTCGGCGTCGGGTATCGTAGACGGAGCCGCCATGAGTCTGTTAACCAGCGAATCCCAAGCCAAAGCAATGAATCTGAAACCGCTGGCGCGCATCTTGTCTTGGGCCAGTGTGGGGTGTGAGCCTTCGATTATGGGAATTGGTCCCGTCAATGCATCCAAACATGCGCTTGCGAAAGCGGGACTGTCATTAAATCAAATGGATATCGTTGAGGTGAATGAAGCGTTTGCCGCACAGTACTTGGCGGTAGAAAAAGAATTGGGACTGAATCCCGAAAAAACAAATGTGAATGGCGGCGCCATCGCGGTTGGTCACCCACTGGGCGCCAGCGGCACGCGTATCATGAACCATCTTGTTTATGAACTGCATCGCCGTCAGGCACGTTATGCTTTAGGCACGGCGTGTATCGGTGGTGGTCAAGGGATTGCGATCGTCATCGAACGAATCTAAGTTTTCCATCGGGAGGTCTTTTGAGTGGTTATTTAAATGCGTACGACCTGATCGAGGGGCGTACACACGAGACCCGAAAGATTATTTCTTTTTATGAAGACTACAGTTTGGTTCATCAAAAAAGTTTTGCTGAGATCAACCAAGATGTTTTGGTCATGGCGAATCGCTTGGCTGCGCAGCTTGAAAAAAATGAAATTTTTTTCGTTTCATTGCCAAATGGCTATGACTTTCTAGTCGTTTTTTTAGCGTCATTAAAAGCTGGTGTAGTGCCGGCTCCTATTGTGAATACCGACTCGATGATGAAGTCTGACTACTATACGTATATCGATCAGTTGAAGACCAATACGCAAATTCAGAAGATTTTAGTACCGGAAGCAAATAAAAACGAACTGGTTCGTCAGGGTTTTGAGGTCGTGTCTATGGCGGATATACCCGGTAACGTCGATGTCGAACAATCTGTAAATAATCCCCAGATACCAAAAATTTTGCCAGATCATTTGGCGGATCAAATTGCCTTTATTCAATTTTCCTCGGGATCGACAGCTTTCCCCAAAGGTGTCATGATTTCTCATAAAGCTTTGATCGAAAATATCACCTCTATTCGGTTATCGTTAGAGTTGAACGAGAAATCAGTTTTAGTCTCGTGGATTCCTTTTTTTCACGATATGGGTTTGGTGGGAACACTTTTGACGCCGCTCTTGTCACCATTTGAAACTCACATTATGCGGCCGATTGATTTTATTAAGTCGCCGGAAAAATTTCTAGAAATGACTTCGCGATTACGTGCGACAATTTGGGTTGGTCCTGATTCTATGTATCGCATCTTAAGCAAGGTGTTGACGCAGAACCCGGTGGACATCAGTCTGGCCAGCTTGAAAGTTTGTCTGTCTGGATCCGAACCTGTGTTGTTGGAAACATTTAATCAGTTTCAAAGTGTCGCCGGTAACTATGGATGGAATCCACAGTCATTTATTACGGCGTATGGACAAGCTGAAAATGTTCTGATTATTTCTTTTGGGGTTTTGCGATCGCATGTAAAGTCGTATGAAAAAAACAAACGTCAAGTTGTTAGCTGTGGAAAACCTGTCCGAGATATAAAGATTCAAATTTTAGATGAAAATCATAAACTGATGAAGGATGGCCTTGAAGGTATGATTTGGATTCAGTCCCCCAGCTTGTGTTCGGGTTTTTTGGATAAAGACGAGGTATTTAAGGCTCTGTGCTTGGGTTCTTGGTTTTTTACGGGTGATATTGGTTTTATTAAAGACGGAGAACTGTATATTTCCGGGCGGCATAAGGATTTGATTATTATTGACTCAAAAAAGTATTTCTCGGTCGATTTAGAGCAGCGAGTTTGGAGTTTAATTGGCCATGATCCACATTTGAAAAAAGTGGCCGTGGTGGGCAAAGGTGCTATTGGTCTGAACGAGACCATCACGGTCTGTATCGAGTGGCAAGACCTTTTCCCCCCACTCAGTTTTCGTCAACGTCGAGACTATAGAAATAGAATCATTCATCATTTTAAAAACCAAATTAAACTGACGACAAAAGATATCATTTTCATCGGGGTTAAAGCCCTGCCCAGGACCACGAGTGGAAAGCTGAAGCGATATCTGATACAGACACTGGTGGCCAAAAAATGGCTAGCCAATAGTTTGTGGAGTGTTTTTTGGCGATCGTGGATTTTTGGATTGTGGAAGTAGAGATGGCGAAACAAGCAGTCGTAGAAGCAAAGATTAAGGTTATTTTTAAGGATCAATTTGACGAGCCTATTCGGGATTGGAATACGAAGTGGTCGGATTACAATTTTTCGTCTATTCAACTTGTTTATTTTCTAAAGGACCTTGAGCGTGAGTTCGGGCCGATTCCCATCGCGGAGTTTTATAACTTAGAATCTGGCACAGATCTAGTGCAGTATATTTTAAAACGAACTTAAAACTAGATAGGTTGGTAAGGCATAGGTTGGTAGTGACACAATACGATCAATCCTGAGTTATTTTTTTGAAATAAACGATTCTGCTTTTACATAGTCTTTAGGATCAATATAGATACGATCAATTACCCGTGTGCCTTCGTATTTTTTGAATATCTCCGTTGAATTGTTAATGGGAGAGGGCTCAAACCATTTATCATATGAGTCCACGACATAAATATCGAGAGCTTTATCCGTGGGTGATCCCGAGTGGTATTTAGATAGACGAGCGTGAGATGAGGCATGGATGGTGGAAAAACCTTCTTTTTCTAGCGAGGATTTTAGGTCTTCACATCGTTCATTTTCACCAATCGAGTGCAGCTCGATAAGAACCTTGAACGGTTTACGCTGAGCAATCCGCTGTGCCCACATGTTGGAGGACAGGCTCAAGTGTTCATACAATTTATAGTCGTTGTATTTGGTGTATTCCTGAATGTCTGCCGGCAGAACAAAATCACACTCGGGGGACGTCAGATACCTATTTAACATTTCTTCGTAGATGATACTTTTGTGGTGAAAGTAGACCATCAAATGCATGTGATGTCGCGAGATCAGAAAATCATCAAACGAATACAGGGCCCGGCGATTCAATGCCAAAAACAGCTGATTTTCTTTTATGTGGAACGTGAGATTTTGGATGAGCCACTCGATATCGACTTTGCCATAGTTAGTTCCGCAGAAATAACTGTCGCGTTCTAAGTAGTCCATACGATCGGCATCCAGTTCAGAGCTGACAATCTGACTTAAGATGGGGCGAAAATTAATAACACCATCAAAAAAGTAATCATCTTTTTCAGGAAGAGATTTGTCGATTAACAGTGCTACGTGGTATGGCGTGAACTCAAAGTTCGTTTTTATAACGTCGGCAATATTGGAATCCATCAAAAACTTTAGTGTATAGTCTTCGTGATTAGCCTGACGATCTTGGTCACTGTAAATAGCAAGTTTTAGCTGTGACAGCTTGGGCATGACTTGCTCGGTGGTATGGCTTAAAGGTCCATGGCCGACGTCGTGTAACATGGCAGCCAGTCGGCAGAGTTGTCGAAACTGATGCTTTTTCGTGGGTTTTTTAAATGGATAAACTTTGAAAATGGAATCAAAGACCATGCCGGCAACATGACTGACACCCAGAGAGTGGAGATATCGATTGTGAGTCGCTCCGGGAAAACTAAACTCGGAAAAGCCTAACTGCTTGATAGCCCGCAGGCGTTGGAATTCTAAAGTATCTAAAATTTTGACTTCGGCGTCGGAGAAATACATTGAGCCATGGAGTGGATCCCGAATTTCCATTTTGTAATCCTATCTGCGGGTTATCATTAATCTGTAGAGGTTTTTTGCAACCGTGTAAATCAAATTAGAAGGGAAATAGATGATATTAACGGGCCGTAGGTCTAGTTTTTCTCAAAATGACTCAAGTAATTCGAAAGTGTCCCGATATGAGAAATAGGAATTAAAACACCCAGGTAATCATGAAGATTGCCTCGTCTCTCAAGGATCGAGAGATGAATAACTCAAGGAGGAGGAATTTATGGGGTTACGTATTAATACAAATACGTCTTCGTTAAATGCTCAAAGGGTGCTTTGGGGAACGAAGCTGGGATTAGACAAAAGTATGGAAAAGCTGGCGTCTGGTTACCGCATCAACAGAGCAGGGGATGATGCCGCAGGTCTGGCCATCTCGGAAAACTTAAGAGCGCAAGTGAGAGGTCTTAAGCAGGCCACGCGAAATGCCCAAGACGGTATTTCGTTAGTACAAGTGGCGGAGGGCGCGATGAATGAAGTTTCATCGATCCTGATACGCTTAAGAGAGCTTGCGGTGCAAGCCGCTTCAGATACGATCGGGCCGATCGAGCGTCAGTTCCTTAATGTGGAATATGATCAGCTTGTTTCCGAGGTAGATCGTGTGGCTGAAGGTACCGAGTTCAATGGAACTCAGCTTCTTGCCGGTGTTGGTTCAATCTTGGATTTCCAAGTCGGAACCAGAAATAATCCTGAAATCGATCGAATCTCTTTCGATGCATCGAAAGCTGATGCGAACTCGGCCGCCTTAGGTATCAACCTAACCAGCGTTGCAGATAAAGCCTCTGCCCAGAATGCCTTATCATCAATTGATACAGCCATCATCTCGGTTTCCGCGATGCGAGCTGACTTCGGTGCTATTCAGAACCGATTGCAGTCGACGATAAGTAATCTTCAAGTCAACGTCGAGAATATGTCGGCGGCGAATTCTCGTATCAGAGACGTCGATGTGGCGGAAGAGACTTCAGAAATGACTAGAAATAATATTTTATTACAAGCGGGTACTTCTGTTTTAGCGCAAGCTAATTCACAGTCCAATGTAGCACTAGGGCTCTTGAACAAATCGTTCGGTGGCTAAGACGGAATCTTAGCTTCCTTATGATCCAGGTTGTTCGATCTTGCTAGATCAAGATCACCCTCAAGAATTCGGTAGCAACATAATTTGATACTTGCTTTATTGATCTGTTTCCTGCGCGTGGAGTGCATTTGCACTCCACATTTAATGTACATCCTTTCATTGAGTTTGTTCTTTTCACTATTTCTTTTATTTATGGCCTCCCATTCGGCCTTCCGATTGCGTTTGCAAATTATACTTTCAAATCGTGTTTCAAAATCACGTTCCAAATCACGTTCCAAATCACGTTCCAAATCACGTTCCAAATCACGTTCCCACATTACGTTCCTAAATCAAACCTATGGCTTTGGGTGGCTGGCTGATTGATTGGTTATGTCCCTCTATATAAGGACCCGTTTCTGTGTGGAAAGGCGACCGTGACGAAAAATTATAGGAGGGAAAGGAATGTGCTTTTAATATTGTTCCATTGGGACTATAAGGGGGGGGCAAGGGAGGGCTCGGCCCATGAAAATATTTGCTTTTTTCTTTGCTAGTTTCTTTGTAATGAGTTCCATCCAAGCCGGACCAACGACAAAATTCAAATTGGTCACGGACGCGAATCCCTCAATCGAGAAAACCGACGATGTGTGGAGTGATGTTAAGGTCGATTTTCAATGGCTGACGGGAATTATAAATTATAAAACATGTGGGCAATCCCAAAAAGCTTATCTTGGTTGTGTGCTGGCCGTTCAAACATTTGGCTCGGTTATTCAAAAGAATCTTGAGGTCATACCCGTACAAATGCTGAATGGTGAAAAGGCATTTTTTCAGGCCGAGCGTTTGGCTTTGATCGAGGTGCCTGTTCCGAATATTACGAATGCAAAAGAGGCATTTAACTATTTTGATTTGGCTCGCAGGCAGTTGATGGTGCGGTTCCTTGGGGAATCGGAGACATTTATTAAAACTTCAAATACAGATTTTGAAAGACTTCTTACTGAAATATATCAACAAGCCAATCGAAATGTAAAACCGGCGAATTACCTGGAAACAATTGCCAAGTTTCTGGAAATTTCCGTGGATCCTCATACATCTATCAGGCCCACGAAAGAATTAGAGATGGCTATTGATGGCAGTGACAATTCATTTGTTGGTGTCGGCATCGAGTTTACGAAATTAGCACAAGGCCTGCTGATCAAACGTGTTTTAAAAAATTCCGGGGCCGAGTTGGCGCGGCTCCAACCTGGTGATGTGATCATCGCAGTGGATGGTCAAGACTTTGCCGGTTTGAATGATGAAGGTATTGTAGAACGTCTTCGTGGGGCCGAGGGAACGAGTGTGTCGGTGACGGTTCAAAGAGGTGACACAACGCTTCGAGTGTCACTGACACGTAAAAAAATTGTCAGCCCGGTCGTTAGTTCCGCAGCCGTTAATTTTGATGGTAAGTCGATTGTGTATATCCGTTTAACTAATTTTATGTATTCCCAAGTTTGTAGTGAAATTGAAAGTATCGTGACGACGTGGGATAACCAAAATACGGCGGGGTATGTTTTGGATTTAAGAAACAACCCGGGTGGGGATGTTCAAATAGCCGCCTGCGTGGCGGGGATTTTCTTGGGTAGAAAAAAAGTGGTTTCCTATTTTGAAAAAACAACGCCTTTTAGATCTCGGGTTCAAGTTCTAGAATCTAAGGCGAACGTGACCACCACTAAGCCCATCAGTGTATTGATTAATGCATACTCTGCCAGCGCGTCCGAAATTATTGCAGGGGCGTTTCGAGATCATAATCGTGCCTTGATTGTGGGGCAGACAAGTTTCGGTAAAGGGTCGCATCAAGGTTGCGCAAAGATTAAAAACAATGAGGCGCTGACTATTTGTTCGACCGGAGGTTTATTCTTTGCCCCGTCGGGCGAATCGAATCAAACCGTTGGGATTGTACCGCATATTTCTGTGTATATAAATAAAGAACCGCAGGATCTGGAATTGTATGCTCAACGGGAAGCGCAGATGTACTTGTTTCCTCTTCAGCCAAAGAAAATGGCAAAACCGCCTAAGGGAAGTTGGAATTTGTTAAAAGCACCGACGGCCTGCTTGGAAACGTTGAATTTATCTTCTAAGTATGAAAAGGCAGTAGGTACTGTATTGTATTTTAAAGACTATCAAATGTTGAATGCCTTAGGCGCAGTGGTTTGTCAGTAAAGTGAATTGACGCTGCTTCTGGCAATAGATACAAACATCTTACGACATAGGGAGTAAGGTGATGATTGCGCGAATGATTGTTTTGGGTGGGTTAATTTTGTTAATTTTATTGTTCGTGATTGTGGTGAAAAATCCGCTGCTCATGACGGAAAAATCACGTCCACCAGAAGGTCAGCAAGCAAATAAAGATCTTTTGCGACAGCATGTCGAATTTATGGCGGCCAGCCAGCCACCTCGTAATTTTGCCCACCCCGAGGCTTTAAAGAAAGTCGCCGATTATATAAAACAAAAATTTGAGGACAATGGGTTCAAGGCAGAAATGCCGTCTTTTAAAATCAGAAATAATACATACTACAATGTCGTAGTCGAGTTAGGTCCCAAAGAAGGTGAAGCGCTGGTGCTGGGGGCTCATTATGATGTGTGTGATGATCTTCCTGGTGCCGACGATAATGCCAGTGGGACCGCCGGACTTCTAGAACTGGCGCGTATGTTGGCGCCGGTCCAAGATAAATTGAAGCGTCCCGTGATTTTGGTGGCCTACACGTTGGAAGAACCTCCGAACTTTCGTGCGCCGACGATGGGCAGTGTTTTCCATGCGAAATCGATGAAAGAAGCGGGGCGAGCGATTAAGCTGATGATGTCGATCGAGATGATCGGTTATTTCAAAGACGAACCAGATACACAAAAGTATCCGATGCCGGCGTTCAAATTGTTATATCCTTCTGTGGCCAATTATATTTCTCTTATTGGGCGTCCGCAAGAGTTCTGGATTATGAGGCAGGCTAAATCCATTTTCGTCAGTGCGACGAATATTCCCACGTACACAGCGAATGTTCCGGCATTTGTTCCTGGAGTCGATTACTCTGATCATCTGAGTTATTGGGATTTAGGCTACCCGGCCGTGATGGTGACAGACACGTCATTCATGAGAAATAATAATTACCACAAAGAAACCGACACACCCGATACGCTCGATTACGAGCGGATGGCCGAAGTCGTGAATGGTATTTTTGCAATTGCCTTGAAATTATAGGATTCTGGTCTCGAAATAAGAAAATCTGGACTTAAGTTCCCCGGCACCGTTCCGAATTAATACGTATCAATTAAGAACAGAATGTTCTTTTAGCCAATGGATGGCAAATATCAAGGAGGATTATCGGTATGCAAGGAGGATGATATGGGTTTACGTATTAATACAAATGTGGCCGCATTGAATGCGCAAAAGAATTTGTATATGACTGGGATTAATCAGAACCGGTCAATGGCCAGACTCGCTTCGGGTCAAAGAATCAATCAAGCCGCAGACGACGCTGCAGGGCTCGCGATTTCCGAGAATTTGAAAGCTCAAATTCGTGGACTACGCCAGGCCAACAGGAACGCGAATGACGGTATCTCGCTGGTGCAAATCGCCGAGGGAAGTTTGAATGAAGTATCCAATATGCTTATTCGACTTCGTGAATTGGGCGTGCAAGCCGCATCAGACACAATCGGAGACACGGAACGCCGATTTTTAGATGTTGAGTATCAGCAGCTGAAATCAGAGATTCAACGTGTAACCGAATCGACTCAGTACAATGGATATGATTTGTTGAATGGAACGGGCGGAATCATCGATATTCAAGTCGGTGTAAATAATGATCCATTTAAAGATAGAATTTCATTTAATGCCGGTGCTGCTAATGCTACTCTTGAATCTTTGGGAATTGTGGCTGAATCATTAGAAACGAAAGAATCTGCTCAAGTTGGTTTACAGAGTGTAGACAATGCGTTGGTGATGGTAAATGCGATTCGGGCTAATTTCGGGGCCATGCAAAATCGATTACAATCTACTTCAAATAACTTGTTAGTGTACGATGAAAATATGTCTGCGGCGAATTCTCGAATTCGTGATGCCGACGTGGCAGCAGAAAGCGCCGAGATGGTCAGAAATAGCATCTTGATGCAGGCCGGAACATCCGTACTGGGACAAGCCAATCAAGTAAATCAGTTAGCATTGAAATTATTAAGCTAGGTGTTTCTTAAAGCTCGAAGAATAGTAAGACTAATTGGGTAAAAACGAGTTTGTTATGGAATGAACAGATAAGAATTCATTGGGTATTGATTTGGTAGGGATTGATTTTGATTGTTCGAGTGTGCTTTAGCTTTGCGAAGTGAAAAAGCCCCCAGGTAAATTAAGTTTAGATTTAGCTGGAGGCCTATGTTTGAATTGTCTTAGAATCCAAAGCCTAATGAAATATAGGGAAGCGTCGTGGTGTGGGTTTGTGATTCAAATCCGGGACTACCTTGAAGCTCAGTGTACTTAATACTTCGGTAGGCCATTTTTGCGCCAACAAAGAAGCTGTTGGAAACAAAGCTTCTCCAACCAATATCAACTTCGTAACCAGAGCCCTTTTTATATTCGTCATCAGTAGCGGATAAGAAATAGCTGCCCGTCAAATGTATTCCGTTATCGAATACATAACCGGCCATCGCTCCCAAAGCATTGCCCGACGTTGATGTCGAGACAGTTGCGCCCGGATTTTTTCTATTCAATGTCGAATAGATGCCACCCACCACAAAATTTGAACCTAAAAAATACCCTAGCGATAAATCATAATAGGTTGTGCCGCTTTCTCCGGTACCTGTGTTGCCATTAATAACAGTTTCTGTTTTGCTGGCTATATAGCTAAGATCCAATCCCAGTAGCCAAGATTGTCCACCGCTGCGTGCATGCACGCTGTCCATGGGTGCCAACACTACGGCCAATACGATTATTGCAGAATAAAACTTTTTCATAAGATCCTCCTTAAAAAAGTAGGGCGTGGCTTATGATTGTTGCCCGCCTTAAATAAATTTTACCGCATTGAAAAACGTAATGTAAAAATAAAACTGAATTTTTGTTGAAACTGAGATTTCTTATGAGGTTTTTTTACTACAGCGGTTGTGTATTCAGTAAGAGTTGTGGATTTCTCTGCACATTTTTTTCAGAAGTGACGAAAAAACATCGCTGTCTTAAAGTGATATTAATCTTTTTCTATGGTTACAAAGCCAGAGCTGACGAGCATTTGGAGCATTTCTTGGGCCGAGCAGACCATGTCTTCTAGCTCGCCCATTTTATCAGGACAAATATCCAGGTTTTCTTTCGACGTTTCTAAAAGACCAGTCAGTTCTAGTTGTTTATCTCGAATTTGCTCGAGGAGTTTTTTTTCTCGGGCCACCAGCACCTGAGAGATAACAGAAATTAAATCTGGGTTTGATTGATAAAGAGTTCGCCGTCGAGCGCCTTGGCCTGCTAACTGGATAACTTTGAAATCAACTAGATCTTTGATGGCTAGGCTGACCAGGGCTTTTGAAACGCGTAAGCGCTTGACCAAGGTGGTTGCGCAAATGGGTTCTTTAGAAAGAAAAACAGTGGCCCAGATTTGACCATGTATTTTTTTAAAGCCCCAATATTGGATAAAGTCTCCGATTAAAGAACACAGCTCCCCCATTGGCTTGGGAACACGGTGGCTTTCGTGAACAAGGATTCCATTATGATATCTGTGGGGCATGGGCCTAATATAGCGTCCTGTTTCGTAAACACAATGGCTTAGCATAGGGTCAGTAATTTTTTCTGTAAAAATACAGATATTTAACGGCTTTACTAAGGTTTTTTGATGTAGTTGTAAAACCCGATCAATCCTAAAAGAGCGGCCAAAATGAAAAGCACAAAACTCATCATGGGCATTCCCAGAATAAAATCCCCATCATGTTTGCCGGCGGCAATTATTGAAGCGCTCAGAATCAACGAGGCAATAATAATTCCTAAAAATAACAAATTGAACGAGGATTCGAATGATTTCTTCAAATCATTGAGTTCGGCAAATTGAAATTTAAAGTGATGGTCGGGACTATTAAGTTTTTTGATCAGAAAGTGCAATTGACGAGGCAAATTATTGAGAAAATTTTTGGATTCCCGAGCCATTTGCCCCAAATCTTGGGCGATTTTATCGGGACTCATTTGATGTTGGATGAGTTCTCCGGCGAACTCGATTGAGTATTGTAGAAAATCGAATTCTTTCAAAATTTTTCGGCCCATGCCTTCGATGGCAACAATGGATTTAAAAAACATCATCAGCTCGGAAGGTACGACTAGTTTATTTTTAGAAGCTATCCCTGCAGACGACATCAAAATCTTGCCTAGATTCACGTTCTTCAACGTTAGCCCATAGTAAGGTGCAATCAATTCACGTAATTCTTTGGCAAAAACGTCGATGTTCACTTGATCGGTAAAAGGCGCCAGATCAACATATTCATAAGCCAAGCGATCATAGTCTTCTTTTGAAAGAGCATACATCATGTTGGCGATCGAGCTTTGCGTTTTAGAATTCAAGCGGCCGACGACGCCGAAATCAATCAAACCAATTTCGTTGTTAGGGAAAATAAAAAAATTGCCAGCATGCAGATCACCATGAAAAAGCCCGTCATAAAAAACCATTTTTAAGTAGGAACGTAGTCCTTTTTTGATGATTTCATGAGAGTCCACATTCGGCTGATTAAGAGCGCCATCTTCTGACAAGGGAATGCCTTTCAGTTTTTCCATGACCAAAACACGCTCAGTAGTCAGGTCTTGGTAAACAATGGGAATTTTGATGTCAGGATGCTTTTGAAAGTTTGTGGTAAAACGGCGAATATTATTGGTTTCCACAATAAAATTAGTTTCCAGCTCTAGCGTTTTGAAATACTCATCAACAATCGCTTGCGGATTAAACGCCCGTGACTCGGGTACGTACTTTGTAAGCAGATCGGCAATAAAATACAAGACACCTAAATCATCATTGATGACGTCAATAATTCCGGGCCGTTGAATTTTTAAAACCACTTCTTCGCCGGTTTTCAGCTTGGCTTGATGAACTTGCGCAATACTTGCCGAGCCAATAGGAATTGGATCAATGTTTTCAAACAGATCCAATTGTGGACCGATTTCATGCTGGAGAACATTTTGTATCGTTTCAAATGGCAGTGGATGGACATTGCCGTGAAGCTTAGAAAACTCAAGAACATAGTCTTCAGGAACCAGGTCGGGGCGGGTTGCAAGCAACTGACCAAGTTTAACAAAGGTAGGGCCTAGTTCCTCGAATGACATGCGAATGCGCTCGGCTGTCGAAAAATTTTCGTAGTCCGACGTTAGCCAGCGTTCAATCAAATACTGTCCCAGATTTATTCGCTCGGCGATTTTATAAAAGCCGTGCTTAGCGAATACCCCGACGATGGTTCTTAACCTGGCCGCGTTTTTTAGTGTTTTTCCTAGAGGATTCAGCTTTAGCCCCAGCCCCGCCACCTTGCTTCTCCTTAGTAGTAGTATTATTACTGTTTTTTACGCTACGTTGAGAGTTACTGTTTTCCGATCGTCCCGTGCTGAACGATTCATTTCGCTCTCGTGACGAAATGGCCTGATCCAGTCTGTCTAAAATCGAATTTCTTCGCGAGGTTTGTACTTTGTATTCGATACCGCCATGCCCAAAAGACGACTTTTGTGGCGTTGGTGTTTCCTCTGGTGAGCGATTTCGTGACTGAAACGAAGGCTTAAAGGTTTTTTCATTAGAGGCTTCGTCTTGGTCACGTTTTTTGCGATCACTATTTTGATTTTGGGACACAAACTGCAATTTTGATTTTTTCTTAAACATACGTTCGGCAAAAGATTTGCCACGTTTTTTCTTGAATTTCTTTCCGCCACCTTGAGCCTGGGGGCGATGCGAATTTTCTTGCTGCTTGTTAACTGGATTTCGCCGTGAATCTTGTTTGATCTGATTCATGTTTTGTTGTTCACGTTTTGCGACCAGCTCTAGGGGCATAAAATTAATTTGGCCAAGTTCAGAGTCTGTGGAAACGACTTTAATTTTGATCGCATCCCCGATAGTAAAACGTAAGCCTGTTTTTTTGTTGAAGAGGCTAAGTGTGGTTTCATCAAACTCAAGTCGCTGAGACGAAAGCTCGTCAATTTTAACTAACCCATCAATTTCATATTCACGTAGTAAAACAAAGACACCAAAACGCACGACGGAACTGATAATTCCTTCAAACTCGTCGCCCAGGAATTTTTCCATAAATCGAGCCTTTTTAATCGCTGTTATTTGTCGCTCTGATTTTGCGGCTTTTTGTTCGCAACTGGATAACCAAGTTGCGGCTGTGGCCAGGTCTTCTTCTTGGATTTCACTATATCTTTTACCTTGCAAAATTTGGCTTTTGAGCAAGCGGTGTACAATCAAGTCTGGGTAGCGACGAATCGGAGATGTAAAATGGGTATAGTTTTCGAAGCCTAACCCAAAATGACCAACATTGGCCACCGAGTATTTAGCCTGATTCATTGATCGCAAAGTTAATATATTTAAAACGTGGGCTTCTGGTTTACCTGAAAACTCTTGTAACGCTCGTGTTAATCGCTTTTGTAATTTTCCTTCATCAAGTTTTACTTTACCACCGAAATTGTGCAGGTAGCGCTCGAGCATTTTAATTGCTGTTTCGTTTGGACTTTCATGAATGCGATAAATAGCCGGAATTTGCGAATTCGTTAAAAACTCGGCGACGGCGACATTGGCGGCTAGCATGAGTTCTTCAATCAGTCGGTGCGCAAATAATCGTTCAGATCGAATCACGTCGACAGGGACCCCCGAAGCATCAATTTCAAGTGTTGTTTCAGGAATTTCCAGATCTAACGAGCCATCACGAAAACGCTTGGCCATCAGAATTTTGGCCAGCTCACCACATTTTTGAATATTATCTTTGACGTGCGCAAATTTTTCGATGACTTGTCCCTCGATTATTTCTTGGGCTTCGCCATAAGTTACACGTGCTTTCGAGTCCATGACCGCTTCGTAGAAACGACTTTCTTGTTTAACTCCCGTGAAATCGAAAAACATTTCTGCAACTAAACACAGGCGGGGAACATGTGGGTTCAATGAACACAGGCCATTGCTTAATACTTCCGGCAGCATCGGCACGACAAAGTTTGGAAAGTAAATGCTGGTTCCGCGCAGATAGGCTTCTTCATCGATAGCCGTATTATTTTTCACATAATGGCTTACGTCGGCGATCGCGACGATCAGACGAAATCCAGCATTTGTGCGTTCGACGTAGACAGCATCATCGAAATCTTTAGCCGTTTTGCCGTCAATGGTGATCAAATTTAAATTACGAATATCTTGGCGACCTTTAAAATCTTTCTCATTGGGCTCGGACTTATATTTTTTTGCTTCCCTTAATACTTCGTCCGGAAAATCCATTGTAATTTGCTGATTCAAAGCCACCCGTTTGATGTCATTCATCGGGTCTTCAATGTCGCCAATAACTTCGATGACTTTACCGATCAGTTCTTTGCCTTTTTCAGGATATTGGATAATTTTAGCGGCGACCAAGTCACCGGTTTTGCAATCCATGCTGTTTTTGGTGTCAATGACCAAATCACTGCCCCAAGAGTTCGACTCATCTTTTACAATTCCGTAACTTTTGGTTATTTGCTTGTATTTACCTACGACGGTAACCGTCGAGCGTTTAATAATTTCGATAATTTCGCCACGAAATTTTTGTGATCCGGACTCTGGTAGGACATCGGCCAGAACATAGTCATTTGTCATAACTCCGTCCATTGAGTGGCGGGGAATGTAGACATCTTGGTGGTCTTTGGAGTCGGGAATTAAAAATCCAAAGCCGTCGGGGTTGCGTTTAATAATTCCCTTCAGGAACTTCTTTTTTACCATGGACTAAGTTTGAGGTTCTGTCATTGCAAAGTCAAATAGGGAAATGATGGGTAAGCATTTAATTAAACAACACAAGTTCTTCTATTTCCAAACTCGGATTTTTTGGAATCGGTCAGCGTCGATGAACGACCAACGGCAGTGTGAATTGTGGGAAAGTACATTAAAAGTTCTAAGTGAACTTTGCAGTGAAAATGAAATGAGTGTGTATGGCTTAGTCTATGACGCTGAAACTCTACATATTCTTTTTTCCACTCCTGATTTCAATGAAAATATTTTGATCCTTGATTGGGAGCTTCGATTGAAAGTCAAAATGTCTATTAAATTTGATCGGCCGATAACGTGTGAACCACTGTCGGGATTGCCTGATTTGAAGGTTATACTGATAGATATTTACCGATCTCAATGTGAAATTTATCACAACTCGATTCGTTGGCGGCATCCATTTAATAGTTTGAAGTTGATTATCGAGGGGCATCGCCAGGCGAAGCTGTTTAAAGACCCATTGCAGGTTGTTTTTCAACCTCAGGTGGTCTTTCGGATCGGAAAACAAGCTTCGAACACCCACGTTTTCTAGTATTTTTCATATAAACTTTGTTTGAATTGGGGCAAATGTACGCGCCGCATCAGCAAGGCAAATTGCCCCAGCGATCTTAAATTCAATGTCTGTTTAATTTTCTAATCTCTTTTTTTTCAAAAAAAAATTTAGAAATTTTGTTTTTGAGAACCCATTAAAAATCAATATTGGCAATTGTTTCAAGGCTTTCGAATTTTTGAAATTGAATTTCATATTACAAACTTCATCTGATTAATTTCAAAGCAGAAAATTTGTGATGTAATTTGGACACATGATTTATCACTGCAGCTTTTCGACATCACTTGTCTCTAAAAATGTTTTTAGATTGATCTCAACTATAACTCTTATTACGATAAACGTATTGAGTTTAGGAATGGTTAAATTAACCAAATTAACTAGCAGACCTCGTCTGCGAGGAAGGAATTAATATGAAAAAGATGACAATTATAGTTGCAGTAGCTCTTGCAGCTACATCAGCTTACGCTTCTAAAGCTCGTTTGAAAGCTTTAAGCAACTCTCCACACTTACAAGACACTCGAGATATTTTACGCGAGCCGGATCAAGCTCTTGTTCACGGTGAATTTGTAACTATCGAGACTTCTGGTAACGCTGCTGGTGTTACAGCTGCCGGTGTTGGTGGAAATGATGGTGCTCCTCAAGCTGAAGCGGGTTTCGTTCGTAAAATGAACGACACTTCTGCTTTGGGTGCTTGGCTAGGTAATAAAACTAATCTTTCTGCGGGTGGATTGACTGATGCTGGTTCTACAGTATCTCTACAAAATCCTTTGAACCTTGTATACGCTAGCAAAGCTGGCGATATCGCTTGGGGTTTAGGACTTAACTACTCAAATTTTGATGATAAAGCGAACAAAAACAAATCATCATCTATGGGTTTAAACGCTTCTGCATCTAGTACTTCAGGCTGGGAAGCTCACTTGGGTCTTGGTTTGACTGGTGAAGCGACTGCTGCTGATACTAAAAAGTTTGAACAAAAATCTCCTATGTCTTTATCTGGTGGTTACTGGTTAGATACTATGTTCCTATACGGTGCTTACTCTATGGGTGGCGGAAAATCTAAAGACATCGTGGCTGGCACTGAGCTAGGAAGCAATGACACTAGTTCTTTGGCAATCGGTGTGGTTAATTCACATAAAAAAGATGGCGCAGATTTCTTTTACGGTGTTTCATATGTAATGGGTTCTGATAAAGCTGGTAACAACGGTGTTAAAACTGAAACTTCTGCACTTCCTGTTGTTGTTGGTATCGAAGCTGATGCTACTTCTTGGTTGGTAGTTCGTGGTTCATTAACTCAAAACATCTTGTTGGGTTCTTCTAAAACTACTCCTGCGGGTGGTGGTGCTTCTTCTGAAACTAACTTGGCTGACAGCACTGTTGCAGCAGCTGGTTTGGGTTTGAAACTTGGTAAATTCATGGTTGATGGAACTCTTGCGGCTACTACTAAAGCTAATGCTGGTAAATTGGGTTCTGACAACGGTTTCTTGTCAGAAGTTGGTTTAACTTATCAATTCTAATTTGAGTCTGATATTTGATATAATTTTAGTCTGAATTTAAATTCAACTAAAGAAAAAGGGCTGATTTATTCAGCCCTTTTTTATTGGGAAACACGTTACACGTTAAAGGCCACACTGTCTTACGGTGTATTCAGCTAGATGTCGCTGTGGTTACTTTTCTATTTTGGCCAAAACATGGGCCTGCTTTAAATTGAAATCCTTTAAAATCTGTAGGCGCCTATTCTTGACCTCAAAAATCTTTTCTGAAGCGGATAGCATATCCGGAGAATTCTTCACTCCTCGTGCATATTCCGACAGTGTCAATTGATAGTACTTTTCAGCGCGTTGAATGTTTTCCTCGGCATCGTGAATCTGACTATGCAATAGCTTAAGTTCGGCTATTTCGCTTTCCACATGTGCGTGGGCTTGCTTTCGTTGAAAATCAGCAAGTCGACGATACGCTGTCGCTTCTTGCGCCAGGGCCTGTGACTCTTTCAATGAATTGAGTCCCTCGGGTATACTGAGTGATAGCCGTAGACCAACGAACGACTCCCGCCGCTCTTCATCTGTCGAGAACTCGGGCTCTTCGCGCTGATTAAATTGGTGAAAACCAGCAACGACATCCAATTTTGGACGCCAAAGATTGGCTTCCTTTTGACTGGTGAATTCATTGATGGAAGCCTGCACGTCACTTTCTTTGGAAATCAGTTCATGATCTTCATGACTGTGCTTTACAGACTCCTCGAATGTATGCTGATGCCCGATCGTATCCGGTAGTTTGACTTCGCTTTTCTCATTCACATTCAGTAACACCTTCAGTTCATCTGTTTGGATTTTCAATTGTAGCTTGGACATCTCTAAATCCTGCTTCAGATCCACCGCCTTGATTTCAAATTCCATCTTGTCTGATTCGGTGGCCACGCCACTGCGGATTCGCTTCAGCGCAGAGGCGCTGTTTTGTTCGTTAAGTTTGGTCTGTCCCTCAAGCAGTGCGATTTTTTCTTTTGCATACAGAATTTCCCAGTAGAGCTTGCGAACCAGAAGAAGCTCGTCCGCAGAGATTCGACGGTATTGCAGGTTCTTTTTTTGCCAACCTAAATCGTAAATATCGGCAGACAGGCGATCCTTGCCACCATTGTACAAGTTGAGATTGGCTTCGACTCCATACCCGGGTTGACTCTTTTGTGTCCCCAGTCCTTTTTTGAACGACTCTTGACCGGCGTACAATTCAAAGGAGGGCAGGAAAGAGCGACCGAGATGGCCGTCCTTACGTAATTTCATAGCATCGGCTTCCAGTCGATGGGCTTCAAGTTTGGTCTGACGTTGTTCGAGCAGGTTTTTGAGTGATTCATATTTAATGTCGACAACCTCCGCGCTCGCCAGCACGGGGAATGTCAGGGAAAGAATAAAATGTTTTAATGTCATCGCTCTTCCTTATTTTGTAGGCTCTATTGTGAAGGACAGTTTATCCGTATGATTTTCTTTTTTGTCCTTAACCGTAAGATGCAAAGTATAGCGATGAACTTTTTTGGGATGGCCCTCAAGCTCGAAATGACAAAATTTGCCTTCCTCCAAGATGGTTTTAAGTTTTACCGTCTCTTTTTTGTTTTGTTTAGGCAGTTGAATCTGGGCGTTGATCTCGAACGAGTCTTGCGTTTTTTTCTTACCATCGTTATCAAATAAATAGATATTGACGCGATCTTTTTGGGTGATCGTCTCGATATTGATGTCTTCGGTGGATTTGACCACGCCGCCTTTCTTGGGTTGAAATGAACTTGGACCATCGTGGTCATGACCATCATGGGCCCAGAGAGTTGTGGAAAGAACGATGAAGTAAAGTGTCGCTGTTAATGTTTTCATAAAGTCTCCTTAAAGTCTTTTTGGCGTTTAGATAATTTTTATTGGTTAAATAATTTCTTCTTTTTTGTTGATATAGTGTTTGGCCGCGTGCTGACCAAAAAAGTAAAACAGGGTGGGCGTAACGATGATGTCCAACAACGTCGAACTGATCAGTCCGCCCACGATGACCACGGCCACCGGATATAAAATTTCGCTGCCAGGTTGGCCTTTAGCAAATACCAAAGGCAGCAAGGCTAACGAGGCCACGCAGGCGGTCATCATCACAGGAACGAGGCGCTCTTGTGAACCACGAATAATCATGTCTTTGGTGAAAGACTCGTTTTCGAATTTCATCAAGTGCAAGTAGTGTGAAATCATCATGATGCTGTTTCGCGAGGCGACCCCACACAATGTGATGAAGCCAACCAAGCTTGCGACCGTGATCGTGCGATCTGTTAGGAATAGAAACGTAATGCCGCCAATAAAGGCCAGGGGAATCGTTGCCATGATTTGCAACATCAGTGTGGCCGATCCAAAATGGCTGTATAACACCAAGGCGATACCAAGCAGAGATATTAAGCCAAAGATCATAATTTTACGTGTGGCCTGTTGCTGATTTTCAAACTGTCCGCCGTATACAACATAGTATCCTTCGGGCAGTTTTACTTTTTCTTTCACCTGAGTTTGGATTTCACCCATCAAACTGCCCAGATCCCGCTTGCTGATATTGGCACTGATCACGATTCGGCGCTGACTGTTTTCACGATTGATTTCGTTAGGTCCCGTTGTTTCATAAACGTCGGCGACATCTTTCAATTTTACCTTGCGGCCGTCGGGCATGACTTTCAGAACGGTTTCTTCCATTTTTTCGATGGACCCGCGCGAAGTTTCGTCGAATTGGAAAAACACATCGTAAATTCTGGAGTCTTCGATCACTTGGGCCACGATTTCACCATTCAGTGCGGCTTCCAACAGCTGCGTGATTTCGCCTGGATTTAATCCAAACGTCGCAGCCTCGGGGCGAAGAATCTTGATTTTTATTTGAGGAATCAAGCCCTGTTGTTCAATTTTTAAATCGACTAAACCAGGAACAGATTTTATTGCATCCTGTAGTTCCACGGCCTTTTGTCTGAGCACGGCCAAGTCGGCGCCAAAAATTTTTATCGCGATAGCCGCGCTGACTCCGGATAGCATATGATCAATCAAGTGCGAGATTGGCTGACCAATGTTAACCCCAATATTGGGCAATGTTTGTTTTAAACGCGAACGAATCTCTTCCAAAACAACGGGCCGAGGACGTCCCTCGTGATGGAAATCAATATCGATTTCACTGACATTCACGCCCATGGCATGTTCATCCAGTTCTGCACGCCCCGTACGACGAGATACTGACTTGATTTCTTTGGTTTCTAAAATCAACATTTCAGCTTGTTGTCCTAATTTGTTGGACTCGGCCAAGCTTATGCCGGGCGAAGCAATAATAGAAACCATGGCGGTGCCTTCATTAAATTGAGGCAAAAAGTCTCGACCCATCCAGGGGACTAGGCCCAATGAAAGAATTAATAGTCCTGCGCTGAGACCTAAAACCAAACGTGAATGGGACAACGACCAGTTTAGCAATTTGCGATCGATGTTTTTAAGAAACGAGACAAATCGAGTGTCGCGATGTTCTTTCAGTTTTCCCTTTAGGAAAAACGAACACAGAACAGGAGTCAGCGTCAGCGAAACCACCAATGATGCGATCAATGCCGTAAGGTAGGCAGTTCCCAGCGGTGTAAACAAGCGTCCTTCCAGTCCTGAAAGATTAAATAACGGGAAGAACACCAGGGCGATGATAATGGTGGCTAGAACGATTGAGTTTCGGACCTCGCTGGAGGCCTCGAAAATAACTTTCAAGGTCGACAGCGGCTGGGAACTTTGGCTGTTTTCGCGTAGCCGGCGAAACACATTTTCTACGTCCACGATCGAGTCGTCGACCAATTCACCAATCGCGATGGCTAAACCTCCTAACGTCATCGTATTTACCGTCAGACCAAATAAACTAAACACAATGGCCGTGATGAGGAACGACACCGGAATAGCCGTTAGCGTGATGATCGACATGCGAAGGTTGCTGAGAAAGATAAATAAAATAACGAAAACTAAAACAGTTCCAAATTTTAATTTACCTTGAATCCCTTGAATCGACGCTTCGATAAAATTGGCTTGCTTGAAGACATCCAAATTAATATGCACGCCTTTTGGCAGGGAAGGGCGAATTTCATTCACAGCGCGCTCAATAGCCTGGGTGATTTTCACCGTGTCGGCACCGGGTTGTTTTTGGATGGTCATCACCACGGACGGGTTTCCGTTAAAACTGCCATCACCACGTTTCAGGCGAGGATGCTCTTTGACGTCGGCGATATCGCCAACGCGAATGGGTTTTCCAAAGTGAAGACCCACCAATGTATCTTTGATATCCTCGGTGCTATCAATAGATCCGATGTTGCGAATCAGAAACTCTTGACCCGACGTCTCTAGAAATCCTCCGGTCGTATTTTGACTGATTTGGGAGAGCTGTTTATCTATCTGCTCCATGGTCAATTGATAACGGTTCATTTTTTCGGCCGAAACCAAGATTTGGTATTGCTTCAGTCCGCCCCCAATAGAGATCACTTGAGAAACTCCTTGGATCGTCATCAGTCGCGGACGTATAATCCATTCCGCAATACTTCGCAGCTCCATTGGATTAACTTCGTTGGCTTGGGTTGTCAGAGCGATTTGTTGAATCTGTCCCATCAGCGACCCAATTGGTCCCATTGTTGGCGCAATATCTTTAGGTAATTTTTCTTTCGCCAGATTTAATTTTTCCTGAACCAACTGACGGTTGCGATAGATATCCGTATCCCATTCAAATTCAATGTAGATGACCGACAACCCAATTCCTGATTGCGAACGAATTCGTTCCACCTGCGGAATACCATTCAAATAGCTTTCGATCGGCAGAGTGACGCGAGTCTCTACTTCCTCGGGGGCCATTCCATGAGATTCGGTGATAATGGTCACGGTGGGTTTGGTGATATCTGGAAAGACATCAATGGGTAAATTTTTAAGTGTGATGGCGCCATACACCACCATGAATGCCGTGATCGCTACGACCAGCAATCGGTGATTGAGGGCAAAACGTATAATAGAATTAAGCACAAAAACCTCGTACTATGAGTGATTAAAACGTAATTAAAAATGTAGGTGAGTCGAAAAGGTTTTAGACTAATGGGGGGCGGAATGGACCGTCTAAAACAGGAGACGTTTTAGCTAGGAACAAAGATTCTGGGCCTGTCATTGAACTTAAATCTAATAAATCAACGCGCTCGGTTTTCGCCAGTGCGGTTAAAGGACTACAGCCATTTACACGATGAAGCGGGCAGGCACAGTCGCTGCCTTTATCACAATCTGAACCGCAATCTTTGGAATGCTCGTGAGTGGCTTGGTGCTGATGAGTGCTTTCGGTAGTTTCATGATGACTAGTGCTGACTTCAGCAGATGTAGCCAATTTATGACTATGATAAGGCTTCAAAAAAGCAACGAGTACTAAAAACATTACCGAAAATAAAAAAAAGTTTTTAAATCGAAATCGTTGCATCTGATTAAAGTTTAAGTTTATCGCCATTAAAAGTCAATTTAAGTGACGCAAATTGAGACCTTAGTTTTTTGGTTTACGCATCATACTCATCATGATGCCTAACAGGCCTAGGCCAAAAAATATCGCCACTATGGGATCATGGGGATTCATTTTGTAAAACCCATAACCCCCAATGAGGCACAAAATTGTTAAGACCGTTTGCTTAAGTCGAGCCAAACTATTTTTTCACGTCGATTTTTTCGACGTAATCTGGAGGAATAAAATCGGGAGTATGGGGATAGCGATAACTTTTGTAGGACTGCAAGGATGGACTGCCGGCGTTGTGATAGGCTTCATCCCAAAAATGGGACAGGACAATTGCGGATCTGGCCATATTGGTAATGATAATATCTTTGAATTTTGCATACCCGGCCTCGGTTGTACCTCGAGTTGCGGGGGTGCGGATCTCCATTCCTTTGTCTGTTTTAACTTCTGACTTCTTAACAATCGGGTCGAGATTTATCACCGTATCAATATCCTTGAACGACAACGAACTTAAATACTGCATGATTTCGATCGGTGAGCCCGTAGTCAATTTCTTATCTTTAATTGTTTTGGCACGCTCAACGATTTGTTTTTCCATATCAGCTTCAAAATGTTTGACCACCTGCTCTTCGTAAAATGAATGAATCCCGCCATGTCCACGAGCATAACCATCAGAATCAGCCGTGGTGTGAAAAGGTTGAGAGGCATCACCAACGTAGTGACCCATAAGTCCCATGTAGAGCAACATGCTGTATACGGCTTGGTTGTAGGGTAGTTTCTCATCTTGTTCTTCTTTCGAATTTTTTGGATTCAAAGTGCCACTGAACGCTGTTTTGGAGTCAGATGCTAAACGAAAAAATTGGTCGGCTCGCCACCACAAGGTTCCCATTTCTTTCGGTATTGAAAAAATTTTCCTTTGCTTTTTGAACTGATTTTCCGTGCCTGTGTATTGAGTGGTGATGGCTTTTAGATCAACAGGAATTTCGGTAATTTTTAAACCCAAAATTTCAGGATCAATATAATGAGTGGGATTTCCTGCATCACTGATCTCTGGCCCCAGTGCCTTCCAGTAGATATCAGGAATATTGCACAGGTGACCGATCGCGTGCATTCGGAATTTCAAAAACGGCTTTAGAGCTTCGTCGGTTACCAAGTGAGTCGCGGCCGTGCAAATTGTGTGATGGCCACGATTTCCCCAAGCGTGGGCTTTGAAGGAAAGAAATAGGCTGGCTAAAACAACAAGAGACGAAAAGAATTTCATGGGCCCCTCCAGGGATGAAGCTGACTCCTGATATAGAACTCATGGGCAGGGAAAACTCAATAGAGTGTGCCCAGTGTTAGATTTTTTCCGCACGTATCACTCCAATATTTATAGCGACGGTTATCTATGGAACAGAAACTGCGCCACTTGGTGGCGCGTATTCGCGTAAGAAACATTTCGATATTCGCGCAGTTTTTATCGTTTTCCAAGGTAAGCGGGCGCTTGGCTGCGTCCAAAAAAACCTGCTAAGAGAATAATTGTTAAGACGTAAGGTAAGATTTGAATCCATTGTACGGGAATCACCACACCGTTAATAGGAACTCCTTGCAGTCTGATTTGCAGAGCTTCAAAGGTACCAAATACCAGACATCCAATCAATGTCGGCACCGGCTTCCATTTGCCCAGGATCAACGCGCTGAGAGCGATAAAACCCCGGCCGCCAGTCATCAGTGGCGAGTAGGCCGAAGACAGAAACAAGGATAAACTGGCGCCCCCCAATGCCGCAATTCCACCACACAAGAGGATGCTGACCCAGCGAACTTTATTGACCGAAACTCCACATGCCGTTAGTCCGTCGGGATATTCTCCCGCGAATTGAATCCAGTAACCCCAACGGGTCTTGGTCATCATCGCATAAATAGCGAAGACAACTAAAATAGCAAACACGGTGACTTCGAATGACAAGCGCTGTTCCACCGGAATAGATGGTGTCGAGCCGGTGGAATTAAATAAAAATTTCGTTAAAAATGGAATCAGTCCCGCCATCAAAAAGTTAAACCCTGTACCGGCGACGATGGCATCCGTTTTAAACCGCACGACCAGCAGACTGAAAAGCAAACTGAAAACGGCTCCACACCCGAACGCCATTAAAAAACCCAAATGAGAAGATTTGGTATAGTGGGCAAATACCGCCGCCGAGAAAGCGCCGACCAACATGAAACCTTCGAGTGCGATTTGGACGACGCCTGATTTTTCACTCAGCAGCCCGGCTTGAGCGGCAAAGATTAATGGTGTCGAGACTCGCAAGACGCTCAGGATAAAACTAAGTGACAGAATATCTATTTCACTCATTTTATGAATTTCCCTTTGGTTTCTTTTTAGAGTTTCTGCCCGGAAAGTTGATTTTAAAACCCGATTTGTTGATATAGTATTGCAGGCCCACGCCGAACAATACCAGGGCTTGAATCACTTTGGAAAAATCTTTAGTGATAGTTTCTGTTTCGATGTCTAAATCACTAGCGCCTTTGTGGAAAACGGACATAATAAACGCATTGGCGATAATTCCAAGTGGACTATTGTTTGACATCAATGCCACGGCAATTCCCATAAATCCAAATTCAGGTGAGAATCCAATTTTGTATTGTCCACTGTAGCCGATGACTTCGTTCATGGCGGCGCCGCTGGCTAAAATTCCAGACAGTGTCAGACTGAGCACAACAAATTTTTTCGAGGAAATGTTGGCTCGCTCGGCGGCTGACGGATTTTCGCCGACCGCGATCATTTCATAACCGACCGCCGATCGAGAAAAGAAAAAATGTATAGCGATCGCGGTGGCTATTGAAACCAAAAAGAAAAGATTAACCGGAGACTCGGGAAAAAATTGATTTAAAAAATCGAACGAGTTTGTTCGAAAACTTTCGGCGATGACGGCGCTTTCAGGATTTTGTGAATCAGGATTTTGCAAATATTGAGAAATAAGATAGCTTGAAATACCTGCAGAGATGAAGTTCAGCATCATCGTGACGATAACCTCGTGACTGCCACGATAAGCTTTTAAAAGTCCCGGCAGAGCGCCCCACGTGGCACCCGCTAAAACGCCGATGAATAGAATCGCCAGCAAACTGGACGGCATTCCTAGTTGAGGGTAGGCCATGGCAAAGCTGACCATGGCAATGGCGCTAAAGTTTAATTGGCCTTCGGCGCCAATGTTGAATAAACCAGATTTGAAGGCGACTGAAACGGAAAGTCCCGTAAAAATCAGCGAGGTCATGTAAAACAATGTTAAGCCGAAATCATATTTGCTGCCAAAGCTGCTTTTTATTAAAATAGATAAAATTGTAAGTGGATTTTCTCCGGCAATGAAAACGATCATCAAGGCACAGAATAGCCCGAATAAAAATCCCAAAAATGATTTCACGGAGCTACTCCTAACATGGATCGCCCGATGGCCTTTTCGCAAAAATCAGCGCGTCCGTGTTCGCTGGTGATTTTGCCATTTCGAATCACCAGGATCCGATCTGACAGTTTCAGCAGCTCGTCCAGTTCGCTGGAAATAAGTAAAACGGCTTTGCCTTTTTCTTGCGCCTGAATCAGTTGTTCGTGAATCAGTTCTATGGCTCCAATATCCACACCACGAGTAGGGTGTGCGGCGATGATAATATCGGGATTGTGGAACAGCTCTCGTGCCACAACAATTTTTTGCTGATTTCCACCGGAAAACGATTGAAATGTCAGGTCAATATTGTTGGGTTCGACTTTGAATTTATCAAACATGTTTTGGGTTAATGTTTTTACTTTTGACCAGTCGATAAAACCTTTTTTGAACCAATGTGATTTGCGTTGATATCCTAGAACAAAATTTTGGAATGCTTTTAGTTCGGGTAAAACTCCCAGGCGAAGACGATCTTCGGGAAAGACTCCGACAGATAATTCGCGTGCTCCACGATTTCCCAGCGAGTCCGCGCTGCGGCCTAAGATGAGGACTTGGCCCGAGTATTTAAAACTCTTGGGATTCAGTAAAAATGGAATCAGTTTTTCTTGTCCGTGTCCCTCGATTCCGGCGATGCCTAAAATTTCTCCGCGTTGGAGAGCCAGGTGTAAATTGAACGTGCGTGTTTCATCCTTGAATTGGACATGATCAAGCGTGATGACAGTTTGTGCGTCCGGAAAGCGTTCAAATGCACGTTTTTCAAAGGAAACAGCTTTGCCAACCATTTTTGCGGCCATTTCTTTTTCATCCAGTTGGCTGGAAGGGTAAGATCCTACCAGTTGTCCCTTGCGAAATATCGTGATCATATCGGCGACGCGTTTCACTTCTTTCAATTTGTGCGTGATGAGAATAACCGTTTTGCCTTGTTTTTTCAGTTCCAGTAGTTGGTTTAAAAGTTCATCAATTTCGTGAGGGGTCAGGACGGCCGTGGGTTCATCAAAAATCAAAATTTGATTATCAAGACAGAGCAGCTTCAAGATTTCGATTTTTTGCTGGACGCCGACGCCTAGATTTTTGACGGGGGTATCCCAAGGAATGTCAAATTTGTACAGTTGAGCCGTCGCTTTAATTTTTTCGATTTTTTCTTTTTTGAAATAGAATTCAAATGGTTTTTGTTCAGGGTCGACAAGCAATACGTTTTCTAGGGCAGTATGAGCTGGGCTGAGCATAAAATGCTGATGAACCATGCCTATTTTATATTTCATCGCATCGATCGGGGATTGAAAATTGACTTCTGTGTCTCCCACTTTAACGATCCCTGCATCGGCGGGATAAATTCCAAAAAGAATTTTCATGATTGTGGATTTACCGGCGCCGTTTTCGCCTATGATGGCATGAATGGTATTTTTTTGAATCGAGAATGAAATATCCCGATTGGCCCAGAGCGAGCCAAATCGTTTTCCGACGTTTGAAAATTCAATCTCGATATTTGTATTCATTCGATTGAACTATTTCTTTTTCTGAAGATAAAAATCAGGAACCGTAATTTTTTGCGCGATAATGTCCGTTTTAATTTTTTCCAGTTTCTTTATATCATCGGCGGAAACGAGTTTTTCGTTATGCTTGTCCATGGCCAGATCGACACCTTTATCTTTCAAGCCATAGCGAACCACACCCGAAGTGAATTGGCCGTTCTGCAGATCTTTAATGGTCGTGTAGACCGCGGTGTCTACGCGCTTTAACATCGAGGTTAAAATAAAGCCCGGCTTCATCCAGTTTTGATTGCTGTCGACGCCGATAGCGAGATGTTTTTTTTCTTCGGCCGCGTCGAAAACACCAGAGCCAGAGGCACCGGCCGCCACAAAAATGACATCGACGCCTTGTTGGTATTGATTTAAAGCCAGTTCTTTGGCTTTGGCGGGGTTGTTCCACGAATCGGCGGTGATGCCGATATAATTTTCGACGATCGTAAAGGATTTATCGAAATGTTTTACTCCGGCACTGTATCCTGTCGCAAATCGACGAATCATGGGAATGTCCATTCCGCCGATGTAGCCGACTTTTTTAGTTTTTGATTTCATAGCCGCCAGGTAGCCAGCCAGGAACGAGCCCTGGTGTTCTTCGAACAACAAAGACCTGACGTTGGCTGCCGACACTTCGCCATCGACAATCGCAAATTTTACGTCGGGGTTCTGTGCGGCCACTTTTTTCACGGCTTCTTGTTGGGCAAAGCCAATCCCGATGATTAAATCAAATTTTTTCTTTGCAAATTGCCGGTGAAGATTTTCGATCGAGTTCACATCGGTGGCTTCCACATATTTCAGTTCAATGCCGAGTTCTTTTTCCGCTAAAGTGGCCCCTTGGTAGGCCGCTGAATTAAAGGATTTGTCTTCTTTTCCCCCTTTATCCAGGACTAGACCTATCTTTAACTTTTCGGCGCTCTGTCCGACACAAGCCACCAAAAAAAGAATCAGAATATTTTTTATAAGCATTTGATTTTCCAAGGTTATTGGGTTTTTTAAAATCTTTCACTTCTTATATGTAAAACTTAAGGCATGGTCAAAGTAATAATCCAACAATTGTCTGGCTAATTAGTTTAAAGTATTATAAACCTAATATAGCGTTTAATTTTAATTGGAGGTTAAGATGAACGAAACTCTATTATTATCTGGAGGCTATAACAGACCCAATCTTGGAAGTGGTCCTAAGTATAGCAACAATCCGTCCTCGGGCAGTTTCATACAGGTTTTTGATCAGCAAAGCGAAATTCCCTATGAAATTATCCATGTAAAAGAGGGCGATATCATTTTTAAGGAAGGTGAGCCCGCGCGTGGTCTTTTTTATGTGCAGTCGGGTTGTGTAAAAATGTATGTTAATCGCAGTCAAGCGCGGGGACGTACGACAACACCAGAATACGTTACAAAATTGGTCGGGCCGGGGGAGTATTTTGGCTATAAAACGTTAGTTAAAGGCGGAAGTTCTTTATCGACAGCAAAAGCCATTAAGACCTCAACAATTTGGTTGTACTCAAAAGACCTGATCTTGTCAGCGATTCAAAGTGCGAGCCCATTGTTTAAAGTTCTATTGAACCAGTCCGTAGCGGATCTTGAGAACTACGAGATGACAAGCCAATTGCATTATCTGGCCTCGGTTCAAGAGCGTATTGCCTATCAGTTGATTGTTTTGGGAGATAAATTTGGGGTGCAAACTCCGAATGGAATTTCTTTGAATTTGAAACTGACACGCAATGAATTTGCCCAGCTGGCGAGCACGATTAATGAGTCGTTATCGCGTCACCTGACGGAATTTAAAGCCGAAGGTTTAATCGATCTAAATGGTAAGGAAATCATCATAAAAAATCGAGATGGCTTGATGGCAAAATCCGGTAACTTTACAAAATAGGCAACCGACACGCGTATGAACATTACAATTGAATAGTAAAGACGGGTCATTTTAAATCACCCGTCTTTTTTTTGAGGGGTTCGTGTTTACAGCGAGTCACCTAAAGCGGGTTAGTAAGGACAACACTCAAATTATTACAGATGTGTTCAGAATTAATATAGACTAATCAGTCCAACAGCTTTAGAAATCCGCTATGAGTCTGACTCTTCAGCCGATTGGCGTCTTAGAATCCTGTTACCTAGATAAGTTTGGGACCCCTCGGCAGCCGGGTTTGGTGCCAACATCTTTTGGACGCATTCGTATTTTTCCCGAATGGCAACCCGCCGACTCTTTGCAAGGGTTGGAAGCGTTTTCTCATATTTGGGTGCTCTTTCATTTTCATCAAAATCAAGTCGCCCATTTTCACGCAAAGGTTCACCCACCCCGGATGGGTGGCGGCAAAATGGGTGTGTTTGCGACGCGCTCGCCCCATCGACCAAATCCTGTGGGACTATCCTTGGTGAAATTGGATCGAATCGAATCGCCGTATATTTATATTTCAGGCATAGACATCATCAACGAAACCCCCGTTTTTGATATCAAACCGTACCTCAGTTTCATTGAAGCTGTCCCCTCCGCCGTTTCTGGCTGGGCCCAGGATAGGCAAGATAAGCGGGATAAACAGGATAAACAGGACGAGCAGGATCAACAAACTAAGCAAGCCACACAGGCTAAGGCGGATACTCATATTGAGGTGATTTTTCCTGCAAACATAAAATCAAAACTGGCGTTTATCGAAGCCAAGTATCCTCAATACCAGTTTCAAGATTTAGTCACCCGAACTCTAAAGCTGGATCCTCGGCCGACTGTTTATAAAGGCTACGAGCAGGAAAAAAATTCTCCTTATCGACAAACCCACGCGGTCCGATTGATTCAGTACGATGTTCATTTTGAATTTATTTCCAAAGATCAAATTCAAATTATCGATATAATTGATCTTTAATAAATTTTTCCCATCCTATTGCGTATTTCGCCAGCACATTTTATAGTATGCGTTATAAAAATAAGGGGTCTTATGTCTTTGCAAACACAACCGAATGAATTCAAAAGTACGTCCACGCAACCCAAAGAAACGATTCGCCGAGTACCGACGCTGAGTTTACGTGATTACACACACGGCAGTGAGGAACAAAAAAATCAATTTATTTTGGGTTTATTTAATGGGATCAAAGACTACGGCTTTATTATCTTAAAGGACCATCCGGTCCGCGCAGAACTGATCACGCGAGCTTATGAAATTCTCGAGGCGTTTTATAAACTACCTACAGAAACAAAACGCAAATATGTTTCTCCTAAAGTAGGTGGCCAAAAAGGCTATACTCCATTCGGAAAAGAGCATGCAAAAGACGCCAGTGTGATGGACTTAAAAGAATTCTATCATGTGGGTCGCGAGACCGAAACCGAAAAAAATATTTGGCCGACCGAGATGCCTGAATTTAAATTAATTTTTTCTCAACTTTATGCCGATCTTGAAAAAGCGGGTATGATCATGATGGAAGCTTTAACGGGTCCTCTGCACGTTGAAAAAGATTTTTTTTCGAAAATGGTGACGGGCGGAGTTTCCATCTTGCGACTTCTTCATTACCCGCCCATTCCGGACGGTGTCGATCCACGTTGCTTGCGTGCCGCTCCTCATGAAGATATTAATTTCATTACTTTGTTACCGGCGGCGACCGCCTCGGGACTACAATTAAAAGATCGCAATGGCGAGTGGTTAGATATTGTCAGCGAGAACAACACATTGATTGTTGATGCAGGGGATATGTTGGCTCGTTTAACAAATGACGTAATACCGTCCACCACTCACCAAGTCGTCAATACAGAAGAAGGGCGCTTCAAAAGTCGTTATTCAATGCCGTTTTTTATGCATCCACGTCCAGAAGCCAGTTTAGCGTGTTTGCAGTCGTGTCAGGGTGACAACGCCAAATACCCACCCATTACGGCCGGTGATTTTTTAACTCAGCGATTGATTGAAATTGGTTTGATTCCAAAAACATAAAAGGGTTGGGGAACCCTGGGGGCACACAACGTTGAGATTTTATCTTTTAATCATTATCGCCGCAGTTTCTTTGTATTTCGTTTTGAAGCCAGACTCTTCAAGCGATAATGCAGATCTGCGCATAACGCCGACAAATGATGAAGTACTTGCAGTTCGAGAAGTTCGTAAAGAAGATCCTCAAATCGCGCCACAGAGTTCAACGACACCTGCGGTGCCAGTAACGTCATCTGCGCCGACCCTCAGTGATCAAATGTTAGCTCGGGAAAATATGACGTTTATGTTAGGAAAACTTTCGGAATGCACGGAAATTAAGAACAGTGTCGCCGAAAATAATCCGGAGCCTAACTTGTCTTCAATTTTGGATTCAGTTCAATCAGAATTAGGCGAGCCGGTGATTCGTTCAGAAGATTGGAACGCAACCGAGATTCAACTACCTGATGGAACTCGTCGTTTAATCCGAATTGAAACTGTTTATGAAGATGATGATATCGTTAAAAAAGTAAAATACTTTCAAATTGCGGATAAAGCTATGTTGCCACTGGATCTGACCCCCGAACAAGCTGTGAATCCTTCAGAAACCTTTATCGCATCCCTAGAAAAAGAAGGTGAAGTCGTGGTTCGCGAACACAGCGAACGCGTGTTCTTTCAAAACGGCGAAGAGATAAACTATGTCGAGAAAAACGGTCGAATTATGACCAGTGAAATTATTCGCGCTGGAAAATCTTTGAAGTGTGGCGAGTACGGGCAAAAAACATTTCGCTGTCAGTGCTTCTAGCGACAAATCGTCACTCGACCATAATTAAATGCGATGAAATATGGTTCAGAGATTTTTTACGTACTCTCGCTGTTCTATGAGTGAGTTTTCCATTTGTTTCAGTTTTAAAATGTCCGATTTTTTAACGCGAGGGTCCCGCTGAACTTTTTTCTGGGCGTCTTTTAGACTCGTGATAATTTCGGTGATACCGAGTAACGCTTCTGATTTCATTTTTTTCTGTAGATCTTCAGCGGTGATGGCTGAACGTGCCGCGGCTGGAAGTTGGTTCAGGGTAAGCAGTACAAAAACGTAAAAAATATATTTAGTCATGAAAAGGCGCTATGAAAAAACAGCGCCTGTGTCGGAGGGCTATCGTTTGGTTCTTAGATCCGCCGCTTGACCGAAATCGGACTATTTCTTTAATAGCTTAGCATCCAAAGACCATTTACCTGCGCCGTAAATAAAGAAAAACAACGAAATAAAAAGGTACAAGAGTGCCATTTCTTTTTTCTGAAATGGGTCCGCCGCGTGCGCAACGAATGCGGCGACCGCCATCGTAATCGCCATGAACAGGGCCGAGGGGCGGGTGAGTAAGCCTAAAGCCAGCAACAAGCCGCCCGCAAACTCTGCTAGTCCCGCACACCAAGCGAAAAAAACGGGCATAGGAAAACCCATTGACTCAAGACCGCCGATCAATTGCTCGGGTGGTGGAACTTTGCCAAGGCCGTGACTGAATGCCATCGTCAGACCGACGAATACACGTAACACGGCAACAGCTAAAGAATCCAAAGTAGGATTTGCATTTTGAGACGACAGTATTTTCATATTCACTCCTAAGTTTATGTTTGGAACCGGATAAGCGATTCTTGTAAGGCAACAATGCGAACTTTAGATTGCTCTAAAAGCTCTCGATCGGCTTTGATGACGTCTTCCTCCGCATTCGCAAGGAATTTTTCATTATTCAATTTGCCGTTAAGTACACCAATATCTTTTTGCAGTTTCTCTACCAGTTTTTGGATGCGCTTTATTTCTTCGTCCAAATCGACGATGCCTTCAAGAGGGATAACAACCTTGGCTTGCAAACCAAAAATCGCAATCGAATTCACGGCGCATTTTGATAAATTCCCTTCAGAGCCAATTTGCGCGATTTCTACGCGCGCTAGTGTTTCAATGATGGTCTTGTTTTCACCGACGATTTTCTGTGTGCGATCATCATTAATCCCAATACGGACTTTCAAAATATCGGCAGGGGAAATTCTGTTCTCACCACGAATGTTTCTGATGGAAGAAATAACTTCTTTGATAAAATCGACCTCTTGAGAAACCGCTTCCGAACCGAACTCCAATAACGGGCGATCAGCACGGCGATTAGGATATTGATCAATAATGCATGCCTGTCCACGAATCGGCAGTTTTTGATATATTTCTTCTGTAATAAATGGGCAGAACGGATGCAACAAACGAATAAATCGATTCATCACTTGCGCCATGACCAGCTGAGTTGCTTTTCTTTCATTCGCCCGATTGCCCGTCAATATTGGCTTTGAAAATTCGATGTACCAATCGCAGAACTCGTTCCAAATGAATTGATACAAACTGGTAGCCGCGTCTGAAAAATTCTCTTTTTCCAAAGATTCTTCAATCGTTTTTTCCAAAAGACCAAGTTTTACCAAGATCCATTGATCGAATAAACTCATGTAGGGTTTTTGCGGCAGGGCCTTTTCTTTTTCCGCAGGGACCTCAAAATCTTTTAAATGAGTCAAAGCATAGCGAGACGCATTCCAAATTTTATTCATGAAATTTCGGTAGCCCTCTAGGCGTTGCTCTGAAAATTTTAAATCTCGACCTGAAAATAAATGTGCCAGGAACGTAAAGCGCAGGGCATCGGCGCCATATTTTTCAATCATCTCAACCGGATCTATTGAATTTCCCAAGCTCTTCGACATCTTCTGGCCTTGGGCATCGCGCACAAGTCCATGAATGTACACGGTACGAAACGGAACATCGCGCTTGAATTCAAGACCCATCATAATCATCCGAGCTACCCAAAAGAAAATAATATCGTGGCCCGTAACTAAGTAAGTGGTGGGATAAAATGTTTTTTGAGTTTCGGTTTCATTCGGCCAGCCCATGGTGGAAAATGGCCACAATGCCGAGCTAAACCAAGTATCGAGAACATCTTCGTCCCGATGCAGATTTTGTTTACCACATTTTTCGCAGGCACTGGGGGTCGTCTCGCTGACGGTGATTGTTCCACAATCTTGGCAGGTCCATGCGGGAATGCGGTGGCCCCACCACAATTGACGAGAAATGCACCAGTCTTCGATGATGTTCATCCAGTGCAGATAAACCTTTGTCCAACTCTCGGGCTCAAATCGAATGGTTCCACTTTCCACCACGCGCTTGGCTGGTGTTGCCAAATTTTCAGCCTTTACGAACCATTGTTCCGACAAGAACGGTTCGACCACCGCGCCCGAGCGTGAACAGTGACCCACAGAATGAATGTGTGGTTCTTCTTTAGCCATTAAATTCATTTGCTTCAATTTCTCGACAATTTGTTTACGCGCTTCTTGAACTTTGAGTCCTTTGTAAGGCCCCGCATTTTCATTAAGCTCCGTTTTCTTATCCAAAATGTTGATGAACTCAAGCTTATGCTTAACACCAATTTTATAATCGTTGAAATCATGTGCCGGAGTGATTTTCACAACGCCCGAGCCAAAGTCTTTGTCCACATAGGTATCAGCGATGATGGGAATAGATCGATTGAGTATGGGAAGAATGGCTTTTTTTCCAATCAAATGCTTGTAACGATCATCATCAGGATGAACGCACACAGCTGTATCCCCCAACATGGTTTCAGGACGAGTTGTGGCAATTGTTAAAACCTCGGTGCTGCCCTCGATGGGATACTGAATATGATATAACGTGCCTTTGATTTGCTTGTGCTCTACTTCTAAGTCAGATATCGCCGTTTCTAGGGGGCCGCTCCAGTTCACCAGGCGTTGACCGCGATATATCCAACCTTTTTTGTACAAGTGAACGAAAACTTTATTGACGGCTTTGGAAACATTATCATCCAAAGTAAACGTCGCGCGTTCCCAATCGCAGGAATCACCCAAACGGCGCATTTGATTGTAAATGCGATCGCCGTACAAATTTTTCCATTCCCAAATTTTCTCTACAAATTTTTCTCGACCAAGCTGATGACGAGTGATGTTTTGTTTTTTCAATTCTTTTTCGACAACAGTTTGGGTGGCAATACCGGCGTGATCTGTGCCTGGCAACCACATGACGTTAAAACCTTGCATGCGCTTCCAACGGATAAGCAAATCCTGAATCGTATGATCCAAGGCATGTCCCATGTGCAAAAAGCCGGTGACGTTCGGTGGCGGAAGAATGATGCTGAACGGAGGCTTGTGTGATTGATCCAAAGATTTAAAGTGACCGCTGGACTCCCACCATGTGTATATTTTTGATTCCACTTCGTTGGGGTGATAGCGATCGGACAATTCATTTTGATGAGTATTTGAAGTCATACCCAAAAGGCTAACATAAGTACTTGGCTTTATTCAACTTATTGAAAAGTTGAGTCCATAGAATGACCTAACGCAAAACAAAATAGACCGATACTTTCAGCCAGGCTTTGTCAGTTTTCTGGCATTTTTTAGGCAAGAATTTGATTCAATTCGTTTGAAAACAATTAGCAAAAAAATGGCAGAGAAATGGCAAAGGATTGGCAGAGGATTGGAAATGATCTGAATGCGATTTGGTTGGTTTTAAAACGCAGCAAAATTGCCTAACCGCTGTTTTCCTGTCGACACTTTAAACGTTTCGACAAAGATGGGAATTTTATGACTTTAATAGGCCTAAGTAGAACGTTATTGATGGGTTTTGTGGTAACAATCGTTGCGTGTGACATGCGTAACGAGCTGAAAGATATGCACAAAAGCACCGGCAACATGGAGAAAAATACCGAAAAAATGGTCGAAATTACGGACCGTATGGAAAAAAATACCCAAAAAATGGGTGACGATGTCGAGGCCATGAAAAAAGAAACCAAGGATGTCAACGAGAGCATTCAAGGAATGCAAGACAAAATGAACCAGGTTAATGACAATATTAATACCTTTAATAAAAAAGTCGACGGTATGAATGGAACGTTGGATAGCCTAGAAAGACGAGTGGGAACCGGAATCGAAGAGACCTATGATGGCTTAAGGCAAGGTGACTCTTCGAATTTACGTCGAATTGCCTTTCAAGGCCTGATACAGGCTAAATCGCACGAAAAGAAACTTTTAGAAGCCAGTCAATACCTTGCAGGGTTCGAGTTCTATTTCTGGCGTGGATTTGGAATCGATAATAAAAAACAACGCTTGGACGATTTGTTGTCGGGTGCAGCCGAACAATTTTATAAAGATATCTATGAACTGTATAACTACAAGCCGGGCGTTTTTGCTATGGCCGATCCCGAACTGGGCGAAGCGTTCAATAAAGAAGCCTCTTTCAATTCCATCGCAGCCACGCTTCACCGAGACAATCCCAAACAAAAAGAAAATATCGCGTTGCTGGCTGCTAAAGGCATTCAAATCGAAGAGATGAATTTTTTGAAAATCATTAAAAAAGGACTGTTAGCCAAGGCGGACGTGGAAAGTAAAAAAACGTCATTAGATCAAGTGCCTGGCTACTTAAAAGAGGTCATCAATAACGAACCCATTTCGATTAAACTGTTACAGGCGCGATGGAATTTTTTAGCGATCGCGGCCTTAGATAAAAATTTTCATTTTAAACAAAACGGAGCCTTTCGATACATGCGCTCGGCCTGGGGTTTGGTGACTAAATGGGAGTTGGACTTTTCTAAATTAAATTCGGGACAGATTGCCGATCAGAATTTATATTTGCGAATGGCTAAAGACAGCCGAGATTTTTTGAACTCAATTGGCGTAGAAACAAAGCCTGACGTGTTGTTGGTGGCATTCATCAATCGAATGAAACCTGTGAAAATAGATAAGTTGTCGGCGTCGAACAATGTCGTGGCGGCCGAAAACTTACAGATTATTAACAGTTTTAAAAAATAGGAACTGCCCACCATGAGTGGACCTAAAGCAAATACCAAGTGGTAGTGCATGGCTCGGATGGCGAACTAATTTTCTTCGCGGTGTCTGTATATTTCATGAGAGCTTGGTCTCAGGTGTGCCTCTTGGTTATTTTATGCCCATTAAAGAAGCCCAGCGGATCTACTCCTGCCCCCATTGTTGCAAAACACACTTTAAAAAGCGGGGCTATTATTATCGCCGTATCTCTAAAACCTACATCCCCAGATACTTTTGCTTTGCGTGTAGGCGCTCTTTTTCCACGCGCTCAATGTCAGCTACCTTTAGACAAAAGCGGCCAGATTTAAATCATCGAATATTCCTTGATCTCACCTCCGGAGTTTCTATGAGAAAGTGTGCCTTAAATCATAAGTGCAGCTTTGGGACGGTTTATAGGAAATTCCTCTGGCTCTCTGAACTGGCTAAAGTTAAGCACTTAAATACTACGTTTACTCTTAAAGAGATCCAGTTTGATGAAATGGAATCTATAGAGCACACCAAACTTAAACCCCTGACCATTGCCATGGCGGTGAGTGACACC
>JAEUWH010000025.1 GCA_016785955.1 Pseudobdellovibrionaceae bacterium | reverse complement strand
GGTTTACTCGCGGGTGTTAACCTGGGGGAGGGAGTATCGTCTGGTGAAGCTCTACATTATTCAGAACATGTTAGAGGCTCTGGGGGTGATAGCTTATACTCACAGATCACCTCAGCATGTTGCTGGACGCTTGAGCAAAGCGAGTACGAAGGGGCGCGATAGTATCCGCCGGCTTGCGGGTGTGGTGATGCGAGCGATGTGAGCAGGGGTGATGTCTTTAAGAACAGGCTTACGATGCCGGTAAGGACAGCCGGTAAGGACAAATGAGTTAAGTGCGTGCTTATATGCGCACGTCCATTCCACTCGATTTAAAATCCTCTGGACAAACGAAGGTCCTTTTGCTTCATTTAACTTATGGGAAAATCTTGGAAAAATGCGGGAAAATCCGCCAATGCACAGAAGAAGGGCCAAATATTCACTAAACTTGCTCGTGAAATTCAAGTTGCGACAAAAAGTGGTGGTCCCGATCCCAATATGAACCCCCGCCTACGCCTAGCGATCGATGCCGCCAAGAAAGAATCTTGTCCAAACGACACCATTGATCGAGCCATCAAAAAAGGTTCTGGCCAACTCAGCGAAGGTGAAATCATCGAAGAATTAACCTATGAAGGCTACGGCCCTCACGGCGTCGGGATCATTGTCGAATGTCAAACCAACAATAAACACCGAACGGCTCCTGAAATCAGAAACATCTTTAAATCTCATGAAGGCTCCATGGGGGAAACAGGATCCGTGGCCTGGATGTTTGAGCGCGTGTCACTACTGGAAGCTGTCAAAGACGGAAATTTTGACCCTGAAGAAGAAGCCATCGAAGCCGGCGCTAACGAAGTCGAAAAAGATGAAACTTCTTATTTATTTTACGGTAGCCCCGAAAGTTTAGATTCCATACGTAAAACACTGGCTCAACGTAAATGGAACGTAACAACGGCCGAGCTATCATATAAAGCGAAGAACATCACCGAACTGACAGAAGCTCAAATCAAAGACGTACAAGAATTTTTAGAAGAGCTTGACGATTTTGATGACACTCACCGTGTTCACGCTACAATCAAGTAATCCATGAATAAACTTACACAGTCGCAAACCCTTGCTCATCTTTTAGAAATCGAACCGTACACACTGCTCGGGTTACTGCTGTTTGTAACTTATTTATTCTATCGTTTTTTTCTTCGGGATGCATCGGAAGAACGTCATCGCAATATCCAAAAACATTTTGCGAATATCACCCGCCACTTCTTGGTTTTGAGTCTTTTGTTTTTTACATTTTTGATATTAAACGAAGTCGATACCGAATGGACCCACTTCAGACGAATCGCTCCCTACGTCGGCATCGTAACACTTCTTTGGGGCATGATCGTTTTCGTAAAAACCTGCCGACTGATTGTGTTGCAATACTTGTTCATGAGTTCGATGCAAACCGGTGTTCCACTGTTACTGGTCAATATCTTCTCACTGTTACTCTCCATCGTGTTGGTGTTCTGGGGAGCTTCGCATATTTTCGACGTCCAACTGGCTCCCCTGCTGGCCACCTCGGCGGCGTTTTCGATTATTCTGGGTTTGGCCCTACAAGATACCTTAGGGAACCTATTTGCCGGCATCGCCATGCAGATCGATAAGACGTTTGAAATTGGTGATTGGGTGGAAGTCGTTTCAGGCCCCGTCAAAACGGTCGGCCGCGTGAAAGAACTCACGTGGCGCTCCACGATCCTGGATGGGCTTTTTGAGGAAGTCGTGACCATTCCAAATCGCGTGATGGCTCAAGCTCAGGTCTATAATTTCTCACCTAAAGAAACTTCGATTATTCGCTCGGTCACATTTCGTCTTAATCATGGCATCAATCCCGATCAAGTGAAAGAAATCCTAGAAAGCTCGATCGCCGGCCTCAGCGATATTCGCGGCATTCCTTCGCCCCTAGCCTATATCAGCGATGCCAATGAAAATTTCATTGCCTATAAACTGATTTTTAATATCGACAACTATGGCGCCCAGTACGTCCTAGGGGACAAAGTCTATCGCAAAGGTTTTGAGGCCCTGCAAGCTGCCGGAATTAAATTGGCGCGTCCTTACCTGGAGCTTTACAACACGAACGCGACAGCGACCCCACACGCGAATCAACAATCCACTGGCCCCACGGTCTAAATCGTCAAAGGGTCGACACGTTAAAGAGGCTGATCGGTAGCGAAGTTTAAATTTGCAGCTTACCTACAAAAAGCTCAGCTTTACCTTAAAATTTAACTTAAAATTTTAAGTTCTAAGGAAATTTTAACAACGCCTCTTGCTTTTACCTGGCTCTATGGACTATCACCTTTCTTATGACCGTAAACTATGAACTGCCACTGGCCCAAAAAATACGTAAAGACATTGTGCGGGCATTGAACGATTTTGATATGATTCAAGCCAATGACCGCATTATGGTGTGCGTTTCCGGAGGTAAAGACTCGACCATTTTATCTTTGCTACTGAAAGAGATTCAACGCCGGGCCGAAATTAACTTTACATTCGAATGCCTCTGCTTAGATCAAAAACAACCCGGCTTTGACGCTTCTGCCTTTATTCAATTCTACAAAGACCACGACATTCCATTGACCATCGTGGAACGTGATACTTATTCCGTCGTGAAGGAAAAAACCCCTGAAGGCAAAGCCTACTGCACCCTGTGCTCTAAATTCCGTCGTGCTATTTTGTATGATCAAGCCTCGGCCATGGGAATTAAAAAATTAGCTCTGGGGCATCACCGCGATGACCTTATCGAGACCCTGTTCTTAAATATGTTTTATGTCGGAAACATGTCCTCTATGCCCCCGAAACTGCTCAATGACGAGGGCACCCACACCGTGATCCGCCCCCTATGTTACGTGAAAGAAGACGACTTAATTGAACTTAAAAATCAGTGGAACTTTCCAATCATCCCTTGTAATTTATGTGGTTCGCAAGAAGGTTTAAAACGCAAAAAGATGAAAAAATTAATTAAAGAACTTGAAGTCGATATTCCAAACGTCGGTTCGAGTTTGATGACAGCCATGAAAAACGTCAAACCAAGACATTTGCTAGACTCTAGTTTGTGGAAGTTTTAATGCACGCGCTGACGCAACTTTCGTTTTGGAACGAAATAGTCGGCATTCGACAATCTTTTTTTGCGCTCATTCGTACCAGTGAAAAATAATCGAGGCTAATTTTTTTTGTCGAGCGATTCTTCTTACGCTCACAATAATTTTTTGCGTACTCGAGAATTCCTTTTTCCATCACACTATTTGTCGCCAAATAGTCCTTACCAACATGTATATTCAACCCCAGTCCTTCTTTCGATGGCGACGATTGCATCAAATCAAAATCAAAATTTTTTGGAGTCAATGCCTTGCAATCACTTACATTACCAACACCAAATGGATCATTGCCCACCCGGTAGATCATAAATGTATGACCATCCATCGAAGCAATATCTCCCGGCAACAATGGCTCTTTCGTATCATCTACAAATTCTACCGAGTTTAGACAATTCCACCCCTTAGACTCGGGCTTCATAAACTGTCGCGATTGTGCGATAACAACATCACTGGCACTGAACAATTTATTTTCCTTCATGCGGAACCCCGCCCCCATTAAAACCGTATACACCATGGCCGAGCAATCATACCCAAGAACTTCAGATCCGCCATAGTTTTTAAAAAAGTTTAAAATTCCTTTTGACCCTCGAGTGAAATTAGGACGACCACCAAAATCATATATCAAAGGTGTCTTACGTACATCGAAGCATTGTTTACCGTAGGATGACTGAATATAATGATGAGTATTCTGAACCATACGTAAATTACTGATTCGACGAATAAGACCACGACCATTACAACATTCCTCAGTTATTCCTTGAACGTCTTTGTCGTCCTTGTTTATCGGCTTTCGATGCAAAACCTCACAGCTTTGGTACGTCACCGCCAAAACTTTCTTCATAGCGGCCGACAATTCATTCGTCACCCACTCACGATCTGTAAGGGGAATTTGTGAATCATCAGGCAAAGGCTTGGCATCCCCTTCACCACTAGGATCACGACGGATATCATTGCCGGCAGGACATTCATACCCCATACTTTTCATATCTTCACTAATCCGGGCTACCTTGAGTTTGTACTTATTCACCATGTCTCGCCGTACATGGTTCTCGATATCTTCAACTTTAATATACACAACCAATTCGGCCAAGTTGGGATTTGCCTCGTATGACGACAAATATTTTATGTCCTGATAAAACTCCAAGTACATCGTATAGAGTTCATTTTTAAGATAAGAATTAGCAGCACCTTTATATAACCCATCCGTATTCATCATCGCACTGAAGCGATCTTGATTCATCTGTTGAACTCGTAGCTCTTGATCCGCGACGACCTGCGCGTAAAAATCCATCACCACTTCAAAACTTTCAGGACACACCACCGAACCCAATTCAGACGTGATAGAACTATCTTGGGTCGTAAATTGATTCTTGCCACACGACAATAATGTGAACACAAAAGCCACGACCAGTACAGATCTCAAGGCCATCCTGTCTATATTTTTTCGCATAGCTCATTATTACGAGGCTATGCTGAAAAATGTATCATTCACGATACACTCTCGATGTAAATCCAGTCAAAAATAGACAGAGATCGGGTTCTTCAAAGAAAACACTACGGACTTAAGTACTAGACATACCAAAACACCCGCGCGTTCCATTACTGGATCAAGTTTTTCTCTCTACGCCTTTACCAGTGTCATTACCAGTCTTCGTACCATCCGTACTGTTGTCCGCATCAGGGATGAGGTCTTTAGCTTGAACGTCCGAGGCTGCGGAGCGTTTTTGTGCTAAATTGTTTTTCGTTTGCTCGAGAACCTGCAAAAAATGTGGAAAATAGCCTTGCGCCTTCATCCAATTAAAAAGACGATGCATCCACGGCGTATTCGTTATGTAAAAGAAAATAGTCGCTACAGCCAATGGCCGAAGCATTTTCCAAATCCATTGCGCATTTTTAGTCTCTGAAAAAACCAGAAAAAATGTAACCAACAAACACGGAATCAAAAATGCTGGACGCGTAAGATCCCTGAACGTATATCGGATAGCATCCCAGTGATTTCTAGCCGGTCCACGCAATTGAGTATTCATATAGGCTGCGGCTTTGTCCGACGCCAAGTCCGTAATGGAATCAAATCGCTGCTCGCCAAAGTAGCTAAGCACCCAGGGAATGGCCACCGCGACAATCACTTTGATACCAATTAAAATGATAAAAATTAAAACAAAAATGTTGGCCAGAGACGGAATCGTTTGCCTGAGTTTTTCATAAAAGAAAACCGCCGCTTCAGAAAGACTTTCACCATAGAATAACCACAGCATAAATATAGGTTGCACAAAAGACCACAGACTCAAAAACATCATCCCCACCGACTGACTGACCCGAGATGTTCCTAAAATCAAAACACAGGTGCTGTACAACACCCCCTGCATTCCAATAGCAATCATCGGTCCTAACTTTTGGCCGGCCGGAGAAAGAGATTTCAGAATCGATGAAACCGTCGAAACCTGCAACGAAACATAGGCTCCCTCCCGACGATCATGAGCAAATTTTTGCGTGGCTCGACATAAAAAAGCACCTTGATTCAACGACAAAAGATTGCCACCAAATGGTATATTCAGTCCATGCACCACTGACCCCAGTATGATCTCAACGAGCGATAATTTCGTGGCGTGGGCAGCGACAAACACTGATTTTATCGGCAACGAGGACATGTCTTCGTATTTTCTTTTTTCTAAATCGTGTTGCTGCATCTTTGCTCCCGGCCTTAACAACTGTCACTACCAACCTATCTAGGTCATACCTGCTCTTGTCCATCGCCATTGCCTGTCTTTACCAATTATTCGTCTTTACCAATTATGTGTCATTACCAATTGTGCTGTTACCAATTGTGTCCCTACTATCATTATGTCATTACTGTGTGTCATTACCCATTATTCTCATTACCCATTGTTCTTGCCAACTATGCTAAACAACTGCGCCAAACAACTATGCTTGCCAACTGCGCTTAACAATCTACTTAGGATAATTTAAAAACCACGGTTTTTATAAAGAAGCCACTTATTAAACTAAACCATAGTCTGAATTAATTCCTCTACGCCCTACATAGCTTCTATCCATGACCTTGTCTGCTTATGATAAAATCTATGAACACAAAAGACTATCTGCAAAAAAAAGCAGAACATCAAGCGAACGCTCCTCAATACCGAACTTTATGTTTCAAATGTATTCAGCCCACGTTCAGTTGCTATTGTAAAAACATCAAACCTATCTCGTGCCCAATAAATTTTGTCATCCTGATTCATCCCATCGAAGCCAAACGGCGCATCGCCACAGGCCGGATGTCCCACCTGTGTCTGCAAGGTTCGTATTTAATCAAAGGTCAAAACTTTTCAGATCACCCTGAAATCGATTCTTTAATTGCCGACCCGGAATACCATTCGGTCATTTTATACCCCGGTCAGCAATCCGTTAATCTATCTTTGATTTCAAAAGACGATCATAGTGATATTTTTCCTTCAGAAAAGAAATTGCGTATTTTCGTTATCGATGGCACTTGGGCCACCGCTCGCCGCATGGTTCGCCAAAGCAATAACATCAACAAACTACCCAGGATAAGCTTCAATCCCCCGCACCCCTCTAACTTCCGCGTCCGCAAGCAACCGGCTTCCCACTGCTACTCGACTATTGAAGCTGTTCATCACACCATCGAGTTATTGGGGCCTTCACATAATTTCAATATCACAAACCGTCCTCACGACCATCTGCTGCACATTTTTAATATGATGGTGGAAAACCAGCTCCGCTTTCTGAGCGAAGTGAAAATGAACCAGCGCAAGGCTCACTACCGACGCGAAGCCCAGCTGGTAGTCAGTGACTTTAATTCATAGGCATTCAAATTGCGATGCGAATACTGAATACTCCGATACGCACACACGTACACTCTATAGATGTACAGGCACACTAGCTTGGGAATTCTAAAACGAACTGGGCTCCGCCCCCCGTCAAGTTCCTAACCGTAATTTGTCCATTTTGCAATTCCGTGTAACTTTTGACAATCGCCAGACCAAGACCAAATCCATCCGGGTTCACTTGTTGACGATCATGCGCCGAGCGATAGAACGGCTCAAAGATATATGGTAAATCCGCACCAGGTATTCCCGGGCCATTATCTGTTATGGTCAAATGTAATACTTCAGATCGACGTTCAAAATAAATTTCAATCTTTACAGGATTTTTATCAACATACTTAATTGAATTTTCAATTAAGTTCTTAACAATCACTTCGATCAAATTAGCATCTAAGCTCCACGTCAAGTCAGCCGGCCCTTGACATGTAATGATTAACTCTGCTGATTCATAGTAGTACACAAGCGAGTTCAGCACATCGGCTATATTTACTTTTCGTAGTGTTACTTTTGATTTCTGAACACGATAGGACTCTAATATATCGCGAATCAGTCGATTCATGATTTGCGAATCATTCTTGAGCGACGTTTTTAGATTTGACTCTTCTAACATATCAATCGCCACCGTCATGCGCGTCAACGGGCTACGCAGCTCGTGACTGACATCGCGAAGCAGTCGATCTTTTGACAAAATATATCGCTCCAATTGATCAGCAATCAGGTTAAAGCGATCAACCACCGCTGCAAATCCATGTCGATAGCGTTCTGGCAAACGATACTTAATATTCCCGGACGCAATTTGCTCTATACCGCCAAGCACGACACGAAAAGGTTTCATTAGAACATGAACAGAAATAAAACTCATTACCAACAAAGCCAGTAAAAAACCCAATATACTGACAAAAGTCATTTGGAATCCTCTAGGCAAATCACGCATTTTGATCATCCAAGCCACACGTGGACTTAAACCTTCGTGAACGGCATAAAAATACCCGCGCTCTTTACCAATTGTATACCGTGGCGCAAGACCTTCGATTTCTGGTTTCAATACGGAAAGACTGGGCAACTCGGGATTGGCCCGAAAGTCTTCAAACTGCACATGCAAACCCAATTTTTCAGCAATCGTTTTCGCTTTTTCAATTGTAAAATCAGGACCTATTTTTTCATGCAATGAGGTCAGATAAAAATCCAAATTTTTTTCTACCACTGAATTCAAACCACCGGCGGGCCGAAACGAACGTACCAACATAAAGACTAAACCCGATGTGACAAGGGCCGTTACTAAAAATGACATAAACAAGCGGATCAACAGAGCTACGGATGCACGCCTCATACTTCGTCCACCTGGGCAATAAAGCAATAACCATCCCCCCAAACTGTTTTTAGATATTTAGGTTGTTTTGCCGAGTCGCCTAACTTGTTTCGAAGGCGACTGATCGCGACATCCAGACTACGGCTGATCGCCTCCCAATCAATACCACGCAATTCATCCATAATTCGATCCCTCGACAGCGAAACACCTGGATTGAGCATAAACAACTTCAAGATTTCATATTCGTACGTACTCAAGTGAAGATCCTTCCCACTCAAAGCCGCCGAGCGATGAGCGGTATCCAACTCCAATTCCTGAGATTTCAATTTGAAATTGATTCTTTGCGTGCTGACGGATCGTCGCGCTAAGCCTTTGACTCGTGCCACTAACTCTCGCGGTTCAAAAGGTTTGGCTAAGTAATCATCAACTCCCATTTCTAGACCGATCACTCGATCCATCACTTCACCGCGCGCAGTCAGCATGATGACAGGAATTTGATGTGCAAAACGAATTTTTTTAAACGTCTCAAACCCATCCATTTCTGGCAGCATGACATCTAAAATAATGACATCAAACCGCTTGTTTTTTAAAACTAATAATCCGTCACTGGGTTTCAAGGCCTGAGTTAAAGCAAGTCCATACTTCATAAAGTAGTCCTTCAGCAAATCTCCAAGACGGACATCATCGTCTATTAATAAAATGGGAATTGTATCCATACACGCAGTATAGGTTGATTTCAGCTAAAATGGCAGAGCCTGTTACAATTTCTTACAAATTATAATGCTTCAGAAACCCTTTTTAGACTGTTCTGAACTATTCTGCATCTAACTTAAACCCTCAAGATCAAAGTTATTTCTATCTTGAGTCAACAAAGGAGAAAAAATGTTTGGACGATTTCACAAAAAAAGACGCATGATGGGTATTGCAATGGCTCTTGTCGGCATTGGCGTGCTGAGCGCCTGCCATTCACGAACACCAGAAGCACGAATTGATCATGTCGCATCAAAAGTAGCCAACAAACTGGATTTTACAAACGAACAAAAAGCAATACTAGACGAAATTGCCAATGAACTAAAAAAGGACATGGCCGACGAAAAACAAGCCCGCTCGTCGATGAAAGATGACGTGCGCGCATGGATAACAAGCAGCGAACTGGACAAAGCTCAAGTCAAACAGGCCATTAAATCTAAAATGGAGAGAATTGATAGTAAGGTCGACAAGTATCTCGATAAAGTAGCGACTCTGCACAAGACTCTGAATCCTGACCAAAGACAGGAAGTACTGGCGTTAATGGACAGATTCGCCTCAAAAAAAGAATAGTGATTTAGCTGGAATATTAGCTGGACTAGTTTAGCAAAGGCAGAGGTTTCTCAGAATGCTCTGCCTTTGTAATCTCTGGCCTGGGTCAGAAAAGTAATTCATTATTCACTGTGTTCGACTGAGCTTAGCTGGGCTAGTTAAGAAAAGCGTTTACAGGACGATCTTCAATATAGGATATGATTGTTGCCAATTCTTCCCGCGAACGAATTTCACCAACAAGAATATCTATTTCCGCATCAATCTGTGTTTTGATCACAGAGGTATGCCATTCACTATTTTGTTCATGACTCTGATAGTAGCGTACCACAATAGCTTTACTCACGTCCGACAATCCCTCTAACTGCGATATATCAGGACCGCCTTGAGTCTGCTTCGTTTCCAAACGCCCACCCAAAGAGTACGTCAAAGCTCTTAAATAGGAAAGCATTCGCTCGGGATCAGAGTCCATTTTTTCTAAAACATCTCTTGCTAACATGGGCGCACCAGCCGCCATCGTAATTGTTTGCCCCACATTATTTACCATTTCACGCACATGCTGCAGGCTGGCCAATGCGTTACGCAGTTTTGGATTTTTCATCATACTAATTTTGTAAAACGTCTGACTGGCCACAGCTGACACATAAAATGGCACTATCTGAACTGAAGGATTTTGTTTCATCAACCGATATATCCCCATTCTCCATGGCCGATCAAACGCGATCGAATCATTTAAATTCGCCTTAGCTGACACCTGTCCCGAGGGAAATATGATTAAAACTTTACCTTCATTCAAATGAGTGGTCATTTCACTGAAGCTTTGAGCATTTCGCTTACGAGCGTCCATCCCACCATAGGGATTTGTAAAAATCGCATTTCCCTGAATACCCGGGAAGTCTTCAAGCAACTCTGTGACAACGAATTTAACATCACTACGAATCATCGAAATAGACGCCGCAATCGCGATAGCTTCAGATCCATTCTTGGGATGGTTTGCGACGATCAGCAATGCCCCCGTCAAAGGAATTTTATCTCTTAGACTTTTCATATCGATACCCAATCCGATACGAAAGGCTCGCGCCAAGCGCACATATGTGGGATCACCAGTGGTGTCTTGCGTAAAAGAGCGTGTAACTTGATCAGCCTCATGTAGCCTTAAAGGCCGCTTGAAAAACAAATTCGCGAGATAATTTATCGAACTCGCTAACACTTCAGAGTCAGATTTTACAGCAGTTAAAACTGTCGTACCATCCGGTTTAGCCGAAACACGCGGATGAACCTCTAATTTTGGAAAATGCAACCACGGCAACTGACTGGAGGATGCCGTCGACACAACTCCATAATACCTCAGACACTCCTGCGAAGCCCCAAACGATGGAGAACCCACGACCACAAAACCCATTCCTAAAACAAACACTATAAATGATTTAATAGACATCTAAAAAGAACTCATGAAAACTATATACCAAAGCTAAGGGCGATAATTCCAGGCTGCCGCCGATCGTTACCAAAAGAAATAGACACCTGTTTAATTTAGATACACATAAATCATTTTTAAATTCCTCTCTTACTTTAAGCGGGGTTGGTAACGACAGGGGTTAATAAGGACAAGATAAGTGGATTTGAGCCTGGATTTGGATTTGGGATTTGGATTGGGTTGGGGTTCGGGCGCCCTGAAAGACAGGAGGGGGACGTGGCCAAGCCCAAGGGTGTAGGGAGAGGTCTCTTTGAAAAAGCAAACGCGGCCATCGTGGCCTCACAGGCGGCGCTTCGCTTAATACAACATCCAT
>JAEUWH010000024.1 GCA_016785955.1 Pseudobdellovibrionaceae bacterium | reverse complement strand
TCGAGGTAAATAAGTTAAATTTTGGGCATGACGAGGCCTCCTGATTTTCAAAAACGAAAATCTTGGATAGAAAAACTTTGTTTAATTTTATAAAATGAAAATCTATTCAATTAACGCGCTTTATCCGCGAATCTGGGTTTTTAGTGAGGACGGTGTTAAAATTCCATCGTATAGTTGCGTTCAGCATCAGTACGAAAGAGCCATGAAGCAGGCTGGGGTTAATCACAAATCTGAGAATAAAAAAAAGGGCCTAGAGTTTGAAGCTCTAAGCCCTTGAAAAATTTTAACTTTTTTGAATTCTAAAAAAATTTGGTAGTGAGAGGCGGACTTGAACCGCCGACCCTCAGATTATGATTCTGATGCTCTAACCAGCTGAGCTACCCCACCACTGAACGAGAAATATCGATTACCAAAACATAACAAGATAAGTCAATAAAAGGTTTCAAGTCTTTTGACCTAAATGAATTGTATTAGAACACAGGCTAAAACCACCGAATGACCAGTTTCTTTCTTGTTCGATTGACTAATTTTTCGGCAACACGCGGAATAGAGTTATCCCCTCAAGGAGAAACCATGAAACAAGCTCTCATTGCGGCCCTCGCCGTTATTTTAGTAGTTACTCTATCATGCCAAAAGTCCCCGACGACACCGTCACCGTCTCCTCACCTTCAAAAACCAGATACGATTGACACCGCCGAGTCAGGGACCCTCTCCATTATCGACGACAAGGGTCAACCCATCGTCAATGCCTATGCCTTAATTGGAAAGCAAGCCTCCACTGAAAACTCCTGGTTGGCATCAGACAAGAATGGGCAAATTGTACTTCCCAAAACATGGACAACCCCCCAAGACCTGACCGTCGAAGCAACAGACCATGTTCGAATTACTCTCAAGGACCAAGAACCCTTTGGTCGCACCATAACGCTTAAAAAGAAATCCCTATTTCCCCGCCTCAATATGAAAGGGACCGTTCACGGAATCACTACGAAAGATAAAGATGGGTTCATCGATTTTGCGATTTTGCTCGAATCCATGACAAAAACCGATATTTTAAATTTTAACATCAACAAAGTCGTCAGCCCCTGGACAGAAAAAATATCAGTCGCAGGCTTTGAGTTTCCCGTACCGCAAAATCTTTTTATACCCAAACAAAAAGAAAACTATCTATTTCTAACTGTAACGCTACAAAAACCCTGGTTTAACCTTTCTTATGACTCGTACGGCGTAAAATCCGTCTACAGTCTCCAAGGAAAATTCCCTATGAAAAAGGTCATGACGGAGCTACAAAATAAGAAACCTTACTATGAACTGGTTAATCATTTTGATTTCTCTTCCGCTGGTCGCATAACTCACAATTTTGTGGCAAATGCTGCCGAGCCAATCGTGGACACAATGCAAGTAAAACTGAACAACACCTACACGATGAAAGCACCGAAAATTGCGGCAGGACAAGTTCTTTTGGGATTAAGTGGGTTCAAAGAAAAAAACTTCTATCAACCACTGGATGTAAAATACATGCAGAGCGAGCAAACGGTGGCATTTAAAACCTTCAGTGGTGTATCGCCCTATTTCATTGGCGTTGTTAAAAACGAAAATGAATTTTCGGCAGACAATGCCGATTCCGAACGTATGAGTATCAGTATGAATACGCCCACCACAGCTGTCCAAAGTTTGCCATTAATTAGAAATCCAAGCTGGATCAACGACAAAGAACTCGGTATTGACATACCAATCATATCATCGACAGAATATTCTGAACAAGGAATGCTTGTTGTCATTTCAGAAATGCAAGACATCAAAATGGATGATGGAAAAACGGTTCGCTTTAAAATTCCCGTTTGGGAAATTCATGCACCATCTTGGTCATCTCAACTAGTTATTCCCGACATCAACACGTCCACATCACCAAAACGCGTAGAGGTTACTTTACTTGCCAAATCAATAGATAATTCTGGTCAACAAAACGCGGTTACTGTAGTCTCTACCCATGAAGACCGAATTGAAAAATCAACTCATCTTACAAAGTCTGCTAGCGATTATTAGCATCATTTTTTTATCTTCTTGCAGCCTTATGGATCTGCAAGAAGATAAAGTCAAACGTCAACGTTCCGGGATTTTACCTCCTAGCCGCGTGTTCACAGCGTCTTATGACAACGTTTGGCGGGCAGCACTTACCGTATTAAAATATTCAATCACAGAACAAAATCAAGAGACCGGCCACATTGAAACCGACTATGTTAAACCCTCAGATGGAGGCTGGACACGACCAGACGGTGGCACAAATATCTCGGCGGGAATGCGATATAAAATCTCTATGAGCCTGGTTCGAGTGCAAACAAAAAATGGCAGCGTGGGAGTCAAAGTTACCGTGGATAAAAAAATAGAACGTGTTCGAGATTTTTTTTCAGATCCTGAACCCATCGACTCTGATCATCTAGAAGAAAAAGCACTTCTTTATCGCATCGATCGTGAACTCGTTATCGAAGAAACTCTTCGAAAAGCAAATCCTGAGGTCGAAAATAATATCTAGTGATTCCCCTCTTAACGACTTTTAAAACGACTTAAAAAGTTTTTGATGACTGCGTCGGGTTCTGAGTACTCAATGCATTGATTTTCTGCAATCCTTTGTTTGCCAAGCCGACAATTTCTGGCTCCTTTTCTTGAGACAGTTTTTCAAAAAAAGCTCGCTCATGAAGTTTAGGATTTTGATTCATGTACTTAATAATTTTTGGACGCACCCACAACGAACGATTTTTTTTTACATTCTGTGTACTAAACAACTCTTCCCATAAAATATCTCGGTGACCGGATTCTTGCATTAAAATATCAAACGCCGACGAACGAACAATCAAAGACGGATCTTTAACGAACTTTTTTGCTATGACAAAACGTTGTGGATGAGCATTCTCATCCATCGCAATCAATAGACCATTTTTTACAAACCATTCCTTAGATTGAGCTAAAACCAAATAATTTGGCATCACGCTCCGACTTTCCAAAAAACCCAACGCCATGATGGATTTCCAACGTAAATCCAAAGACAGTGTTGTATCTTGAGCAATGGAAACTAGCCGATCCAAAGTGCCTGTATCTGATTTTAAAAGACGCTTTTGATTACTCAAAGGCAATGATAAAACCTCGAGTTCCTTATCCCATGAAGATTTTGATGTGGCTGGAACGGCCGCCCAAAGGCTGCTGGTCAATGCTAATATTGAGAGTGCGACTTTAATCATCATAGATGGCTCTAACCTTTTTTTATGAAATTTTCAAACTCACCCATAAGCTCTTTGGACTCGGTCAGCTTCTGAGCATCAACCGCCTGAGACTCTGAAACCGATTCGGCCTGCTTTTGCCCCTCAACGGCGGCCGCAAATTCCTTTAATATATCGTCATCCACAACTGCCGTTTCTTCAGGCGAAGTCGCTATGGCATCGCCAGCGGCAACAGGAATAGGTTCTGGAGCCACCGAAGAACTTGAAACCACTGGTTCTGACACAGCCACCGACACTGATGACGCTTCCGCCGGTGAAGACGCCTCGCTGGCGGCAACAGGGGGCGACACTTCAGACTCTGGAACAGACGCTGCCGCTGGGGCCGGAACCACTGGAGCCGGTGTCGCTGTTTTAGTCGCACCCCCAGCACTCAGTTCTTTTTGCAGACGCGCATTTTCTTCTTTATAAAACGAAAGATCGGCAATGTCTTCGCTGATGATTTCATATTCCTGCAGTCGCCCCTCAAGCTCTTTAATTTTTTCTTCGAATTTTTTGGCGTCCTCTTTATTTCCAACAGCACCCACAGGTTGCTGTGCCACACCTTTTTTTAACTCTTCAATGACTTTCTCTTTTTCCTTTATATCGATTTTAAGTTTCTCGATTTCTTCCGTATTTGCTACCACAGGAGCCGCACTAACCGTCGGCGCAGGAGCCACCACCCCGTCTGAATTGGTGGTCTTAAACGCACTTTGATTTTCTAAAATCTTTTTCAATTTTTCTTCTATTTCCGACGTATCGATACTCACCGAGTTACTAGAAACCGTCGTCGCATGCGATTCTGCTTTAGAAAAAAATTGCCGATAGATTATAAATAAAATCAAAACAAACGTCCCCACGAAGACGAATTCGATGATTTGACGATTATGAATTGACCAAAAATTTAAAAAGCTTTCAAAACTCACAGCGTATATTGTCTCGAATAACAACGACCCTCGTCAAGAGGCTCTCATAGCTAGACCCTAGACCATCAAGGGGTTAGTATCGTATTCATGACATACGACCTTATAATAAAAAATGCGAAAGTCTTGATTCCAAAACAAATCAACCTAGACCTAAGGAGTGAACTTAAATCCGAGTCACTGGATGTTGCCATTTTAAATGGAAAAATTGCGGCGATCGGCTCCTTTGCATCGTCGCAAGCCACACGCGTGATTGATGCAACTCACCTACATTTACTTCCCGGCATTATCGACTCCCAAGTTCACTTTCGCGAGCCAGGCCTAACTCACAAGGAGGACTTAGAGTCTGGTACCCGAGCGGCTTTACTGGGAGGCGTGACATGTATTTTCGAAATGCCGAACACCTCGCCCTCAACAACGAACGAGGACGCCTTTCGCTTTAAATTAGAACGTGCTCGTAATCGCTGTCATACTCATTATGCTTTTTTTATGGGGGGCAGCCCGGAAAACTATGCTCAACTCGGTCAACTGGAGCAACTCCCCCATTGCTCGGGAGTCAAAGTGTTTATGGGAAGCTCGACCGGCACGCTATTGGTCGAAGATGATTCTCATTTGGAAAAAATCTTGAACCACACCAAACGTCGAGTTATTTTTCATTGTGAAGACGAGTACCGTCTGCGTGAACGCAAAAAAATATTCGCCGACTCAAAAGATCCCAAAGACCATCCCCAATGGCGCGATGAAGAGTCCGCATTTTTAGCTACCAAACGTATTGTCACCCTAGCGAAAAAAACTCACCATCCTATCCATATTCTACACGTGACGACTCAGCAAGAAATGGAGTTTTTGGCAAACTACAAAGCTTTTGTCAGTGTCGAGGTTTTACCACAGCATCTGACTCTTTCCGCACCAGAATGCTATGAACGCTGGGGGACTTTAGCTCAACAAAATCCACCGATCCGTAATCAGATCCACCAACATTCCTTATGGAAAGCGATTACCGACAATGTTGTCGACGTCATCGGTTCTGATCACGCGCCCCACACGGCGGAAGAAAAAAGTCGTGGCTATCCACAAACACCTAGTGGGATGCCGGGCGTACAAACAATTTTACCCATCATGTTGGATCATGTGAACAACGGACGTTTGAGTTTAGAAAAACTGACACAAATGATGACGGAAAATGTACGTGATATTTTTAAAATGAAGAACAAAGGACGTATTCAAGTCGGTATGGATGCTGATTTTACGTTAGTAGATATGAACAAGAGAGTTCAAATCACCAATCAATGGATTGCTTCAAAATCGAAATGGACCGTTTTCGACGGAAAATGGGTAACAGGATGGCCCACTCAGGTGATTCTCAAAGGACAGCTCACGATGAGTGATGACACGATTATTATTCCACACTCTGGCGAAGGTGCAGACTTTGACATCTCATAGTCCACGACAACCTAGTAACAAGTTAGTTTTAATTTCTGGCATTGTGCCATTGATCGTGTACACGATCGTTGAAGAAGTCTACGGAGTTTATTGGGGTTTAATTGCGGGTTTAGTCCTGGGCATAGTCGAGATCATTGTTGAAAAAATTTTATATAAAAAAGTAAGCACCATCACTTGGATCGTGAATGCAATGATCATCAGCTTAGGTTGCGTATCGCTGTATATGAATGACGGCATCTGGTTCAAACTGCAACCCGCATTTGCTGAAGCACTGATGGTGATTATTTTATGGGGCTCACTACTGATGAAAAAACCATTTCTGCAAGAAATGGCAAAAAAGCAGATGCCAGATTTGCCGCCTATGATGCAAGAATTTTTCGGTAAGATAACATTTCGCCTGGGATTATTTTTTCTGGCCCATACAGCACTTGCCATATGGGCTGCTTTCGACTGGTCCACTGTGAATTGGGCTTTACTGAAAGGAGTCGGCTTGACGGTTTCAGCATTGGCTTATTTGGGAATTGAAATGTTTTTCTTTATTCGCGGAAATCGAAGCTCATTCCCACCACCAAAGAACTAGTTTTCAAATCAGAACAACAACGTCGATTAATGGCATAAAAAAAGAGTGGGAAACCCCAACTCCTTTTCAACTACCAACCACTCCCACGACACTCCGAGAGTGCCGTAGAACACGCGGCTAGTAGCAACGCCATTTATTCCACGACACTCCGAGAGTGCCGTAGAACACGCGGCTAGTAGCAGCGTCATTTATTCCACGACACTCCAAGAGTGTCATAGGACACGCTGCTAGTAGCAGCGTCTCCATTGAAGATGGTAAATCAACCCGGCCGTGATGTCGGCAGAGTCAACCATGATGTCTGTTTGATCCATACGATTGTTTGTCTGCGCCATGATGCTTGAGTTTACACGTAAGTTTACGCTGGCTCCACAGGGTGTCCACACTAAGCTTTCAGCCAAAATGCCGTTTGAGGTTGTGAAGTCTTGATTTTGAGGACCAACCCACATTTTAGAAAATAAAGGTCCACGAATACCGGCCCAAAAATACTCAGTATTTAAACGTGTGTACGCTCCTGCCCCAGGAATATAGTTGAAGCCACGGTAGTCCGTCTGAATAACTGCCACACTGTAACCTTGTGGAATAGCCACCGGAATCGAAAGATTACAAGATTTTCTATCCACGCGCTTTCTTGATTCTCCACCAGCTGAAACCGAAAAAGCATCAAACAAAATACTCAATGCATCTTCTGATGGACTCAACGTCACACTTGCTGTGCCCGCTGGACAACCATTGCCCCCATAAGATGGAGCACCCAAACGAATACCTTTTTGCGCCAGCGCTGCTTCAGAAACTAGAAGGGCCGTAACCGCCGCCAAAAGTAGATTTGTCATTTTCATTTTTCCCCCTTGATTAAATCAGAAATATTTCTGATGATTCAGAGACTCGTTTAAGCAATGGGAATACCAACCAGAAAAAACCAAATTGGCTCTGAACACGTGTCATTAAAAAAGTGTCTAACTGGTTGTAATTAAATATTTTTGATATAACAGACTGATTCGACCTTGCTGTTTATCACCCACGCTGCTAAGCGAAAAAATCATCTGTGGGGACATTATGACTTTTTGGGAAATATTTTTTTACTCATTGATTGAAGGCCTCACCGAATTTCTGCCTGTTTCATCGACAGGACATTTAATTATTTTCTCTCACTATCTGGCCAAAGAAAACGAAGCCTTCACTAAAAGCTTTGAAGTGATCATCCAATTCGGCGCCATTTTTTCTGTTATTGTGGTCTATTGGAAAACATTCTTCTCGTCCCTACAGTTCTACAAAAATCTTTTCGTCGCATTTCTTCCTGCCGCCGTTATAGGCTTTCTTATGCGTGATCTTGTCACCGAATGGCTAGGTAGTATCGCAATCGTCGCATGGGCACTGATCATAGGTGGCATAGTCCTGATCCTGTCTGATTTTTATTTCAAATCGTCTGCTACAGAAGGCAAAGGCCTTGAAAAGCTAAATTATAAAGAAAGCCTTTACTTGGGATTGTTTCAATGTCTGGCACTGATCCCTGGCGTCTCACGATCGGGAGCAACTATTTTAGGCGGCCTTGCCCTGAAATATAACAAAAAAGCCGCCGCCGAATTTTCATTTTTCTTGGCCGTTCCTACAATCGCAGCAGCAACTTTGTATAAGTCCTACAAAATTGTCCCCACCATCACTAGCGACCAAGTCTCCTCGCTATTGCTGGGATGCTTTTTATCTTTTGTGATTGCGATCGTCGCAATTACAACATTTATTAAACTAGTCAGCCGATATGGATTTAAACACTTTGGTATATATCGAATCGCCCTAGGCAGTTTGATACTTATTTTAAGTCAGTGAGATAGTTATCTTTAGTCATCAACGATCGCTATTTTGGAGTTGTTTTTTATAGCTTGTTATTGCAATAGTAACGACTAAAACATTCAATACTTGGTCACTTGATAAGTTATTATATTTTTATCCAGCGAGGTCTCCGTGGATTCTTTTTTCAAAGTCATCGAAACCGACTATATTTTAATGCCAACATGGAAGTGGTTCTGCTTAGTTATACTTTTGCTTTTATTTCCTTTTTTTCGCCGCTCCGTTGAGCTTTTTTTAAGACGAGTCAAAAAAAATCCGTTTTTTATAAATAATAAAAATATATATATTGTCGAAATCACCCGATCCGAAATCGAGCGACCATTTGGCTGGATCATCTCGTTGATGTTTTTCATTTCGATCACCGATATGTTTCAATTTCCACAAAATATCGACAAATATTTGACACTTGCCGCCCAAATTCTGATTGGCTTTCGTTGGCTGCAATTGCTGATTATGGGTATCGATATCGCCTCTGTAGAATGGGCCAAGCGCTACACAGACCCCAATGACATTCACCCAAATCAAATTATTCCTTTTGCCGTTAAAACCGCAAAATTTTTTCTGGTCGTACTTGGTGTTTTGATCGTACTACAAAATTTGGGAATCAACGTCGTCAGTATATTGGCCGGTTTAGGAATCGGCGGTATCGCAATCGCCCTAGCCGGTCAAGAGACCGTCGCAAATCTGTTTGGCTCATTAACAATTCTAGTCGATAAGCCTTTTAAAATTAACGACTACATTAAAGTGCTTGATGTAGAAGGAACAGTCATCGAAATTGGTTTTCGTTCTACCAAGATTAGAACGCCTGTAAATTCGATCGTGACGATTTCAAATTCAACAGTCGCCAAAGAAAAGTTAGAAAATTTGTCGGCACGAACAAAACGTCGCATTCGCCATAACATCACATTAGCGTACGAGACCCCACTGCCTATGATCAAAGCCTTTACCGATGAGATTCTCAACTATCTAAAAGCTCATCCCCAGGTCGATCAAGACGAAATTTCGGGGCACCTGATCAGTCTCAGTGCCTACAGTGTGGATATACAAATTACATTTTTCACGAATAGCCCTGCCGCATATATCGAAAACGCAGTTCAACAAGACTTCTTATTTCAAGTTCTAGCGATTGCGGAAAAAATGAAAATTGAAATCGCTTATCCAACTCAAAAGCTATTCCTACAGAATACGCAAAGCCAGAACGCATTTTAAAAATTATTTCTTTTTCTTGGTTTTCTTCAAGGCGTTCTGTTTTTCTTCAATCAGCGCCTTGTTTTCTTTGTTTTTAGCTTCGAGATCTTCATTTTTTATTTTTTCAGTCTCCAGCTTGGTTTTTTCGGTTTCCAACTCTGAGTTCAGTGTCTCGAGTTTAATCTTGTCCTCTTGAGTTTTTATTTCAAGTTCTTTGTTGCGAGATGCTTTTTGCTCACGATCCTTTTTCAGCTTTTCAATTTCGTCTTTCAGTTTTATTTGATCCGCGTTTAGTTTTTTAACACTCTCTTCTTGATTGCGAACCACAATAACTTGCTGGTCAATTTCAGCTTTAAGAGCATTCTGTTCTTGATGAAGCCGAGCGTTCTCTTTTTCTAAACTGCGAGTTGTGTCTTGATGCTCTTTCCTATTTTGTTCGGTTTTCTTTTTCAGTTCTTCTCGTTGAGATATAACTTTTTCTGAATCTGATTTGGCCTTTTTCAAATTTTTCTGAGTCTGCTCGTTTTGATCGCCCCCCTGTTTAAGCTCCTTCTCTAGCTCCTTAACTGCTGTATTGTTTTTTTCTATTTCAGTCTCGATTTTTTTTAATTCGGCTTCTGTTTTGGACTTCTCTTGATCCATTTTAAGCTTAGTGGACGCCAACTGTGCTCGAGACTTTTCGGTGTCTTGCTTCGACTTCGCCAGCTTTTGCTCGTTGATCCTTTGCTCTTTTTGTAAATTAGCGGTCTCTGACTTTGCCTTGTCGGCTTCTTGATCGGCTTTTTGCTGTTCTTTTTCCGATTCACGAGAGTCTTCTTGATGTTTTTTGAGTTTATTTTCAACTTCTTTTTTCTGCACCAAATATTTGTCTTTTTCTTCTTTAGCTTTGGCTGTTTTTTCTTTGATGTCTTGTGTATGCTTTTGCGTACGTGCGATATCGTCTTCGGTTTTTTTAATCAAGTTCTGCGCGTCGTCTTGTTCTTTTTTGTATAACTGCGCCTGTTTTTCAGATTCAGCTTCTTGCTGTTTTGACTCGTATTCGATTTTTTTATATTTTTCGATCAGTTTTTTTGCTTCGTTTTGGATATGCTCTTTTTTTTTCTTTTCTTCGTCGGCTCGACGTTTGCTTTCATTGGCTTCAGCCTTGGCGGACTCAGAATCAATTTTGGCTTCCTCGGCTTCAATTTGCGATGAATCTACTTGAGCCCAGCTCAAACTAAAAAATAAAATTGATGCTAAAACAATGGTGCGTTTATTCATAATGTCCCCTGCTAAATTCGTATTAAATTTTATTTTAATTCGAATTTAGCAAAAGAACAATATGAGGCCAAAGTCTAGAACTTAGCAACTAGAGCGGTTGTGAAGGCTGTGTCTTCTTTTTCTGCCGTTCCTACAGGTGGTCTATTTTGGTATTTAACTAGGTACGAAAGTTTAATTGAGAAAATCTGACTCATCATCACGCTCATTGATGGCTCGTAGTTCAATAGATAAGCTTCTGAGTCTTTAAAATTTGGAGAATATTCGGCCCAGAATTTTGCAGAAACAGATTCGTTGATTTGCGTGCCGTATTCTAAGTATACACGACCTGAATTATAACTTGAAACTTCATAAGTCGGTGATGAAATTGTTTTCGTTTGCCCCAAACCGACCTCGCCAAAAAAAGTATCTGCTGGATTCTTAATGAAATAGTACTTGATACCGACATCGGAAATATCCCTTTGAAGGTAACCAGCATAGGTATCACTTTCCGCTTTTTGCTGTATAAATGCTGCCCAGTCAGAAGTTAACTCACGCTCATATCGAGCCGCCGCTTCCCATTGTTTTGCAGTTTCAGTTCCACTTGAGCGAGTTTGTAAGTATCGACCTAAAATCGTCGTAAGATTGGCTTCGGCCTTATATGTCGTTTTTTGTTTAGCACTATAACTTTCTGACGTCTTATTGCCACCCACTTGAACAACCGACGCCTCTGACTCGTTTGCCCAAGAACTGACTTGCTCTTGCGCGTACGCAAAGCTTGTAAGAACCATCAATAATAAATATGCAACTATTCGCATTTTTCCACTCCTATATAATTAAGTTTATCCCCATTTTGGATGGGGCCTGGTCTTAAGATAACGACTCCTGTTTGTCAAAACTTTGTCAAAATCTTGATTTTAGATTTTATTTCCGTGACTCAAACCAAAGATAAACGTCGTCACTTTATCTACCCTCAGTATAGATTAAAAACTCTATTTAAATCCTAGAAAACACTCCCCTTCCGCATTTTAAAAACTCATTGCTTTTAGAGTAAATGCCCTGTACTTACGAACACATCGACTAAATACACTACTCTACAACAAGGGGGGTTTGTGACAATAAAAACACTGGGGCTGATATTTATATTTCTCTGTGTAGGCCCCCTAAATGCACAAACACGATTAACAAAATTGGTTCCGCTTAACGTCAATCCCAATACAATCACAGTTTCAGGTGTATCAGCAGGTGGTTTCATGGCCGTGCAGATGCACGTCGCCCTGTCATCCGTCTTTAAAGGAGCCGCGTCCGTAGCCGGTGGAGTATACTGGTGTGCTCAAGGCAATGCAATGACAGCTCAAATGAACTGCATGAGAAGCCCTAGCGTGCTCAATGTTGACACATTCCTAGGAAAAGCAAAATCCGATGAGGCCGCAAACAAAATTGAGAAATTGGAAAATATCAAAAGATCTCGCGTTTTCATCTTTGCCGCTAAAAACGATACGATCGTTCACCCCGGCAATAGCGACAAGCTTTACGAATTTTACTCAAAACTGACTCCTAAAGCTAACATCAAATACAAAAGTGATGTGCCCTCGGGACACAGCTGGATCACAAATCGTTATGGCACACGTTGTGGCACTCAAACGTCACCTTGGATTACTAATTGTAACTACGATTTAGCGGGCGATATATTGACATTTTTTTATGGCAAGTTGAATTCTCCAAAGTCCACAGTTCCCGATATGAAACGCCAAATGTTTACATTTGATCAAAACGAATTTCAGACACGCACTTCATCGTTGTTCCCAACTGGTTTCATCTATATCCCCAAGTCCTGCCAAGCCGCTCCTCGTGGTGGCGCTTGTCATCTACACGTAAATTTCCATGGCTGCCAAATGGGTCCTAATTATTTGAACGATCAATACGTTTCAAATACTGGACTTAACGAGTGGGCAGAGATAAATAATATTATTGTTCTGTATCCTCAGGCGGCAAACTCTGTCTTCTCAAACCCTTATGGTTGCTGGGACTGGTTCGGTTATACAGGATCTGACTACGTAAATAAAAATGGTCCACAAATTATTGCCATTCAAAAAATGGTCTACCGCATCCTTGGCAAATATTAAGAACGGATCTTTAGAGAATTAAACTGAGATTTAAACTGAGATTTTTAAACAAAATGACAAAAAGGTTCCCTTGTAGGCCAAGAAGGTTGACGGCAGCAAGTAGTTCCAAGCAAATTAGAATCATATGAATGATCCAGAAAATTGTCCTAAATGCCAAAATAAAGACATCTACAACGATGGGGTCCTTTGGGTCTGCCCACAATGCTCGCACGAATGGCTCCCTGAAGCAGAATCTGTCGACGGCCTTGCCTCTGCAGAAGAAGACTCTGTTATTCGGGATGCCAATGGGAACATACTTCATGATGGCGATGCTGTGACAGTCATTAAAGAGCTTAAAATTAAAGGCTCATCATCTGTAGTTAAGGTAGGCACTAAAGTGAAAAATATTCGCCTGGTCGATGCATCAGATGGTCATGATATTGCCTGCAAAATTGATGGGATTGGTTCAATCAATTTAAAATCTGAATTCGTAAGAAAGGCATAGCCCCTGGCCCTTCCATGGGCCCAAAGACGACTGCCATCCTTGGCTAGCCTGTCCCTCATTATTTCTTTTCCGTTCCCAATATGGAACCGAAATTTCCAGCCTCAAGAAATCTTAACCCAAACACAGCAACGCTATCTCTGGGATTTAACTGCGTAAAATCAAACACCGAAACAAGATTAAGGTATCTTGAATAGAAAACAGGACCTTTACTATTTATTCTGAAACTGAAAACGACGAATGACTCAGTAACAAAATAGGGTCTTATGAAAAAAATCAATTTCTTACTTATAAGTACGAACGAAAAAATAGCTCATCGTACCCGTGATATCTGCAAAGAATTTCGTTACTCACAAGCGCAGATCAATGAAAGCCGCTTGATTAATCAATTTTCAGATCTAATTCTTCTAACCACGGAAAACTATCAAACTGAACTAAATCTCCTGCACGATATTCGAAATTTAAAAACCCTGGCACCAGAATCATTTTTAGTTATCTCTATTTCCCCCAATCTTGCCTACGCTCAGCCGCAAAAACTGAAAGAATCCGGTGCCGACTGCATCCTGTTAGACTCGGATATTTTATCATCCTGCAAACTTGAATTTGTTGCTTTTCAAAAAGTCAGATCGTCTCATGTCGCTATCAAATCGACAGATTTAAAAGTTGGCACATCTATTAATTGCTTCGTCTATCATTTGATGCCAATCAACCAACAATTTTTGCCTCTTGTATGGCCTAACGAGACAATCACAGAATTTAAAATAGAAAGACTGAAGAAAATCAAAGATGTCTATATTCTAAGAAAGGACCTCGACATATTTCAAAATTATTCGGACAGATCAAATAGCTCACCTATGGAAATTTGCCGCTCTCATTATCAATCTCTTATTACGAGCTATTTTGATCTAATGCTGTACTTTGCGGACCATGGTGAAAGCATGTCATTTAAAAAAGGAGACGAGTTACTGAACAATTGCATAGGGGGCGCAAATAATCTTGTGGAATCCTTGAAGCGAGTAAATAATGTGTGGCCTGTTTTTAATTACGTTCCAGCGGGATACTACGGTTCGATGGAAAAAAGCCCAATGGTCGCCTCCTATGCAGCCCTATTAAGTATTAAAAGCAATATCGGAAACCCGACAGATACTTTATTAGCCGCGCTGCTGGCTGATTTAGGCATGCTGTTCCTGGCCCCCGACTTAGCAAAAAAAATCCACTACGGAATCGATTCTAGTTATCTCTCTCACTTCGAAAACGACGAGTATCAAAAGCATCCAACCATGAGTTTAGTCGCTGTCCTTGCTAGAAAAATCGAAATTCCCGAAATGATAATAAAGATTATCTTGGGCACACACGAACGTGCGGACAGAAAAGGATTTCCCTATAAACCAAATCCAGCCATGATTCCGCAGGAATCCATGCTCATTCAATTAAGCGAGCTAGCCATTAGAGACTATTGCGTGGAAGGATTGGACCATCATCATTCCGGCACAAGCAAACTTGATCCCAGCCAGTTATTCAATATTTTCAGCGATCAGTTTTTGGCCAAAGTTCAGAAATCTTTCTGTCTAGCCGTTTAGAGAGGCTAGTCACTAGTTCTTAGGATTTACTAGCAAATCGGGTCGAGCACCAGAACTGTGTGTTTTCCACGTCCAAGTGTAGTCCCAAGTGGCCTTGGACCAATTTAAAATCGTGGATAAATTGGCAGCGCTGGAATGAGCGACGGCGGCAGGATTACAGTATGTGCATGTCGCACCACTCAAATGATACAGTCCGGAAATTTGAATACCAGGATCTGCCACGTAAGGCGAAACCAGCAGACTGCCCGCATGGCCAATAGCCGATCCCGAAGCATAACCTGTCGGGTTAGAATTACTGACAACGATATTAGCCAAAGTAAATGAATTCTTCAGAATAGGCGTGTTCGAGTTAAGATTATATTCCCAGATAGAACCGACCAACCCCCCAGCGCCCTCCAGCCCAGTAATACTTCCCATAGAAAATGAATTTTCTAATACGGCATCTGTAGAACCTTCATCCATAGAACCAATTAATCCACCCACAACATTGGCGCTAGAAATCACATTTACATCAGACCAGCTATTCACTATATCTCCGCCCTCACTATGACCAATCAATCCTCCAATCACCTCTGACCCCAGACTTGTCGCAACTCCTGATGCCCAAGAGTATTTAATATCAGAGTCCATACTATAACCTGCAATCATACCGGCAACACCAAACCCTGAAACACTTCCTGTCACTGACACCCGTGACATCGTGACACCCACCGCACGACCAACCAAAGCACCAACGTACAGATAACCGACCACCGTTGCATTTTCTAAATGAAGATCTTGAATAAACCCATCTTTGGCGGATCCAAATAGTCCTTTGTAATCTTGACCGCCAGAGTTGATCCACAAATGCGAAATCGTATGGCCTTCACCAAAAAATAATCCACGCCAAAAATTCATCGCACCACTTCCAACCGGAGTGTAATTCACAGCTGATAAATCAATATCATTCATTAGTACATAAGCCTTTGAGGCAGCATAGTTCCCGACCGTCATATTTTGTAAATCAGCCGCGTTGTATATTTTAACCAGTGGATAAGAGGAAATGTACATAATACGAGTCATCACAGGAGAATGACTTCCTTGCTTAATTTGAATCAAGGGGTCTCCGACTGCAAAATAAGGTGCCGTTACACCATCCGTATTAATCGTCAGCGAAAACGTCCCCTCTGCCGAACATGGAGTCGTGTATAATTGGAGTGGTCTGAGGGCGCTGCTCTTGATGCTAACGTCTCCCAAAAGAGCTTCACAAATTCCCGTCAAAGAGAAAGCTCCTGATAGGTTCGTAAGAATGCGATCATCTACGCTCGCCGATGGTAAGGAACGTCCAGAAAATGCTAATTGTGGAGTAAGCACCGCGATTTGAGCAGGACCGAGTTACTGTCTACCCGTACAACAATTTCAGAAGTCGACCCGAGACCCGACAGATTCACCCTTAAATGTGGACTCATAACACTTATCCACCTGATTATATGTTGTTGGGGAAAAAGACCCACCCGTGGCCCCGGCCTTTAATTCAAAAACAACAGAGTAATCACTTTTCTCAATAAGATTTCCAACGCTATCCCGAATACAATACTGAACTTTAACTTCCCCATCTATGGGAATCGAAGACACCGCCGGAATAACTTTAATTAGTGAGTTTTCAAAGCTGGGAACACTTACACTGGCCAAACCTGCCTTGGAATTTAAATCACTAATCCCCAGATGAAACGTACACCCTGTTAAAGCCACCAAGATCACTAGCAACTGAGACAAAACTTGGATTTTCCTAATTGCATTCATAATGTTTAACTTATCGGCACCTTTACGCCAGACTTTAGCCCTGAGTATAAAAGCTGAGTATAAAAGCGAAAAGACTCTGAAGACCGACAATTGGCGTCCCTATCAAACTTTTAGACACCCCAATTCTCTCTAAATGTAACCTAGTCCTCTTTTAGAGTCGAAATCAATGATAAGAGCCTTGGCCCTGCCGTTGCATTACCTAAAAGCAACCCCCCATGACGGCCAGGTCCCCCCCCCCAAACCTGGTCGTCAACCTTTTCTCTCCTTTATGGACTTCTCAAAAAAATTAAAATAATTGAAAATAGAGAGATGCGTTTGACTTGGCTTTGTAGCGTCTATTTTCTTTTGCCCTCGGCTTTTGGTTTGACTGTCATTCTCGACCCTGGTCATGGTGGGTATGATAAAGGTGCGGTCTATGGCTCGGCCCAAGAGGCTAAAATTGTTCTCCTGCTGGGGGAAAAAATAAAACAGCTACTGGAACAAGATAAAATCAATGTCTTTTTAACCCGATCACAAGATCAATTTATCAGTTTGAAACAACGAGTACAAATTTCTAAAAAACAAAGTGGAGACTTGTTCGTCAGCCTGCATGCGAATGCCTCCAGTGATCGCCGAGCTTACGGACTGGAGTTTTTTCTTAATCCCAATCGTCGAAGTAATCACTTTGCCCCCTTAACCCGCACGGCCAGAGACATCACAACGACAGAGACTGATCGCAACAAAGACGACATCGTCGAGCTGTCTAAAGCTAAAGATATTGCGAAAATCCTGAAGGACATAAAGCATAACATTCAATCGCAAAAAAGTTTAAAACTGACACGTTCCCTTCAGCAAGATTTACCAGGCAATATCAAGCAGGCCCCTTTTTATGTACTGACACAGACTCAGATGCCCAGTGTTTTAATCGAAGTCGGTTTTTTAAGTCATCCTCAAGACAATAAAAAACTGATGAATGATGAGTATCGAAATGATCTTGCTTTAAAAATTGCCGACTCAATCAAACGATACACGCGCGCCATTTATCCTCCATCAAATTTACTTGACGAAAATACACCGACTCCGAGATAGTGCCTTTTCGGAGAATTCATGAACCTTACCAAATTAGATTTTGAAAAAATCACTCGTAAAGACGGTCGTAAATATAACCAATTAAGAAATGTTAAAATTACCACCGATGTGGTTGAATACGCGGAAGGTTCGGCCATGATTGAGTTTGGCAAAACACGCGTTCTTTGTACCGCCTCGGTAGAAAACAAATCAGCACCTTGGCTGATTGGCAGTGGCTCTGGCTGGGTAACCGCCGAATATGGAATGCTACCTCGCTCGACTCACCAGCGCATTAAACGCGAAAAATCTATGACGGGAGGCCGAACTCAAGAAATTTCCCGATTAATTGGCCGATCTTTACGTGCCAGCGTGGATTTGAAGGCGATTTATGAAAAACAAATTATTATCGATTGCGATGTGATCAATGCGGACGGCGGAACGCGGACGGCAGCGATTACTGGTGGTTTTGTCGCTTTAGCGCTGGCTTTATCTAAAATGAAAAACAAAAAAGAAATTTCAACATTGCCTTTAAAAAGCTACGTTGCAGCCGTCAGCGTCGGTTTAGATAACGGGACACCTTTGTTGGATCTGAATTATGATGAAGACTCTAAAATTCATACAGATATGAATTTCGTAATCAATGCTAAAGGCGAATACATTGAAATTCAAGGCACTGCGGAAAGCGAGCCATTCAGTGAAACTCAATTAGCCGAGATGATGACTATCGCAAAGCAAGGCTGCTTTACATTGATCGACGAACAAAAGCGCGTCTTAAGTGGAATTTTAAATTTATAGGAAATACAGCATATGGAAATGTGGATTGCGACGGGCAATGAAGGCAAGCTGAAAGAAATCAAACAGGTTCTGGGACCACAGATCCCTGAGATTGTTTTACATCACCAAAATGAGCTCAAAGCCTTTACCCCACGCCCCGAAGATGGCAAAACCTATCTAGATAATGCCCGCATTAAAGCGCGATCATTAAAATCGGTTCGAGACAAGGACTGGGTGCTCGGTGACGACACTGGTCTGGAAGTCGTTGGACTAGGCAATCTTCCGGGTGTTCATTCGGCCCGCTATGCCGGCCCTCACGCCAGCGACAGTGAAAACACGGCTAAACTGCTTAAAATGATGACTATTCGTGCTGTGGGCAGCCGTAAAGCCCGTTTTTTTTGTTGTCTGGTTGTTATGACTCCCGATAACCAAGAATGGATCTTTGAAGGGGAATTATGGGGAACCATCGGCAAGCTGCCCCAAGGAACACATGGCTTTGGCTATGATTCTGTTTTTATTCCCGATGGACAAAGCCAGACCTTAGCGGAACTGGGACCAGGCTTTAAATTGACTCATTCACATAGAACTCTAGCTCTAAAAAAATTCCTAGAAAAACTGAATACAAAATAGGCTCTCGTTGACTGAAAAAATTGTTTACAGTTTTGTTGCGCACACCTAAAAATTTTTCCGTTTACGATTATCATTTTGTCAAATTTTTCCACCAATGATATATCCTTTCTATCCCGTGAGGCATCTATGGAAAATTTGAAAATCTTCTCTGGCAACTCGAATAACGATCTTGCTCGCAAAGTCGCCCAAGAAGCCGGAGTGCCGCTTGGACAATCCAAAATTTCTTCTTTTGCCGACGGTGAAATCCAAGTCGAAATTCAAGAAAGTGTTCGCGGACAACACGTTTTTATTATCCAAAGTACTTGTCCACCGGTAAATCAAAGCTACATGGAACTTTTTATTATGCTTGATGCCGTTAAGCGGGCATCTGCCGAGCATATCACAGCCGTCATTCCTTATTTTGGATATGCACGCCAAGATCGTAAGGTAGCACCACGTGCTCCTATCTCTGCGAAATGTGTTGCGGATTTATTAACTACGGCCGGCGCTGATCGCGTTGTGTGCTTGGATCTACATGCTGCTCAAATTCAAGGGTTCTTTAACGTCCCAGTTGATCACTTATTTGCAATCCCGACTTTGGCTCGAACATTTCGTGAACGCTATGGCTTTGGCGAAGACTATGTTGTTGTCAGCCCCGATGCGGGTGGTGTCGAGCGAGCACGTGCATTTGCAAAACGAATTGATTCTTCCATGGCAATCATCGACAAACGAAGAACGAGTCCCAATGAAGCCAAAGCCTTACATCTCATCGGTGAGGTCAAAGATAAAACCGCGATTATCGTGGATGATATGGTCGATACCGCCGGTACCTTGACTCAAGGGGTGGACGCAATTTTTAAACATGGGGCAAAGAAAGTTTTGGCCTTAGCTACGCATCCCGTTCTGTCAGGTCCTGCCATCAAACGTTTAAAAGAAAGTTCTATCGAAAAATTAATCGTTACCGACACGATCCCTCTGACCGAGGAGGCCAAGGCAAGTGGTAAAATTGAAGTTATTTCCATGGCTCCGGTATTGGCCGAAGCGATCAAGCGTATTTACGGTAACGACTCTGTCAGTAGCCTATTCGACTAGCATTTCCGTATTGAATATTCAGGTTTTTCCTTGATCTTTACCAACCCGTGCATTACTTCTCATCATTCACATATAACCCTTTGAAATCAATCAAAGGTTCCTAACCACTTTTAACTTGTTTTTAAAAGTACTTGAAAGAGGATGATATGAAACAAAGACACGAACTGACAGTTGAAGCTCGTCAAGATGGCAAACACCACTGCCGCGCCCTAAGAAGAGAAATGAAAGTTCCCGGCGTTATTTACGGCGCCATGAACAACGTTAATATTTCATTACACGAAAACGATGTTATCAAATTTAACTCTCGTAAATTTGATAATGCTCTTTTCACTTTAAAAAGTTCAATTAAAGAAGCCAATGGTAAAGTTGTCCTACTTAAATCAGTCGACATTCACCCATTGTCTCGCCGCCCTGTCCATGCGGATCTTTACGCATTAGACTTAACTAAAGCCGTACGCGTTCAAGTTGAGATTCGCACGGAAGGTAAAGCGGCTGGTATCTCTGAAGGTGGTCTATTAAGTATCGTGAATCGTCAGGTGGAAATCGAAGTTCTTCCAAACGATATCCCAGATAGCTTGGTTGTTGACGTATCTCACTTAGGTGTAGGCGAGTCTGTTCACGTTTCTGATTTAAAATTACCAGCTGGTGTAAAAATGATCTCTTCTGCGGATCTTACATTAGCCGTTGTAACAACAATCGAAGAAGAAGCGGCGGCAGCTACTGATTCTGCAACAGCAGCTCCTGCAGGGGCAGCAACTCCTGCGGCTACTCCGGCAGCGGGTGCAAAAGCAGCAGCACCAGCTAAAGATGCTAAGGCTCCAGCTAAGAAATAATATTCATGTGGTTAATCGTCGGCCTGGGTAACCCGGGTCCGCAATATAAATTCAACCGCCATAACATTGGGTTCATGGCGGTTGATTCGTTTGTAGGCTCTGAAAAAATGAATGCCTATCGCTCGGAATTTAAAGCCGAATTTTTGAAACTCAAATCAAACAACGAAGATATTTTGATTTTAAAACCTCAGACATTCATGAATCTTTCTGGGGACTCTGTCCACGACGTGGTTAGTTTTTTTAAAGTACCGCTCGATCGCATTGTCGTTATACATGATGAATTAGATCAGCCGCTTGGTAAAATTAAAATTCAGAAAGCTCGGGGTCACGGCGGGCATAATGGTATTCGCGATATCACTGCCAAACTAGGATCGAACGACTACATTCGTTTACGTCTAGGAATTGGGCGCCCGGCGAATCCGAACATCAGTGTCTCTGATCATGTTTTAGGGAATTTTGCCAAAGCCGAACAAAAAGAATTAGAGGATCTGCTGATCCAATCCACAGTAGCACTTGAGAGTATTATCATAGACGGCTATGCTAAAGCCGCGAACAAATATAATTAAAAGAGGAACACAATGGCGTTACAAGTAGGAATTGTTGGTTTACCAAATGTAGGAAAAAGTACCTTGTTTAATGCGCTGACATCAGCCAAAGCCGAAGCGGCTAACTATCCTTTTTGCACGATCGACCCGAACGTTGGTGTCGTGACCGTTCCCGATCAACGTTTAGATCAAATCACCCAATTCATCAAACCCCAAAGTGTTGTGCCCACCACCATCGAGTTTGTTGATATTGCGGGTATCGTAAAAGGGGCATCCAAAGGTGAAGGCCTAGGTAATCAATTCTTGAGCCATATCCGTCAAACCGATGCGATTGTTCATGTCGTCCGTTGCTTTGACGACCCAAACATCATCCATGTAAATGGCAGCGTCGATCCGCTGAGAGATATGGAAGTTATTAATACCGAGTTGATGTTAGCCGATTTAGATTCGGTTGAAAAACGTCTACAAAAAGTTGAAAAGCTAGCTAAAAACTCAACCGATAAAAAGGTACTAGCGGAACATTCCATCGTCAAAAAAGTTCATGAGGCGTTGGCCAAAGGGCTGCCAGCACGTTCGATTGTTCCCGAAGACTCTGAAGCCACGATTTACAAAGAATTACATTTATTAACATCGAAACCCGTTCTTTATGCCTGTAATGTTTCCGACACGGATTTCTCAAAAGGTGGAAATGAATGGGTGCGCGCGGTAGAAAAACGCGCGGCCGAAGAAAACAACAAAACTGTTATGTTGTGTTCCGCGATGGAAGCCGAAATTGCGCAATTACCAGCAGCTGATCGAAAAGATTTTTTACAATCCATGGGCGCAACGGAGCCAGGTTTGAATCGATTGATTCGTGAAGCTTATTTTTTATTAGGTCTGTACACCTATTTTACGGCTGGCGAAAAAGAGGTCCGCGCCTGGACAATTAAAAAAGGCATGAAGGCGCCTCAGGCGGCCGGCGTGATTCACACAGATTTCGAAAAGGGTTTCATTCGTGCCGAAACTTACCATTGCGAAGACTTGTTTAATTTAAAATCAGAACAAGCCGTTAAAGAAGCAGGGAAGTACCGTCTAGAAGGAAAAGAATACCTTGTTAAAGATGGTGACATTTTATTTTTTAGATTTAATGTTTAGTACAAAGGGCGACGATCGCCCTTTGCGGACAAGAAAAAAATCAAGGAAGAGTCATGGACGAGATTTTAAGCAAAAGCGGCCTGCAAATTGGTGAGCTGATTCGTACAAAAAAAATCTCTGTAGAAGAAGTTTATCGATTACATGCTGAATTAGTAACACGCTTTAATCCTGTTTTAAATGCCGTCGTTGAATCCAATATTGATCGTGGTTTACAAAAAGCCCGACAACTGGATACAGAGCTTAAAAATCATACCCTAGAAAGCAAACCTTATTACGGCGTTCCGTACACATGTAAAGAAATGATTTCTATCAAGGGTTTTCACCGCACAGGGGGAAACTATTTTTATAAAGATGAAGTGTCCTTGGAAACCGGCACGACAGCCGAACGCCTGTCTAATCAAGATATGGTTCTTTTAGGAACCACAAACGTTCCTGAATTTGGGTTTTGGTTTGAAACCAAAAATACGATCTATGGACGCACAAAAAATCCGTATAACGAGCGAAAAACATCTGGTGGCAGCAGCGGCGGTGAAGGCGCCATCATCGGTTTAGGCGCAAGTCCACTGGGAATTGGAAGTGACATCGGTGGCAGTATTCGCATACCTGCATTTTTCTGTGGAATTTTTGGCCATAAGCCATCATATAAACTGGTTCCACTGACCGGTCATTTTCCAAATTCAGCGCAAAAATTATCGGAAATGGCTTTAGAGGAATATCCATTAACGACCATTGGTCCGATGTGCCGTCGTGCTGAAGATCTTTTACCTTTACTAAAAATTATGGCCGGTGCGGACGGTTTTGATCGGCAAGCTGTGGCCAATCACGGTCCATTATTAAGCAAATCACCTCGGCTTAAAACCGTTTATTTTTTATCTGATCCCATTATACATGGAACGACTCGTACAAGTGCCGAAGTAAAAAAAACCGTCGAAAACGCGGCCCAATATTTTGAACAACTTGGTCATAACGTTGTCGAGATTAAAACAGGTTTTTTCAAAGATGCACTTAAAATGTGGTCTAGTCGATTGAGTCACTCTCAACGTGCTTCATTCGCCGAACTCATTTCTCCTCACAAGACGCTTGCACCACTGGAAGAAGTTTCTAAACTCATTCTTGGGCAATCTAAACACACTCTACCGGCATTTATTCTAAGCCAACTGGATGGTCGGGCCATAGATCGCGAATCCATCCAACATCATCAAGAACAACTGAGTCTATTCAAATCGGAAATCAATCAATTACTTGGAGAGCACAACATTCTTCTGTTTCCCACTCAACCACGTTCAGCCCCTTACCATAACGAACTTTTTCTATCGCCATTTGATTTTGTGTATGCAGGAATTTTCAACGCACTAGAATTACCAGTCACTCAAGCACCTATAAAACTAGATGCTAAAAAAATGCCCATCGGGGTTCAAATCGTCGGTTCTTGGGGCAATGATGTATTAACAATTCAGGCAGCAACGCAACTGGAATCCGCATTCGGTGGCTGGCAACCGCCCCAATTTTACTCGTGAAGGCCACTTAGAAAACCTAATGTTGAGGGCTTTTCAAGATCGAATGAATAATTTCAACATTTAATTTCAACAAATCTAAATATGATTTTGATTCATACAGTTCCGCAGGAATAATCTCGCCATAAACCTCACCGGAAAAACTCCGTTGATGCTCTCGCATCATACTCTCTAATAGAAAATTGACGGAGCCGTATTCTTTCAACAACGTTATGTTCTTGTCCTTTAACATTTTTTTTAAATTCATAACATCGCTAGGACTGGTGCTGTTCATATAAAAACGAATATCAATTCCCAGAAAATTTCTTAAAAAATAAAGAGAATTATGACTAATCAAAACTGTTTTACTTTTAATCCCCAAGAACGTGTCTTGAATATGCTTTGTATACTCTGCAATCTGCGTCTGCGCATCTCTAAAGCGACTCTCAATCAATGGCTTAGTCATAGGACTCTCGGCCACAAGACTGGCTTTTAGCGTACTTAATATCGGGATTGCCCACTCTGGATTCAACCAAAAATGCACATCTTGAGTCGTGGCAACTTTTCCATCCGAAGTCAAATTTACAAATTGAATTTCCGAATTCACCTTGGCGACCTGGTCCTTTAAGCCTTCTTCTAAACCATTGCCGATATACAAAAAAACTTTAGCACGCTTAATCTTTTTCATATCCGAAGGTTTCAGCTGATAATTGTGTGTGGATTGATCGTTCGGGATCAATATTTCCATCGATATCTTATCTGATGGTTTTACCAAGTGATTGACAAATAATTTTATCGACGAATTAGAAAGCAAAACCTGATCTCGTGGCTGCAAATTTGTAAAAATTGCGGCTTCGGCACACGGTCGAAACAACAACAATGGCAATAAAAAAACTGTAAACTTTAAGCCGCTCGAGCGCGCAAACACCGCAATGACAAACAACGCCCCCCCCGTCAAAATGATGGTCGGTCCTGTAGGCCAATCTAAAGTAACAGAAATCATCAAACCCAAAAAACTCATCAAAATCCCTAAATACAATGAAAATTTGATTTGAGCGTCAATCGTTCTAACTAATACCTTGGCAATCAACGCCGGAATCAGCAACAATCCCAAAGCCAACAATGTTCCCACCGAATAAAAACACAAAACCAAAATCCATAACACCAGAAAATAAAAAATACTGCGCGTTTTCTGGATCGACACCCCTAAAAACTGTGCATATTCTGGATCCATCAATACGATCAAGAGATCTCTTTTTATGCGATGAAAGATGAGCCGTATCAATAGACTGGAAACAAATAATATACTAAGCCAAACTTGATCAATCAAAAGAATATTGCCAATTAGAATATGAGAAAGATCAATTTTAATTCCCGAATTCAATACAATCAATATACCCAACGCACTGAACGTCAGATATATAACGGTCAACACACCATCTTCTTTGATCGTCACGAAGCGATTCAATCCCATCATCAAACCTAGCACTAACAATCCCGCAAAAAGGCCGCCTAAAATTAAACCCGAGTAAGACATTCCATACAGCATGAATGCCAAAGCAAATCCAGGAAGCAAAGAGTGGCTGATGGCCTCACCCATTAAAGTCATACGCTTAAGATTTAAAAATACACCGATCGGAGCCGAAGCATAGCCAATCAGTAAACTGGCAAACAATGCATTAATATACAGATCATAATTTTGAAAAATACTACTCCATGCCTGCATGCTATCGATCTCCATGATCATGGACACACATATCGACAACTTGACTCATTTTACCACCCAACGGAATCATTTGATCACTATAAGATTTTACAAAATGAGTGTCATGAATCGAGAGTAAAACCGCGACACCTGATTTTTTTCGTTTTAACAAATTTTGTTTTAAAACGTCCGCTGCCGCTTCATCAATATTTGAAAATGGTTCGTCCAAAACTAGCAGTTTGGGACTTTCTACCAGACTGCGGGCAAGTAAAACTTTTTGAAATTCTCCTTGAGAAAGGTCCGCAACCAGTTGTCGAGCCAATGATGCTATAACCACTTCATCCATCACTTTATCGACAACATGATTATCTTTCTGTTTTTTGCGAAAGCCTAAAGAGATAAAATCTTTTACGGTGACCGGAAAACTGCGATCGATCATGTGGGATTGCGGCAGGTATCCAATTTCATTGGTATGACAATGAACATGTCCAGTGAATGGAATAAGTCCCAAAATACTTTTTATCAACGTCGATTTACCACTTCCATTACTGCCTGTAACGGTGACCAACGTTCCTTCTTTGATTTGAAAACTCAGATTATCAATAACCTTTCGATTATTACGTACTACCGTCAAATTATGAGCATCCAGAACTAAATTCATAGAGGTAAAATAGATAGATTTAAACCTCAAATAATGCAACTAAAACAACTCTTTTGTTTCCTGCAAACCCCACGTCAAGATCCATATAATCAGACATAAAATCACTGATGGGACAACAAACAGGTGTGGGTATATAAGAGCATTCTTCCACCCCTCAAAGATGAGGTACCCAAGTGTCGCATAGTCTGAATTCATCCCAAACCCTGTAAATGACAATACACTTTCAATTAATATGAATTGAGGGATACTGTGAGCCGCAGACAGTTTAACCCAAGGCCAGATTGCTCGTAAGTAATGTGTCCTCGCAAGATAGAATGGGCTGCCACCCAACACGATAGTCGCATTTAGAAAATCCTTACCCTTTAATTGTAAAATTTCTAATCTGACATACCTTGCGATCGGCGGCCATGCCGATAACGCAATTGAAATCACCAAAATAGAAAACGCCGCGTTTGCCGAGGAGGTCGCGACGAATCCTCGACTGATCAAGATTGAAAATAGCGCCACCAATAGAAAATTAGGAATTGAGTCAAAAACATCTACAATAAAAATAACCAAATGATTGGCGCGTTTCCAAAAAGACAAAACTCCACCCAAGACCATTCCCATCACATAGGTTAGAATCAAAGAAAACAAACAAATCAACAAAGAAAGTCCGGCTCCACGCAACGAACGTTGCAACAAATCTCGTCCTAAAGAATCAGTACCTCCCCAAAAACTTGCACCTGGAGATAGAAAAATACGAGATGGATCAATTTGACTAGAAATAGTGTGCTGAAACGAAAATCCTACCAATGCCATAATCAAAAACAATGGGGTAAGCTTTCTCATTCAGATTCCCGCAATTTAGGATTCAAATACATAAATACTATCTGTACCGAAAAATGCAGCGTTAAATACAAACTAGAAAACAAAAACAAATACCCAACAACAAGTGGCAAATCTCGCTGAGAAACTGAGTCCATAAACCCCAGACCAAATCCAGGGATAGAATACAGGCTTTCCAAAATGAAATTTCCTGTCAACAATTGCAACACAATCGTCAGGAAATATCCTAGAAACGAGTTTGCGATGTTCTTAAACATATGCACAAAAAGTATTCGATTATTGCTTAAGCCTTTGGCCCGCGCGAATTGCACATAGGTTTCGGATTTTTCACGGTGCCAACGCTCGACCATCAAGTGAATCAATTGCCCCATGGGCTTAATCAAAAGAACAAATATCACAAAACAATATGACGAACGGCTATTGGGATCGAATCGCAATGGCACAATACTGAACGCATAAGAAAAGAAATAAATCACCACAGGTATCAATACCAACTGCGGAATCTGATTCAACCCCCTAAAGAATAACAGAAAATGCCGTCTGTTTTTTGAACGAACAATAAAAAATGAAATCAAAATAGAAAAAAAAAACAATACCAAAATTGAAGTACTTAAATACCGAAAACTGTAGGACGCTTTCTTCCAAACGATGTCGATCACTTTCGAATTGCGATTGTGGTAGGCCATGCCAAAATCTAATGAATAGAATGCTTTTAAAGAATCTTTTACGCTAAAGAAAAAATCGGGTTTATCGGCCACGGCCCCGGCGACCGACGTATTTTCTACAAAGTGCTCATCGTCGATATACGCTCCGGGCACAAAATAGAAAATAGTGAAAATAATGATAAGCAACAAATGAAAATTTATCAAAAATTTAAACGTCAGATCAAAAAACGGTTTAGCAGCTGAACTCAGCAGTGAAAGCATCTATCAAATTTCTTCCCACGTTTCACGTGTCGGCGCTCGATCAGTATAACTAAATGGAATTTTTTCGGCTAGATAGGGAACTAAATCACGTGATTTTTTTTCCACTCTGTCATTGTAAAGCTCCGAATAAATATAGCTATTGGCAATGACCTTCTTAACATAGTTTCGTGTCTCAAGAAATGGTATGTGCTCGATAAACTCGTCTGTTTCTAAACCGCCGAACTGCTGCAGCCAATTCTTAACTCGATGAGGGCCGGCATTATAACTAGCCGCAACTAATGGAATCGTCTGGTTAAACTTCTTATTTAGTCGTTGAAGATATTTGGTTCCAATTTTGATGGCCGAATCTGGATCTAACAACTGCTTCGGCGTAAAATTTTTATCCCCTAAAATTTCTGCAATACGATTACCCGTATACGGCATAACCTGCATTAAACCCAACGCCCCTACAGGAGAAATGGCTTCCTTCTTGTACTGACTTTCGGCCTTCATGATACTCCAAACTAGTTCTCGAGGGACTTCGAATTCTTTAGAATAGCGATCAACTAAAGACAAATACGCTTTGGGAAATGAGTACTCCCACAAGCCTCGCCCATGCTCGATTCCCAAACGTGACTTCTGATTTCGAAAATACACTTGACTGATATGACTCATGCGATGGTACTGGCCCACCTGAGCATACTCACCAAGTAGAACTTTGAGGTAGTCTTTGTTTTTTGTTCGTTTTTCAATTTCGTAAAGCTCCCATTTGGACCAATACTCCATACCCATGACCATCAACGCACGTGACTTGTCAAATTTGTCCATTAACTCGGGAGTTTTGAATGGACTCTCGTCACCATCCGCCACTTTCTCGTCACTTTTTTCGGATATTTCTAGTGGATCTGTTTCTTCTTCTGGTTCTTGAGCTTCAACGACAACCTCTTCTTCTATCGGAGATTCCTTAATCGCCGCGGTCATCCGTGACTGAAATCCTTTTCTAAAATGCGAAACAAAATTAGAGCTACCGTCCCCTTCCTTAGTATTTAATACTTTACCAACCGCCTTTTGTTCGACATTCAATTTTTCCAACCGCTTCGAAGCTGCTACCGAATAGTAACCTTTATTTTTATCTGCGGCCAAACGCTCGAAAAAAACTTTAGATTTCTCAAGTTTTCCTTCTCGATATAAACTCATCCCCATCCAATAGTTCAAACGCTCTTTACTGAGTGATCGATATTGCTTGGTGTTCTTAATCGAGGCCAATTTTTTAAAATCGTTGAATGAATGATGATACTCGCCACGCAGATATTTCATCCATGCCAAATACCATTGAGATTCCTTTTTAAGTTTTTCGTTTTTAGAGATTTTTATAAATTCCTTAAACTTCCTCGTCGCCCAGTCATAATCGCGCAACTGATAGGACATAAAGGCCGCTTGAAACAAAGCCTGAACCCCCTTGGTCGAACGTTTCTGCATTTGATATCCCTTATAGTACAAGGAAACCGCTGTATTTAAATCCCCCGAACGAGCCGCAATCGGAGCAAGCTGATTCAGAAACTCGAAATCGCGTTCCTTTTCAACTAAGTATTTCTTCAAAATTCCATAAGCCTTATCGAGATCACCTTCCTGTGCATGGTACATCGCTAAAATTTTGTCAGCATCAAAGTCGTACTTACCTTGAAAATCCTTTTTGAAAGACAAAATTTCTTCCAAAGCCTTTTTTTCTTGTCCAGCCCACAAACTGTTACGTACACGCTTTTTAAAATCATCAATTTCCCAAGCGCATTTAGATTCTTTGTTATTTACCGGATTTAGGCTCAGATTATAACTCCATGTCGAAATCCTCTCGAACTGTGGATACTGGCTATATAACTTTATCAATCGCGAACACTTTTTGCTTGTGAGGTTCAACTGATCCTCGATGGCCGCTAAATCCAAAAGAATGAAAGGATGTTGTTCGGTGCCGCGAGTAGCTCTTTCCAATTTTTCTAGCAGATCGTGGGAAGCTTTGTAATTTTTTTCCTCAGTTTGAATACGACTTAAAAAGAGCATCGTTTCATTTTTCAAACGCACATTTGGTTTTCCCTCAAGCACAGCCGAAAATATTTCTTTTGCTCTGCTGTTGTCTTTTTTCCCAAGATAGATCTGTCCCAAATAGAAAAGAACATACTCCGTCAATAATTTGTTTCTTACCTTGAGTTCATTAAAAATTTCTTCAGACTGAGACAGTTTATCCATTTGAAAATAGGCAAATGCTTTTTGAAATAGCATTAATTCCTTATCCTGAGACGATGACTTTTCGATGTCTTTATCGATAAGCTCAACTACTTTTTCCCACTTACCTTCTTGCAAAAAAATTCTGGTCTTTGCGAAGACATCCGACTGCGAGTTCAGCTCTAGAGCCGAAAATAAAAATACGGCCAGTAAAAGTATGGCTTTGAATTGCATTGAATCGCCCTCATCCGTAAGGTTGTGTGTTTGTAAAGTACTTAGTATAATGATACCGGATAACCATGGCAAAATCGAAGTCAAAAACCATATATGTTTGTCAAAATTGTGGTGCCCAACGACCAAGGTGGGAAGGCAAATTCAGTGACTGCGGTTCCTGGAATAGTTTCGTCGAGGAAATGCAAACCGAGGTTAAGGTCGGTACGACCCGTGGTTGGTCTGTCGAAATTCAAAAACTAACATGACTGGATAAAGGTCCAGAAGAAGACACCCTTCCCCGAATTGGCACCGGAATAGAATAATTTAATCGCGTTGTCGGTGGTGATATTCCCGAAGGTGGATTTTTATTGATTGGTGGCTCGCCTGGGATCGAAAAAACACTCTATTGTTACAAATTGCGGGCGGGGGTTCTGAAAACAAAAGGAAAGTTCTATACGTTTCCGGTGAAGAAAGTGTGAATCAATCAATTTTCCGAGCCAAGTTGCATCACTAGACTAACTTTATCCGCGACTATCTGTTTTTTTATTGACGTAACGTAGAAAAATTTCGCGTTGAACATCCATATAAAGGTTCAACATTTTCGCTTCAAAACTGGGATCGTAGTCAACAAATTGAATACCCATAACTTGCGGAAGATCTAAGTAGTCTTTTATCGGCTTGGCATGACGAACCTCGCCATTAATTTCGAACGTAGATTGATGCCCCAATGTGATCTTTAATCTCATCGTAGTACCGGCCTTAATCATCGGTTCCAAAGACGATAAACTCAGTCGGCAACCACCACTTGAAATATCCACGATGCCACAGTCAAACGGCAACACCTTCCCTTTGTAATCTATGATTTTACATTTCGCCGAATAGTTGTCAGGTAAATCTAACCGTGCAGATCTACGTCTCTGAAGATAAAACAAATCTGCCTGGATATCGATATACAGATACCGATCACTATAGGTCAGTAATCCATAAAAAAAATATTTATCGTCACCAATATTCAAACTAATAACAGCCATTTCTGATTTTTTTATGGAGAACTCATGATCTCTTACAAATCCACACTCGATAATTTTGTCATCAATCATTTTTAGTGGCGCCACTTGCTGCACGTCCATTGATTCTAATTTTACTAACAGGACAAGGCGATCATCAACGATGCGTTTGAATATTTTTTTCTTGTCGGATAGATGAACTTTCTTAAATACGTCTTTCATTGTTTACCATAGAACTCGACAAAAAGTTCCCTCTGCAAATCCAAAAATAGCGATTTAACCAAACTTGATGCATGGCCATGTGGAAATTGAAAGTTTAAACCAAAAGTCTGCTTTAATGCTCCAGATTTACTTTTCACGTGATGCTTGATGGTCCCCGTAACTTCCACGGCACGGCGTTCGCCCATTTTCAGATTGCCGGTGATATCGTCGCCAACTTGAAGTTTGGGAACTTCGGTATTCAATCCCAAACGGCATCCTTTATCCGAGAAATCCAGTACAATACCTTTTAAAAACGACAAGTTGCCATTCAATCTCTTGATCATTAAGGATGCCGGAAAACTGTTGGGCAATCGCTGGCGCTTGTCTTTCCGCCGCACTAAATGGTAAAAATCGACTTTCCGTTTGAACAACAGAAATCCGTCATCGGCAAACACAAAGGACTTAAAGAAATAACGTTCTTCTCCTAAAACCATCACCACAATGACATCCTGACGGGTTCTTAGCGACATTAACTCTGCAGGACAAACGCACGTAATATAATTAGGACGTTTCAGATCGTTAATTTTGGATTTAATCGCCTTCTGTGTCCCCTTAAAAACAAAGAAAGCTTTTTCCTTTAGCGCTTTTTGCAAAAGTAACTCGCGCTCTTCAGGTAAAATTTTTTTAAACAATTCTGCCAATCAAAGTTCCTTTATCAAGTTTCGTACGGCCTGATTCCAGTTCTGAATTGTATCCAAGATAACCTTTGATTTTTTCTTTGGAAAAAATTCTTTGTCCCATCTCCATGTTTTCTTTAATTCCGATTTACTAGACCAGAACCCACTCCCTAGACCGGCCAAAAATGCGGCCCCCAAAGCGGTGGTTTCTAAGATATGCGCACGTATAACTTTTTTCTGCAAAAAATCAGATTGAAACTGCATCAGCAAATCATTCTTCGCCGCCCCACCATCTGTTTTCAGTTCCAATAATTTCTTACCAGATTCTGCTTCCATCACTTTGATGATATCCAGATTTTGCAACGACATGGACTCCAGCGTGGCCCGTGCTAAATGATATTTATTTGATTTTCGAGTTAATCCCGAAATTCGTCCCTTGGCATTATCTTTCCAATAAGGCGCTCCCAACCCACTGAGGGCGGATACAAATATTACGCCTTCGGTACTGTCCACCTGCAAAGCCATTTTTTCGATGTCTTTACTCTGGGCAAAAAGTCCCAGATTATCACGCAGCCATACAACCGCTGCACCACAAATAAAAGCCCCACCCTCAAAGGCGTACACGGGCTTCTCGTTTTCCAGCTCCCATGCCAATGTCGTCAACAATCCTTGCTTTGAATACTTAATTTTGGTTCCAATATTATACAGAATAAAACTACCCGTTCCAAATGTACATTTGGATGTCCCTGTTTCAAAACAGACTTGACCAAACAACGCCGCCTGCTGATCGCCAGCCACCCCATGAATATTGAGACTTCGCGAAAGAAGATTCTTGATTTCATCGCAGACAATGGTGCCAAAAAAAGAATTCGATTTTCTAATTTCAGGAAGAATAGCTTTTGGTACGCCAAAAATTTTCAAGCACTTCTCATCCCAGTTTCGTGACTTCAAACTCATCAACAACGTTCGCGACGCATTCGATACATCCGTGGCATGCGTGTTTCCCTTGGTCAGCTTCCAAATCAGAAATGTATCGATCGTTCCCGCACACAATCGGTTTTCTTTTAACAATGAACGCGTTTCCGGGACGTTATCCAAAATCCATCTAATTTTTGTTCCCGAAAAATAGGGATCAATCACTAGGCCCGTCGTTTTCTTAACATAGGCCCCATTCGGCTTTCTCTGCTTTCGGCACACGGCATCTGTGCGCTTATCTTGCCAAACAATCGCGTTGTATACGGACTTGCCAGTTTGCTTGTCCCATAAAACAACCGTTTCCCGTTGATTCGTAATACCGACTGCATCGATATCCCCACTCGAGTACTTGGTTAAAATTTCTTTAAGACAGAACACCACCGACTGCCAAATCTCTTCGGGGTCGTGCTCAACCCAATCTGGCCGAGGAAAAATTTGGCGGAATTCCTTTTGCACCTGATCTACCAATTGCCCACTTTTATTGAAAAGACAAACTCGAGACGAAGTTGTTCCTTGATCGATCGAGATAATATATTTAGACATATAGTATATGTTTGATGATAAGCTCAAAAAAATCAAGAATGAGAGCTTTTATTTTAAGACTCTCCCTCATCAATTGATGAAGTTACTCAAAGTCTATTTCCGACTTGAGGTAGAAAATGTCCATTTCGTCCCCAAAAAAGGACCGGCCGTTATCATTTCCAATCATTCCGGTTTTGCAGGTCTAGATGCCATCATGCTGAACCACGTATTGGTCGATGATGTAAAGCGAATCCCTCGCGTGTTAACCCACAAATTATGGTTCTCGACGGATTTTTCCCAAAAAGTCGCGCAAAAAATGGGGTTTTATGCCGCCAACTATGAAAATGGCGTGCATTTTTTGAAACGCAAGAACGCCGTCGTCATTTTCCCCGAAGGGGAAGATGGCAACTTTAAATCGTCGGACAAAATGTATACGCTACAAGAATTCAAACGTGGCTTTTTGAGAATGGCGATCGAGACCCAAGCACCGATTATCCCGACACTCATCATCGGCGCCGAAGAATCTAACTTCACTCTGGCTAAATTGAAACTCAATACTTTTTTCAAGGGGTTGAAATTGCCCTTACCGGTGAACCTGATGCCACTTCCGGCCAAATGGAGAATCGTATTTCTTGAGCCGATTTACCTTCCCTATGAGGCCTCGATCTTGGACGACCACGAGTTTGTTCGCGAAATTGCTTCCGACATCCAAGAACTCATGCAAGAAAAAATGAATCTAGAAATTAAAAAACGCGGCTCTGTTTATTTCTGAGGACAGTTGGCTCGCAAGCAGTCATCCACGTCGTCTTTGGCGATGGACTCGATAACTTTAGACCATCCCTTGATAATGGCTCCGGGATCAGTCGGGTCTCGACTGGCCAGTTTACTGACGACGATACCCGAAACCACGGCCGCCATCGCCAGCAACAAAACGTATTCAATGATCAACTGACCTCGATTATTTTTATAAACTGAACTCGTCATGTCTTGTCTTTTGATTTTGTTCCAACCATTGGCCGTAGGCAGTTTTAAACTGAACATCAAAAAGGGCAAAATCAACACCGCCCACGTTTTCGTTGATTCCGATAACCAAATCACTCTCCCAATTTACGACCGACATGGGTTGGGCCGTCTCGAAGCACTTTTCATAACTTTCAGGGTTGGGATAAATCAAAATAAACAGACTTGACGGAACTTGGGACGAAATATCTTTTAATTTTTTCACTTCATTTACAAAATGATTTTGAATATGAAAATAAATTTTCAACGCGAGGGATTCTTGAACTTGTGTAAAATATATGCGAATGGGGCCATCAAAGATGGCCGAATTAAAATCGGTTACAAAATACTTGGACTGTATCAGCTGACTGTACCCATTTTTCATTTCGCCTCTCCTTGGCTTTTTTTAGCTTTTTAGCTTTCTGGCTTTGACTACGATGCGCTTTATGCCCCTGACATCACAAGGACATAACGTGCTACCTTGAGCTTAGAAAGGGATCAAAATGTAAGTCCACTAAAATTTTAAGAAACTTTAAGAATTGTGTTATTGCGTTATTTGTCTAATTTTTCGAGACGGTCTTCAAAGAACCGATGGGTCACACAGGTTTCTGTAGACGAATAAAACAAACCTCTATAGGAATCCTCAAGAAAAAGCATCTGAGCCTTCTTGCCGACCTCTAGCGATCCTTCCAAACTTTGTCGATTAAGCGCATACGCAGCCCCAAGTGTATAAGCCACAATAACTTCTGGCAGAGTCATTTTCATTTCCAACCGTGCCAACAACCCTGTAAGTTGAATATCCTGCGACGGCGATGAACCTGGGTTAAAGTCCGTAGATATGGCTACACGTGCGCCGGCATCGATCAACTTTCGTGCTGGTGGATAGGCACACTTCATGTACAGATCCGCCAATGGCAACAGTACACCTGTCACATTTGAATTCGCTAATTTTTTGATTTCCTTGTCTTGAATTTGAATTATGTGATCAGCCGATAAGGCTCCAAGCTCGACCGCCAAGTCCGTACCGCCACTCAGAGAAAGCTGATCCGCATGAACCACTAAATCAAATCCCAATTTCTGCGCACGCCTCAGATACTGGCGACCTTCCTCTTTCGAAAAAAAACCTTTCTCGATAAAAATATCGACCCGTTCTGCCAATTTCTTTTTTTTCACTTCGGGAAATACGAATTCGGTCAGAAAATCCAGATACTCTTTGCCATTACCAAATTCCTTCGGAATAGCATGGGCCCCAAGAAATGTTTTGATGATATTTGCACCCTTAAGCTTTTTCATGACTTCAAGGCATTTGATTTCGTTTTCCAAATCCAAACCATAACCACTTTTAATCTCGATCGTGGCCACCCCTTGACGGGTAAATTGATCGACCCGCTTTTGAGTCAATTTCAAAAGGTCCACTTTAGGTATTTCAACAATAGCTTTGCGAGTAGACAAAATACCACCACCACGCGAAGCAATTTCCTGATAACTGACCCCCGTATTACGCATTTCAAACTCGGTATAACGTTCACCCGCAAATACGGTGTGAGTATGACATTCCACAAATGTCGGCATGATGATCTTGTTTTTCGCCGAAATTTCTTTCTTAATTTTTTTGAAAAATGGTTTAGGAATTTTTTGTTGCGGCCCAATCCATTTAATTTTGTTTTTCTCGATCAGAATGGCATGGGCAGAAAGGACACTTAGATCTTGGTCTAGCACCCGCCTTCCTTCTTTCCGGGCGGCACCTTCTAACGTCAGTATTTGCTTGGCATTTTTAATTAAAATCACACTTTTGATACTAAACCTAGACTCAAACAGAGATCAAGCGGCCCGAAAAGAAATTGGGAGATTTTATGAAAATTCTGACTCTAACATTTGTGTTTCTTCTTAACCTGTCCGCCTTTGTATATGTAAATGCAAAACCAAAAGCTAAATTAACAGCTCAGCCAGGTGGACAATTCGAGGTCAACCCCAGCTATATCAAAATCAGCGAAGATCCAAATAAAGGCACTTACTTCTTGGATCCGGTAAATTGCGAAATGAAAATTATTCGCCAGAATCTGCAAATCTCACTCGTAAAAGATGCCGAGACAGCACAAGAAAATTTTTTGATCGAATTTCCTAACGGCCGCACGGTGATCGGACATATCCCTCCAGAAAAGGCAAAATACGCGGCTTGTTTTCACTCACTTTCCAACGAAACACGCCCCGGCTATAGGGTTCAAGTCAACAACCATGCAAAAGACGATGCCTCCCATGGTAAGGACTCCCATAGTAAAAACACCGTTCTAAGCGGAATGGATCAATGCCTGACATTTGCAAAGAATCCAAAAGATCAAGAGTCTAGAGTCGTTACCAACGAGATCACGTATATTCCGAATGAACTCTATTGCGAAAATTCAAATGACTGCTGGGCCTCAAAATCAATTGTACGTATTGCTAAAGGCGCCGTAACCCGCATTTAAACCAGGTTCTATAAATGCAGAAATAAATTTGATACCAGGACTTCGTAGAAAGTTCGAGGTGATCAAGAATGAATCAAAATGAAAAGTTAATGGAACTTGGTGAAAAAATATGGACCTTCAGAAAAACTCACGGATTTACAAAAAAAGTATCACCTGAGATTCAAGCTGAAGCAGCAAAGCTTTGTGATGAGGGACTTACAGCCTACGCAATTGGAAAAGCGCTAGGAGTTCCTAGAAACACAATCACCGACTGGTGGAACAAGCACAAAAGTACAAATCCACAATTTTCAGAAGTTAGCGTTGTGGAAAACTTAAAATCTAATTTTGAAATAAAATTATCCACCACTATTCAAAATGTGAGAGTTGAACTTGTGGGATCAGACTATTCACAGCTCGTCAGACTCGTTCGAAAGATGAGTTAGAATAATGTTTATTGAAACCAAAGGACTCAGAGTGTTTGTGTATCTAGAAGTGATTGATATGAGATCAGGCTTTGAAAAGCTTCATTATTTTATCAGAGATAAGATGCGAAATAATATCAACCAAGGACATTTGTATTTATTTTTTGGTAAAAACAGAAAAAGATTAAAAGCCCTGTTTTATGATGGAACAGGCCTGGTGTTGATATCAAAAAGAATTGAGCGAGGTCGGTTTATGGCAAGAGCTGAACTTGGTGAGATAACAGAAGTTACGACTCAGGAGTTAAAGCAGATATTCAGTGGGGGCATAGTTATAAGGCCACAAATCGACAGAAGTGCTGTGACGCAAGCGGGGCCAGCTTTTCTTTTGAAGGGTTTTGATCAAAAATCACTTCATGCGAGCCCTTGAAAACGAAAATGATCCCAGAATTTTAAAAGAGCTGGCACTTCTTATGAGTGCAGAGATCACGCGTTTGCAGAATAGAGTTAAGGAAATTGAATCACAAAAGCAAATCTCTGATCAGAAGACATTTTCAATGGAAGAAAGTCTTGTTGTCTTAAGAAAGAAGTTTTTCGGAAAGTCTTCTGAGAAAAGTCAAGACCGCGACAGGTCACGAAAACCAGATGATGAAGTGTTGTTGCACTCGCAAAACATCATTCCACCTGTGAAAGAGAAATCCGTTAGAAAACTACCTGAAGAAATTATTGTCTTTGAGGCAAGCTCTGATGAGTTAGTACAGGCTTCAAAGGATTTTGGAATAGAGAACCCAAACGCAGGTCAGTGGGAAAAAATAGAAGGACTTTTTGATCAGAGCACAGAAATTGAAATCATTGAAAGATCTTATAAAAAGCTGGTCCACAAAAGACAAAAGTACAAACTAAAACCTGAGTTTAATAGCACTGACAAAGATCATGTTTTTGTGTCTGCTGAAGGCCCAGTGAAGTTAATACCTGGATCTAGTTATTCGATCGATTTTGCAGTCAGTACCGTAGTTGATAAATATTTAAATCATTTACCACTCGAGAGACAGTGCAGAATGATGGACTCATTGGGTCTTTTGAACATGAAGCCACAGGTTCTTTATAATTTGGCAAAAGTTGTTTCAATTCATTTAGAACCCATTGTGGAAAAAATTAAGCATGAGATTCTAAATAATTTACTGATTCACTCTGATGAAACCCCGTGGCCTATTAATAATAGCAAAGACTCTGATGGTTATATGTGGATTATTGCAAATAATCTTGGTTCCTATTACAGGTTCGAGCCTACCAGAAGTGGAAAAGTAGTTAAAGAAACACTTGCAGATTTCAGTGGTGTTGTGATGACAGATGGATATTCTGGGTACTATCAGTTTAAAGATGACCATAAAAAGAATTTGAATCAGAACAAACTTGCGATGTGCCATGCCCATGCCAGAAGATACTTTTTTGAAATCAAAGAAAATTATCCGGAAGTTGAAGAGTACTTGAGTTTATATAAACAGCTTTTTGCAGTCGAGCATCAAGCCAGGGACTTTGAAGAGTTAAGAAATTTAAGAGAGCAAAAATCAAAGCCTATTATCAAGTTGATGCAGAAGTGGTTGATGGAAAAGTATCCAGACGCCAGAGTGGAGTCAAAGTTTAAAACTGCGATTGAGTACACGACAAAAAACTGGAAAGAATTGACACTGTTCTTAGAAATTCCAGAAGTTCCACTGACTAACAACGAAGCCGAGCGAACCATCAGGCAAGCTGTGATGGGGCGAAAGAATTTTTATGGTTCAAGATCTATTGATGGTGCTGATGTGGCGGCAATTATTTACACAATCATTGAATCTTGTAAAAAAGTGGAAATAGACCCAAGACAATATTTACTTCAAACAATCAGACTTTGTGCAGAGAGAAAATTAGCTCTTACACCACTAGAGTTTGCAAAATCAATTCGTCAATAACCTGTTTAAAATGCGGGTTACAAGGCGCCGGGCTTATTTTTCACAAAGGCTATGGACCACAAGATGGTTCAAATATCACACGAAAAGATCTAAACATACCCGAGAGCACGCGCACAAAGTGTACGCAGAACTCAATGGCCGGAACTGGAGAACGCGTACTTCGCGCAGATTCTAAAACGAGTTCGTCTCCTAAATAATCTCTTTTTTACTTAGAGGCACTTAAACGATCGCCCAGGGTGTTTAATTTCCCAGCGATTTCATGCATTTCGTCTGACGTTCGTAAATTAATTTTTTCGTCATACTTTGATTGTATCAAATTATCGACATAACGATTGATCGCGATAAATGGCCCGACAAATCGATGCGTGATGACGATCGTCGAAAAAAACGTGATAAAAAAAGATACTAAAAACGTCAGAAATCCCATCTGCATGGTAAAATCCGTAATGTTATACAGAAGCGCCGTATCCATTTCGATATCGCTTTGATTATCGGCGTAACTACGCAATCGATATACGACCATCAAATTAGAAAGTAAAATGACACCCGAAACAAACAACGAATTTAAAAAAGCATATTTAAATTGAATTTTTGGATGAGATATAAACCCTAACGTTTTTCTACTTTTTGCCGACACAAAATCCCCTCGATCAATTCGAATTCGAATGGATCGATTGATTATGTTTTTTTATTTCAGAAAAAGTCAAACTATCCACTGTTATTTCTTCTTACTCTGATTAGCAACCGACTGAATAGCCTTTTCAATTTCAGCAGGATCACCAAGATACTTTTTGGTAGTCACTTTGAATGAACTATCCAGATGATACAATAATGGAATACCCGTAGGAATATTAATCTGCATGATTTCTTCAGGGGAAATTTCTTCTAAAAGCATCATCAATGCACGCAAAGAATTTCCGTGCGCGACAATCAATACTCGACGCTCAAGCTTAAGATCTGAAATGATTTTATCCTTCCAAAGAGGTGTAAATCGATGAAGCGTGTCTTTCAATGACTCGGCATTGGGCAGATCTCTTAACGGTACATGCTTGTAACGAGGATCATTCTTAGGATGTCTTGCGTCATCGGGATCCATATCTGGCGGAGGGGTATCATAACTACGACGCCAGACCTTGACTTGCTCTTCGCCGTGTTTTTCAACCGTTTCAATTTTGTTAAGTCCCTGAAGGTTTCCATAGTGCCGCTCATTTAAGCGCCAATCTTTATGGACAGGAATCCAAACGATATCCATTTCTTCTAAAATATAGTCCAAAGTCTTTATGGCTCGTTTCAACATCGACGTGTAGGCCACATCAAAACCCAATTTTTCATTCCTCAGGGTAACACCAGCGGCTTTGGCCTCGGCCACTCCCTTTTCGGCCAAACCGACATCATACCAACCGGTAAAGCGATTTTCTTGATTCCAGACACTTTCACCATGCCTTACGATAACCAACTGATACATAGAGTCTCCTCAATAAAAGCGTGCTATTTAAAAAATGTGCTAAATAAAGTGCGCTATTAACAACACCGGGTCGTACCCTAGACACTTGTCCTTACGAACTAAAGTACACATCTAACTCCAATTCGGAAAAAGGAAAACGATTTTATTTAATCCAGTTACAGTTTTAGACACCTGACTAGTACAAAGGATCTACAAACCGAGCTATCATGACATTTGTTAAATATCGCATTAAATAGCGACTCATATTGAACTCGGCCCAATTTTGCGAGACAATACCCCGTCGCTTTTTCTTGAAAGGAACCACCGAAATGAGCTCAAATCAACGCAACGGTTTTTCTAGTCCCGTCAATCATGCAAATGCAGATTACATCGATTCTCTGTACACCGAGTATCGACAAAATCCAGACGCTGTCACAATAGAATGGAAACGATTTTTTGAAGGTTTAGAATTCGGTCAATCAGGATCGCTGGGTCTTTCCGAAAAAGAACTCGATGTGTACCATCTGATTCAAGCGTATCGCAATTACGGGCACTTCGAAGCCTCACTAGATCCATTGTCCAATACACCTCCGTCCAGTGAGCAACTGGCCTTAAAGAAGTTTAATCTAAGTGAAAAAGATTTAAATACCGTTTTTCAAATTGGCTCTTTGATTGGTAAGCCCAATTCTTCGCTAAAGGAAATCATGGCGACGTTGCGCCAAGTTTATTGTGGCAAATTGTCTGTTCAATGCGCTGAGGCCTTACCAGAGGTTCGCAATTGGTTCATTCGCGAATTTGAATTTGAAAATCCAAAGTTCAAATTAACGGCTGCCGAGAAGAAAGAGGTTTTTAATTCTTTAGCTCGCACGGAAGCGTTAGAAAAATTTATTCACACACGCTATGTCGGCACAAAAAGATTCTCTGTCGAAGGTGGGGACGCGCTTTTGCCGATGCTAGAAACTTTGGTTAAGAAAAGTCCTCAATATAAATTCGATGAAATCGTGATTGGCATGGCTCATCGAGGCCGCGTCAACGTTTTGGCAAATTTTATGGGCAAGGGCTTGGAATATATCTTTGCCGATTTTAATGGTCCTACCGAGCTGGCAGAACCGATCGATGATTTCGATGGTGATGTAAAATACCATTTGGGTTATGTCGCCCACAAAGAGACAGCCGAAGGCAAAACATGCCAGGTGACATTGGCGTACAACCCGTCTCATCTGGAAGCGGTCAATCCTGTGGTACTGGGAATGGCTCGTGCGGCTCAACGCCGTCGCTTGGACACTAAAGAACGTAAGAAAGTTATCCCCGTTCTTATCCACGGCGATGCGGCCTTTGCGGGCCAAGGCGTGGTTTTAGAAACATTTCAAATGTCCCAAGTCAAAGGCTATACGGTCGGGGGAACTCTTCATATCGTAATCGACAATCAAGTTGGCTTTACCACAAACCCAGAAAATCATCGTTCGTCCCACTATTCGTCGGATGTGGCGAAAGTATTAGCCACACCCGTTATTCACGTGAATGGGGACGATGCGGAAGCCTGTGTTCGGGCGCTAGAAATTGCCATCAAATTCCGTCAGGAATGGGGACGCGATATCGTCATCAATATGATTTGTTATCGTCGATTTGGTCATAACGAGGGCGATGAACCAGCTTACACGCAACCACTGATGTACGAAATCATCAAAGCTCATCCGACCCTGAAAGATATTTACGCGAAGCAATTGGCTCGTGAAAATTCTGTGGATCCAAAATATATGGAAAGTTTCTATCAAGAAAAGATGGATAACCTGCAAAAAATATACGACGACACCAAAAAAAATCCTCCTAAAGCAAAGCCGTATAAATTCGATGGTTTTTGGAAAGGCTTTCGCAAAGGTACACGTGCGGATTTAGACAAAACTGTTAACACGCAAATCGATGTCGCCACCTTAAAAGAAATCGGTAAACGACTTGCGGAAGTCCCCTCGGGATTCACGCCGCATCCTAAATTAGTAAAAGGTTTATTGGAAACCCGCAAAGCCATGGCCGAAGGCAAACAGCCGTTAGATTGGGGAATGGCCGAGCTGCTGTCTTACGGTGCGCTTTTGACAGAAGGCACGTCGGTTCGTTTAACCGGTCAAGATTGCGTTCGTGGCACGTTCACACACCGTCATGCTGGACTTTACGATTTCAAAAATGGTGAGCCGTATTCGGCACTAGACCAAGTCAATGGTGATAAGGTTGAATTCTGTGTCTATGATTCTATCTTATCTGAATACGCTGTACTTGGTTTCGAATATGGGAACGCAGCGTGCGACCCGACGTTCTTGACTATTTGGGAAGCGCAATTTGGCGATTTTTCAAATGGCGCTCAAATCATCATCGATCAATTTCTGTCATCAGGCGAATCAAAATGGATGCAGATGACCGGTTTAGTTCTGTTGTTGCCGCACGGCTATGAAGGACAAGGCCCCGAGCATTCGAGTGCTCGCCTAGAGCGGTATTTACAATTGTGCGCACAAGGAAACATGCAAGTGGTCAATTTAACCACGCCCGCACAAATTTTCCATGCCATGAGACGCCAAATTAAACGGGATTTCAGAAAGCCATTGATCGTGATGTCGCCGAAATCATTGCTTCGGCATCCAAAAGCAGTATCCAGTTTAGACGATCTAGCAAAAGGTTCATTCCAAGAGGTCATTGTCGACAAAGCCGATGCAAAGAAAGTCAATACCGCTGTTTTCGTATCTGGAAAATTGTATTACGAATTGTTGGAAGAAAAAGAAAAACAAAACAAAGACAATATTGTTTTAATCCGACTAGAACAACTGTATCCGTTCGCTGAAAAACAAATCGTGGACGCTTTAAAGTCCTTCCCGAATTTGAAAAATCTAGTTTGGGCTCAAGAGGAACCTAAAAATATGGGTGCTTTCCAACATATTTTCTTTAAATTCCAAGACATGATCGCTAAAGAAAAATTAAAATTATCTTTGGAATACGTAGGTCGCCCCGAACGATCAAGTCCAGCGACGGGTTCTGTATACCGCCATAAAGTAGAGCAAAACGAAATTATTCAATCAGCAATGAAGTATTAAAGGAAGAAGAAGGAGAAACCACCATGAAAATCGATGTCAAAGTTCCCGCCGTAGGTGAATCAATTACCGAAGCCACCATCGGCAGCTGGAACAAAAAAAATGGCGAATTTGTAAAACGTAACGAAGTCATCCTTCTTTTAGAAACGGATAAAGCCAGCGTGGAAGTGGTGGCCGAAAACGATGGCGTTTTATCAATCCAAGCCGACGCGGGCCAAGTAGTTAAAATTGGAGCGACGGTGGGTGTTTTAGATACGGATGCGAAAGCGACAGCGGCGACGCCCGCGTCAGCTCCGACCTCGACAAAAACAGATTCTTCTCCTGTTTCTGCACAGCTCGCGGCGCAAAAAAGTGCGACAGCAGCCGACAAGCCATTGTCTCCGGCCGTGCAAAAATTGGTAACTGAAAATAATATCAACACATCTCAAATTGCGGGAACTGGCAAAGACGGTCGTCTTACCAAAGGCGATGTACTTATGAATCTGGGAGCGGGCGGGGGCAATGTCCCCGTGCAAAAAACAGCCGAGACCACAAACAGCAAGCCAACGGCCCCGGCTCCGACACCGATGTTTCCAGAAGGCTGCCGCTCGTCTAAGCAAGGCGAGAAAAAACTAGTTCCCATGACGACGATTCGCAAAAAAATTGCAGAGCGTTTAGTCGAAGCTAAAAACACAACGGCACTGTTGACCACGTTCAACGAAGTCGACATGACGAAACTGAATGATATTCGCGCCAAGTATAAAGATAAATTTAAAGAAAAATACGGAATCAACCTGGGCATGATGGGCTTTTTCACGAAGGCTGTTATCGAAGCGCTGAAGGCTTTCCCTAATGTAAATGCCTATATCAACGGAACGGACATCGAGTACCACAATTATTACAATATCGGCATCGCAGTCAGCACCGAGCGAGGATTAATGGTTCCCGTCATTAAGGACGCGGATCAAATGAGTCTGTTTGAAATCGAAAATGCCATTCGTAATTACGCATTGAAAGCGCGGGATGGAAAAATCAGCGTGGACGATCTTAATGGTGGCACATTCTCGATTACTAATGGCGGCGTATTTGGCTCGCTGATGAGCACTCCGATCTTGAATCCGCCCCAAAGTGCTATTTTGGGTATGCATAAAGTGGAAGATCGCGCGGTCGTCGTGAATGGCCAAATCGTAGCTCGTCCTATGATGTACGTAGCGCTGTCCTATGACCATCGGATTATTGATGGCAAAGACAGTGTCGGCTTTTTGGTGAAAATTAAAGAAGGCGTTGAAGACCCTGAACGTTTATTAGTTGGCGTATAAAGATTAGATTGCGAGGAAATATGGCTGAATTTGATTTTGATGTAGTAGTGATTGGCAGTGGACCCGGTGGTTACGTCGGCGCAATTCGTTGCGCGCAATTAGGCCTAAAGACAGCCATCATTGAAAAAGATCCCACCTATGGCGGCACGTGTTTGAACGTGGGATGCATTCCATCCAAAGCTTTACTTGAATCTTCCGAACACTTCGTCGCCGCAAAGAAAGAATTTAAAGTTCATGGTGTCGAAGTTCCTACCGTGAATTTGAATTTGGATCAGATGATGTCTCGTAAAGACAAAGTCGTGAAACAAAACACAGAAGGAATCGCTTTTTTATTCAAAAAAAATAAAATCACGCCGATTAAAGGTTTTGGAAAAATTTTGAAATCACATCAAATCGAAGTCACCGCCGATGATGGCGCTAAGAAAACTCTTACAAGTCGCAGTATTATTATCGCCACCGGCAGCATCCCGGCCGAACTCCCGTTCTTGAAGTATGATGAAGAAAAAATTGTTTCCAATACCGGAGCATTGGCCCTGAAGTCCGTACCTGCGAATTTAGTCGTCGTGGGCGGTGGTGTGATTGGCCTCGAGCTGGGATCCGTATGGAATCGGCTGGGTTCAAAAGTTCTAGTCATCGAGTATTCAGATCGCCTGGGTGGAACCACCGATCCTGATTGCATGCAGGTTTTAAAGAAAAAAATGGAAAAAGACGGCGTCGAATTTTTGATGTCGACAAAGGTTTTCGCCGCACAGAAGAATGATCAAGGCGTGGAACTGGAATACGAGGCTCTCGCCGATGGAAAAAAAGGTAAAGTCAGTGCGGACGTTGTCTTGGTTTCAACAGGTCGTCGTCCCTTCACAAATGGTTTGGGTTGTGAAGACGCTGGAATTCAAAAAGATCCGCAAGGCCGTATCGTCACGGACAAACATTTTCAAACGTCTCTTGCGCATGTGTACGCTATTGGAGATGTTATTATCGGTCCCATGCTGGCTCATAAAGCCGAAGAAGAGGGCGTGGCCCTGGCTGAAATGTTAGCGGGTCAAGCGGGGCACGTGAATTATGACACCGTCCCTGGAGTTATCTACACCCACCCCGAGATTGCCACGGTGGGTGTTTCCGAAGAGCAAGCCAAAAAAGATGGAATGAACATCAACGTCGGCAAGTTTCCGTTCATGGCCAACGGTCGTGCGCGCGCCAAGGGTGACACCGATGGATTTGTTAAGATCATCGCAGATGCAAAAACTGATAAAATTTTAGGCGCCGCCATCGTCGGCCCTGGGGCTTCCGAATTAATCCATGAAATCGTAGTCTGTATGGAATTTGGTGGCAGCAGTGAAGACCTTGCACGCAGTTTTCACGCCCACCCTACACTCAGCGAAACTGTTCGGGAAGCCGCGCTGGCGGTAGAAAAACGTCAACGGCAAATGTAAGACTCGCTTTTATTTTTCTAAATTTTTGTTATTGCCCGCCCGATGAAAAATTCTCGGGCTTTTTATTTAAGTAAGAACTTGAAATACTTTTGGGGATAGATGTCGATTTCCATTTTGTTACCTTGTGAATCGTTCATTTCCTTTATCTTCGCAACTTGGCCTAAATTGTAATCTTTTTTCAAGATGTACAGATCGTGTTTTTCTTCGCCAGTATGTTCGCTGTAATAGGGGACATAGAATGATTCCACAGTAGTTCCAGAGGGCATGAAATCACTTACGTTGTTGATTTGGTCGACAATACAAACCGGACAATTTCTGAAATGAAATGCCGTGCCTGGGTTTCTATGTAGCCAGGAAATCCAATAACGAATTCCCATCGAATTTATCGTGGTTACTTTCTGAAAATCAAACCGAACGCTTTTATCGCGATTGGGTCTGTAATCAAAAACTGCGAATGTCTCGTTAATGGGTCCTTCTAATAGGACATTCGTGAAATTGATCTCGTCAGTTGTTTTATAAGAAAATTTATTCATTATGTGTCCTAGTGAGTGCATATCAATTTAAACACGTTTAATGCTTTTTTCAAAGAGGGATCTTTAGATTCTTCCTCGGCGGTGGGCTCAAAATGAGAAAGTATCTTCATTCTGTAGTCGTCACAACTTTCTGCCCGAAACTGACTAACTTTTGGTAACAGTTTTAACGGTTTGATTAAAAAATCGATTTCAATTTCTTCGTTAAACTTCAAGTTCTGTAAACGATCACGGTCGTTCTCAATTTTAGCCAATCCCTCGTGAAGATATGTGATACGCTCTCTGAGATCAGCCTTGCTTCGCAGCGTTTCTTCAAAATTTCTATACCAGCCGTCGAATGTTTTTCTATCTTCTGATGCCGGTCCAGCATCAAAGCTGATAGGTTCTTCATCGTTTTCCGTAACATGGTCATCAAGACTGGACTGAACCGTTGTTTTTACATTCTTCCTTATTTTTGGTGACCCGGTTTGATTTTGCTCCAAAAACTTTTCTTCAAACCCAGTCAATACAAAAATAGTCGCCAGAGCGAATACTAAAATCTTAAAAAATTTGGTGTCGTGCATAGTCCCGCACCCATCTCCTTATCTAATAGCAAAAGTTTTTGAGATACCGCCGATAAATACCCTGGGGCGCCCGTTCGTTGCACCATTCGTAAGTACAGCGGGAACGGCAATCGATAGGGCGCACTCCTGGCCTGCCTCAATTCCTTTACTCGCCGCTTTTCATCCTCTGGCTTTGAAGACTTTTTCATCCAATTAGAATAAAAATGCTTTTGGAAATCAAAATCAGAGTCTTTCAAAAGCAGCTTGATTGATTTTCTAGATTTCAAATAACGATCTAAATAGATAAATGCCGTCTCCATTCCCGCATTGTAACCCAAAGTTACCATCATTTGCCTTAAGGCCAGCATGTTAGGTCGCGAAATTCCAAGTTCCTTCAAGCGTTCTTTAATTTTGTATTCTTTAAAAAAACCAGACATATCTATGTCTTTGGCTTTGTGATTCAAGCGAACATACGAATCACCCTTAGGTAGGTACGTATAGCCTTGTAAATACCGACTGCCCGTCTGCGCACGCAACATGTAGTGATAAAAAATTCCAGCGTAGAGCACGTTCTTCAATGGATTTTCGGGCGCCGCAATCAAAGCACAGCGCTGCTCCGAGCCCACCGCAATCTTGCTAAACAACGAAGTTATTTTGGCGACCCGGCGACACGCTGGCTTGTCACTTTTATTGATTTCTTCTTTAAACATCTCTAGCCATGTTTTATTTTCTCCGTCAAATACAGCCAGTTGTTGAACGGACGCGATTGCCGGGCCTGTCAGCTGACCAACACCAGCGTCCATACCGCCGCCTAGAGTGTTAATATGAAATCCACTTTCGTTATATAATTTTGGAATTAAATCCGTCTGCGGAATATCTAAACAACTCATCACATCGACATAAGAATTATATACAGAAGAAACATAGTCCTCGCTTACGCAATGAGTTTTACGATTTCTTACAGGTGCTCCAACCGCTTTGGCACAATAAGAATAGAATCGCGACGCATGCGATGTCGCATCTATGAACCTCCGCATAATATAACCTACACACGACATCGGAAAGGCACCGCCCTCTTTATCTGAACGTCGCTTTAACAAAAATGGATCTATTTTTTTTAAAGAACTTTGAAAATAAAGCCTATCTCTAGAACACTTGTCGGGATCCTCGAGTTCGACTGTGTTAGGAGACTCTTTACTTATTTTACAATCAACACATGATCCCAAATTTAACTTCTTAACTTCTGATGATTGCTCCAGATAAGATTCCGTTGGCCTAAAAAAAATAAAAAAAACTCCGACGAAAAATGTCGCAGTAATCAGCGGCAAAGTAAAATATTTCATGTCCCCATTATCAACCGATTCAGAGCGATCTTTAACAAAAAAGATCGCACATGGACTGGTCCTAAGAATAGAGTAGAAACGGCTTTCTTTCGTGATTCCATGCCGTCTCTGATTGACGACATTCGTTTTCAAAATCCTCGACCTTGGATGATGGCAAGTCCACCCAATTTCGCAAAAAGTCACTGCCATTAATCAAATCGATAGCCAGGCGATCACGCTCATACTCATAAGGAAAATCACGCCATATCTGATAAGTCGGATACAATTGCCGTACGGCTTTGAAAAACAAGGTCATCAGTCGATACGGTTTGAACGCCTCTTCGTTGTAAAACGAACCGTCCGTATGAATCTGAATGGCCTGACACAAAGTTTTTTGATGCTTGTGAAATGTCGGCTCAAAGAAACAAGGTCGAATTTTACACCCCTTCAGCCAATCACCATTTAAAGATTCCATTCTAGACAATACCTTTAAAATATCAATATCAGGTGCGCCCACCACTTCCAGTGGTCGCGTCGTTCCGCGTCCCTCGGAAAAATGAGTTCCTTCGATCATGACTGTCCCGGGAAAAGCGCGGGCCATGTATACGTTCGGGGCATTCGGACTGGGGTTAACCCAAGGCATACCACTGGGCCAAGGCATACCTGTGGAATAGTTTTCCATCTGGATCACCGACATTTCTAAATTCAATCTATGGTTGTCTTGGAACCACAATGCCATTTCCCCCAAAGTCATCCCATGGCGCATGGGTACAGTGGATGCGCCCACAAAACTTTCCCAGCCTTTTTGCAACTTCATTCCCTCGATGGGACGACCCGCAGGATTCGGACGATCTAGCACCAGCAGTGTTTTCTTTTCCTGGGCACAGGCTTCCATCATGTAAAGCAACGTTGTCAAGAATGTGTATATTCGGGTGCCCACGTCTTGAAGATCAAACAAACAAATATCAAATTGATCCATCCACTTTTTGACGGGACGACGATACTCTCCGTACAAACTGTATACCGGTATTTTATGAATGGGATCTAAATAGTCGTCACTTTCGACCATGTTGTCCTGCTTTTCACCACGCATGCCATGCTGAGGGCCAAAACAACAGACGATATTCACATTTTGGCGTTTTAAAAAATCGATGCTGTGCTCAAGATCTTTCGTCACTGACGCCGGATGGGCGACCAGTGCCACCCGCTTGGTTTTTAAATCACCCATGTATTTAGCCTGGCCAATCAATGACTCGATCCCGAGTTTAAAAGAATTGCTCATGTTATCAAATTCCCTTTTCTTACAGTTTTAAAGTGAAATTATTTGGATCATGAAAATCCGCCTTTTGGTCATTGTGCTTTTGCGACCAATAGGTCACGCCCAGCGCGGTCTTCACGATTGTTGCCATATTTACCTGACATGGAATTTTCAATTTATCTAATTTTTTTAAATCTATTTGAAAATTCAGCCGACTACGTTCCATCGTCACTTGGTGTGCAAATTTCAATTCTAACGAATGATTCAAAATGTCTTTCCTCTGACGATACTCAGAAAAATAAAAGATATTCCATTCGCCTTTGGCGTTAAAATTAAATTCGTAATAATCGTGTTCTTGCGAATTTTTCAAAAATATTTCAAAGCAGGTGGTGGTCCATAAATTTTCCAAAGGAAAAATCGTACCCGTACCATCGGCAGGCTCGACAGGATAGAAATCTTCAATGCGATGGTCTTTGTCATCAACAAGGTAACTTACGTGCAACACAGAGTCTCTGAGTTCGTAATGACTAGAAATCCTGATTTTTTCTTTTTTGTCGGCAAATGGATAGAGCAAGATCATGGGCTTATTATGACTTATTTATTAGGGAAATATAATCGATTATCCCACATCCCTTGATTAAAGTACTGAATGGACGCACGTAATTTTGACTCTAATATGGTCTTTACTTCCAATGGTAACTGCAGCGGCGAAGACAGTCTAAGGTCATCCAGCGCATAGTGACGGATTTCACCATGTTTATCCCAAATCGTGACGTATCGAGTGCCAATTTGATAATATAAATTATCGTTAAATAACAATACTGTTTTATCCTTGGCTGGTTTAAACACGCTTTCCCCCAAGAGGATTTTAAATTTATTCTGATAACCCAAGAAATCTAAAATCGATGGCAAAATATCGACATGCTGTACCGGTTGATCCGTATCGATATTTGACCACGTCATCTGCGGATGAAAAAATAACAAAGGCACTCGAAAATGACCTAGCTCGTTGTCATAACTTGGTAAAAGATTTTTTTGGGTGTGATCAGCCGTAATGATAAACAGCGTATTACTGTACCACTCTTGGGTTTTGGCAAATTCAAAAAAGTTTTTTAATGCTTCGTCGGCATATTGAATTGACTCTAATATCTCGAGTGGTCCTTTTTTATATTTATTTTTAAACTCGGGTGGAATGGTATACGGGTGATGTGAACTCAAAGAAAAAATCATGGAAAAAAAGGGCTTCTTAAATGTTCCCAGTTGCGCTCCAAAAAATTTAAAAAAAGGACCATCATAAATTCCCCAAACCTGATCATTGTCCTCGGGACTCCCTTTATACTCATTCGCGCCAAAATAGTTAGGCACTCCCGCACTTTGCGTGAACCGATCAAAATACATAGTTCCATTATTGCCGCCGTGAAAAAATGAAACGTGATAGTTTTTTTCGGACAAAATACTGCCCAAACCGACGAAATAATTAGATGCAAACTCTGAGGTAATAAACGCTTCATTCATCAACGCGGGAATTCCCGCCAGTATCGAAGAAACACCTTCAATCGAGCGTCGTCCATTGGCAAACGCGTTTTTAAAAAACAAGGATTCATCGGCCAGCTGATCTAAAAACGGAGTATACCCAGCAACGCCATTGTACTTGCCCAAATACTCCAGCGCAAAACTCTCCATCAAAATCACCACGACGTTTTGCTTTCCCTGCGGGCGTATCCCGTCCATACCTGACTTCTTTTCGCCATAACCATTCAATAGAGGAACGTATTCGTCTTCCCGAGAGAAAAACTGCACCTGTGGCAATTTATCCTTGTCCGAACTTTTAATTAAGCTGAAGGTTGAGTTCAAAACCAAATTATTCATTACGGGGGCATTGAATAAACTGGCGTCTACGAAATCGATTGGTTTTTGCTGGAATCCCCCGCGCCCCAGAACCACCAACACAATTAAAATAATAAGATGAACGCCCACATGCTTCCACTTGGATGAAACAGTCACATCCGTTTTTTTCAAAATCCGGTACACACACCACAAATAAAACAAGATCAAAGCAAAACCAGCAACGCTGCCAGGAATATAGGTCGCAAAAAAACCTGAAAGTTTACCTTTGGCCTCTTGGAAAATAAACAGACTCGACAGCGTAAACCGGCGCCCCGCAAAATTGAAAAACTCGACGTCAATCACATTTAAAATCAAGAACGGGACCTGCAACAAACCTAAAATAAAAAACCAAATTTTTTTGGACAGCGATGCCGACAAAAACAACGGCAACAGGAAGCTCACCAGAAATAGAGGCAAAAACAAGATGGCCAGCGCACACGCATCAAATCGTGGCCCTACGGCCATGGCGTGGATGATATCCCCGAAGCCAATAGATTTAAACAAACTCCAATTCCAAACGACGAAACTGAGTCTCAAAAAACTGTAGACGGCTATACTAATTACAAATACGTTTGTATACACTAGCAGCCAAGGATTAAAACTGTGTTTTTTCATAGAATCCAATAAGTTGAGCTTGCTCCCGAAAGCTGTATTGTGCTAATTCCAAAGCATGACGGCAAATGAAATGTTAGAGCGACTTAAAAAAAGTTATCCCGATTCAATAGTGAATGTACTTTCGGACGACGATGTGCATTTTAACGTGGTTGTCGAATCGAAAGTATTCACTGGCCTGAGCCGCATCGAGCAACACCAGCATGTGATGAAGGTCTTCGATGCCGAATTGAAATCTGGTGAAGTTCATGCCCTTTCTTTAAAAACTAAAAGTACTTAAGAGGTGAATTATGTCTAGCGTAAACGAAAGAATCGAAAAACTTTTAAATGAAAACCCCGTCGTTCTGTTTATGAAGGGAAATCAAAATTTTCCTATGTGTGGATTTTCGGCGCGCGCATGCTCGATCCTTCAGGATCTTGGCGTTAACTTTAAAGATGTGAATGTTCTAGAAGATGAAGAAATTCGTTCTGGTATCAAAACCTATGGTAACTGGCCAACCATTCCACAATTATACATCCATAAAAAACTAGTGGGTGGCTCTGATATCATGATGGAAATGTATCAATCGGGCGAACTTCAAGATTTAATAAAGTAATCTATCTATGAAATGCAACACCGCCAAATGGGATCGAGTTTTGCGATTTATTGTGGGCACGTTGCTTGTGACCTACGCCATCGCGGGCGGTCCTTCGTGGATGTATTTAGGTATTTATTTCCTTATCACCGCAGCATGGGGACTTTGCCCGGTGTACCTTTTCTTTAACATCAGGACCTTACGAAGCAAATCGGTTGTGAAACGCTTCTAAAAACGCTTCTAATTTGATACGATTTTTCCATGAGCATAAACCAATTAAAAATTGATCCGTCACAAATAGTAACCGACCCTAAAGAGCTGGCCGTCTATGGCAAGGACTGGACCACGTATTTCGATATCAAATGCCAAGCCGTCGTGTTTCCAAAATCTCACGAGGATGTCATGGAAATCGTTCGTTGGGCCAACGAAACAAAAACGGCGCTGGTTCCCTCGGGTGGGCGAACAGGTTTGTCGGGTGGCGCCTGTGCATTGAAAAATGAAGTGGTCGTTAGTTTCGAAAAATTTAACAAAATAAAAGATTTCGATCCCATTGAAAATACAATCGTATGCGATCCTGGAGTGATCACGGAAGAAATTCAACAATGGGCCGAAAAACATGGGCTATTTTATCCCGTAGATTTTGCGGCGCGCGGCTCGTCTCATATTGGGGGCAACATTGCCACGAATGCTGGCGGTATTAAAGTTCTCCGTTATGGGCTGACACGTGATTGGGTCACTTCCTTGAAAGTCGTTACCGGTGCGGGTCAGAGCTTAGTCCTGAACAAAAGCCTAGTCAAAAATGCAACGGGTTATGACCTTCGCCATTTATTTATTGGCAGCGAGGGCACTCTGGGTTTCATCACCGAATGTACGATCCAGCTGACTCGTAAAGCACAAAAACTGCAAGTTGTGTTATTGGCCTGCGAATCGCTTGATACAGTTATGGACGTGTTCGCACATTTCAATTCCAAACTGACCCTAACTGCATTCGAGATGTTTTCCGATGTGGCTCTAAAAAAAGTTTTGGAGCAAAAACATTTGCCGGCTCCGTTTGAAAGTAATTATCCATTTTATATTACATGCGAAATCGAGTTAAACGGCTCTGAGGCTGACGAAACCCTGCTGAACGAAACGCTTGAATCGGCGTTTGCTCAGGAACTGGTGGTGGACGGAGTCATCGCCCAATCTGACACGCAAGCGAAAACGTTCTGGCGTTATCGCGAGGACATCAGCGAATCGCTGTCTTTGTACTCTCCCTATAAAAATGACATTTCGGTACGGGTAGCCCGAGTTTCACCCTTCGTGAAAGAACTCGATCAGATTATTTTGTCATCTTATCCCGACTGGAGTGTCGTATGGTTTGGCCATATTGGCGATGGGAACTTGCATTTAAATATTTTACGACCGGATGGTATGACCAAAGAAGGCTTTGTCAGCGAATGCCAAAAGGTAGACAAAAAAATTTTCGAGTGTATTAAAAAATTTGAAGGCAGTATCTCGGCCGAGCATGGCGTGGGGTTGACCAAAAAACCGTTCTTGTCCTACTCTCGTTCTCCTGACGAAATTCAGATTTTCAAATCTATTAAAAAAATTTTCGATCCCAATAATATAGTTAATCCTGGCAAAGTTTTCGATTTATAAACTGTCAGCCCTAGTGCCACTCCCAAATAGGCAGCTTATATACAAAAAAACCCCTATCTTTTCTGATAGGGGTTTTTATTACACCTTTTTTAGTCTAATCAGACTTTTTCCAGTGTCTTTGCGACATCTTTGCGGCCCTGGCCCTTAGTGAACCAAGCCTTTACGAATTAAATTCAGCGCACTTCCCGCCGGGAACCACTTCAATTGCTCGACGTTGTATGTGTGCTTTAATGAAATTGTTTCTTGGGTACCATCCGCATGCTTCACCAGCATCGTTACCGGCTTACCGGGAGCCAAAGCTTGAAGATCGATTAAATCCACCGTATCGGTGTCACGAATTTTTTCATAATCCGTAGGATTTGCAAACGTCAAAGCCAACACACCTTGTTTTTTCAAATTCGTTTCGTGAATACGTGCGAACGATTTTACGATCACCGCGGAACAGCCTAAAAATCTTGGCGACATCGCCGCATGCTCACGCGAAGAACCTTCACCATAATTTTCGTCACCGATAATCACCCAACCGCGTTTTTGTGCTTGGTAACTACGAGCGATTTTAGCAAACTCCACGCCTGTTTCCTGAGTCAGCTGATTTTTACCTTTACCGATTTCTCCTGTAAAATAATTATCCGCGCCCAATAGCATATTGTTTGAGATATTATCTAAATGACCACGATATTTTAGCCATGGACCACCCGGAGAAATATGATCGGTCGTACACTTACCTTTAGCTTTCGCTAAAATCAATTGATCTGTGTAGTCTTTACCGTCCCAAACAGCAAATGGCTGCAACAATTGCAAACGATCAGACGTCGGCGCCACTTTCACTTCGGCATTTCTACCCATCGGTTTTTGATACCCTTCCGTGTCCGCAACAAAGCCACGTGCCGGTAACTCGGGAGCCGTCGGTGCGTTTAATTTTGTTTTACCTTTTGGACCTTCCAATTCATCTGTCAAAGGATTGAAATCAATACGACCCGCTAAACCCAATGCCATCACGATCTCGGGAGACCCGATAAATGCCAGTGTTTCTGCATTCGAGTCATTCCGTCCACGGAAATTACGGTTGAATGAGGTAATAATTGTATTCTTGTCACCAGATTTAATATCGTCACGTTTCCACTGACCGATACAAGGGCCACACGCATTCGCCAGCACCGTGGCTCCGACTTCGTTGAACACTTTCATTTGACCATCACGCTCGATGGTATTTTGAATTTGTGTCGAGCCAGGAGACACCAAAAAGGGCTGACTCATTTTCAAACCAAGAGCGATCGCTTGTTCTGCGATATACGCGGAACGGCCGATGTCTTCGTAAGATGAATTCGTGCATGAGCCAATCAATGCCGAAGATAATTTTAATGGCCAACCTTTTTCTTTTGCTTCTTTGGCAATTGCAGAAATAGGGCGCGCAATATCCGGAGAATGTGGCCCCACCAAATGCGGCTCTAAAGTTGCTAAATCGATTTCATAAACTTCATCAAAGAAATTTTTTGGATTCGCCAAAACCTCTGGATCCGCAGCGAGAAGTGCTTTGTTTTGATCCGCAACAGTTGCCAAATCTGTACGCGTCGTTGCTTTCAGATAAGTTCCCATGCGCTCATCATACGGAAATATCGAACACGTCGCCCCAAGCTCGGCACCCATATTCGTAATGGTCGCTTTACCTGTACAAGAAATCGATTGCGTTCCCTCGCCAAAGTATTCCACAATTTTATCTGTTCCACCTTTAACTGTTAACATTCCGCACAGCTTTAAGATTACATCTTTGGCTGATGTCCAACCGTTCATCTTGCCTTTTAAGTGGACCCCGATCAATTTAGGATTCTTCACTTCCCAAGCTAAACCAGCCATCACATCTGAAGCATCGGAGCCGCCGACACCCACGGCACACATTCCCAGGCCACCGGCATTTGGAGTGTGAGAATCCGTACCAATCATCAAGCCACCAGGAAATGCGTAGTTTTCAAGAATCACTTGATGAATAATTCCCGCACCAGGCTTCCAAAAACCAATGTTGTAACGTGAAGATGCCGACGCTAAAAAGTTCACAACCTCTTCATTGGTTTTATTAGATGACGCTAAATCTTTTTCTTTTCCGACATGAGCTAAAATCAAATGATCACAATGCACCGTTGTTGGGACGGCTGCTTCATCTTTTCCTGCCAGCATGAATTGCAATAGCGCCATTTGTGCGGTCGCATCTTGCATAGCCACACGGTCTGGTCGTAGCAACAGAAAACTGGAGCCACGTACTAACTCTTGATTTTGAGGATCATCCAAGTGACCAAACAGAATTTTTTCTGCCAAAGTCAGAGGGCGATTCAATCGTTTTCGTACGATATCTAAACGTTGTTGTGTTGTCTTATAGACATTTTTTACCATGTCTGCCGTGGTTTCAATCTTGGATGACATATAAGGTCCTTTCTTATTTTTTGATCAACGTCCCACTGTAACTGAAAACCAATCGACTACCAAGCAAAAGGACTGGTTGACCCTGTTTGACAAAAATAGAGTATCTTACCCATTTCACATGGTTTAACCTTGGTTCATGGTATTTATTCCAAAACAAATTCATTTCCTTAAATATGTCTTATTCTTAAGCGTTTTGGTCTCGGAAGTGGCTTGTCAAACAAAGCAACCACCTCTGAGTTCCCCCGCCACGATGGGAGACCCCTGGTTTGGGAATGCTCGTCTGGGCAACTGGGAGCAATTTCTGAAACTAAAGACCGACCTCAATCGCCCTTGGGACTTTCAATCTTCAACCGGGGTGACGGCACTGATGATTGCCTCCCGAAATGGCCATGTCCACTTTGTCGAAAATTTAATTCAAAATAAAGTCAAAGTGAACCGTGTCGATGACAAAAACTACAATGCCCTTTCTTATGCCCTTCACGGTCCCGCAACCGAAGAAAATAAAAAATCAATGTGCTTACTTTTAGTGAAAAATGGAGCCGATCCTTTTGCCGAAGATATTCTTAAAGTCAGTGGTATATTGGTCATGATCGATCTTGGATTTGAAAATTGTATTCGCCAAATTACGTTGACGGATTCCAGCCCATGCGACCGCATGAACCGATTAACTGAAGTGCAGTCGCTAGTGGCGTACGCTGAAAAAGAAGAAGAGTTCAAAATTCGTGATTACTTAAAATCAAAAGGTTGTCGCTAAAAAAGCAGGGCCCTGCTGACACTCACACGCCCTGCCTGATTTAAAAATAGTCTAAACGTAGGATTTATTTCTAATTTTTTCGAGAATGATTTTCTCTGTTTTAATAGGATCTTTAGGATCCACAGAAAAATAACTTTGCTGCTCGCAACGAATTTTTTCTTTCAACAACCATTTTAAGATATCGCTCAGTCCTTTGTTTTTCTTATCGATAAAAAATGGATCGTTATCCAATACATCTCGTGCTTTTTTTAATGAACGCGCTTCGACCGGGTCCGACTCTTTTACATTGTAGCAAAACAAATCGTATTTTTTCACATCTTCAGGCAACACACCCAAAAATTTCACTTCCGGTGCCGAGAAGTCGGCATTCCTAATTAACGAAGCTGCTGAACCTGCCTTTAACGTGCGAAAGATATTTTGCAACGTGTACGCATCCAGATCTCCGAAAAAATACATAGGGATATTCAACTGATCCTGAATCAGTTTACACCATCCACGAACACCATTCGAAGGAACCCCTTGGGCACCTAGCAAAATACAGTTGTTACGTTTCGTAAAACCCATCGTGTGCAAAGTGTTTGCGGTACCTTCTGATTCAATAATCAAAGCAAAATCTACTTTTTTCTTAACTCTTAACTTCAACGACTGCGGCTTGTTTTTCGGCATGAACGGCGAGGTCCCCAGCGTCGACAAATCAATCGTCGCTTTAGCACCGTCGGTTAAAGTTTCCTCTACGATCAGTTGATTAGAATACGTTTGACCACCACGATCGTTGGCAAAGCAATTCAACTCCTCGCGATACACTTGCAACATATCACCGATAAAATCAATGATACTGTCCGATTCGACCTGATCCTCGAAATCCAAAGGCTTATAATTTTTATCGCCTTTAATTAGACCTTTACAGATATAGTACAATTCCCTTTTTGTATTCACCGCGCCGATATCTAAATTTCGGATTAAGATTTCCAGCATGAACACGACTCGCGCCAGCTTTTGCACCGAAGAGACATTCAACTCGGTTCGAACCCGCTTATCTCCCGGAGTTAAATAACCAACTTTAGAATTATAAAATGAATTATCTAAAGACGTCTTAACTGCCTCCAGATACGGTCGTTTAGAACTCTCTAAATCTTTTAACATTTTATCTGCCAAGGCTTTTGCTTCCTTGGGAATGTTTAACTTCAAATCCCTAATTCTTAATAATCCGCCACCAGCCATTGCTTACATCCTATTTCTTTTGTGTCGACTTCTGAGTCGTCGCTACCGTTGTCGATTTCTGAGTGGAAGCCACGGCTTTCTCAGTCGTTTTCTCTGTGGTCTTCTGAGTTGATTTTTGCGTCGAAACTTCGGCCTTCTCGGCCGTAGCTTTCGTCGTACCCTTAGACTCACCGTCAGAATCATCTGAATAATCACTTTCAGATACCGAGGTTTCATCTAAATCAATTCCTGATTTCTTAGCTTCTTTCTGTTTCTGTTTATTTAATTTTGTTTCCGCGTCCTCAAGCTCTTGAATCGCATCTTGAGAATCACGTCCCAAAATCTTTCTCAAACCATCTTCCGCTTTTTTCCGTCGAGCCTCATTAGCACCGCTTAATACCGCTAATTTTTCCACCAAGATGGGGCCGAACTGTTCGATATGAGCCAATTTTCTTTCCAAATCCGCTTCTTTAAATTCTTTGCGAATATGCCGAGACAACTTTTGCCCCGCCTGCTGTGCGGCCTTTCTAATTTCATCAACCAACTCGTCCGAGGCATCAATCGTTTCTTTCGAAGCATTTTTAAATTTAATAAACGGTGACACCACGCTAATCGCAAATACGTATGGGCCCAAAGGCAACGAATCTTTCGGTTGATTTAAACCGTAAGACTTCCAGTTCACTGACTCAATGGCTCCTGTAATTGCGCAGCCCGATTTATCAAACTGCAAAGGTACACGATTTGCGAAACGCAACAATTGCACGGAACTGTCAGACTCTCCACCTCGATCGATAAAACGCGCTAACGCCACTTCGACAACAACCGGTTTGAAATCGCAAATTCTAGGTTTACGCGTAACAACGGAAAAAAAGTCGATCTGTCCCAAGCGCTGAATACTTTTAGACAACGCATCCTCACCCACCGTCAATACCGACTTAGTCGATGGCGCCATTAACTCTGTATTTTGAATCGCAGTAAAAATAGATTTAAAATCCTCTTCACTTACAGAAGAAATTGATTTCTCCACCAAGCTTTTTGGCAGACCATTTTTAACAAACTCACTAATAGTTGGATCTGAAATCCGCGAAAAACCTGTCTTTAAAAATTTGGACAATGTGGTTTTTCCAAACAAAGTCGAATGCGTGATGAACTCCCCAAGTTTAAACGTGTGAGGATGAGGCAACGTCGCCGGTGGAAGCTCTGGAACTTCATTCGACACACGTTCGATTTTTTGCCAATCATTTTCAAGCAATTTATACTCAATCGTCAGATGTGGATTGACCAGCACCGTTCCCTCAACATAGGTCACCAAACCGCCGTCGCCATTCAATTGAACGCGTCCATCCATCACAAATTCTACACGAACACCGTTGGGTTTGATCCAATCGATTGTTTCTTTATTTTTTAAAATCCCCGTATTACTTTTGATATCCACGTCAATTTGCGCGCTCACGGCTTTGCGCATATTTTTCGTTTTGGAAATAACTATCGCACCACGTGCATTCGTCATTTGAGCCCAGGTTGTGGCCGCCGAAATACCGATCCCTTGCTGACCACGCGAACATTGGCCGCGACCGAATTTAGACGACGCTAAATACTCACCGAAAACTTTCGCTAAATCTTCTGCATCGATACCGGGACCATTGTCTTCGACAACGATTCGTATTAAATCCGTATTTTTAGTAGACCCAGAACCCACTTTTGTAACTTCAACCTTTATATCCGGCAAAATCCCCGCTTGCTCGCATGCATCCAGCGAGTTATCAATCGCTTCTTTTAAGGTCGTTAATACAGCCTTTAAAGGAGAAGAAAACCCGACTTGCTGCAAGTTCTTGGCAAAGTATTCAGCGGTACTGCTTTTGGTAATTTTACTCACTTCATGTCCTTACATTTAAACGTTGAGACGTGCCGTCTACGTCTTTTGTTACAAAAATGATTCTAGCTAGGTGTGCATATTTTTATCTAGCATGCGTATATGTACACACATACACACTTCAAAAAACAACCTACGTTAGAACGCTCAAACCAATTCTTCCGAGGAGATTCCTTTTTCAGGTCCGCTCGTGGCTTTTCGCCGTGATGCGAATTACTTGGGTGTTTTCAACATAATAGAAGAGCACTCCAAAAATTTACACTACTCTTAGTTAAAAAGAAAATGTAGTAAGTTTGCAAGGTTAAAAAAATTTTATTACGTGACTACCCGTGTAGCAGATGAAAAATTAGGCGATCGATAGTTCAAAACCAAGATGTTGTTTATCAAGAAAGCTGGTCAACTCGTGTTTCAGGATCCACCTCTGTATTCAGTTTCTCTAAAGCCATATCAAATGTGGTTTTATACTTTTTCTCGTTATTACACTGCTTACATGCAGGAACGCAATTTTTCTTAGACGACTTTCCACCCCGGGAAATAGGAATCACATGATCCATCGTCAAATCTTTAGCTTTGAATTTCCCTTTACAATAATAACAAACTCCGGGGCCAATTTGCTGCCGCCACCATTGAGACTGCTTAAGCTCATAGGCTTTGGCTTTTTCACGTTTTCGGTGGTCATCAGGACTGAGTTCTTCAAAAATCATAAAAGCCTTATAGCACAGAAACTTTGCCTTTGAAATCAAAGACTTAAATACCTTGCTCCGAACAGGACACCAATCCTACCTTTTGAAAATCTTCTATACCTCCTTAAGGAATAAAAGCTCTCCAATAAGCGTAGGAAAAAATTCAAAATTTCGCGCATGCAAATTGCTCTATCTAAAGGTGATAAAAATCTTCGACTTTTAAGTGAATGTCCATCTCTTTGAGCACCTCGCACGCCTTGAAGAGGTAACAAATTTTGGCTTCCGTCAATTATTTTATCACTAGGAGAAATTATGAGGGTTACGCACTTTTTGCTTTCCAGTCTATTTGCAATCAGTACCTTATTCTTAGGCTGCGAGTCTAAATTTGCCGAATCCTCGCCAGACTCCGTGAAAATATCGGGCCTACCTCTTGAGGAAAGAGTTCAACAAAAAGCTAAAGTTGATTCACGAATCGATGACATACAAACAGCGGCCGATCGTACAAAAAAAATTATCGATATGTTTCGCAAAATTCAAGACCCTACAAATCACAGCGAGGTCTACACCCCTATTGATTTTCTCATCGATTTAAATGACGAACTTAAATCTCAAATTCCAGAGAATGAGGAAAATGAAAAATTGGCTCGTCGCGGGAAAATTATTCTCCCCTTTACCAACCTCAGCGATGCCTGTCGGTCAGTCGAAACATTACTAGAATCAGATGTGCAGAAAGAAACTGCTGCTGGCATCGATACGACTATTTCGGATCGTCTTGTTTATCAACTTAAAACATGCGCATCTGAAGGAAAATACCTTCCGACCATTATTGCAATGTGGGAGGGGCCATCAGTGGAATTCCGTGTCGAGAACAAGAATTTAGAATCTCTTTTTGGCAGCATCCTTCAATCTGAAAATCTCAAAACGTCTGTATGTCGTTTCAAAAAAAGCGACAAGAAAATTATCGATACGTTCTCTTGCGAAAATATGGAGCTTAGGCTTTCCAACAGCGAAGCCGCTTATATTAAGACAATGGCTTTTGATAACAATGGCGACATCCGCTTTGAAGCAACCGCCGATATTTTTGAAAATCGAAACAAAAAAGCGCAATCATTTATTCGAGCCATGTCTAATGGAGAGGTTAAATTCCAGATGAATAAAATTGGGGCCGATGGCCAAATTGTGACCCGTTCGGAACAACAAAAGTAGGATCAAGACGTGATTAAAGAAAAGGCCAAAACACCACTACTGCCGGCTCCCTCTTTGCTATGTATAATTTTTTGTATAACTTTTTTTATAGGCCAATTGGTTCTTATTGGGTGTGATAGCAAAAAAAACCGCTCGCAAAAAGAAACTCCAACGCTGCTAGCTTATCGTCTAATTGATGAACAACGAACCGATGAAGCCATCGAATTGTTAGAACGCGAACTCAAAAAAGATCCAGACAACCAACAGCATAAGTCTGTGCTCGCATCCGCCTATGCACACAAAGCTGGAATCAAAATACAAAAGTTAGTTCCCATTATCACTCAAACAGAACGATTAAAAAAATTAAAGGATAATTTTGTAGAGCTTGGTCCGACAATATCAACGAGCGAGCGAATGAATGCTTCGGCCATAAACATATCCATCTATTTCATTAAGCTCTCAGCAATTGTAGACACTTATGCCGCCGTTCCAATATTAACTACGAATGAAGCCGTTTACCTGAAGCATTCGATCGGTTTACTTAATAGTCAAGGCAAGCAGCTCAGTGTGGATGACGTCCTCTATCGTGTTGTTCTAGAGGTCATATTATTTAAACATATTTTTACCGAAAATTTGATTGGAGAATTTGTCGCCACCCCCTCTGCGTCTGAATCTTCGGCCCCTATCCCCTCCACATCCACCAAATGTCGAGTGGCTATTGGACATTTGAACGATACATTTATCACGTTAGGGAAATTACTTATTGATATATTTAACGATCTTAGTATTGCCCGACCAGATCAAGCCGCAGAAATGCGAAAACTCAGCCAAGCAACTGGCGAAGCCGTTTCTAATTTGACATTAGCCACCACATCAATGGTGGTGCTAGATGAAGCTTCAGCTATTTTATTGAAGCAAGCTCTATTTCAAAAAGGTTTAGGAAAAGTCATCCAATGCGATTAGCATTAACTATTCTTTTACTTTCTCTCCAAGGCCTTGCCGAACTGTCCTTCAGCAGCAACGCACGCACATTCGAGACGCAACACTCTTCGATCGTCGTTAAAGGATTAGCCCATTCTTGCTTAACCATCATGACTATTCCCGATGGATTACCATGCAACCCAGCTTATACGCCGCTGAATAAAAAGCCTTCTTTAGGAATCGAAATACTACTTTCTAATGGCTACTCTTCCCTCGAAAACCTGCGTAGTCTGCTGAGCAATAAAATCAATCAAGAACTTGCGGACACATTATTTTCTAAAGGCAAAATTCTTCAGATTGAATCAAATATTGATATCAATTTTCGGTCCAAATATCTAAATGGACAGTACAGCCCCATGACCGTCAAAGGATTTTCGGTTGTACGAAATGAAGCCAATCCCGATGTGGATTTATATGCCGTCGAGGAAAAAGGCTTTAGTTTTCAATCGGGATACGAGATAACCGACAATTTTTATACGGGTGCGCAAGTTCGTTTAGTGAATCGAAAATTTATTCGGCGCCAATTTAAACTTGTTTCTCTAGGAACCCAAGCGGGCGCAGATTATCTGAAACCCAAAGAGCAAACTGCTACTTATTTCGAGCCCGCCGCCAGCTGGATTATTGCAGAGGCATGGAAACCTCGGATTTCATTGTTAGTTGCTAATCTGGGTACCATTTCAGAAAATCATGATGAACTCAAAACTCCCGTTGAGCCCCAAGTTGGATTCGGATTTTCTCCGCCAGTGATGTGGGGTGATTTGGACATTAGTCTCGAGTATCGAAGTATGACCTATGAAGAATCCAATTTTGATAAACTTCATATTGGTTCACTCTACCGTTTTGGTTCCATGTACTTGACCGGGGGTATTGATGCTAATGGAATTTCTAGTGGCGTATACTACTCTTTGGATAAAATAAACGCTGGAATCATGTACTCAACAACTCGCTTTGTGAATGACAATGAAGACTTTTTTACACAGACAGTCTATATGCAATTGGGCTGGCAGATTTAGTTCTGCATTTTTATTAATCCTCACATTACTTCTTCCTGGAGTGTGTGCTGCTTTTGACGAGGTCTCCGTCAACGAGTCTACTATTACTTGGGAAAACTATTCCAAAGAAACCGAACAACAAGAAAAAACCGATCGTCGAAATGGTATCAGCTATATAATCAGCGGATCACTCGCGCTTGCAGGTGGGATCCTGGGTGGAGGTTTAACGGACGATAATTTAGAGAAAGGAATTTACACGATTTTTCAAACTATCGGCGTCGCCTCGGTTGGTTATGGCGCTTACATTTGGAAAATTGGTGGCGAAGAACGAATGATAAATAAAACATTAAACACATCCCGATTGACGCCCGAACAAAGAACGCAATTTCTTCGCAGTTACTATACCCAAAAAAAAGCTTCCGAAAAAAGAGAACGACAAATCAAAGCCATCACACATGGACTAATAGCCGGCCTGAATTTCTACAATGCCAGCCAACAAAAACAAGATAGTATTAAAAGCGGTTTGTATTTTATTGGCGGGGTCAATTTACTGGCCTCGATTTCTTTTACTTTTGAATTCTAGGCATCCTTGCCAGCCTATGTTTCCATGTCTTACCAGCCTGTTCTTTGTCACTACCAACTGTCATTATGTCATTACCAGCCTATCTATGTCATCACCAGACGATCTTCCAGATCTAGCTGTACTCGACTCGTGTCTCGACCGTAGATGCCGATAGTTCAGGAGAGGCTTTTTATGAATCAAAAAACATTTAAAAAAGGTGAGTTTCTTTTTAAAGAAAACGATAAAATAACTAATCTCTACTTTATCCAATCCGGTGGCGTAAACGTATGTTTGGTGCGGGGAAAGAAAACTTTAGATCTGTATCAGCTCGGCTCCCAAGGTATCGTGGGAGAATCTTTTTTTAACGGTCAAGCCACCCATCCTTATTCGGCCGTTTGTACATCCGAAACCAAGGTCCTCGAGGTACCCACCGACGCGATTAAACCACAATTCGAATCTGGCCCTCAGCTGTTTAAAATGGTCATTAAAAGCATGGGTGAACGCTTGAAGTCCTCTTTCAACGAACTAAAATCCATCCGCCTAGAAAAAGACGCGGCTCCATGCCCGGAAGATCAAACGTCAATTATTTTTGGAGTTGTTTTTCATACGATCAATCATAAAGGAACCAAACGCAAAGATGGTTCGATTGAAATTCCATGGCACATGTTTAAACAGTATTCTCAACGCGTGTTTGGTGAATCTCCAAAGAAACTAGAACAGGCCTGTAACATTTTAGTAAAGCTTAAACTGGCTAACTATGAAATGGGTAAAGCCGAGGACAATCCCGATGGACCGGATGAAATTCAAAAAATTATTACCCCATCATTACTGCCCCTGGAAGCATTTTTTGAATTTTATCAATACTACTATTTCAAACAAGGCCGTAGCGAAATTTTAAAGCCTGACGATTTTGTCATCAACGTCGTTGACACATTTTTAAAGGAAGCGGTTGATGTCACGCCCGATCGATTCGGAGTGGTCTCTTTAGATTTCATGAAAGTAAAAGAACGCTTAAATGCTGACCATGGCATTCAATTAAACAATGACCATTTCTCTCGACTCGAACAAAAAGGGGCCATCACTAAACGTCGCTCCATCGCTGATCAAGTAAAATTAGAATTCGAGTTGAAAGAGTTGTCCAATATCATCTTTACCTGGCGTGTATTGAAAGAAATCGACAAATGGAACGAAAAAGGTTTTGTCGATATCAACGAGAAAGAAGAAAAAAAAATCAAAAAAATCGATGGTCCCACATGCCCCAACTGCGCGGCCGTCGTCAGCGCCCAAATGAAGTTTTGTTCAGAATGCGGAGTTCCGCTGGCTGCTAAATCAGCTTAGCAATTTTAGGAACTGCCAACAGAGACAGTTCGCGGTTTTTAAATCTAAAACGAAAAAAAGAGCGGTCAAAGTCACATTAACCATTATCTTTTTTTCGTTCACTTTAGCCTTTCTCTTGTTGAGAAAGAGCTTGGTAGAAGGTCTCTATTAAAACTTTCTTGTCCGAGTTCTTTTTATAATAATAAACAAGATCCATTTCATACGATAGATCTTTAATATGAATACGATTCATTCGCCCCGAACGAACTTGTTTTTTAACCGCATGGGCGGGTAAAAATCCCAAACCAATACCGGTTTCAATCACTCGCTTCAAAGTTCCTACATTCGACGATTCGAAAATCACGTTAAACTTCTTGCCCGTGGCTTTCATTTTTTCTTTTATTTTCTGATCGAATTCTGGATACTCGCCGGAAAACTGAACGATCTGATGCTCTGCTAAATCCTCGATGGAAAGCTGTTGAGGAATATTCGAGTCCTTGCCCGAACAAACTAACCACATTTCTTCTTTACTTAAAAACTTGGACTCGACAGTCTCATCCATTTCAAAGTGGAACTCTCGATTCGTTTCCGGAAGAATCAAAACATCAACTTTACCCGATTTAAAATTATGAATTAACTCTTCTCCTTTTTGATAGTCTACTTTCACCATCAAATCAGGATTATGCCGTAGCAAACGGCTGATAATAGGACTCATCAGGTGCAAGCCTAACGAGTTCAATGTTCCCATATAAACATTTCCCTTCAGTTCGGCCCCCATCGACTTGATGGCAATCTCAGCCTGCTGAACATGATGAAGAATTTTTCGAGAATGCTCGTATAAAATTTCACCCTGAGGAGTGGCCTTAATCTGCCTAACGCCTCGCACCAGAAGCTCGACACCTAACTCTTCTTCTAAATTTCGAATTTGTTGGCTAACGGCTGGTTGAGTGAGGAAAAGCTTGTCAGCTGCGGCTGTCATGCTCCCTTCACTGATAACTGTAACGAAAGTGGTCAGTTGATATAAATTGAGCATCTTTAAATCCTTGTTGAGATACTTTCAAAATGACTATTATAATGAATAGCGTACGTTGAACAATAAAATAAGGGGAATTAATGAGAGGCACCATATTTTTAATTTTGGTGGTCGCTGCCGGTTTTTTTCAATCGGCAAATGCCAAGCAGTTTAAAAATGCCTATATCTCATTTGAAATTCCAGAACGCTGGAATTGCATCTTAGAAGCCACCGAGTGGGTCTGCCGCAGCCAGGATACCAATGAGTCAAAAGAAGCCATTATCGTTTTGACTGCAAAAGAAGTCGGCCCCAGCGACAGTTTACAAATATATGAAAACCATATGAAAAATGCGATCAAGACCTCCACCAAAACTGGTGAAGTCATTATGTCACAAGTGATGTCCCCACCCACTCAGAAAAAAATCAACAACTTGCTATGGGTCGATGGCTTCCATCTCGGCAGCGAGGTACAAAACTATTACACACGTTATATCGCTGCAATTAAAGAAAAAATTGCTGTCTTGGTTACATTTAGCGCACACAAAGACTTTTACACAAAGTACGCTCAAGACTTTTTCAATGCGGTGAATTCCTTAAATGTCATCGCTACTAAAAATACTATGCAAGATCCTAGTATCCAAGGCTCAGGAGGAACCCTAGGCCCAATTAATACAGGACAAAACCAAGGCATCGACATTCCTGGCTTTGAACCCATCCAACAACCACAAAAGAAAAATAACAAATTTTTCTTTATCGTAGGTGCCATCGTTTTTGCAGCTGTAGGCCTATTGCTTTTATTGAGAATGAAGAAAAAATAACATCGGACACCAAAGGTAGATTATGAATCGGCCTATATCAATTTTTTTTGTGATTTATATCTTCTTCATGGGTATCGCTCATTCCAAGCAATTTAGAAACAGCTACGTGTCCTTCGAGATCCCTGATCGCTGGAATTGTATTTTAGAGTCCACAGAATGGGTTTGCCGCAGTCAAGAGACCAATGAATCTAAAGAGGCCATCATTGTTTTGACAGCAAAAGAACGTGGTCCATCCGATACATTAACGATATACGCCGACTACATGAAAAGTCCGATTCCCGCTAAAACCAAAAACGGCGGGACCATTAACTCTCAGGTCATGTCTGCACCCAGCATTAAAAAAATCAAAGATTTAGATTGGATTGATGGTTTCCACCTGAGCAGTGAAATTCCTAACTATTATACGCGATATGTAGCCACCATCAAAGATAACGTCGCTGTTTTGGTAACATTCAGCGCACACAAAGAATTTTACACCAAATATACGACTGATTTTTTTAATGCGATCAACTCTCTAAGCGTTTTCGTCACCAAAAAATCACTTCAAGTCCCACAAAATTATGCTGGCAATGACTCACTTGCGCCCATTCCATCAGCTCCAGTCAGTGAACCCATCGGCGGTCTTGCCATAGACAATCACGCAAACAAAAAAAGCAATAAACTGATTTATATTATCGTGTCGGTGGTATGTGCTGCTATTGGACTATTGATTCTCATACGCAACCGAAAAAAATAAAATAGGACATTTCTAATTAAATACTTTCAAGTTTTTTTCTATAGCCGGGTTTGCCAAGACGAATACTTTCATATTCTCTAACTTAAAGTGATTACGGATCGCCTCATTGATCTCGTCTTGCGACACTCGATCAATTGCTTTTTGGAAATCATACAAATATGAATGACCAACACCATAAAAATCTAAAAACATAAAGTTAAATGCAATGCGATCCACAGTTTCCAAGGCTCTAGGAAACTGAGCAAGAACCATATTCTTTGCCGACGATAACTCTTTAGCCGTTACACCGTCGGTAACTAAACGATTCAACTCGGCAGTAATCTGCTCTAAAACCTGAACCGTTGTTTCATTTTTAGTGAAGGTTGAAATATAAAGATAACCTCTGTCTAAACCTAAATCCAGCGTGCTGCTAATTCCGTAGGTTAGACCCAACTGATCACGAATTTTAGAATTTAATCGTGACACAAATCCGCCGCCTAAAATTTCGTTGGCCAACCGAAGCTTCAAATAATCTGGATGCTTCCGAGGAATCATCGGCAAAGCCACACGAATTTCAGATTGTACCAAATCCTTCTTTAACTGCGTTTCCATTTTCTTATTTTCAATATTTGGTGCCGCAGATACACCCGCTGGCTTGAGGGCTCGCGATGGCCACGCTTTGAATCGATCAAGAATTTTCTTTTCTACATCATCGGTAATACTGCCAACGATACTTAAAATTGCATTATTAGGGCGATAATTAGCTAGATAATTTTTAATAATATCTGATTTATTAATTACCTTCAATGAAGCCTCGGTCCCAATGGATGGATAGGCCAGCACCGTTCCCCTATGAACAAAACTACTCAACCCCAAATCAGCAACTCGCGAGGCATCATCCTGAACCTTCTTAATTTGCGCTGTAAAATCTTTCTTCATTTTTATAATTTCGCTGTTTGGAAACGCGGGCTTGAAAATAAGTTCACTAAAAATATCGACGATGGCATCCACAGACATCGACAAGCCATCGATCGATACAAATGTGTACTCATCACTAGGAGCAATAGACAAATTTGACCCTAAAGATGCAATTCTATCAGCGATTTGCACGGCCGTGTAGGAATTGGTCCCTTGCTCTAACAAAGAGGCCGTAATGTAGTTCAGTCCAACTTTTTCAATTGGATCATCTTTTTGGCCAACTTTAATCATCAGATTTACACTAAATCGCGGAAGCGACATATCACGAAATACATATACTTTTAAACCATTCTCAAGAGTTATTTCTTTCGTAGGCTTAAGCTTTAATGCCGACGAGGCCACAGGACGGGCCACCAGTGGTGCCGCCGCAGAAATTGCCGTTGACGAATTCGATGAGGATTCTTTTTTCGTTGTCTGACATGAATTTAAAAGAAATGAAGAAAGTAATATTATTCCTATTGAATATTTAACCATGCTCAAGCCTCTATTTTTTTGGCGACAAAGAGATTATTGATCTCTGATACTGATTTAGATATTTCGAAGCCACTGTTTTAATGTCAGCCAACGTAACACTTTGAAGTTTTTCAACATCAGTAAATAAAGTCTCGTAACTACCCGTTGAAATTTCTGCAGCGGCCAATAGCCTGGCCTTATTATCTAACGTCCTCAGTGAGTCCACATGTGATTTAATTGCCAATGTTTTTGCCTTTTCTAATTCAGCATCTTTAACTAGAAAATTTCTAAACATGTAAACTTCGTTATAAACTAAATTTAACGGATCCTCGATATCAATACCTGGCTTAAGCGATACGTGAATATTCAATACTCCCTGATCCTTCAAATTATAATGGCTGCAGTCGACTCCCGTTGCCAATTCCTTCGAATAAATCAAGCGTTTATACAATCGACTGGAGCTGCCCGAGCCCAACATCGTACAAATTAAATCCAGTGCATACGAATCCGGATGCCCCTGCGGCACACTTTGAAAAACCAGATTAAAACTATTCGCATTCACGTCTTTTTTAATTTTAGCATTATACTGCACAGTTTGCGTCGTTTCTTTCTTAACATCCCGAGCTGGCAAATCCCTTTTCACCAAGCCCCCATAATATTTTTCAATCATTTTTTTAACTTCAGCGATTCGGATATCCCCAGCAATCACCAGCACGGCATTGTTCGGCACATAATAGGTTTCGTAGAATTTACGTAAGGTAGCCACATTGAAATTAGTGATGTCTTCCATCGTACCAATCACTGGATTTTTATAACTATGTGTTTTAAACACGGTCGACATCGTCAGCTCGAACAATGCCATCACAGGATTATTGTCCACGCGCCAACGACGCTCTTCTTTGACGACTTCCTTTTCCGTTTTTAAATCTTCTTCACGCAAAAGTAAGTTCGCCATACGGTCGACCTCCAATTGCATCATCAAATCCAATTTAGAGCTAGGTAAGGATTGATAAAACCCCGTGTAGTCATAACTCGTAAATGCATTATTCGTAATTCCGTTTTCATGCAAAATACGGTCATAATCATTTCCTGGAAATCTCTTGGAGCCTTTAAACATCATGTGCTCAAGCATATGAGCCGCCCCGGTCACCCCCGCATATTCATCACGCGAACCCACTTTATACCAGGTGTGATAACTGACTAATGGCAAAGAATTATCCGCATGTAGAATAACAGTTAGACCATTTGCCAGGTTGTATTTAACTACAGAAAACTGAATACGGGACAGTGTCTTTGTCTGCGCACAAACATTTGACGCCCCCATAAATAAACTCAATAAAAAAACGGCCAGATTACACTTTGACATCATCTAAGCCATCTTAAGGACTATTCAATTCATGGTCAAGGATTGCGCAATTTTTTGCAGCCAAACTGGCACTTTAATCATTAGGTAAATTACTGAACAACGAATTCAGTAAAATAAATATCTTTAATTGAACCGCGTGGCAGAATTTGATTAATCTCGTATGCGATATTCTCTTTCAAAAATAACTTTCCCTGCAATGTTTCCACATCGTTGAAAGTCTTAGAGTTTAGCAAATCCACAATTCTGTCCCGAGCACGTGCTCGATTTTCAGTATTGATGATTTCTTCAAAACCTTCGTGATCCAACAGCTCTAAGTTTACCTCTAAGCGAATGGTTCGCTTGGGCTGCCCACCTAAATTTACCGTAAACTTGTCCATCGTGTAGATAAATGGCCCCACAATGTCTTTTGGCGCCTCTGAAGCGATTTGTCTTTTTAAGTCCTCTTCCGTAATCTTGGGATTAGTCCAGCCCAACGTCCCCTTGTACGTCATAAAAAGTCCAAAACCACCGACCCCAATATTTATCACAACAAAGACCAGGTTCAGAATTTTCTTGATATCAACTTTTTTGCCCTCAGCTTTGGGTTGCCCGTCTTTGCTCTCTTCAGCCATGAACACCTCACACGTGTTATTTCGGAAGAAAGTCCTAAGACCTTAGGTCTGAAAACAAAGATTTCTTAGGCTGGACTACTGTTAAGTAAAAATAATAAAAATATCAATAACTTGACCTTTTTCCAGACTTGCGCTTTTTAACGAATAACGATTCAATAGAATGACATACATATGAATAAGAATTCACAAATCACTTTTATTCTTTTTTTGTCGTTGTTTTTGACATTCGGAAGTCTGCCTGGAAAATCAGAAACTTCTGAAAAAAAATCTACTTCTGAGACAATCGACAAGTCGTTGATGCCCGAACAACTACTTCAAATCGCCAGCACAAAAGCCTTTGCAAAATATGTCTTTCTCGTCGACAAAAGTTTACGCACTTTATTTCTCTACGAACGCGAAGACTCGCGAATTAAAAAAGTAGGTGAGTTTCCCGCCGACATCGGAAAAAATGGCGGCAATAAAATGAAAGAGAATGACCACAGGACGCCGGAAGGCATTTACTTCTTTCAACATTTAAAAAAACCACCAGAGATTCCATTTGATACCTATGGCAAGATGGCGTTCACGATGGACTACCCTAACATATTTGATATGCGCACTCGAAAAACGGGCAGTGGCATTTGGCTCCATTCAATTCCCGACAGTGTTCCACTCACTCGAGGTTCTCGTGGGTGCGTAGTGGTGCGCAATGATGTAATTGAAAAACTGACCCAATACATTCAACTCAAAGAAACCCCCATTCTCATTTTTGATCAGATCAAATTTGTCGCCACAAGCGAACATGAAAAAAAGAAAAGTGAAATCCATGCCTTTATCAATGGGTGGCGAGAAGCTTGGCAAAGCAAGTCTATCGATAAATATATCGACTTTTACGACGAAGGCTTTAAATCCCTAGGCTACAATAAAAAACGATGGAAAAAGTATAAAGAGGGCTTAATTGGAAAATACGAATATATTAATGTATCGTTTGATCAACCTTTTCTGTTGATTCATAACGATCAACTGATCATTAAAACATTACAAAAATACCAAAGCAACAAGCATACAGATTTCGGCATTAAAACAATCCATGCACTAAAAATCGATGGAAACTACAAAATTATCAGCGAAGACTGGAAAGAAGCTAATCCAGAGGGGTTTGAAATCACTCAGAAGCAGGCCGATCAACAAACACCCACTTCTGCTGTACAAGACGCTATTAGAAAGAACTAGTGAGTCTCTTCAGGAGTAACATCATCATCGTCCTCCGCAGAGATATCAATATTGGCAGCAACATCTGGCAAAGCATCCAGAACTTTTGTAAGCTCCTCTTGAGTCAATAAATTGTTCTTTATGTACCATTCTGTTAAACGCGTATCAAATTTCAGTTTTTTTAAAGAATCACTTAATGACATAGGCCTTCCTTTTCTTGAATCCTGATAATTAGCTTATTTTTCAGGCTTGGTCCAGCGTAAATTAGAATACCAGATATCTTACGTGCCTAGTTCCAATAACGAGGGTCTCGTTTTTTGCTTCCATCATCGCCATCATTATTCACAATCAGACGAAGGTTGCCCTTCTTTTTGCTAAGTTTAGTTTCTTGCTGGCGAGTCTTATAAAAACCCCACAAGAGAATATAGACTATCCCAGAAATAATGCCCCCTAAGTGGGCTAAATGAGCAACCTCTCCACCGGCAACTCCCGTCGTCAATAACGAGGACACCTGAATAAATCCCAAGATCATCACGAAATAACGAGCCTTCATGGGGAAAACCATGAAAAAATAGATAATGCGATCCCCAAAGAGCCAGCCATAGGCCAACATCAACGCAAACAAAGAACCGCTGGCCCCAACGACCGGGATAGCCAATGCCCGTTGAGATCCCGAAAAATATGCATACAAAGCGACACCCAAAATATAGATCAATGCCGCCCCAACACCATTTATAATATAATACATTACGAACGACTTAGTTCCCCAACGGGTTTCAAGCTCGGCTCCCATAAACCACAACATCAACATATTAAAAACAATATGAGTCACTTGCGTTTGGGAGTGCAGAAAAATATAGGTAACGAGTTGCCAAACAGAATAATCAAACAATACTTGTCCCGGCTGAAGGCTAAAATATTCCGTCAGGGGAACTCCCAAATACCCTTCAAGTAAAACCTGTCCGATAAACCAAATCGCTACCGTCACGATCATAATCCACTTAACCGCCGGAGGAAAAGGAGGAACAGACATAGACACTTGTGATGGACGATAATTCATAGTTAAACCCTATTATTAAAATAACCTAAATAGTTCTGGTATGTCTGCTCAAGAGTTTCAATAACGACTTTTGTCTGAGCAATGAGAGGGAAAAAATTCAAATCTCCGGCCCATCGAGGAATCACATGAAAATGCAAATGATCAGGAATTCCTGCACCGGCCGAAGATCCATGATTCATTCCTAAATTATAGGCTGAAGGCGCATAAACATCAGTGACCGCCTTGCACGCAACCCTCAACGTTGACATCAAGTCTTCGTATTCATTTGGGGACAACGTCAATAGGTCTCCACAATGACGTTGCGGCAACACCAGCAAATGACCGCTATTGTATGGAAACTTATTCAAAACAATCATCGAATACCGAGATTTATAAATGCATAATGTTTCAAATGCTATTTTCCGAGACGAAGAGCAGAATACGCAACCGTCTACTTTCTCTTTTTTACGAATATACTTGTAACGTTCCGGTTTAAATAAAATATTTTTTACCAAGGAAATACGCCTCAAATCATAATCACCAGCAGCAGCTTGTGCCGACGACGACCTACTTTTCGATACTTTTTTTCTATTTCCCTTTTTTACTTTCATATTTCAGGCTTATTGATTCCAAAACCCAGGCATAATCATCATCGGCTGGTTCAGATATTTCATACGAAATACCTTCTCGACGGATTCACCAATTGCTTTATCGGTGAATGCCCCTTTCAATTCTTTCAATGTGTTTACAGGATCGTCTTCGCTATTATCACCAAAATCAAAAATAGTTCGTCGACGTTTCGGAATTTCAATCACTTCAAAATCACTGCCCAAATTGGCATCTTTAGCAGCTAACGCCACAGCATCTTCAAAAGTTCCTTCTTGATCCGCAAAACCCATTTTTACCGCCGTGGTGCCAGTAAACACTCGGCCATCTGCATACTCATCCATCACTTTGTCACTCAACTTTCGCGCATCTTTCACGGTTGTTCGAAACTGCTGATAAACTTCGGCAATCATATTTTGGAATAACGCCTTTTCATCGTCACGCATCGGGCGAAACTCATTCCCAGAGTCTTTAAACTTTCCTGACGTAATAGTGAACCTCTGAACCTTTGCCCAATCATACAATTTTTCCAAATTAGCAAATTCCATAATGACACCGATAGACCCGACCAAGGCACCAGGAGCAACGACAATTTTGTCGCACGCAATCGCCGAGTAATAAGCGCCACTAGCCATAATTCCCGTAGAGACACAAATAATTGGCTTCTTGGTTTCTTCACGCACACGCTTAATTTCCGTGAAAATTTCCTGAGATGGCCCAACAGAACCTCCCGGAGAATTCACGTTAATAACAATCGCTTTGATATTTTTATCATCTTTATATTTTTTTAAATTTTTAAGAAAGCGCTTACCATTCATGATAACGCCGGAAAGCTCCATATGAAGAATACTGTTTTTAGAGACATCTAGCTTAACATCATCGTCGCTCGAGCTAAAAAATGAGCCGCCCTTTTTTAGTAAAAATCCTAAAACAAAAAATACCAAGGCAATAACTATTAACTTCGTAAAAAAACTCTTTTTCATTCTTTCTCCATAGAAAAAATCTAACAACGGTGTTGATCATTAATTTTATACTCAAGAAACTCAATATGACCAGAGCAAAAAAAAAGGACTCCGAAGAGTCCTTTTTAAATTTAATATGATACGTCATGATGAGCACCTAGACGCTCACCGAGAACCAACCTAATTTTTATTATCTGTTTTAACACCTTTTAGAGCATCTGCGAAAACATCACCGAAGCTTGTTTTAGAAGACGCAGTCGCCTTCTTAACATAATCGTCAACATCAGCTTTTTGCTCTCTCAATTTAACAAGTTTAGAAGATAAGCCAATTTTACGAGCATCTTTATCGATTGAAATCACTTCTGCTTTCAAAGTTTGACCAGCTTTAGCAAAATCCTCTGGCTTAGCGATTTTGTCAGTCGTCAATTCAGAAACATGAATCAAACCTTCAATATCACTTTCAAGTTCTACGAACGCGCCGAAATCAGCAACTTTGGTTACTTTCACGTCGTGTTGAGTACCGATAGCATATTTAGTTTCGATATTTGACCATGGATCATTTTCAAGCTGTTTTAGACCCAAGCTGAAACGTTCGTTTTCGATGTCCACACCTAAAACAACCGCTCGTACTTTTTGGCCTTTAGCAAACATCTCTGAAGGATGATTTACACGTTTAGTCCAAGAGAAATCAGAGATATGAACTAGACCGTCAATACCGTCCTCAATACCAATGAACACACCGAAATCAGTGACCGATTTAACTTCACCCTCGATAATTGTTCCTGGAGGATAAGTATCTTTCAACTCAACCCAAGGATTCGCCATAAGTTGTTTCATACCTAAAGAGATCTTGCGATTTTCGTTGTCGATTTCCAGAACCTGCACTTCGACTTCTTGAGTCGGTTGTACGATTTGGTTCGCGTGTTTTACACGTTTAGTCCAGCTCATTTCTGAAACGTGGATTAAACCCTCAACACCCTCAGCTAACTCTACGAATGCACCGTATTCAGTAACAGAAACAACTTTACCCTTAACTTTTTTACCAACTGGGTATGTAGCCGCTACGGACTCCCAAGGATCTTGCTGAAGTTGTTTTAGACCTAAAGAAACACGTTGTTTTTCTTGATCGTATTTCAATACTTTCACTTGGATTTCATCACCCACATTGATCACTTCTGATGGGTGCTTAATACGACCCCAGCTCATGTCTGTAATGTGCAACAGCCCATCCATACCGCCCAAGTCAATGAACGCACCGTAATCAGTGATGTTCTTAACCAGACCAGCAACGATTGAACCTTCACGCATTTGATCAATAGTTTGTGTTTTAAGATTTTCTCTTTCTTCTTCAAGCAACGCTCGACGAGAAAGAACGATATTACCACGTTTTTTATTGAACTTGATAACTTTGAATTTGTATTTTTTGCCTAAGAAGATGTCCATGTTACGAACCGGTCTTAGATCAATTTGTGAACCAGGCAAGAATGCTTTCACGCCGATATCGACTTGTAAGCCACCTTTTACTTTGGCGATCACAGTACCTTCGATCACTTCTTCGTTCTCTGCCGCTTTAGTGATGTCCGTCCATGCTCGCAACATGTCCGCTTTATCTTTAGATAACACGATCATGCCATTTTCATTTTCGATACGATCAATTAATACTTCGATTTTATCGCCCACTTTAACATCGCGAACGCCATCTAATACTCTGAATTCGTTAATATCAATTAGGCCTTCAGATTTGTAATTAATGTCTACTAGTACATAATCACTCTGAACTTCAACTACGGTCCCGGTAACTACGTCCCCGACTTTGAAATCCTGCTCACGAACTGAGTCTGTGAAAAGTTTGTCGAAGTCTGAACTTTTTGTAGAGCCATAAACTCCACCAGATAATACTTTTTCGTCTTCGGCGTCTAGGATAGCTAGCACCTTTTGTCTTTCCGTTTCCGTTTTATTTAATTGTTTTGCCATAGAAATTGATTGATCCTCCCCGATCTAAAGGCCTCTTATTGGGCCTATAAGATTTCTAATGAAGCTTGGTTGTAATGGGGGCGACGAATCAAAGTCAAAGGGTTTTTAGCTTCTTACGGAAATGGTCCAATCGAAATCGACAAGCTCAGCAAGCCAGATAGCCCCCCCCCCTGACTTTCTCCATACAGCACCCCTAGAACACACGTACATTCGCGTGCCAACTTTGATCCGTTTTCTCAAAAAATCAATGATATCAGATTATTAGCAGATCTTAGATGAACTCGTTAGCCTTATTGCCCCCTTAGGTTGACCTCACTTGAAGGACAAAGCCACAAGCATATTTCGTCACTTCGTCTAAAACACTACAGCTGAAAATTTTCTGAAAACCAGTATAGTCACATGATTCTTTTTACCCCTTGGAGATCTAGCTATGCGTGCGAATCGATTATTTTTGAGTGTCACCCTGGCTTTCTTTCTACTTTTGAATTCATGCCGTCTTCTGGTAGGCCAAAATCCCCGAGACAGCTTTGCCAGCAAGAAACTCCCTCGCGCACTCGAGTTAATCGCCAATCAAAAACGAGAATTCACGCCCGAACTGAATAAACGAATCGCCGATCGATTGGCCAAAGAAAACCCAGCCGACCTGATTCCGGTCGGAGTCATCGATTCAGGTCTGGATCTTACTCATCCCGACCTGATAGACCAACTGGCTTACAAAATGAAAGATGGCAAAGTCATAGCTGTGGGTCGCGATATCATGGGCGCCGACTCGATGCCCTCCTATATGATGGTTGACCCCACTCTGTTTTCTTACGGTGCGGAGGCCGTTAAGAATGGCCTCATCTATGGCGAAAAGGCATCACCATTACAGTACATGAAACAAGTTAACGAGCGATTTACCCAGCTGCTCCTGCAGGGAATCGCGGAATCCCCCGCGCTCAGCTCAAGTTACTTCTCAAAAGTTACCAGTGGCACATTCACCGTTTTTGGGTTTGAGACTTGGCTTCAAGAGCAAGAAGAATTTGCACGATTAGAACAGTATCGCAAGAGCCTAGCAGAAAATAAGGTTTTGACGGCCACCACCCCTGATCCAAAAAAAATATTTAGTGAGCAAAGCCTAAAAGCGCTCCAAGAACCATGGGAATTCGTAAAAAGTGAAAACTTACCTTCCAATGTTGATTCAGCGTTTCTCTTGGAGCACTTTGATCTTTTCTATGAACTCGTAAAATCCAGTTTAGAGCGCGTCGATAGCGAATTCAAGATCAAAAAAAATCGCCAGCAACTGAAAGAATTTTTAAAATACCATTCGTCCTCAACCAAACCCGATCCCATAAAAATTACGCAAGACTCCCTCTCTCGATCTGCCGATGCCATTCTAAAAAATGCCGGCGCTTTTATAATGTTGGGTTACGACGCATTCGATCCTCTGTATGATCTTAAACAACTAGTCAGCAAAATGAGTCAACACCCTGAACTGCCTTTGGATCAGCAGCTTTTCCTAGCTAAACAAAAAATCAAAGAGGGACTCGAAAATATAGAGACACTGCCTAAAGTTTCTGAACCACAAAAACTGAAAGTTGCCAAAGCCAAAGGGGCGCTCGATTCTTTGAACGCTGTATTGGATTATTTGTATAAATATGAAACGGATCCTGCAGAACGGGCCGCCTATGATTCCCAAAAACGTCGTTGGATTGTTCGAACGATGCATCCTTACATCGATTCAGCCAGCCTATCGAACAGTCATCACACTCATGTGGCCTCGACCATCGCGCGACAACATAAAAACATTCGCATCTACCCCATAAAAGCAACCACGCAGTCCGTGGCCTCGCCCGAACAATACCGTGAATTAGCCGCCGGACTAGAAACTGAATTTAAAACGTGGCTGAAAGAACCTCTGATCCAAGACTTAGTTCAGCAAATCGGCAAAGAATACAAACAAAATAATATTACCGAAAGCCGCCTATTGAAAGAAATGCGCGCCTACGCCGAGGCGAATCCATTGAATTTAATTTTCATCGACGAAGTATTCAAGGGCATACAGGAAGCCGGTAACGCAAAATTATTACTGACTAATGTTTCTTTAGGTACAATGTTCAAGAAAAATCACGACTCGAAACAAAAATGGGCCGCGATCGCCAGCGACATATATTCGGAATTTGTGCGATATAAAATGGGTCAAACTATTCGTGACCACGCCCCCGGGACATTATTTATGGTCGCCAATGGCAACGACGGTGCGTGGGTAGATGGGGTCTCCAAGTCCGCGTTTCCCGTCGGCATCACATCCGAGCGCCTGATTAAAATCGCCGCGCAAAAAGGTGTAGCCGATGCTCCTAACAATGTAGTTAAAAATGTGATGGGTGTCGGCAGTGTAAACCCTAACGAGAAAACCTTAACCAGCTTTTCAAATTTTCTTTTGGACTCCCGTATCCCGCAAATTTTTTCGACGGGTGAAGAAATCATGGCCGCCGTTCCACCACGCCAAAGTTCTTGGCATCAAGCCCAAGTGGACGCAGCCTTAAAAGAAAACTTTGCCCCGCTGAAGGACTTAAGCTCTGTTGAAATAGACCTCATCCGAGATTTAAACAATCCAAAATCGATGGCCGCCTACGAGTTCTTGAAAAAATTAAACACAGGTTTGACCAGCGCCACCACCGCTCTGGCGCAAAGTTTGGCGATTACCAATCCCGTCAGTCGAAATAAAATGTCGGGCACATCTATGGCCACACCAACCGCAACTGGAATTATTGCGGTTTTCTTGGCAAAAAAACGTGAGGCTTTGGGAATGTCGCATGTTCTTTTTGAGGAACTCTACAATCACGAAGAATTCAAACCCGAAAAAATCATAGCCGATGTTTTTAAGATCGCTCAGGCAAAAAGTCTGTCTGGCTCTATCAGCTTGCATCTGTTGATTGAAGGCATCCGTACATGGAAGCCGGATACCGATGAAAGCAAAATCAAAAAAGCATTGAAAGCCCTTACGTTCACCAGCAAGAAAAAAACGAACTCCGCCAAGGCATGCTTAGGTTTTTATAATTGAGTCATTATTTTTTGAATATGTCGATCGACGGCCGCTACAACGCCCACTAAATCCAGCTCTGTCGTATCGATGACCAGCGCATTCTCAGGGATTTGCAAAGGAGCCGTCTTTCTTGATGAATCCTGCTGGTCTCTGATTTTTTGTGCTGTTTGAATCTCTTGAACATCCGAACCATGCTCTAAAGCTCGTCTCAATGCACGGTTTTCACTTTTAGCTGTTAGATAGACCTTGATCGGTGCTTCAGGGAAAACCACGGTGCCGCAATCACGTCCCTCGGCGACCAAGCCTATTTGTCCAACAGCACAATTTCGTTGGGCTGCCAGCAAAGCTTTTCGAACATTGGTATGATGACTAATTCGACTGGCAAAACTGCCCACGTCCTCGTGATTGATTTGATCTGTGACGTCCACTCCTTGAAAAACGACCTCGGTTTTTGTTGGCGTTAACTCAATAGACCACTCATCACTGTTGCAAAGATCAACTAAACCCTGAGTATCATCCAACTCAATTTGTTTTTTCAAAGCGACAAAAGCCAGACCACGATAGAACGCTCCTGTCGACACCCATTTCCAACCATGTTTGCGCGCAATCTCTCGACTCACCGAAGACTTACCGCTTGCCGCTGGGCCATCAATAGTAACGATAACGGGTGCCTTAGCCACGCAGAACCTCGGCAAGAGCCTTGATCGCAGCTTGGTTTTCTATTTCTAGCCCGACACTCATGCGCAAATGATTTGGCAAACCGTAATTCTTTACGGGTCGCAAAATAATCCCACGACGCAAAAGTTGTTCAAAAACAACACTGGCCTCTGTTTGAGTGTCGATCAGAACAAAATTTCCTTCTGATGGGATATAATCAATTTTCAATCGCGTTAATTCACCGTAATAATAGTCTAAACCTGACCAAGTGATCTGCTGAGTTTGACGGATAAAATCTTGGTCTGCCATGGCGGCAACACCCGCCACCTGAGCCAAGCCACTGACATTAAAAGGTTTTCTCATTTTATTATAGGCCTGCACGATAGGCGCGTTCGCCAGCATCGCCCCCAATCGCAATCCTGCAATACCAAAAATTTTGGAAAATGTTCTTAATACCACCAAGTTTTCGGTACTGGGAAGATACTGAACGGCCGACTCGTAATCCTGAGCGCGTGTAAATTCGAAATAGGCTTCGTCAAAAACAATCAACACATCTTTTTGCTTACGGAAGTAATCCAAAAATGATCTTACCGTTTTGGCGTCCATATAAGTCCCCGTGGGATTATTTGGATTTGCAATAAAAACAATCTTGATTTTTTCTTTGTTTTTTTCAAATGCCTCAATCGTCTTGTCCAAATCAAAATGCCATTGATCTTTCAAGGGTACACGCACGCACTCAACCTGACAGGCTCCCGCCGTTACTTCATAAGCTTGGAACGAATACAATGGGAATAAAATTTGATCTTTTGTTCTACAAAAAATGCGAACAAGAAAATCAATGATCTCATCTGTGCCGTTACCGAATGAAATATTTTCCGTCTTCAAATTCCAAAACTTTGTCCCAGCTTGCAATAATTCATATTGGCTAGGGTCCGGATAAAGATGTTGATTCGCAATCGCTTTTTCAAGTGCTTTTCGTATAAGTGGGCTTGGGCCAAGCGGATTTTCATTGCTGGCCAGCTTAAAAACTTGCTTCAAACCATACTCTCGCTGAGTCTCTTCGATCGGCTTGCCTGGTTTGTATGCAGTCAGGTGATTTATATAATCAGGAATTTTCATCTAGACAGCAGTTATATTATCAGATATCTGCTGGATTCAATTACTTTTTATGACTAAACAGGTTGATGTCGGTCTTTTTTTTGGTGAATCCTTTTACGAAGTCATTTTTACGGAACGACCGTCCGGTACTATTTTATTTAGCGGCTCTTTTTTTAATATAAAAGATCCTTTTAAAAACAAATTTCCAAAACTCGTTCAAAATTTTGGCGAAGTTAAAATTGATTCTGTTTTTGTAAGCTATCGTTACTTAGAACGTATTTTTAAATACAAATTAGGTGGATCTGTTGCGCAAGTTGTGACCAAAGGTTTTGAAAACTGGTTAGGTTCGCATCACTATAATAAAAATGAAAGTTTGTTTTTCCTAAAATCGGCTCCTGATTTGTCATCCTTCGACATGATATTCCCGGTTAACGAAAAAATTTCTTATGATGGAAACGTGCAATTGCCCATAGACCTCAATGAAGTGAATGAACTTATTGAAAGCTTGAAAAAGAAAGAAGCCAAACGCGTCTGTTTGAATTTAGTGAATGCACATAAGAACCCAATCCATCACAACTTGTTGAAAAAAATTCTGATCGAAAACCAATTTGAAGTTTTTGATCGATTGGAAACAAGCAAAGATAGCAGTGCCGTTGATTGGCGAACATGCTTGATCGAAGCTTCCCTAGCCGGAACCTTTAACGAAATGAGAAGCGAGATTGTAGAGACTCTTCAACAGTTCACAACTATCGAAAATATATCATTTGTAAACAATAGTTTTGAAGGCAAAGGTTCTCGCAACATTTTGTCCGGCTTATTCGCCTTAGAGGATGCATTCTTTGAAGTAGGCAAAAGCGAATTGAAACTGCCCGATCAATTTTCAGTTGTCCATTTAGGCTTAGAAAACTTTTCGGTTTGGCTCAATAAAATCGAACCTTGGCAAAGCCCTTGGGGAGCGACCTCGCTAGTAGCCCGCAAGCGCATTGATTTAGAAATCCAACCGACAAATTCATTTCATTTAAATTCATTTGAAGATATCGAGATCAGCCAATCGGAAGAAAGTTTTGAGCCGGGACCTATGTGCTTGGGGCGCGGCAAGATCCCTTGCGTTTATGATATCCTGAATGCCGAGTTTTCAACCCCCGAATTACAAAAAAAGATTCGCGATTCTTTTTGGGCACTCGCTCGATCCTCGACGGGACCGCATGCAACTGAAAAAACATTCGATGAGTTTAAGACCGTAATATGGGACAGAATACTGATTGAATCTAGTCTTTTAATTAACACCGAGACTGTTGTTTTTTACGGAGACCTTCCTCCAAGCTTTGAACGACGCGCGAAGGAAATTTTTAATACAAAAAATACAGTCTTTGTTTCTCAGAAAAAACTATTGAAAGCCCACTTGGCTCTTCTTCAAGGCCGAACGCGAGCGAACTAATGGAAATACGCACTTCTGATTTTCACTTTTTTCTTAAATCGATCAGCCGACCATTTCAAAGTGTCGCAATATTTAATTCTGATTTTAAATGTTTACATACAAAAACTAGTTGCTCTAGCAATTCAGTTGGTTTGATGAGTGGCCTTAAAGCTCTTAAGAATTTTTTCCCATGGAGCGAATCACTGGTGGTCGCACATAATGATTCACTTTTGGGTTGTGGCGGCTCAAATCGAATTCAGTTTTTATTTTCAGTTGAGTCATTTCATTTTGCTATTGAAGAAGTTTTTAATCTACCCTGGGATTTTTCACAAAAAGTAATTAAAATACCACCAGTCCCAATTGTTGAAAATCGCCGAATTAACATTCAACTTCTTGAAAACTTAACTAGCCAGCCGGACTGCCCAAAGGAAGTCAATTCTCTTATAACGAAAACAATTCAAAAAATTGAATTGTTCCAATTAGATTTCAAGAGACTGCTTAAAGCAAATAAGAATTTTTCCAGCAAAGAGTTACAGAAATACTTCTTAAGTTCCTCGGCCCAAAGCGCATTAAAATCTATAAAATCCAAGGCCTACTCGTCCTCGCAAACTGAATACGAATTTGCGCCACTTTCAAACTTGAAAATTAAAGCCTCGACATCTGAATTGGGGATACGCATTGATTTCCAAGGAACAACATCGCACAATCTCATTCAAATGTCCGACTCCACTACGGATTCGATCTGTTTTTATTTTTTTGCAGACTATTTTCAGTTTAGCGATATGATGAACGATGCTACTTTTGCTTTATTCCAAATTGCCAAGCCAACCCAATCATTTATAAATTCTAAAAACATTTCTAATAAACTTTATTCCGACTATTGCGGACCTGATTTAATCAACCAGGCTTTAATGGCTTGTGTCGTAGATCGAAGTTCCTTAAAGCCATACATGATCGCCAAACCCCATTTCCAACTGCAAAACTTAAATCGAACTCGCCAGTTTGCTATTCCCAACGCTAAACCTGTTGGGTCGATGGCTGTAACCAATGGTTTCGAAATTTTATTGAACTCGCGCCCCACTCCGGGGGCAGAAAGTATTCCTGATTATACGGAATTCGCAGACCTAGGTTTAGAGGTAAAACTATGTCAACTTGAATTCCCTTCCTCAAAAGCTAAAGAAGTGAATGACTATCAAAATCACTTGCAATTTTCTTGTATAAATCCTGTGACATTCGCGTTCATTAACCCCAGCTTTCCTGCCAAATTGAAACTGGGTAAAAACAAAATCAATTTTATTGCACCCACTCTGTCCATAAATGGACGCAGATTAACGGATCCTTTCGCTACTCTCAATATTAATCCCGGTGACATCATCGACATTAAAACTGGTTATATTGAACAATAACTTTTTTTAGATATTCAAAATCAAAAGGTTTATAAATAACCTTTACGGGAAGATGAGAAATCTCATCTTCCACCCCAAACATTCCCGTAGATACCAATGTCACGTCTGGTAATTTACAATTATCATATAGATCTGTCAGCCAAAGCTGCGAGGATTGAACACCCACAAGCCAATCACAAATAAGGATATCATAAGAGTCTGTGAGTTCGTTCTGATCCCAAGGAATTTGATTAAAAATATCGATTGATAGACCTTCTGAATCAAAAAAATCTTTGTAAAACTCGCAAATTTCACTATTGTCTTCAATCAACAAAACCCGTTTATATATTTCACCTAATTTACTTTGCGTCGTCATTAAACCATTTTACTTTATTCACATATTCGTGCAATTGATTTCTGCAATTTAAAAACCTCGGATGCCTGTCTAAACTCTTGGCAAGAAACTGTCTACACCGTTGACACTTTTCTACCTAGAACCCAAAAACTACCGCAACAAAAGCAAACTTTTGATGTTTCTTAAAAATAAGTGGAAAAAAGAAGCAAAAAAGCTTATAGACAATGTATGCAAATCGATAAGCTTTCTAGCTTTAACAAGCGTTTTTTTAAAAAGATTCTTGGCTTGCATATTAGTCAAAAACGCCGAGAAATGTGCCGATCCTACGAAGATGTGTCTCTTGCTACCGGTCTGTCCCCCAGAGTTTTGCGGATGATCGAAACTGGCCATAAAAATCTTTCTCAAGAGCAATTTGATTTTTTTATCAGCTATTTTGAACTCGACTCAAATTCCCTTATCGAAATGAGTCGAATCACACACGTTCAATATTTAATGAGCCTCTACAAGGAAATTGATGAAAATTACCCAGCCTAGCTCTTTGCTTAAATCCCAAAGCGAAAGCGTCCGCAATTTAATTTTAGACACAGGCTTACCTTTAAATCGAGCGCCCGAGGCGCTGGGAATGTCTAGCTCGGACTTTTTACAGTGGTGGAGTTCCTATGGCGAGCTTTGTGCCTCCAAAATTCAATTGAAAACAGTTGCTCAGTTTTTAGGAGTTACAGAAGAACAAATTATGTTGGGTAAATACGATGCCGAATCCTTACGTACCCGTATTTTTGTAGATCCACTGGCTCTGCCAGAAAAATACTCTCACAATCAATTTAGCTATATCCGCACGTCCGCGCATATTTTCAAATATCTAGCCATTTCACGCGGCCAACACTTTGCGGATTCTATTGCATACAAATTAAATGTTTCACCTTTATTTTATCAAAACCTGAACAACCGAATTAGCTTAAATTATTTCATCGATTTACTCGCTATTTTGGAATCTCAAGGTTTCACTCAAAATGAAGTTGATTCCCTTTCTGGTCTTCTATTTTTAAGCTGGTCTGAATCCCCGTTATTTATGAAATTCAAACAAGCAACAAATTATTACGATTGCTATCTAACACTGGCAAATAACTTTAAGTTGTTTGATGACAACTTTATTTATAAATCCGAATTAGACAAAAATCATTATTCTATGATTACGTTTCTTCCTTATGAAATTCATAATCATTTTGAGTGGCAAGAATGCAAAATGAATAAACTTTTCCGCTACCGTCAACTGTTGCTGGGTTGGTTTCCATATCTGTCTGGCCTACCTCCCGTAATTCCAACAGTATCCCATCAGGTAAAGCCTGACGGGATACATTCTGTTTGCACGGTCACATTTCCAAGATCACCGCTTACGCTGCTTTCCCTAACCTAGCTCCATAAAATATTTGCTGAATGGCCATAGGCATATCTGAATAGGGACTATTCTCTGGTACAAGGTCGTACAGCTGGTCGAATAATTCTTTGTTTTCTTCATAAACCGTCTTCATATGCGCTTCATCAAATTTTTCAATCATGATCATCATATGAGGATCTGGCACCACGGGATGAACAAATTCGTAACCACGCGTATAACTACCGACGCTTTCCAACCAACGACTAGCCCGATAACGTTCGTTGGTACAACCTATAAAATGGTTGTGCCCCATCCGGGTTAAATGCAAAAATACCATTGCATAACCAATATCGGCCAACTTTAAACCTGATGATTTTTTAGAAAATTGAGGATCAACACACCAAGAATTACAGTCCACAACAACTGGCCTAGTCTTGTAAAAATCTTGATACGCAGTCTGCAAACGATCCGATATTTTAGGTAGTAAATCTTGAAATGGAGTATTCAATCGGTGCTGCTGAGACCGATCGCCATACGTAGTACGTAAAGCAAACACTACTTTTGGCTCATATAAATCACTTGTATCATATACTAAATAATGAGTTCCAATAATATCATGTTTATCGGTGACCACATAGTTCGGATCAGTTCGCTGAAAATTGACCTGTTTCATTACGACTAAATCATTTAATGCTTGCCGAGTTGCTTGATTTTGTATGTGTTTAAGAGCGTAATCAAGAACTACCAATCTCAAATTAGACATAAGAGTCCTCCCATGCAAACTATTATAGTTTAATAATTTACTGTTCGTGTAGTATAGAAAAAGTCGTGTTTAAAATCCGTCTAATTTTCTGTGTCTCTGAAAAACAGTCGCAGATAGAGCCTTGTCTTCAAACAAAGCATAGTGCCCTGAATTCTTCAGCATGACCCACCTCGCTTTTGGAAAAAACTGTTTCCATGGAAAAACGTCTTTTTCAAAGTCCAGTAAATTGTCATTTTCACTGGTATATATTTCCACGCTTTTATCCCAAGGTTTTATAGAGTCTAGAAATTGGATTCGCGAGCGCAGATAATCCGAGAAAATTTCTGCAAATACACCAACATCAAGCTGGGGAAATCGGGCGAAAATCTCTGCAAAGTCTTTCTTTTTTTGACCAGAGTACCAATAATGATCGTCAAACCCAGGCATTGTTGCGACTTTAAATATATACTCCATTTTTTTAGCAACATCACCGGCACGTATGTCCCGCAACTGCGCCGGCGTCACAATTCTTAACTGTAAACCTAAATTCAAAAAGCACTCAAATGGATCCACGGCGCTATTTAAAAGAGTAATACGACCAATCTTCTGTGGAAGTTTCTGCATTAAACCCAAAACTAGCTGCGCCCCAAAACTGTGCGCAATCAGATCAATTTTTTCGCTTGGCAAACTACTTACGAAGGCCTCGACCTCACTTCGTAAAAGTGCAAACGAAGAAACCTTTGGTTGGCTCCAAAAAATAACATCCGGGTGCGCCGTTGAAAACAGCTCGCCCTCAATCTGTGCATGAAACCCTGGCCCCATATGCAGAAAGAGACTATTTTTTTGAACCGCAGTCATATTACGTCCTGTCCACCTCGGCGACCTCAAATTGCAAAGTGAGAGGATCAAGTACAAGAAATTGAGGCAGACTTGGTGTTTTAGGTATGTTGTTTTCAATTCTTAAAAATCCAAAGTCGAACAATACACGAATCGCCAACAATGATTGTCCCAGGTAGGTACTCGCTCCAAAAATAGGAACATTGCCATCACCCACTTCCTTCACAAAATCTTTCAATGTATTTCCCTGTAGATAAACAGGAAGTGGCTGCCCCAATCGATCAATTAATGTTTGCACATCTTTATTAACAGTTATAATTTCCAAAAAATCTTTAGGGGTATAAGACCCCGCTGGATCATATTTGTATAAATGCACACCCAGCCCTACGACTAAGGTCGTGTAGACAGGGATTCCTCTTCTACGCGCAGCTTCAAGCAAAAGTATCTGTTTATCGATATGAAAAACGTCGATTTCATTAATAATAACATCCAGCCCACTGACAAAAGCTTCCACATTATTTTCTTGGATCCCCACAGTCGAAAATTCCAAATTGATATCAGACGAAATTTTGCGCAGCTCATTAATAGAAGCTTCCGCTTTTTTGTGTCCCACCGTATCCTCGAACGCAATGACTTGACGATTTATATTAGTTCTTTCAATGGTGTCAGGATCTGTGGCCCGCATAGCTCCCACACCGAGTCGACAAAAAATCTCGGCTATATTAGATCCCATCCCACCTAATCCGGCGACGCCAACACGAAAATCGTGAATCTTGCTTTGTCCCGACTTGCCATTAACCCAAAAATGGTTACGTAGAGTTCTTTTGTAATAGTGTTCCAATTCTGCCTGAGATAACCTCTTAACGTTCATTTGCCTCCTCATGAGACTCGAGCTGAAACTACCTATATTATCGGTAAAACTCGCCCCTATCCTTAGAGCCTAATTGAGATTGTGTGGTTAAGAAAGTGTTTAAAGCCCCTAAAAGCTTTCTTAAAACTCAAAGCTGTTAACTTCTCTTGACGCTATCGGGTGTATAATAATATATATTCACTATATTTTAACGAGGAAATTTCATGCCAGAAATACGTCGCGAGCTAGGTGCCTTAATACGAGACTATCGAATCAAAAAAAATTTAACACAGTTACATTTGGCTCAAAGGCTTGGCTACGACTCTACTCAATTTATTTCTCTGTTCGAAAGAGGCCTGTCCAAGGTTCCTCATAATGTTTTAGGTCAACTAATCATAATTTTAGGTATTCCCGAGAAGAAGGTCCTTGATACATTGATGAAGGCTTATGAATTTAACTTAAAGGCTGAGATTTTATCAGGTAAAAAAGCAGCTAAAGATTCAGCATAGTAGCCATCTCAAGAAATCTTGATTTTAAGTTTTATAGTTTTGTTACGATAAGATTATCAATAACTCGAAAAAAATAGGTTAAAAGGCGTTGTATGAATAGCACTCATTATGAACTCGGCACACTGATTAGAAATTATCGACAACAAAAAAATATGACTCAACTCGAATTGTCTCAAAAGCTGGGTTATGATTCTACACAATTTATTTCATTGTTTGAAAGAGGTCTCTCCAAGGTCCCCCATAATATTCTAGGCCGTTTGATTATTTTACTAGGAATTCCAGAAAAGAAAATCTTAGAAATTTTGCTTAAGTCATACGAAACCAATTTAAAATCTGAAATTTCACAAGGTAAGAAAATAGCTAAAAGTAACAGCTAGGTGATGCGAAGAATTTTCCCACCAACTTTTTCAATCTCTGATTCAATTTTTTGAATTTGTTCAAAGCTGTTGGTCTCCAGAAAAAAATCGATTCGCGTTTCTCGTAGCGACAACCCATGTGTAACTCGATCATGGTTAACCTCTAAAATGTTCGCTTTTTCGACGGCAATAATCTGGGTTAGTCTTTGCAAATTACCAGGCATATCTTCCACAACAACTGACATCTTGGCAATGCGGCCCCGTTTTATTTGGCCACGCTCGATGACTTTCGAAATAATATTAAGATCAATATTGCCACCCGAAAGCAACACACAGGTATTTTTCCCAAATTCCAACTGATGTTTCATCAAACCCGCAAAACTGACAGCCCCCGACCCTTCTGTTACCGTTTTCATGCGCTCAACCAAATAGACAATCGCTTCCGCTATGTCATCGTCCGTCACCGTGACAATATCATCCACGTACTTGGAAATAAAATAATCACACATTTCCTGACTTGGTTTTTTAATCGCGATGCCATCTGCAATCGTTGTAATCCGCTTACTTCTTGGCTCCGATGGTTGATTTCGGTACAATTGACTCATGCCCGGAGTTTGATCCGATTGAACACCAAAAATTTTGCACGAAGGTTTCAATGTCTTAATCGCTAAACTAATCCCACTGATTAAACCACCTCCACCAATGGGTACAATTACACTGTCAACATCAGGCAGTTGACTTAAAATTTCCAATCCAATCGTCCCCTGCCCTGCAATAACATGAGAGTCTTGGTATGGATGCACGAACGTATAGCCTTCTTTTTTCTCAAGTTCTTTAGCGTATTCGTATGCGTCGTCATATATTTCGCCTTTAAGAATAACTTCACCGCCATAATGGCGAGTCGCAATAATTTTATTGAGTGGCGCTGTTTCTGGCATCACGATCTTTGCTTTTACCCCTGCCAGCTTTGAACTCAATGCCACACCTTGAGCATGGTTTCCGGCCGAGCTAGCAACCACGCCGCGGCCTTTTTCATCGGGCGAAAGATTCATAATTTTATTGTACGCACCACGAATTTTAAAAGATCCCGTGCGCTGTGTATTTTCAAATTTCAAATAAATATTTCGACCAAACATCTGGCTTGCCGAAAGTGACAAATCCAGATCGGTGTACTTAACAATGGGTTTTAAAAGCCCGTGAGCTTTTTGAATATCCGAAATATCGACTTTAAGAGGTGCGGCTAGAGAATTCATATTTTCTCTAGCATTGTTAATTTAGAGTGGGAACTCAAGCAAAAAATCAAAATCTAGCTATTACCTCAATCTGTTTCCCATACACTTGATACACCTATTAATGGTGGATATGTCGAATACGGAAGTTTTGATTTGAGTTTCTTTTTTTTGGCCTTGCTCAGCTTTGAAAAGCCAAATTCGATACGTTCATCAAAATACAGAAAGGGAAGAAGTCTTTTACCGCACATACCACAACTGGTGACAATATCGCCAACACACTCATTAGTTTCATTACAATAGTGGCAACGTCGGAAATGGATTTTTATATTCATTTTAGCGTCCTCTCTTTTCAGAGATGCCGCCCACACATCTCTAGTTTAATAGAACTTAATGCAAAGAGAAATCCAGGTTCTCAAAACAAGGCTAAAACACACACGATTTTCAGCTTGTCTTAAATATTGATTTAACTACAGAATTTAAAATCCGAATCAAAATGATTTGCAGGGCAAGAAGAAGAATGACAAATTTCGCGAAACACGCATTGCGTTAAAAAACAATCTAGCCACTGCATGCCAACATTCGAGTCTTTACCATGCGGGCTACACTCACAAAATTCTCTTATGACAAACTAGCCTGTATCAAATCCAAAAATGATTGCGGCTCGAGAGAGGCTCCACCCACCAGGAAACCACTGACATGAGGAATCTGAATGAGTTCCCCAGCATTGGATGCTTTAGCCGAACCACCATACAGAATAGGAGTCGATGTAAAACCTAATTTCACTAATGCCGTCTGCACAAAAGCATGAGTCTCTTTCACTTGATCGGGCGTTGCGACTTTTCCCGTACCAATCGCCCATACCGGTTCGTATGCGATCACAAGCGATCCCGCCAACAAGGGATTTACGTCTTTTAGCCCTTCCGTAATCTGCGTAAGTAACACTTTTTCCGTCTGTCCTTTTTCTCGCTCTTCCAGGGTCTCACCAATGCAATACATAGGCGCAAGCTGTTCTTGAAGCGCATGGTGGACTTTTTTATTTAACGATGAATTTGTTTCGTGGAAATATTGACGACGTTCTGAGTGACCGATCAAGATGTAATGACCACCTAATTCTTTAACCACTCTTGCCGAGTTTTCGCCCGTAAAAGCCCCTTGCGATTCATGATAGATATTTTGTACACCAAATTGAACGGGCGTTCCCCTCAGACTCGTGCTTGTCGCTTCCAATGAGGTGGCTGAAGGAAAAAAAGCGACTTGATATTGTTTTCCAAGCTGCGAATAAGCCGACGCATTGTTTTTAAGAATTTCCAGAAAGGTCGCAAAAAAAGCTCGCGTCTGTTCCGGAGATTTATTAAGTTTCCAATTCGCCGCCAAAATCATGTTTTTCATCTATAACCTTCATTGAAATAATCTTGAAAATTGTACTAAAAAAAATTCATATGTACGCCATCCACACAGCCCATGAATGACGTACTCATTAAATAACCACGACTAGCGTATTTTAAATCGTAGAACTTCCAGGCCAGGCAACTTATCTCCTTGTAGATATTCTAAACTCGCCCCACCACCGGTCGAAATATGGGTCATCTTGTCTGCAAAACCACTTTGTTCGGCCGCGGCGGCGCTATCGCCCCCACCAATGATTTTCATACCTTTGCTTTCGGCAATTACTTTCGCCAAGGCGAATGTTCCCTTTGAAAACTCAGGTGTTTCAAAAACACCCATGGGACCATTCCAGAATATAGTGCCCGCCTCTTTGATCAAAGCACTAAAGTTTCGAATTGATTCGGGACCAATATCTACACCCATCTCGATGTCACTGAATGATTTTTTCACCGACGCATTGGCCGTATCCGCGATACCAGTCGTGACCACATGATCCACTGGCAACAACACCGTCTTATTACGAGCATCAATACGTTCCAGCAATTCCCTAGCGTATTTCACCTTGTCATCTTCCACGCGAGACTTACCAACGGAATGCCCCTGGGCTTTAAGAAACGTATACGCCATTGCTCCACCGATAATAAATGCATCCACAATGTCCATCAATTTTTCGATCACGCCAATTTTATCTGATACCTTAGCCCCGCCCAATATAGCGACGTACGGACGCTTTGGATTCAACAGCAATGTGTCCAGCATTTGAATCTCTTTTTCGATCAAAAAACCAATTCCGCGCTGAGGAATCATTGCAGGCAATGCCTGAATCGTCGCATGTGCGCGATGGGAAGCTCCAAATGCATCGTTGATGTAAATATCTGTATAAGACGCCAACCGCGACGCAAACTCTTCTGAATTTTCCGTCTCACCAGCTTCAAATCGAACATTTTCCAATAAAATAATTTGGTCTTTTCCTAACGTGTGCAGTAATTGTTTAACGGCTTTTGCACTCGGATCTTCAATTAAAAGAACCTCTTTGCTCAATCGTTCGGTCAAAGCTTTGGCGACCGGTTCCATCGAAAATTCTTTATCTTTTGATGTCTTAGGCCGACCCAAATGTGACGCTAACACCAACTTGGCGCCTTTTTCGATCAAAAAATTAATTGTCGGTAAAGTAGCATCAATTCGCGTGTAATCGGTGATTTTACCTTTTTCCATCGGAACATTCAGATCCAATCTTAAAAAGACAACCTTGTTTTCAACTTCAAAATCTCGGACTGTTTTGATGCCCTTTAAACCTGACACTTTATAATCCTTTCTCGCCCATCAACTGAACAAAGTCGACCATACGGTTCGAAAACCCGGTTTCATTATCATACCAAGAAAATACCTTCGCCATTCGTGGATTAACCACCATTGTGCTTTTTAAATCGATAATTGAAGAGTACGGATTCCCATTGAAATCCACCGAAACAAGTTCTTTAGATTCACACTTCATAACGCCCTTCATGTTCGTCTGTTCCGCTTTTTTCAAAGCCTCGTTGATCGACTCAATCGTCATATCTTTTTTAGAATTAAAGGTAAAATCAACCAAGCTGACGTTAGGGGTTGGAACACGAATCGAAGTCCCATCAATTTTTCCCTTGAGCTCAGGAAGAACTTTTCCCACGGCTTTAGCGGCGCCCGTTGATGTCGGAATCATGCTTAATGCCGCCGAACGTGCGCGACGTAAATCTTTATGGGACGTATCTAAAATACGTTGATCGTTCGTGTACGAGTGAATCGTCGTCATCATGCCATAATCAATTCCAAAATTTTCGTGAAGAACCTTTGCCAGCGGAGCCAGGCAGTTTGTCGTACACGATGCATTTGAAATAAACGTATGTTTTTTAGCATCGTACAATTCCTGATTCACGCCCATCACCAACGTCAAATCCACACCATCTGCTGGAGCGGAAATAAATACTTTTTTAGCACCCGCCGTAATATGTTTTTGATAGTCATCAGCATTTTTCATTACGCCTGTACATTCTAGGACGACATCCACACCGGCATCTTTCCAAGGAATTTCCAATGGATTTTTATGTGAAAAATATGAAACCTTTTTACCATTGACGATGATATTCTTACCATCATGAGACACTTCGGCATTGATACGTCCATGGGTAGAATCATACTCTAACAAATGAGCCGCACCGTCGACACTGTCTAGCGAGTTGATCGCCACGATGTCTAACTTTTCAAAACCGGCACGAAAAAGCACACGACCAATACGACCAAAACCATTAATCCCGACACGAATTTTTTTAGACATCTTTGTTTTCTCCTTAATTATATTTTTATTCTAAATTCCAATTTTCAGCTTGCAGCGTTTCATAGAAATAATGACCATACATTCTGAAGTTTTTCAGCCCCTTAGGAATCACAGCCACTTCCGAACGGAAGTAAAGCGGAATCACGGGGATTTTTGTCGTGTATTCTTTCATGATTTCTTCGGTGATTTTTTTACGTTTTTTAAAATCAAACTCGTAATCGTAGTCCATCGTCAGCTTGTCCACTTTGGGATCTGCAAACCCCGGATAGTTTTGACCAGTCCACGAATTCTTCTCGCTCGGAATATTCTTACTGTGCAAAACTGACTCGTGTCCTAAGCCAGGAAAACTGCTCCAGGAAAACACAGCCAAATCAAAATTACGTTTCCTAAGGGTCTCGGAAAATAATAAACGCGTAGGATCCGACTTCAGTTGTAAATCCACACCAACATCTTTCCACTGCGACTGTAAAATGGCTTGCAACGTCTCGATTTGTTTAATACCTGCGGCACCAACCAATTTAAAAGTTAATTTTTGATTGTTCTTATAACGGAACCCATCCGGTCCGACTTTCCATCCCGCTTCATCTAAAATTTTTCGCGCCGTTTTTTTATCATTCTTATATACTTTTACGATTTTAGAATCATTCGTGTACAACGAATCCAGCGGCGAGGTCATAGAATGTGCAATGGTCACTTTGCCATCAAAAATGGATTTATTAATATCATCCTTGTTAATGGCATATGACAACGCTTCACGCACCTTCAGATCGGACAAAATTGGATGGTTCAAATTCACATCGATATGCGCATAAGTGATCCCATCTTGAAACTCAACTTTATAAGGCAAGTTCTCTTCTTTGACTTTCTTTTCGAAAGCTAGTGCTTGATCCAAAGACATGCCAATGCGACCAATTTTATCGATGGTTTTGGATCGCAGATTAGCCTCAAGCGTTCCCGAGTTAGGAATAATACGAATAACAATCTTTTGAATTTTTGGTTTGGCCCCAAAAAAATTTGGATTCGCTGTAAATACAACATGAGACCCTAGCTTTACTTCGGATACAACATAAGGACCGTTCCACAAACCTTTAACGGTTGGATCCTTTTGGTACAAAGTATTTCGATCATACCCTTCTTTTTCTTTTCCCCACTTTTGAAAAATAGGCTCTTCTATATGCGCCGGCAACATCAATGTATGACTGTCTGTATAGAAATTCCACTTCGCATATTTGTATTTGATTACACATTTAGTGGGCGTCTTTTCATCCCAAGTGATGGACTCAACATTTTCGTAACCCTCTTTAGACGGTAACGATGTATTAGGACTCAAACCAACTTCCCATGTGAACTTGGCGTCTTTACATGACATAGGGACTCCGTCTCCCCATTTAATGCCATCTATATATTCCCAGGTGGCGATCAGTTTTTTTTGTCCGTTCTCTGTCACGATTTTCATCGACTTATCTTTCAAGTTCGGAATTTTTTTGAATATTCCTGGCTGCCATTCGTTTTTATCATCCATGTAGGCCCATGGACGACTGACAAGATACAACATATATTTAGCGGCGCTCACTGAAGTAAGAATTGGGTTCAAAGAATCATACTCGGTGTTGATACCGATAGTGAGTTCTTTATTTTTCTGCGCAAAGACCGGCTGAATAAAAGAAAAAATTAAGCAGACGCTTAGTATTGATGTATTTATTTTTACCATATTTTTCTCCACTAAAAAGCCGTTAATTCAATAATTTGGGGAACATCTTTTCCGCATTTTTATTAGTTTGTAAACATAAATCTTCGATCGAAATTTTTTTAAGATCGGCCACGAATTTTGCTGTGTGTACCACATAGCTGGGGGTATTCGATTTACCTCGCATCGGCACGGGCGCCAAAAATGGCGCATCCGTTTCGACATGAATTCGATCCACAGGAATACTCTCGACAACCTTGCGCAAATCCGCTGCATTCTTGAAGGTCACGATTCCCGAGATTGAAATATTGTACCCCAGCGCCAAAGCTTGGTCGGCCAACCATTGAGTGCCAGTAAAACAATGAATGATTCCTTTTACTTTACCTTGGTATTCTTTCAAAATATCGATCGTATCTTGTTCCGCGTCTCGCGTATGAATCTCGATGGGCAAACCCAGCTCGTAGGCTAACTCAATTTGCTCACGGAACGCAAACAACTGTTCTTTCTTCGGTGATTGCAGATAATAATAATCCAGACCAATCTCGCCAATGGCGATGACGCGCGGATGATGCGCATTGGATTTAATAAACGCCCGAACATCGGGCGTGTAAGTGACTCCTTCATGCGGATGGATTCCCAGAGTGCAATAGACATGGGGACCGTATTTATCCGAAAACTCCAAAACTGTTTTTAAATCGTTAGGGTCCGTAGCAATCGTTACGATTCGTCTCACATTCTGCGCTAAAGCTGCCGCGATCGCTGCCTCGGGGCCCTCTTCCAATTTATCTAAATGCGCATGCATGTCCGTCCAGAATAGATTTGTCACGACATCACACTCCTTAAGTTTTCGACGATTAAAGACTCTATGAACAACTGAGCATCCGGACTTAAAAACAAATCCTCTTTTTTTGTTTCCAAAACCTGATAAAACTGGGACCAAACCGCAGGGCTTACTTGCGCCCATGATTGAATTTCTTTTTTGTACTCGGTAAAGTAAACTTCGTCCGTCATGGCATCGAAACCAGCTTGAGTCAGTAAAATATCCCGCACCAAAATTTCCAAATAGGTGATCAGGTCTTGAAATTGATCCTTGCTTTTCACGATCGCTTTTTGGGGATCCGATAAGGTATCAAATTTACCCTCGGCAATACGATTCAAAATCGTAGCGGCCAACACAATAAGCGGTTTGAATTCTTTATCCTGACTTTTAGACACCAGGTGAAGCTGGCCACTTTTGCTGAAATTCAACATCGAAAACCCATTGCGCTGGCTAATTTGCGCCAGGTCTTCTTCGGTCAAAACTGAAAATGGAATCAAACGACAACGTGATTTAATCGTCATCAACAAACCACTCATTCGCGATGAAACCAAAAAGAAATAGACACCTTCTGGCGGCTCCTCTAGCGTTTTCAGCAGCGCATTTGATGTTGGAATATTCATGCGATGGGCGTTGTTAATTATGATAAATCGTGCCGAACTCAGGGATTTTAACTTTAGAAATTCTTTTACTTTAAGAACATCATCCATTTTAATGATGTCCTCATCCTGATCAATATTCAGCAGACCTTCATGCACACCTGTTTCTGCGCGCTTACACGCGCCACAATGACCGCAGCCACTTTGGGTTTCGCATAAAAAATACTGGGCGATGGCCTGCGCGAGCTTTTTCTTTCCAACTCCCTCGGGACCAGCAAATAAAAATGATCCCGATTGCAAATCCGAGGCAATAATTTTGCGAACCTGTTCCCATTGGTTCTGAAGACCCACCACCTGGGAAATTATTTGAGCCACTGTCGGTCCTTTAATTTTTGCAAAACGTGCTCTAACATCTGCTCTGTTGGCAACTGGGCAGATAAAATAAACCATTGCTGGGGATTGGCTTTCGCCTGCTTTAAAAAACCGTCACGCACACGTGCGTGAAAATCATCTTTTTCAGCTTCTATACGATCTTCCTCGACGCCAAAGGTATCCTGACGTTTCTGGCGCCGACGTTTTGACTCTTCGACGGAAATATCCAATAAAATATAAAGATCAGGTTGCAACCCAAAAGTGGCAAATTGATTTAGCCAATTCACATCGGCCTCATCGATACTGCGTCCAGCGGCCTGAAAGGCTATAGAACTTGCCGCAAAACGATCAGAAATCACCCAACGGCCTTGTTCAAGTTTGGGCTTAATCCAGGTCTCTACCAATTGCGCCCGGGACGCTTCGTACATTAAAAGTTCAGCTCGAGGTCTGGGAGCATGGGGGCCTTTGGCTATGATAAGATCCCGCAATTTATCACCCAGTTCCGTACCGCCAGGTTCTCGCGTTAAATCATGCTCGATTTTACGTTCTTTTAGAATGTGAGAGAGCCGGTTAATCAACGTGCTCTTGCCTGAGCCGTCCAAACCTTCGAATACAATGAAAGCCATGGGTATATATGGTGGTAATTGCCTAAAAGTGTGAAGATAATTTTAGTTTTATGCGCAGAGTTATGAATTGTGAAAAATCAGTTTCACCCTGATATTCCATCCACATACTTTTGATTAGAGGTTAGCCATGGTTGAATTTTTATCCGTATTACACATCATCGTCACAGTCGCACTTTGTGGACTTGTTTTAGTTCAAGATTCAAAAGGTGGAGGCGCACTCGGTATCGGCGGTAGCGGTTCAAATTCATTGTTGGGCGCAACTGGCGCTCAAACATTGGCCGCGACAATGACTAAATGGGTAGCCGTTCTTTTCGCAGCGTCTTGCATTGCACTCACTTATTTCTTAGCTCACCAAAACAAAAGCGTCGTGGATCAACGTCATTCCGTAATCAATACAAGTCCCATTCCTGAAAATAGTCCGTCGACTCCGGTGACTAGTGACACCAAACCGGCGACAGGTGAGCAGGGAGCTATGGCGGTGGATCCAGCGGCTAAAGCCCCTCCCGCAGCGACAACGCCCACTGAAAATCAGCCAGAAAAGAAGTAAGATTTAAACTTAATGTTTAAAGATAATATATATACGTACATTTTTATATTTTTAGGCATTGGATTTATTACGATTGGTTACTTTATCTCTAAACCGGCAGGTAAAACGTCCTTCAAGCCTCAGCTTTTGGGACAAATCGAAAAACTTTCTGGAAATGCGTCCATCACTCGCAAGAATCAATCGCGATCGCATAGCCTTCGAGAATCAGAGTCTTTACAAGTTTTAGACACCATCGAAACTCATAAGCAGAGCCAAGTCGAACTTCAGTTTAACAACGGAACACAAATTCGTCTGAATGCAGAAACAAAAGTAATCATTGATCAAGAGCGAGACAACCTGCTGATCATTTTATCAAAAGGGAAATTTTCAATAGAAAACTATGGCAACCAAGGTTTGGTTTTTGTATCCTATCAAGGACAACGAATCCGACTTCAAGAATGGGAAGGCTGGCTGTCCGCACAAAGCAATTCAAACAAAGCGGCAAATGGTCTGAACTCGTACAATTCGAACGAGAAACTGTCCGAGACAATCATTAGCGATACGATTCAAGTACACAAAACCAAATTCCTTCAGTGTTATAACAAGCTTTTACAAAAAACCCCGGGTGTTAGCGGCTCGGTCACTTTGGCATTTACGATTGAAAAATCTGGACGCGTCAGCAATCCCAATGTAGCTAGTTCCGTACTGACTGACTCCAGTTTCAAATCCTGCCTTTTTGAGGTTTTAAATCGGATTGAATTTAAAGCCTTTGAAGGAGAACCGATTTCAACAGTCATCCCTCTGAACTTTGAATAATGGCGAGGCGTCCATGATTTTAATTTCGACTCTGAAAAATTGGATTATTTGTTTGCTTTTAATCATGGGCTCTTACTGTAAAGCCGATGTCTTGCGTATGAAAGTTTTTACATTTGATTCGAAAATTTTGGGGACCGCCATTGTACAAGTCCCCACGGCACCTGGACAACGCCTAGTAGTCCAAGGTATTTTATACAAATGTGAAATCGACTCGTTAAATATCCTATCCAAAAACACCCGTCTACGTATGTCGTTTCTGTATGAACCTTATATTACGACGTTCAATGGCAGCATAAATTTATCGGAGCCATTTTCTGTCAGTTTGGACAATCGATACTCCTGCCAGCTCGAGTGGATCGACGCAAATTAACGGTATTCATTAAGATAGTCGACGTGCTCTTGCACCCAAGGCTCTTCAATGTACAAGCTCTTATCAAATGTTCCTGATGATGGCTCATATGATGGATATAAAATACCTTTTTCCACGAATTTAGGCTTTAAACTGAGATAAGTCTCTTGGGACAGAACACCCCTGCGAATAAGCTCATCAAAACTTTTAATCAGCTCTTCGTTTGTGTAGTAATAATTGTAAACCATGTCGTTTAAAACTTCCACTAGCCCCTCAAAGTTTAAACGCTTGTCTTGCAGCAGATCAAGCGCCACTTGGAAAGTGTTGTAGGTGGGCAATGTTCGACGACCAAATTTCAGATAGTACTCGGGATCAGTGTCCGTCGCCAAATTGATGTATATTTTTTCAACGGGATCTCGTTCAGGACACTGTGATTGTAAATCCAAGATCGTATCCACCTGATCACCCGTCACGTAAAGTTCGGCCAATACACCGCGAATCTCCTGGATCGAAATACGGCGTGCGCAAATATCTGAATACAAATTATAGATGATCGCATCGCTTTCGCTGTCGTCGCCCCAGCAAATTTGTTTTACGTTTTCGTTCAATCGCGCACGCAATTGCATCAAGGCTTGCAGCTTGTAGCCCACTTGCTTGGTCAATCGCCAGAAACGGTCTGGCTTTAAATTTTTCAAATTGTCTTTGTAGAAACATCCCAAAGGATTGATATTATCAATATAAAATTTTTCGGAAATTCTGTCCTCCAGCTGTGGCGGACTGGCCGTAATAAAATAAATCGGAAAGTACTCGGTTCCCTTCTGCTCGGTTCGAAACTGCGCTAAGTTACGCAGCAACGTATCCGTTCCGGGAACATTTTTTTTATTCAACGCCCGTTCCATGATGGTTTTGAACAAACCTCGTAAGGAATCGATCGTTGTATCTAAATAAGTTTTATCTAAATCCCAAATGAAAACTTCATCGGCTCCCCGCTCGAGCCCCTCGGGAGCATAACGAAAAAATACCACATCACCATTTACTTCTGATTTGTTTCGCCAATCCGCCATGATAATTTCAGATTAACAGTTTCAGCCTTTATCTCAAACACAGTTTACAGCCCGGGACGTTCAACCCAGACCTTTTAAGAGACTCGTGGAGTCAGCCGCATTTTGAACCAAATTTTGCACAATCTTTTACCCTAATGATTGACATAAAGCGTATAAGTTTTGTAATCCATCTTGATCATGAATTATGTTTTGATCAAGACCTCGGAATTAACTGAATTGTTACCCCTGCGCTGTTCTTACCAAACGGAGCTTGATCTGCAATTGGCCATTCAGTCCATTGGGCTTGGCTCAAAAGGCTCGAATCAAACCCAGTATTTGAATTATGGACCACAGCTTCAATCCCCCCATTTAGAGGCCGTCATCGCGCGGTTTCTGCCCGAAATCGATTACGCGAGTCTTTTTATGATTCTTAATCATGAAAAACTTAAAACGTGTATTCAGTCGAATGTATTATTGAGTCACTACCAAATTCCACCCACGAACCATGTCATGAAAACACTAGAACGTTCGACGGCCTGGAGTGACTCGACGTTAAATTGGCTGCTGCAGAAAAAAATCAAACCACATGAAATTTCGTTTTTAAATTTGTTGTCAGCCGCTGAATGCAACCAACTGATGGAATCCATGGGCAGCTCGTCTTTATCTAAAATGGATTCATTAAAACTTTTAGAAACAGCTTCTGAATTGTTACTGATGAAAATTGATATTTCCGCAGCTTTGAACACGCAGCCATGGAATGAAAAAACAGTTGTTGAAATCCATGCCCTTCGCTATCCAAAAAGTTTTACATTTAACCCCGTAAAACAAATTGAACTTAAATGGCCGAAAAATATTTCCACGCAAACAAAACGCATCCAAGATAAAATGGGCTATCAAGTTCAATTTTTCGTAAGCCATCCCGAAGAGCTGACTCAAACACTGAGCCAATTAGAAAAAGTTGTTCCCGATTGGGCTAGCAAGCTGGAGAAATTAAACTCATGAGGCCATTCAACTTTGACACAATTTATATTGACGAGGCTTCTCGCGATTCTGATGTCGCTCACCGTATTCAAGCTGCTTTTCCCTCAGATAAAATTCAATGGGTCGACAGCCAGTTTATGAACGATCACAAAGGCCCCCTAAGCAAGGATCAATTTGAATGGAGTAAGCGCAATGTTTTGGTGACGCCCTTCAAAGGTCATTTTTTCAAGCGCTGCCCGGGAGCCTCACAAAAAACAGCGCTGACCTGTTGTAATTACTATGTTTTGAATTTGGGATCTCAATGCAATCTGAACTGTTCGTATTGCTATCTGCAAAGTTACCTGAATACGGCCATCATGAAAATATATTCAAACATCGATATGGCGAAGGCCGAATTACTGGATATGATGAAGTCATTCCCTAAGTATCCCTATCGGGTCGGTACTGGGGAAATTATTGATAGCCTCAGTATGGATGAACTGACCCTATATTCCCGTCAGTTGATACCTCTATTCAAAGAGTTTCCCCATTGGACTTTGGAATTTAAGACTAAATCGGACCGAGTTGATCAATTTTTGGATTTAGGCCCTGTTGAAAATGTCCATGTCAGTTGGTCGATCAATCCTCCGGTCATTATCGATTCGGAAGAACACGGGACGGCTCGGTTTGAGCAACGGTTAACGGCTGCGCGGAAAATCGTCAATGCAGGGTTTAAGTTGGCATTCCACATTGATCCGATCATTTATCATGAAGGATGGAAAGAAAACTATGCATTCTTGGTGGACGAAATCGTTCGAAATTTTTCACCAACAGATTTGAAAGTTATTTCCTTAGGAACATTACGTTTTCAACCCGAACAACGCCTGATGATGCGCGAGCGATTTGGTATGAACTCGCTGGTCAATCAAGCAGAAATGTTCACGTCCGATAGCGGGAAAATGCGCTATGATTGGCATCTACGCACAGAGATGTTTCAGTTTGTTCTGAATCGTTTCAAGAATAATAATCCCGCCTGGAATATTTTCCTGTGCATGGAAACCCCGGAGACCTGGGCTACAACGCTGAATAAATCTCCGATGAAGGTGGACGGTCTGGAAAATTTGTTTCGCCCCTTGCCGAAAGTCAAAAGTGAAACTTCCGAAAGTGCTACGGCACGGTAATGGCACAGTAAGGGAGCAGTAACGGCATCGTAACCGCACAGTAGCGGCCCAACAGCCGTCGCGACAAAATCTGTTTCAAAAAATCAAAATCTGATAGCACTTTAAATTTTTTCTGACTACGATAAGAACACACCCCTCTGAGAAGAATAGGTCTCATTTATAGGTACACGGAGTCTGACGATGACAAAATATATTTTGTTTTTCCTATCTACACTGCTGGTCAACGTTGGATTCGCGCGAGTCAAAAACGATGGTTTAAAAGGCCAGCTGCAAGGTCCTGGTGGCTATGGATACGCCGGCTGCGGATTTGGCTCGATGATGTTTGCTCCAAAAGAAAATCAGCTTATCGCGATCACTTCGAATCACATTACCTCGTCCCAAGCGTTTGGAATTTCTTCCGGGACTTCAAATTGCTATCCCAGCATCCCTGTTCCCACAAACAGCGCAGGAAATTTGCCGAACTTTATCGAAATGAATAAAGATCGTCTTTCCGTCGAGGCCTCACGCGGACACGGCGAAACCATTAACTCGTTATCTGTCATCATGGACTGTAAGCCAAAAGAGGTGGGCACGACATTGAAAGAAAATTATAAGAAAATTTTCGTCGACACCAAAATGGAATCTGCCTCTATCGAAGCAAGTCTGCATAACTTGATTGATGATAATCAATCCTGTTTTTAAAAACTAATCTGTTTAAAAAAACGTCTTTTCATCCGAATTGACTTACAGATAAATGCTACCGAAGGTGTAGAGCGGAACGCGCTACTACCCCGCATCGGATAGGCATAATCTTTTCCCTACTTTGACGACTCATCCCTTTAAAACCAATGGATTATCTCTCGAGGGCCGTGAATGGTCACTTTGTCTATATCTCTACAGTTTAAAATAACATGGAACTCTTATAGACTTATGTACTTGCAAGAGAGGGAGAAATTTTATGTCGTTATTTAAATCTCACGCTGTAAGAGCGATCGTTTTTACATCTACATTATTTTTATCATCCATCACTTTAGCAGAACAATCTGCGTGTATTGGCTTTTATAGAAGTAAATACTGGGTACCTCCCGTCCATGCTCAAGGCGAAATGACCTATGCCGGGCCTTACCGACTCAGCGATGAAAGTATCAGAGCGTATAACGTGGACCAAGCCCCTGCGGGGTATGGACAAGTAAAAATCACTTTGCCTAATGGCGTTTCCTATATCGCCAAACATCAACATTATCCCTTAGGCGAGGGCAAAGTCGGTGTTCGTATTTTGCCGACTTCTGACCAAAAAACCTCTGTCCTTAGACCATCCCAAACGGCCGACGGTAAGGACATTTTTGGCGGTGAAATCGTTGATCGATACCTAGAAAATCAATATGGCCTAGGCCAGGGAGATCCACTTTTTGCATTCATGACATTCACGACACCACAAAAATCTAACAATGTCGCCTTTGCAAACGTTTCCGAGCTGGTTCAACACGGTGTCGGCCACATGGGTGGATATCTCGGTGGCAGCTTGTCTCGGCACTCGCCTCAACAATATGTGCCGCCGGGATCTTGGAAGAACGCTCGCTATCCCATCAACTTAAGTACTATTGAAATGAAAGGTGTTAAATCTGCCAACTTGAACCAAAATATCAAAATCTCTCTAGAAATTCTGAATCAATTCGGTAATGGCGTGAAATTTCCGACAGAGCCTTATACGTTCGACTACTATCGATTTGTAAATCTGGAAGAAGTTCTGGCTTACTGGCGAGGATGGAATGATCACTCATGGGAGCGCTTTCCCGGAGAAGGCCCTTATATCAAAAAATTGATCAACGATAAAACCTATCATTGCTACTGTTCAGAACATATTACGATGGCCACGAACGTGGCGATCAACGTGCCACATACATTGGAAGCTTATACAAAAATTTGGGGCCCCCAGGTTGGACCCGATTTGTTCGCCAAAGTTAAGGCGAACTTCAAAACTATATCTGCCGGCCAAGAACTTCCCAAGATCGATAACTTTGTACCTGTATGGGAACGACATGGAATTAAAAATCCAACGGCATTCAATGCTTTCGGGAAAAGCCTAGCCTGGGCACCATTGACATTAGCAGACATGGTGAATGGTTTTTTAAGCTTCTACGTCAGCTTCTCGAAAGCGGGGCCTTTGTTTTCTTCCCTAGCTCTTCTTAACTTTTACACGGAAGTAAATAAACGGATTGGTCTTAAACAAGAAGATTTCATGAAAATGGCTTTCCCTGCCATTGTGGAAATGTGGAGACATGATGCAACTTTAAAATTAAGTCAGGTTCCCGATATTCAAACAATGAACATGGCACTGGATCAATATATTCAGAACGTAGCGGGAGGATACACTCAAGTATTCGCCACAATGGGGCCGACGGGCGCTCAGTTAAGCCAGATGATTATTCCCGCACTTTCAGCACAGTTGAAAGGTTCGGCTCAATGGATTTTGGAAAATAAATCTGCTACGATGGAAATTGCCGAAGCCAAATACAAAGAAGCTGTTAGTGATGACTTAGAGCGCGCTCGCCAAGTGAAAGCCGCATTAACCACGGAAGAGGGTCTGGTTCAAGGAATTAAATATGTTGAGCATTACTCACCTCCACATATCATCAATTTGATCGTCAATGGTGTTGTACCAACAGATCAAAATATCACAATCAAAACGGTGGCGACAGCGTTTCCAGCAGCAGAAGTCGTCCAACCGTAAACGGCGGACACGGCGCAGGGGGGGGCTTAGTTTTAACCTACAGCTTTTGCTTTTCCAAAAGCACCCTGTCTTTGTAACTTTGCGCCAATTCATTTTCGCCTACTAAATCAATTTTGTAGGGAAAATTAGATTCCTCAATTTCCATCAAGAGCTGATGGATAAAATGTCCTGGTATTTTTTTATCAACCGGTAGGCAGTACAAAAGATCAATGTCGGAAAATTTTTTGTGATTGCCTTTGGCACGGGATCCAAAAAGGAAAACTTGGGCTCCTTTGGACTTCAAAGGCCGAATCAATTTGTTTTGTATAAACTCGAATTCAGAGCTATTTAGTCCCGCAATCATTTTATTTTCTTTAAACGAGTTACAAGCATGTTTAGTTCAGGTACTATACGTTCTGCCTCCTTATATACGGCACGTGCGACATCTTCATCGTAAGAGTGGGAAGTTTTGTTCCTGGCCAGTAAAAATTCGAACCAGATTTGAGTATCATCAATTAAATTATTCTGAGCCATGTCCCTGATCGCTGGATTAGGTGCCTTGGTGTCCAAGCCCAATATTTTTATAGACACCTTCCAAGCCAATTCCATACAAAATTCAAATCTCTGAATACAAGCATCTCGCAAAGCTTTATGAAGTTCCGTGTTGGCAGAGTCTTTTTGCTCGAAGTGTTTTAATAGTTGAATGGATGTCTCTAACGAGACTTTTGCTTTTTCGAGTTCAATAATTGTTGTGCTCATAGCCCTCGCTTTTAAAATGAAAACTACTCAATAAATATCTATAGATAGATTAAAGCCCGTCGACAGCAAAAGTCATCATCCATTACGAACCCTCCGAGCCCATCTTCTTTTAACGGCGATATCCTTTGTCCTATTTAACACAGACACGGCGCAGGGGGGGGCTTACACTATTTTCATCCAGTCGATATTTAAACAATAGGTCGTCTCGGGTTCCGAGGCGTCTACGATCTGTGTGATCGACTCTATCTGCTCGACCATTTTTTTTCTTATTTGCATGACTGTCGCTTGGGAAAGATTTGCTGGCATCGTAAAATGCAAACTGGTTTCGTCTTTATCATTTATTTTCTCGATCGCTTTAATTCTCCAGTTGGCGTGATGGCGACTGACAAAAGGAGAATCACTGCTAAAATGAAGACGGGCAGGCCCTTGTATGTATTCGCCATTTTCATATTTAAGTAAACCATTTGTGACTAAAAATTCTAGCACATCGGCAACAAGTTTTTTGGGCAAATGGATTTTCTCGGCAATTTCATCGGCATTTTTGTAGCTGGAAAGCGAAATCATTAACTTGATGGCCGTGTAATACCATTGCGAAAGAAATACTGAACTTTGGGATTCTGACAATACCGTATCGGAAATCACGCGCTCATTAAGCATTTGCGATTTCTGACGAATGATTTCCAGTTGGTGATCGCAACGCTGACGAGCCCGGGCGGTGCCTGCCCGGGATTTCAAAACCATATTGATAAAGTAGTCTTCTTGGAGTGAGGTCAGGCCCAGAAATTGAGCCAAATCACAGCTTTGCTCAAACGACAGATGCTTGTCGCCACTGAAAATATGACTGACAAGACTTGTGTGAATGTTCAAATGTTTGGCGATCTGCGAGTACACCCCACGCCCCTGTTTAGGGTGAGATTTCAAACGTTCATTGACGAATTTTTTGTAGTCGGTGTATTCAAATATTTCCATAAATCTAGTTATTACTAATAGTTACACAATTTTTACTTATAGTAAAAAAACATAGTTATTTTTTATAATAAAACAGTCGAAGGGCCAGTCGCAATGCGTTAATATGGCCGAACAATTGAATCATATAACAAAGGAGACACTATGTTTAAAGTTACTCAATCTACCCAATCTATAAAAATTTTAAGGTCCCTGGTCATAGGAACCTTACTCGCCACCTCACTGTCCGCAGGCACCGCCCTGGCTCAACGTGTGAGCGGCGGCGGGAATATAAAATATTGTCAAATGAATGAAGGCCAACCACCTAAGATCGAACTTCTCGATTATTATGATGCTACTCGAAACGGCGGCTATGGTTTTGAAATTGACCTCGGCCCAAAGAAAACAAACGAAGAAAAGATAGCTTATGTTCTCGATCGTTTAGAAAAAATAGATCCTTTTCGTGCAAACTTATACAGAAAATATGCTGCCGATTTCGAAAAAGATATGACCATTTCAGATTCCCAATCTTGGGGTACCACATCAAATGATTTAGGAAGCGGATATTTCCTTGAGGACGGATGCTCTATTCGCCGCCTGGCAGTTCTACGCTCGGAGCAGGAAGTTTTTCTTTCGAACGATCGGAAGGTTTATGAAATTTCTGGGCTTTGGAAAACACTGGACGAGACTACCAAGGCAGGAATTAAACTTCACGAAATAGCCTACCGAGAAGGTGTATCTCGTGGGGCCAATGACTCGCTCAGAATTCGCAGGTACGTGGCTTTGATTTCGTCTAAACAAATTTTAACTGCCGACTATAGATATGAAATTTTAAAAAGTGGCCTTGTGTTTTGGGGGCTTCCCGTTCAAAACTTTGAAAGTTTTGATACCACCTTTCGGATTCATAACCAATACCCAGCGAATTTTACGGAAAATTTCCCACCGGCCACCCATTGGGCGGAATTTGATGGTACGAGCTTTACATTTGGATCATTGATAGAACAAAACAAGACGAATTTGTACCTAGATTCTTTAAAATACCAATGCCGAAACTTCAAAATCACTGACTTGTCGAATATACAGAGAAACTCGATATTTGCACTGGACCGGATGTATTCAGCATTTTTAAAATCCGGCAGCATATCTTTTTCAAATTTTCCTGAGCAATTCAGCATATCCCTTTCGGGATGCGGCGATATCCGAGTTTCTAGCCAGCAATTCACAGACTATAAATTTAAATTTGATATGGTTTTGGATTCAAATCAAAAAACCTATCTTTCGAACGGACATATAGTTTCTGGTTTTACAGACGTCTTGATAAGCAAAAAATTTGGAATTCGCGGAGTAGTCAAACAAGGATATATCGAATCTTTTCCTGTGGTGGGAAGAAATTGTTCTATCTTTCAAAGCAACCGTCATACAAAAGATAGTGTTTTGTGCATGGGCGAAAAAACCTATTATTTAGAATAGAAAAATAATCTACACCCGATCCCATTTGATCTTCTCCTTTGGAAAGTCGATCCAACTTTCCGACTCGGGGAAGTCTTTGGGGCGGGGTTCTGTCTGCTGGAAATACTTTAGAAACCCGGTCAGTGCGCAGATGAAGGCTTCGAAGGCGTGATTGTTCTGCACCATGATTTTCTTATCTTGCTCGTAGACGAATGCTAATTTGTGATCGACAAGTTCCTCGATAATTTTTTCCCGAACCCGGTTACCCGAAACTGCATGACGATGAAATCTGAGATCTGATTTTGAAATACCCATCGCGCGCCCCACCCGCCATACTGACAGCTTGGGATAAACTTCCGTCCAATTTCCTTCAAAACGCTTTTTCAGAAACAGACAGCGGGCCACCAAAGGAGCCAAGTTTGCTCCCAGAGCATGAGGCATTAAAAAATTTTCCTCTAGCTCTTCATTAATCACAAATTCAACGGCTTTTTGAGTGTATGGCGTGAATTGCTTTTTTACTTTTTTCTTTTTCTGCTTTTTTTGAATCTGCTTGCGCATCCACACCACATGCTCGACCTTGCACAATTCATATCCGGGACATTTCAGTTTACAATCCAAACACAAGGGCAGCTGAAAAGGCGTATCAACGGCTATGTTCTGAACACCATCTTTGTAGGACTCCAAAATATCAACGATTCTTTGGTCGGCGGAATGGTTAAGATCGCCCACAATCCTGTCATAAATTTTTGTCAGAAATATTTTGTGATATTTAGGGAAATATTCTATCACGGCCACGCAGGCTTTGTCGTTCTTCCCTCCGGACAACGACAAACCTATGAACCGGTGGAAGCCAGATCCACTGGTTGAGAATTCAAGATTTGAAACCCCTGTGTTTGACATTCTTTTATTATACTAGATCTGACCTCTGGCGCTGTCCACACAAGAACACATCCGCCTCCACCTGCCCCACATATTTTCACCTGTGACTGTCCTATTTTCTGGGAAATTTCTTTGATTTGACGAATTTCTGGACTTGAGAAGTGCTCGGTCAGCTGAATCCGGTACGTGTATTCTTGCTCAAAAATTTCGGGCAACTTTTTCCATTCACCGTTTAAACACAATTCAGCCGTCTTCGTGGCTACCTCTTTCAAATTCTGAAGCGCGCCCATCACCTTGGTGTCTTTGCCAACCGCGGACTTCAAAACTTCAAAGTTATTAATTCCCGAATGATGAGACCTTCCTGTGTAAACCAACAAAAAATGCTCTTTCATGGGGGTGCTCCGGACAGGTATTACTTTTTGCACAATACCTTTCACCGAATAGTCCAAGATGTTCAGACCACCACTGAAGGCCGGATAGTAATCCTGAGTCCCCGTGGGAGTGTTCAAAATCTGCGCCTCCATATTATGGGCAATGTCCACCACCTGATGACTCGAAGGCAAAGGTTGATTCAAAAACTGATAGAACGCTTTCATCATCGAAATCACTAAACTAGAACTGCCCCCTAAGCCGCCACCGACCGGGCTCTGAGACTTGGTCACCAAATGAAATCCATTTTGTGGTTTAAAGAAACTCAGCAGCGGTTTATACAGTGTTAACTGAGAGTCCGTACTGATCAGAAGACTTTCTAAATCGGCAAACGTTTTTGCGTACCCCAGATCTTTCGAATCAATCGTGATTTCCTTTCCGGCAATGCCCCTCAACTGAACCACAGAATACACGTCAATTGCTACATTCACGGTTTTCGCACCACCGACAAAATTAAAAAGGGGCCACATATCCAGTGTCCCCCCGGCCAGATCAACCCGCGTCGGCGATGAAATTACAATTTCACTTTGCATGTTTTTCTTCTTTTTTATTATCCACCGGCAGCGACTTACCTTCGCCATTCACTTTGATTTTAATAACATCATTCAAACCCAGTTTTTCAAACTCTGTTTCATCCAACAAAAACACGTCCGTATATAAATTAGTTTTAGCATAACGAATTGTCTTTTCTTCATTATGAACTTTTCGTTTTTCAGAATCTGAAAACTGCAACTGAAAATGAATCGCATTCGCCGCATCTTTGAACGTCAGTCGCTGTTTTGAGAAGTCTTTTTTGACATCTTTGGCCGTCACATAGCTGGTCGCTGCCAAATTACGAAGGACCTCCATCAATGCCGTCACCTTGTCTTGCTGAACTTCATTCACCGGATCAGCTGGATCCAGTTCCCACACGGTGCCTTTTTTAATCAGGCTGGCTCGTTTTAAACTCGTCTCGTAAGACAGTTTTTCAACTTTTGCTTTATCAAAGGCCGCAAATGGCAATTTAAAATCCCGTAAGCCTTCGAGTGTAACTTCACTCAGGCGATCGAAGTTCTCGACGCCTATTTTCACCAACAACTGAATACTGGGGACTTCCGCGTATACAAAACTATCCTTGCCCTTATAAATTTGAGCGTTCCAAGTCCCTTCCGTTAGCTTGACCTGTAAGCTGATCGCGCTCGCTCCTAGCTTGAGATTTTTTTTCTGAGCCTCTACCCCGTCTTTTTCGCCGACAAACTCGATCGACCTAATTTCGTTAATTTTTGCGATCATTTCACGGATACCGTTCTGATCTAGTGGCAAATCAGGTTGTTTTGAAGTGATCCATTTAGCATCTTTATTTTCAATGATCGTTACGCCATTCTTATTTTTGATCTGCACTTGCTGCACATTTGAAACTTGATGACGAAAAATCTGTTTGTTTCGAACATCAAAAACTTTCTTATCGGCATTGGTCGACCAACTTGGACTGACCACCAAGACTCTATTTTCCCCAGGAATACGCAAGAAACTGTTGTTTTCAAAATTTTTCTGTTCAGAAACTTCGACAGTTTTCTGCTGATTCGAGGTCGTTTTAATCATGATCGACTTCACCGGTTTATCAAAACCAAAATTAGCCCACTTGATTTCATTTCCCTCGGTTGCAATAGATAATGATTTTTCATCTAACAATTGTACGATTAGACTTTCGATCTCACTGCTGTCCGCAGAATCCTTGATCGGCTCCACGATTTCCCAACCACCCGGCGTCCGAGTCAAAACAATTTTTTGCTGAAGATTGTTGATTTCAACTAGGTTCACCTGATCCGCCTTGATATCTTTCAAAACAACGGACTGTTGCTCTTTCGTAGTCTTTTCATTCTCTTTGCCTTTATACTCTACAAAATAAGTATAGGCAGATAAAAGAACAACTACCGCCAGTAACCCCAATGTCCCTTTGTTTTTCATTACGCATTTCTCCTTCGATACCAAATAACAATCGCCGAAATAAGCATCACTAATGGGATCGGAAAAACAATGCCGAAATAAAAGAAGGCTTGCTTGGCTTGCGATGGATCGATCTCGGTTTTAGTCAATTCTTTAGGACTAATACTGATTAAGTTTTCATCTTTAGCTAGCTGAGAAAATGAATTTGAAACTAGATCTTTATTCATATTCGCATCCAACAAATCATTACTGAAAACATCGGCGTCGCCATATACGATCATTTGGAAATCTTTGGTGTCCTCGGTCGCAAGCTTACCCTTCATATAATAAACTGATGTATAGTTTCCCTGATCGCGTGGCATGGGCGCTTTTAAGTCGGTGATCGAAACCGCCGGCCCAACCTTAGCCAACTCATCATAAGTGACACCAGCCAAGGGCGATGTCGATTTCTTAATCGATTGAGGCAAGAAAAACAGAGCCACCTGATTTTTAGGAAATGATTTGGTGATCTCACTCGTACCAGAAAACTGATAGGAAAATGTGATTCCTTTCGGCAATGGTGAATTGCTAACACTGACCAAATAGTCATTTTGCATTTCCAAACCAAAATTTTTCAACCAATTGTCCAAGCCCGATTTGTTGCGTGGCTCAAGACCGACGATCACATTTCCACCACTTTTAACATAATCACTTAACGCTTTAACTTCATGCTCTAGAAAACCTTGGTCTGGAGCAATGATCGCAATCAGATCAGCATCTTCAGGTACTCTTCCCGTCTGCGCGAGCGCGAGGTTAACTATTTGATAGTTCTTACCCTCAAGAACAGTTTTTAACCGCCCCAAACCTTTTGGATTATTTGTATCTGATAATGACATTTCGCCATGGCCTTCAACAAAATAAATCTTTTTAGACTTGTCACTCATAACCCGAATCAAGGCTTGTGTCATATCTTGCTCATCAATTTTCTCGATACTTTGCTTTTTACCTTTATACTCGAGAAATACGATACCTTTACCCTGCTTCACACCATATTCTTCTGCAAGCTTAGGATCTTCGTTTATCTCTACAAACTCCAAATTGATTTTATTGGTGTTGTCTTGATATTTACGAATCAGCTCGCGAAATGCCCGACGATTCTCTTCAACGCCTTCCTGCTTATCCTGGTAGAAAAATCTAATTTTAAGAGGCTCCGTCAAAGAGCCTAATAGCTTGATTGTTTGCTCTGACAACGTGTTTCGCTGTGCCTGCGAGAAATCAAAAGTTTTAATATTTCGTGCCCCAATGAAATTGACCAAAAATAGCATTATGAACACAAGCAATATCATCGCCCCCATATTCATTCCGTGCTTGGTCGTTTTCATCGAAAAAAACTCGCCGTAAAACTTTCGATCAAAAAATACAGCTGCCAAAAGAAATACGAAAATCAACCCGATCATGACCCAATAGAATGGATACCACTCCCGGATAAAAAAACGTGTCACACCGAATGCAGCCAACGTTATACCTGAAAATAATAAGCTTAATTGTCCTAGTCTACTCATAGTTACCTCCAGCGATGTGATTCCACGACACGTTCATTTAAAAACAGGAATAAACCAATGCCACTGAAAAAATAAATCAAAGAATTTGTTCGGATGGTGCCTTCAATCAAGCCCGAAATATGAAAACTTAAAGAAATATGCTCTAGAATATTTCTGGCCCACTGAGAGTCCGCGAATTCGACCCCCTGAGAAACAAACCAAACGGTGATATTTAGAATTGCAGCCATCACGTATGAAATTAAAATGCTTTCTGATAAACTGGAGCAAAACAAATTCATCGCAGCATAAATTGCAGCAATAAGGTAAATCCCAAAAAACGCAATCAACAATGGCGCCCAATTAAACTTGGCAAACATTGCCGTACCCAACGGGTACAAAAATGCAATCCCAAATACAACAAGAAGCGCCAGCATGGCACCTAAATATTTTCCAATCACGATTTCATATGATTTCAATGGAGATGTTAACAGCAAATCAAATGTTCTAAGTTTCTTTTCTTCTGCGAATAACCGCATCGTGATCGCCGGAACGATAAAAATCAGCAACAAATTCAAAATCTGTAAGTGATTCAAAAAAACCGTATAGTGAATATTTAATTGCCCGCCCATACCCGGTTGGCTCATCGCCATACTGCCCATTTGAAAAAATCTTTGCAATTGAATGGTAAACAGCGAACTTAAAATCAAAGTCAGCAACGCCATCATAATATAGAAGGTCGGACTCTTTACAAAGCCTTTGAATTCCTTCCAAGCGATTGTCATTATACTCGACATCTAGCCTCCCTTTTCCATGCCATAAGTTAATTTCAAGAATACATCTTCAAGATCCACCTTCGAGGGCGTCAGTTCAATTAATCCCAAACCATTGCCAACAATTTTAGACGAAACCTTTTCAATCGTTTCATCGTCACCTTTAAAATCAATGCGCCATTCTTTTTTAGAAGTCCCTTGATCAACACTCATGACTTCATCAATCCCCGCAATAACTGATTTCAAATCAGATACTTCTTTTCTCAGGCGGACAAAAATACGCCCTTGGCCTTTTTCTAATTTAGATAAGTTATCGATGGTGTCCTGGGCTACAATTTTACCTTTGCTGATAATAACCACACGCTCGCATGTTGCTTGCACTTCGGGAAGGATATGCGTCGACAAGACGATCGTATGTTGCCCGCGTAGTTCACGAATTAAATCGCGAATCTCGGCCACTTGTTTGGGGTCAAGACCAACTGTCGGCTCATCCAAAATCAAAACTTCAGGATCAGAAACAATGGCTTGAGCGATTCCTACTCGTTGCTTAAAACCTTTAGACAAATGATGAATCAAACGGTTTTGAACAGAACCAAGATTAGTTTTTTCAATGGCTCGGTTGACCAAAGTGTTAATTCTGTCTTTGGGAACTTTCTTCAATTGAGCAACATATTTTAAATACTCGTGTACATAAAGATCAGAATATACCGGGGGTGTTTCCGGCAAATAACCAATCCTTTTTTTTACCTCAATCGGATTTTCAAAAACATCAAAACCAGAAATTGAAGCCGAACCACTCGAGGGAGCCATAAATCCAGTGATGATCTTCATGGTTGTCGACTTCCCAGCACCATTCGGCCCAAGAAAACCAACGACATCCCCTTTCTTGATTGAAAACGACACATCATCAATCGCCTTTAAAGAACCATACTCTTTCGAAAGATTTTTTACTTCAATCATCTAAACTCCTTCTTCACAGGATTAATTAAAAAATTTTCGTCACAGGCTGGACTTCTGTCAAGGGCTAAAGGAAAATCATATTCTTAACTTTCTAATCCAGAAGCACACGCAAGTTTTTAATATTCGCGTATGTGACGCGACCAAGCTTGTCACCCTTAAGTAGTTTGACGTAACGGCATTCTGTATAAATGACGTCTATATGCTTTGGAGCTTTTTCTTTGTTGTTCTTGAAACATTCTTTTGCGAACCAAGACGCCATCTTCATCAAATGCACATGCTCCACCGCCGTGGTCTTATTTTTACGAGTGATCGCGTAAGCACTAGGGTAATCCTTTAAATGAAACCATAGCTCCCAAGGTTGGGAAGATTTTAACAATTGGACATTGTCTCTTGCGTTTTTTCCCATATACAGACTGAAACCTACACCCACCTCCAGCTTGCGCGTAGCTATATCCGCACTGCCCGCAATAGAAATCTTATGTTGCAGTTCTGGACGCTCACCTTTCAATGTGTTTTCGAGAGCTAATATCTCGTCTTGCAGAACTTGCAAACGCCCACCGATCCCTTCACTCTTAGCGGCCAAGGCTTTTGCTTTTTTGAAAATCGACTCTCGATCCATATCTTTAGCTATTCCATTTAGCCAGTCTTGGTCATTTTTATCCAGCTCACCCATCGCTTTGTATTTCGCAAACTCGCCGATTCTGTACAACCGGTTAACCGTTGCATCGTTCTCGATACTCTGCTGTTTTATTTTTTCAATCGCATTTGTTTTCTTTTGAATTTTTTTTCTAATATCGAGCTTCCATGTGTCAGCGACGTTTTCCCCCGCATCGTTGCTCGGATTTTTTCGCCATTGTTCATACCACTCGTCCCGAAGCCCCTCGAGCGAACGAAAATCACTGACTTCAACTTTTGACTCTCCAGTCGACACGGACAATTCTTTTGGTTTATTCCAGTACACTTTTTTCTCTTTATGATTTTCCCGTATGAAAAGCCCTACATTTTGGTACCCCGGCACCATCACCACCTCCATCCACAACACCCCCCCCTCATCGTTGTGCAAATGAATTTCGAATCGACGCCCCCAATCTTTCTTGTAACGAACCTCCAAAACACTTTTCCTTAAAAAATGCTTCGCTAAAAACAAAGTAAGCGGAATTCTATCTTTAGTTTTTTCTAATTTGAAATTTTCATCCTCAAAAAACAGAACGGGCGGAGTCTTAAACGATAACCGAAGCACACGTGATTTTCGTGCATAAAATTGCAGCAACAAATCAGTACCCTGGATTAAAAAATCTTGAAGCTGAGCACCGACAATAGCCGCGCGAATTTTCTCGACACCGGCCTGGAATTCAAGGAAATTCATACTCTTCACAACTAGTCCTTCGTGAACTTTTTCACGGTTTCTTGGGATTTTCCATTCAAAATGATACAACTTTACTCTACTTTTTAGAGATCGATCAAACTTTCCTTGACTACTGTTTTCATTTTTTACAAGCCCATTTTTATTTAAAGGTTCAAAATGCTTTTCCGAAACTCTTAGTATGAACGATAAACAAGTGCTTATTGAGCTGATCATCACCTATTTAAGAGACTCATCAAATCTGAACGAGACAACAGCTCAATTTGTTAAACGAGTCCGCGACCAATTTGTAAAATATTTGTTGATGTCCAACACAATTCCCGAACCCGTATTTAGAGACGTGTTAATGGACCTTGAAGAAGAAATCGTCGACATCTACCGCAAAAAGACCTATGGCTATCAATCTTTAAAAGAATTCAGAATCTCTAGAATTTTGAAAAACTAATGCCCAGGTCCTAGGCCCAGCATCTTGTCCTGAGGAAAATAACACAAAAACTCGGCTCCTTTACCAACCTCGCTCCGAAGCTCGATTCGTCCACCATGCGCCAATACAATATGCTTAACAATTGCCAACCCCAAACCTGTACCACCACGATCACGAGAGCGCCCTTTGTCAATGCGGTAAAAGCGTTCAAATAGGCGATCATGATGTTCTTTCGGAATACCCGGCCCATTATCCTTTACTTTTAATACGGCCGCGCCATCGGCATCTCGGCCCCAGGTTACGTGAATGTCCTTGTTTTCTGGAATATATTTAATGGCATTCGTGACCAAATTTCTGAGAACTTGATCTACCTTCTCTGGATCAGCCCGAAACTCTTCAATTTCCGAATGTATAAAAACTTTTTGGTTTTTGGCCTGCGCTAAAATCATTAAATCGGAAACAACTAAATGACTTAGTTGCATCGGGTTGATCACAGCGAAACGAACTTGCGGATGCGACTCGAGCGTTGAAATCGTCAATAAATCGTTCACCAGATCAATCAAACGATCGACATTGCGGGAAATAATTTGCAAAAAATTACTTGTTTGCGCCAAGTTTCCCGAAACAAAATCGGCTTTTAACGTCTCGATATATCCCTTCACCGACGTCAACGGAGTTCTGAGTTCATGAGATGCATTTCCTACAAAATCGATACGAATTTGATCTGTTTTTTTAATATCAGAAATATCATGAAAGAGCCCAATCATACCATACAGCTCGTTCGTTTTTCCTTTACGAAGTGGACTCAATGATAACAAAAAATAACGATTACTATTATCAATCTTAGTTTCCATCTGAAGTTCAATTTTAACCGATTTTCCTTCGGTCAAAACTTTACGAAAAGCATTGTACGCCACTGGATCCCTGAACACATCCGTTAAAAAAATCTGCTCCTGGGCCATTTGCCCCGAATCTAAAAACAAGGTTGCAAAGCGCGAATTAAAAAAAGTAATTTTTTCGTTTTTCGAAATACTGACCAACCCCTCCTGCACAGAGGTCATAAATGCCTGGGTTTCCTCTCGCTCTTGATACAGCTGCTCTTTACGCTTTTTTAATTTTTTCTGAATTTTATTTAAACCTTTTTCGAGCGCCGAGAACTCGCCCACTTCTTCTTCTGTCAAATCATCGGCTTCTGGCTGCCATTCTTTCATGGCTTTTTTATGAGATAGTTTTAAAATTTTTAAATAAATGCGATGAATCGGTTGGGTGAAAAAAAAAGCCGTTGATAACGAAACCAGAACCGAGCCACAAAAGAATAAAGCCGCCCATTTTAACGATGCCAGTTGCGAGAAGAACAAACCGATAAACAAAATATTGAAAGAAATGACCTGGATAATAAAAAATTGAACGAAGATTCGCCAAGGGAAATGAAGAAAAGTAAAACTAATTTGGCTCCGTTTTAACCCGGTAACCCACTCCCCTAATGGTTTCAATGCGATCTCCCCAACTGCCTAGTTTTTTTCTCAAACCAAAAACATGTGTGTCAATGGTTCTGCCGATTACGTTGACCCCTTCACCTTGAATATTCTCAATCAGATTATCCCTGGTTAAAACCCGCCCTTGGTTCTGGATCATGATTCCCAATAACTTAAATTCACTCGGAGTTAAATGCAATTTCTCATTATGTAAAGTGACATCATAAGTACGAAAATTAATACTTAAAGGACCTATTTGCATCTCTTCTGAAGAGGCCTCATCGTCTCGCTTTGGCACCCGTCGCATAACAGCTCTTACGCGAGCCATTAGAATCGCAGGATCAAAGGGCTTCGTCAGGTAATCATCCGCACCACTCTCTAGCCCTTGCACGATATCAACCGGCTCAGCTTTGGCCGTAACCATCACCACCCGACTATCAATTTCTTTATCTTTCAAGAAGCCCAAAAGATCCATGCCGCTTAACCCTGGCAACATCCAATCAAGAACAATCACATCGTATTTTTTCTTTCCCAAGTGCTCGATAGCAGCCGAAACACTTTCACACTCCGTAACTTTATAACCCTGTCTGAGCAGATGCAGAGCCATCAGCTCGCGTATTTCAGTTTCATCTTCGACAACTAAAATACTAGGATCCAGATTTACCACCGTGTCGGATATCGCTGCCTGTGTAGGCGAAAATGACGTCTTCGGCAATATTTGTTGCATGATCACCTAACCTCTCAAAATTACGTGCAATCAAAATTAAATCCAAACCAGCATCCACATCGGTTGGATTTTTCTTCATATGCTCACACAATTCTCTAAAAACTCTATTTTTTCTTTCGTCGACTTCGTCATCCATAACCAAAATGGATTTAGCCGTAATCGCATCCCCGCGCACAAAACAATCTAACGATTTTTTGACCATCGTGCGTACAAACTCGCTCATTTCAGAAATCAAACTGACTTGGCTAAGCTCTTTGCGCGCCAGATAGTCCTGGGTCGTATACGCAATATTTGTAACCTGATCTCCCATTCGTTCAAGATCCGTATTAATTTTTAGAATCGACAAAATGATCCGTAAATCCTTAGCCACCGGGCTTTGCTTGGCTAAAATATTCATACAACATTCGTCAATTTTAATATGATCTTCATTAATCTTGGTTTCAATCTGATGAATGTTTTTTAGTTTTGTCGGGTTTCTGCCTAAAAGGGCTTCGGTCGCTTCAAAAAGAGCTAACTCTACGCTCCCGGCCATGATTAAAATCAACCGTTTGGCCTCATCAATCTGAGTATCTAAAGCTCGTTCCAACAGGGGCTCCATGTATGTTTAGTTATCTAAATAATTGAAACTTGTAAACGATTCACAAGTTCCTAACAAAAATCTAACATAATTTACCCGAAAAGCTACTGGGAACAAATAAATATATTTTTGTTTTTAAAAGATTTGCCGAAGCCCAAGGAAACCAAATTCTCGCTCGGGAGACTGAGTCGAATGATTCTCTTTGTATGTGGTCTTTGAATACCCTAAAACCCAAGATCTCATTTTGTCTTTTATGATCATCGCCATATTTTCGGAAGCGATTTCATCGGACTCGCCTTGCTTGTGCGGATCCCAAACATCTTTCCTCAATAAAAAATCAATGTTCACATCAGGACTCAGCAACAACCAACCACAGCCCCCCTGCCCCTCAACGACAACTTCAGGAATCATCGAGCCATCCCAATTTTCGGCACGCTTGTAGGCTACGGTCGCATTACTTAGCTCTTTTGATGTCATACCTTCCAAGCCCAATTGCAGCCAATCAGTTTTCCAGGCAATGCGCACCAAGTTTCGCTCTTTCATATTCAAAGGCTTCTCGTACTCATCATATGCACCGCGAATCGCCAACAAAGCAAAATGAAAACTAGAATCATCATAGTTTAACCCTGCGTAGAGATCCTTTTGCGTACCCTCTTCTTTGGCATTGTTTTCCTCGCCGTTAAAAAAACCTAAAGAGATATCCAAGTATGGATTGAATACATACCGAACTTCCACTCCCATATCTGAATAAGGTAAATAATTATATCGATACGCAAAAGCACGAAATTCAGGGACGACATCGTAGTCCAACAATCGCTCGCTATCCTCCAAATAAGCACTTCGAACCAAGCCATAGCGAATGATCCAAGACGCATCATCAGACAAAAACTGATAGAAGGCTCGAGTGAGCTGCAATGACGACCTTTTCGTAGCACCATCACGAGCTTCGGCCATTTGGAATTGAAAAAATACGGAATTATTTTGATCAGCTTCGTAATCGGCAGCGAACTTCAAAGACGGTAACGAAAAAGCAATTTGCCCCTGCTCGGAGGTAGGCTTAGACCCCACACCAGTCAAAATATCCACTTCACCTTCAAACTCTAATTTCCCATCCATGACCTGAGCCGACACGAATAATGGAACCAAAATCATAAGCGCTGCAAAGAAAAAGTTTCTCATGCAAAAGCCCCCCACAAGTCTTTACATCGAACAATATTTAGTTAACAATGTCAAATATGGGACGAGTGCTTTCAGCGATTGATATTGGCTCTAATGGAATTCGGATGATCATTTCAGAAATGATTTATGATGCTTCTACAAAGTCCTATGTATTCAAAGAAATTAAAAAAATCAGATCGCCTATTCGTTTGGGTAAAGAGGTTTTTTTAGACAAGCCGATCTCTCAACAAACTTTAAATGATTCGATTGAGACTTTTGAACATTTTCGAAACATCAATCAAAAATATCGTGTGCAAAGCTGTCGGGCCGTGGCCACTAGTGCCCTGCGAGAAGCCTCAAACAAATTGGAATTTATCGACAAAATTGCCAAAAAAAGCGGAATCAAAGTAGAAGTGATTGACGGCATGGAAGAAGCCCGACTGATTTATTTGGCGGTTAGCCGTGAGGTGGAGCTGAAAGCTCGTCGGTGCGTACTAATTGATGTCGGTGGTGGCAGTGTGGAAATTACACTGTCAGATAATTCCAAGATAAAACAAACCGAATCGTTTCCGATGGGAACCGTTCGTATTTTAGATCAGCTGATTAAAAGAAAATTAGATGAAAGTCATTTGAAAGTTGTTGTCGGCGACTACATTCGCCCAGTATTCGATTTTATTGATAAGAACAATTTCCATCACAACGTCGATTTTGCAATCGGTACGGGCGGAAATTTGGAATGCATGGCACGCCTAAAATGGGACCTACTAAAAAAATCGTCTAACACCTTCGTAACGCTGAATGAACTCATAGAAATTTATGACAAGCTATCTAAACTTTCGATAAAAGATCGTATCGAAAAGCTGAACCTTAGACCGGACCGTGCCGATGTCATTTTACCAGCTATCTTCACGGTCAAAATGATTCTACGTCAGTGCGACGCTCATCGTATCTTTATTCCCAGAGTGGGACTCCGTAATGGAATACTTTGGTCCATGATTCTATAGATCTACAATTGAGACGCCAATTTTTCTTAAAGAATTTCTCGGGCCTCCCGAGAAGTTTTCCATGGGAATGCTAGATAGATACAAGAAAAAAGGTGGCTTTGTTCAATTGTTGAACTTGCTGGAGACTTCGTCAAAAGCCAAGCAGGAACAATTTTTAACACTTATTTCACAAGAGAACGTGAATTGGGAAATGGAATTAAAAAAACGCGTGCTGACAGTCGACAAAATTATTGAATGGCCGCGGGAACCGCTGAACGAAATTATTTCTCGGATTCAGCCATTAACTTTAGCAGTGGCCTTGCGTAAATTCGAGCCTCCGAAACGAGACGAAATTCTAAATGTCCTTTCACAAAGTGAAAAACGTAAAATCTTAAGCTTGATTGATGAAACCACTCCTAATGCAGCAGAAATCGCAACCTGCTTGTCCAAAATTGTAACAGAAGTGCGTGGACTCATTCAACAAGGCATCATTAAACTTGAAAAATTCAATCCAGATATGGCCGTTCCTGAGAATATCGAAGAACTGATCAATCAAAAAACGGAAGGCCACTCTATACCGACATCAGTTGACGCCATGAGTGCGACCAACAGCACACCCACTGTCGATGGCGAGGCAGAAGTAAAATTAGACTTCAGTGGCGCTAACAATCGTAAAGAGGCTGCCAAAAATGACAAATTGGAAGCACTTAAAGAAGAAAATGATTTCCTAAAAAAGAAAGTAAACCAACTGACACAAGAATCGACGACCTTAAAGATTGAAAATTCTGTATTAAAAAACAAACTCGATCAAATTAAAAAAATAGCCTAACAAAATAAAGTACGTTATACCGATTTCATGGTACGTACTTTATTTTTATGCTTATTTTCTAGTCTCTTGGCGCTTGCGGCACTTGCTAAGCCCGAGCCAGAACTGACCATTAAACGTATCGAAGATGAAAAGTCATTTGTTGTTATCACCTACAGTGAAAAACTAAAAATTGGTGATCGCTTTACAATTCATTCTGATCGCAACCAAGAAATTTTAGGCCTTGCGGAACTAGTCAGTTCACAACTTTCTCCGGCTGGATACACAGAAAATAGCTTTATCGTTCTAAAAGTTTTCAAGGACCAAATTATTTTTCCAGGACAATATCTAAAACCCATGAGCTTGGTCGGTATCAATCCCAATTACAAAGGTGGAACATTTCTAATGATCCGCTCGACCGGTGAAAGCATTTCGAGTCGATATAAACCGCTATACACTCAAGGTATCTTGGTGGGAGACACCGCCGAGACACTAGACAAAAATGAGTTTATGGTCAGCTACCTAGGTCAATTGTATTACGGCCTTTACCCCCGATTTACTATTGGCACGGCGGCGACTGTCAATGCCGCCGGTGGATTAAACTTCTTAGGTAAATACAAAATTTATTCGTCACCAGAAAATACAGTGTCCACGCTTTTAACGTTCACACGCGTTCCCAATATGACTCAAAGTAATTTGAATTTAACATTTCTATGGGATTCCTATTCCAACGATACCATGATTACACACAACTTCCTCAGCCTAGCTGTATTGGCTTATGACAACGCGGCAGAATCAACTGCAATTAAGTCCTTTGGAACAAGCTCGATCCAGACAGGATACGAGTTTATCTTGAACAGTTGGGATCGAGTCCTTGTCGGGCCGAACTATAATTTCGAAAAAAAGACCATCGGCGGTTACTTATCTTATGTAAGTATTTGGGATCGCTTTACCCTGCACTTGAGTTTAAATACGATCGATATTCGATCCAAAAACTGGTCCTACGAAGAAGGCTATTATTTCTTTATGGATTTATATTGGCGCTATTAAAAATTACTCGGGGCATGAGTAAGAACTGATAGATACTTCCGTACCTACTGGTAATTTTTTGTTGAACTTAATCACGTTACCAACCAATTCATAAGTCACCGAAGAATCCGATGTATTTACCGTGATCGTTATGTCTTGAGGATTTGAACACTTCAAGGCATGACTATCCACAATGGCACCGACAACATTGTCAAAAATATCTTTCAACTGACTAGAATAATCATTAGAACAAATGTCTCCCAAGACCATTTTGACGGCTGGCAAACCCTTTTGTGATCGTTCCGCATTCATGATCGCTAGGGCTTCCTTCCGAGCTTTATCATACTCTGTCCCGTAAGAGCCGTTCACTAGTCCATTCATTTGTTGATTTTGGATCTTCAAACACGACTCCATCCCGGTCACGATGGGATGAACACCAAAACTTTTGCTTGGATAAGTGGTACGAATCACCTGCGCCAAACTTTTTCCAAGATCCATATCTTCTAACGCATAACTTGGATTCGAGCGATACAGCTCACTACGCTCGTCTTCGTCCGCCAAAAAGATAATGTGAAAATCAGCATCATCCCGCAAGAATGAATCTGGATTGTTTTTGGCTACCAAGTGAGCCGCATAAACACCACGCTCATCACCAGAAGGACAGTTATTATAGTACTCCGATGAATAAGCGGAATCATTCACAGTTTTACCTGAAGAAACCCAACTATTTATAAAGTTTTCACATTTAATTGTTTCGTTTCTTTCAATGGCATTTTTAAAAAGTGTAATTTTAGCATTGATATCGCCATCTTCTTTAGAAAGATACTTCTTACCATTCGTCAACGCGATCAAACGGCCGTCTTGCAAAGCGCCATTCTCGTTAATTGCACGAGGAGCATTTTGCGAGGTCGAGATATCCGTTGTCGTAAATGCAATACGATAGTTAACCGCCTTATGCTCTAGATTTTGGATAAATTGATTAAATCGCTCGGACATTCGCTTTTGTTCGAAAGACATCGACGCCGAGTTATCATTAACAATAAGAACATCGACCTTACCACCTTCCACAATAATCTTCTGAGCCGGATAAATAGCTTTACCATTTTGCACAATACATGTCCCATCTTTCTCGCAATCAAACTTTTGAGAGAATTTGACGTCGTTACATGCCACCAGCAAACCTAGCATGTAGGCACACAATGCAAATATGAATAATGGACGAGTTATAAAACGCATCTTATCTCCTAATTAGAATGACTAACAAAAGTAGTACCAAGAATTTAAGATATGATTGCTAAATAGATTTGTTTTAAACCGACAGGGGACAATTTAAGGCAATGTTTGTTAGAAAATAATACAGTTGGAGAGAGGGAAGGACGAGAGCTGGCGGAGCCGAGGACTCAGAGGGGATGGGGATGGGGATGGGGATGGGCTTAGGATTGGGATTGGGATTGGGTTGGGGTTCGGGCGCCCTGAAAGACAGGAGGGGGACGTGGCCAAGCCCAAGGGTGTAGGGAGAGGTCTCTTTGAAAAAGCAAACGCGGCCATCGTGGCCTCACAGGCGGCGCTTCGCTTAATACAACATCCAT
>JAEUWH010000119.1 GCA_016785955.1 Pseudobdellovibrionaceae bacterium | reverse complement strand
GCTTAACCAGAAGATCCTGGTGTACTACTAAAGTTATTGAAAACTTAGAGCGACATATTTACTTATACATCGCTCTTAATAACGGCTATCAGATTGTTTAGAAAAACTAAATCCACAAAGCTCAGCTAGGCTGAGCAGGAGTGGACTTAAATTGTAGGTTTTCTGAGATAGGCAGATTTTAGAGTTAAATGGTAAGGCTATTCGATTGGACTTATTTCGCCAACATTAAATAAGCTATGAGTTTGACCACCGATTTCAAATACGGCCTGACCATCTTCGATCCTGAAATTTGAAACACTTCCTCTGATCCGTCCCGCAATGCCATTGGTAAATGTAATCTCTACACTTCCATTTTGTTGTTGCGTGCTCATAAGTGTTTCGGCAATTTCACGTTTTTCAGTTCTAACTTGTTCTAATATTTGATGAGGGTTTGTATTCACGACTAAGTGATTAGTCGAATCATTAATCGATATAAGAAGATCTAGGCGTTTTTTTGTCTATTCCGCGTTTAAATTTTCGACATAGGAAACTAGTAACTTAGGCCTTTTGGTTTTTCCCTATCGCATAACGACGATCGAACAAAACCCAAGCTCTCTATTCAAAATAGACGCAGGTAACCTGAGCTCAAATATACAAAATATGAAGGGAGCCCCCCCCCTCCATACTTAGAACCACTCAGTAGACGCAGTTTCTAAAAAATAGGAACTGTTTTTGGCGCTTGGAGCAAAAGCGCTCTCTAGAACAACATGGTAAAGCCAATCAGGATAAATACGACCGCCGTTTTCATGAGTGTGATTACAAAGATATCTTTATAGGATTGTTTATGAGTCATTCCCGTGATGGCCAGCAATGTAATAACGGCTCCGTTATGCGGCAAAGTATCCATTCCACCCGAGGCCATCGAAGCCACTCGGTGAAGCAGTTCGGGACTGGTTCCGTATTCATTCGCCCAGCGTAGATACTCGTGTCCGAATGAATCTAGAGCAATGCTTAATCCTCCTGATGCCGAACCGGTCACGCCTGACAGCACGTTCACGGTAATAGCTTCGGATAAGAGGGGGCTTCCACCACGCCCGATACTCATCATCGCCTCTGCGATGGTTTTAAATCCTGGCAGAATTTTGATGACATTACCAAATCCCACCTCGGAGGCAGTATTCATGATCGCCAGCAGTGACCCGCTGGCGCCCAAGCTGATGGCGTGAGCTAACTTTCCAGAAAGTCGTTTGGGATTTAAAATCGTAGCTAGAAAAACTCCGCATGATAAGGCGATGATCAATGCCCAGTTATTCATTGTTCCTTTCAGCGTGTTCGGATCCATTTTATAAGGAGGCTCGACCGCCCACGGTGAAATATCCCAATTGGGAAAAACAATTTTTTGTAGAACCAATGTCAATACCAAGACGCTGACAAGCGGCAAGATTGCGATTCCGAAAGAAGGAGTTTCTCTGTTTGTTTGTTGTGTCTCGCCGGCTGCGACAGTGCCATAGCCTTCACCTTGTTGTTGGGCCTTTTTCCGTTGAGATTCAAGATAAACGTAGCCCAAGAAAAAAATCATCAGTCCACCAATCGTTCCAAAAATCGGTGCCGCATACAAATCAGTGTTAAAGAATTTCATCGGGATCGAGTTTTGTATTTGCGGTGTTCCAGGCAACGCATCCATTGTAAAGGTGAATGCGCCCAAGGCGATCGTGGCGGGGAGCAGTCGCTTAGGAATATTGGCGCTGCGAAAAAGTGAAGCCCCGAATGGGTACACGGCAAATGCCACCACAAACAAGCTGACCCCGCCGTACGTCAGCACGGCGCAGGAAAGTACAACGGCCAGTAGGCTGTGCTTGGCCCCCAGTTTTTTTGTGATAGTTTGGGCAATCGCATCGGCGGCCCCAGATTGTTCCATGATTTTACCAAAAACGGCGCCCAAAAGAAAAAATGGGAAGTAGACTTTTACGTAACCCGCCAGTTGAGGAAGAAATAATTCTGTCAATGCCGGTAGCGGTGAAAAACCCGCGAATGCCGCGGCCAAAAGCGCAAATATAGGGGCGAAAAAGATAACCGAAAATCCTCGATACGCCATAAACATCAATAGACCTAAACTGATTAGGATCCCCAAACTACTTAGCATGCTCACCTCGATGGTGGACTCTATAGCTCGGGACCATCTTGAATACAAGTACCCAAAGCAATATCTGTTTAGTTCAATTCGGGGGGGACTTTTTCTTTATCAAAAATCAGTTCAAATGGTGCTAAGTCTGGCTCCAGATCAACATTCAAATTCATTTTTGTTAATTTGTCTTTATCGATAATGACCCGTTGAATTTTATCTTCGGGAAAAAAGAAATCAATTTTGGGGTGATTCTTTAGGGCGCTTTTCATAAATTGTGCCCACACGGGAACTGCGCCCGAGCCGCCGGTCAAACCCGTTACTCCGTTTTGATCATAACCGACCCAAACTAAACTTGTTTTAAGCGGAGTCATGCCGATAAACCATGTGTCTTTATAATCATTCGTCGTTCCCGTTTTTCCGGCGATGGGGATGTCAAAACCAGCGCTAGCCAAGGACTTGGCAGTACCTGAAATAGGCGTTTGTTTCATCACTCCTAAAAGGATCGAGGTGATGACATCATCAACGACAACCTCCGGGCTGGGTTTATGCTCAAACAACAGTTCATTTTTAAAATTGTAAACCCGCTTGATGAAACTTAAGTTCACTTTTTTTCCAATATTCGCCAATGTCGAATATATCTGCAAAACCTCTACGGGATACATCTCGAACGCACCCAGCGTTAACGAAGGAAACGGTTTTAAATCTGAATAGGCCCCTAATTTTTTGGCATTCGCGATGATATCCTCTAAGCCAACTGTTTGACCCAGCATCGCGGTCGATGCGTTTAGAGAGTTTTTCAAGGCATAGTAAAAAGGCACTGAGCCGAAAAATTTTTTAGCATAATTTTCTGGAGACCATTTTCGTTTGTTCATTGTCCATACGAAAGGCTCATCTTTCAGTGGCGTCATGGGGGTAAAGGGACGATAGCTGCTAAAAATTTTTCCCAAGCCCGTGGGCGGGGATACAAATCCTTCTTCCGTTTTAATTTTTTCTAAAGCCGTCAAATAAACCAATGGTTTAAAAATAGAACCCACTTGACGATGCCCTTCAGTGGCCCGATTGAATTGGGTCATCCGGAAACTGCGTCCGCCCACCAAGACATCAACCATACCGGTTTGATGTTCTGTTGACAGAACCACGCCTTCCAAAGAGAGACCTTTTGTTTTATTGTCGGCTAATTTTTTATTGTCTTTTTCCAAAGACGCCAAGTGAGCCTGTAAAGATTCTTGCGCTTTTTGTTGTAATTCCAAATTTAAACCAGTTTGGATGCGCGTACCCTCGGCCGGGATATTTAATTTTTTAAGCTGCTTGCGAACAGCGTCTAAATAATAAGGCGCCGTTTCCGAGGCCTGTGAGGTGCGTTTCTTGGGCATCGGCTTTTGGATTGCTTCCTCGTATTCGGTATCAGAAATCAGTTTTAATTGCTGCATTTTTGATAAGACCAAATTTCTGCGCGTCATCGTTTTTTCGGGTTTGTTGAATGGATGATAGACGCCAGGGCCGTTCAACACGGCGGCCAGTAACGCGCATTCGTCTAGCCGTAAATCCGAGATCTTTTTATCGAAGTAATATTGGCTGGCGGCGCCGTAACCGATAATCTGAAACGGACCGTTTTGTCCCATATAAATAACGTTCATGTAAGTTTCTAAAATTTCGTCTTTGGTCATTTTCTTTTCAATCAAAACCGATAAAATAAATTCTTCGGCTTTCCGGCGCACGGTGCGCTCGTTCGTTAGAAAATAATTTTTGACAAGTTGTTGTGTGATGGTGCTGCCACCCTGAGGCTTTTTCCCTTTCAGCAAGGGAGCCAATATTCCGCGCACAGTGCCTTTGATGCTATAGCCTTTGTGTTCCAGAAAATCGGCATCTTCAATGGCCATAATCGCATTGGGACAATTCGTCGGTAGGTCTTTGATTTCCACGGCCTCTTGCATGATGGGCTCAGTACTTAAATACTGAGCTAAAATTTCGGGATCCATCTCAATAATTTCAGGCGCCGTTGGTGGTGTATTTGAATGGATCTCTAGTATGCGATAGTCTGGATCCATAAAAACTTGAAATACTGAGATATCCCTTTCGGCGACGCTTTCGGAAGACGAGGAATGATATTTTTTAGCGAAAAAAAGACAGGATTGATATTCGCTTGTGATTTCGGGAGCCATAGAAAGGCAGTCCTCGCGTTTGCCATAAAAATAGTCCCCGTCCATAATACGCTGATCTTTTTGACGTTCTCTAAAGTTTTGACGAGCAAAATACGTCGACAGGGATTCGCGGGGCAGAATAAATCCTTTTTTTAAAGCAATCGGTGAGGCATAAAAAACTGTGGGATTAAGGAATTGTTTGGATTTCAAACGATCTTCGAGGTCTTTTTCATAGTTGGTGAATGCGTTGGCCGAGTAGATGATCGACAGCGTCAGAGTGATTGTAAAAGCTATTAAAATGGTCTTTAATCGACTTCGAATTAAGGGCATATATATGAAACTAACAAATCAGCAGCTCGAAGTCATCGTCAATAAAGTAATGAAAGCCTGGAAAGACAATCATGTGATTGAATTCAAAGCCTACGAAAAAAAAGTTATGAGTCGTATGCTTGAAAGCTTGAAACAAGATTTTCAGAAAGAGCTGGATCTGGAAAAAGAAGTGAATGATATGTTGGACAAGCTCGAGCGTTCCAATTCTGGCGAATTTCAACGTTACAAAATGTATCCGTTGCTAAAACAAAAATTGGCAAAAGAGAAAAAGGTGATCTTATGATTTTATCCGAAGAGCGACAATCTCATTGGGCTCATTTGTTGACGGATTCTATTTGGAACGACGACATGGTGGATTACACGGACGAAGATCAAGCCTTGAGGCTGGCGAAGCTTGCGATTAAAGAATTCGTCAACGAGGACTTGGCCATCGACAAGCGCGCACGAGAAAAAGTGGCGTCACTGAAACGAGGAGTCGTGGAAAGCTCTCCGGAATGGGAAGTTTTGTATAAAAAATATTACGAAGAGGAAAGAAAGAAAAATGGCTAAGAAAAATGTAAAAAAAACGACTCCGGCAAAAAAGGTCAGCGCAAAGAAAACGGCTAAACCCGTCATTAAAGCGAAAACAAAAACGACAGATAAATTTAAGTCCACGGCTAAGCCAATCGCTCAAACAGCGAAAACAGCTAAATCAGGCAAGGCAGCTAAGCCAGCGAAAGCAGTTAAATCGGCGGCCAAGCCTTTGTCTAAGTCAGTTAAGCCAGTAGCAAAGGTCAAGTCTTTGACTCAACCCAAAGCCTCTGCGAAAACAAAAACTGTGACAAAACCGACAGGTGGAAAATCTGTGTCCCCAGCAGCGGGCGGCGCCAAAACATCGGCGCTGCATGGTAAAAAATCTGAAAGTTACTTCCAAAGTTTTTTAACTCCGCTGGACGATCGCATTGTGGTGCTGGTTGGCGAGACGGAAAAAGTGACTGCAGGTGGTTTATACATTCCAGATACTGTGACCGACGTTTCGGGAAACTACCACGGCAAGGTCATGGCGATCGGTCGCGGTCATATGAATAAAAAAGGAAAAGTAAAACCGTTAGACGTGTCCCTTGGCGACAAAGTTGTTTTCTCGCAGTTTTCGGGAAGTCAAATCGATGTTGAAGGTCGCAATGTGATGATTATTCGTGAGTCTGATGTCTTGGGAATAGTGAAGTAGCCGCTAAAGGATGAATATGAGAATAGTATTATTTTTAATTACGTTGTCGGGATTAGTGTTTGCGAACCAGGTAGATTGGAAAGGTGGTTATCGATTTGAATATCTAGAAATCGATCGCCCAAGCTTAGGCACGCCTTACGAGCGAAAATCGTATGGAATGCATGCTTTGTATTTATCACCTCGATTGGTGGTATCTGATGGGATTCAAGTCATCACTCGCTTTGAAGTTTTTGGCGACACTCATCCCAGTTATAATTCATACTTGGGAAGTATTTGGGGACAAGGCAATAGCGATTCTGGCGCGTATTCTTCTAAATCAAATGTTTTGGGGCGTAACGGAACAAGTTCGACCATTCGCGCGTCGCAAATGTATTTTAATTTAAGTCAGGAAAATGCTTCGTTGATCGTCGGTCGCGCCCCTTTTCAATTCGGTATTGGAATGAGTTACAGCGTGGGTGATGGATTGTTTGATCACTGGAACAGTAATCGTGATCAAGTGGCTTACAAAATGTTGGTCGATAATATGACTTTGATGCCATTCATTTCGCGCCATTTCGATGATGGGTTTCAACAAGGAAGTATCATTCAAGACGAAGGTTTTTTGGTCATGTATGATAACAAACAGACGGGAAATCAAATCGGTGTGATGTTAGAGCGTCGCAAAGCCAGCATTGGCACTAACGATGTTCCGGTCGGCACGACGAATCCAAGCGCCATCGCAGATTCTCGTCAGGGTGATATGAATGTTCAGAAAACAAATTTTATTCTGGGTAAAGACTGGGATTTTTTTAGTTTTCGTTTAGAGGCGGGGTTTAACTCGGGTGAACTGGGTCTGCTGAAAAATGGACAAAGTGTTAAATCGACGGGTTACGGTATTGCTTCGGAGTGGTTTTTTAAAACCGAATCGAATTGGAATTATATTTTAAAAGCAGGGGTCGCCAGCGGAGACAATCCCAATACGACTGACTATGAAGGCTTTCAATTTGACCGCAATTATGATGTGGCGTTCTTAATGTTCAATCATCGCTTGGGTTCGTACGATCTTTTTCGTTCGGCTGCAATTCGCGATACCGTTAATATGGGTGTAGCAAATAGTCCGGATGATGAGGCTATCAGCAATGTATTTTACTTGGCTCCCGTATTTAAATACCGATGGAGCGATAAACTTGATTTGAATCAGACGATTGCGTGGGGACAGTTAATGACGGATCCTTTAGTGGGTGGTGCAGGTTCCAAGGATCTTGGTTTTGAATATGATGTCGAGCTGGTGTACAAATTGCGCGAGAAAGTACAATGGGTAAACCAAGTAGGTTTGTTGTTTCCTGGCGAGGCTTTCAAGTCGCCGTTGGTTCCGGGATCAGAAAAGAATTTTACTTTTGGTTTTGCCACCAAAATTGGTTTGCAATTCTAGAGCGTTGTTCTCTTAAATATCAGAACGTGTTCTTATTTTTTGCCTAAAATAAAAAGTTGTGTCTGAAAATCCAAAACCCAAATCCATCATGGATTTGGGGGAGGGTTGGGTCATGTTTAATAATAATGGTTTTCTTAGAAACCGCGATTCACTCGATTGATGATCACTGAACTCCCAGGCAATCCCGTAGACAGTCCCGATGCGGTCGTGCCCGTTCCGCGACCTCTACGTCCAGCATTTGTCACAGCGTCGAGGCCTTGAAGAAGTGGGTTCGAGCCAAGCGATTGGGTGCGCTCGTTTAAGAAAGCTTTCAAGATAGATTCGCGATCTGTGTACAGTGAGTCTAAAAGATTCGAGCCGAAGCTGTCTCCTAGATAGTCAGAGGACATTGCCCAACGTAAATTGTCGTCCATTGAAGAATAAAGTTCGCGGTCTAGATAGCCTAAATAGTTATAGTTTTCCATGAAACTGCCACGGCTTTTCGCAAAACCCAGCATGTTGTCGGCGGCTTTGGCGTCGCTCATTTCACGAAGGTTGCGTAAAGCTATATTGGCTTGTTCACGCATGGATTCTTTATACAAAGATGTAATTTCTTTTTTAGTCTCATCATAACCAGCAACGCTTAATCGAAGCAGTTTGGCGATCATATTTTTTGCTTTTTCCATTTCCAAAAGTGCTTTTTCTTTTTCTTCAAAAATGAAGTTTCGATCTTCCAAATTTAAACCATATGCGCTTCGCCCTAAGGTTCTGACCGAGTGTTTGTGCGTGAGCATGTCCTTGAGCTTGGTTTTTAGTTCGTCGCTCACATAGGATTTAGCATCGTCGTCTGTGATTTCTGGAAATTTTTTCTTGTTCTTTTGTTTTTTATTTTCTTTGAGGATGTCCATAAATTTACTTACTTTGCAGTCAATCAAAAGGATTTCGTCTTTAAAATTCTTGCAGCGCTTATCGATGGTCTTATCCAAATAAGCTCGACCATCCGAGGTTCCATCGGAATCTTTATCAGAGTCTTCGCTGCTTGCGGTCTCTTTTTTGGCTATTTTGGCTTCGTCTTGAGGGATCAGCTCAAATTCAATTTTAGCCAAGATTTTTCTGAAGTCGTCTGCGGATTCGCCATCAATAATATGCATGGCGGCCGTACGGTTGCATTCGGATGAGGTGCAGTTTCTTCCTTCGTTTTTATCAAAGTATATAACTTGGGTTTGGTCGTTTTTGCTCAGCATTTGGACTTCGTATGTTTTGCCCGTGGATTTTACGTAAAGTGAATAATTATTAAATTTTTCTGGTTTAGGCGCTGGGGTTACCGTGCGGCCTGAGGCCGAGCTGTCGGCTCCACCACGCGCAGGAGCGGGGGTAGTGGTAACAACGGTAGCCGCTGCGTGTTCGACAGCCGGTGCGGTGCTTGAACCTGTGTTTGTTGCATTACTCGCTGCAGGCGAAGCTGTCGCGGGTGCTAATTGTGAAAGATGTGTAGATCCTTCCACTCGGGGGTCATGTCCCGACAGTGAGAATCCTAGTACACTAAATAGGGTTCCGTATAAGAACCACTGTTTCATTGGTAATTTCATAAATTCCTCCATTTATTATGAGCCGTCCCGGCTCTATTTTTCTTATTCCAACTAAAGAAATTGCAAGCCGGGTGACCAAGTGGGTGGTGTGCCAAGGGGCGCGAATGCTGGTCTAAATAGTCGAATTTGATCTTATATTTTAAATTTTAGAAATCTGTCTCAGTGTGAAACGCTGTCAAACATTTGGTGTCTCGAATTGAGAAAATAAAAATTACCGAAGATTTTCAATACCTTGACTAAAACAGTTGAAACCTCGTAAGAGTCATAAAATGCCTCTGTTTAAATTTGAAAAAAACCCCCCGATTCCGCAGCATTTATCCATTACTGAAAATGAATGGATGAATCCGCAATGGCAGATGCAAAACGCACTAAAAAAAGAGGCTGATTTTGCATGTTATTTTGATCTGCAATCAGATGAATCCAGCGTATTTCACGGAGCTAGCGACTTGTTCAACATTCGTTGTACGCCCTACTACGCCAGCCTTGCGCAGAATAAACCGCATCATCCGATCCGTAAAATTTTGATGCCGAACACGCGTGAATTGGTATCCGAGAATCAAGAAATGTTGGATCCATTAGGAGAGAAGCGAAATCTGAAGTCCCGGCGTTTAATTCATCGCTATTCCGATCGGGCTTTGTTGTTGATCACGGATTTTTGCAGTGTCTATTGTCGTTATTGCACGCGCAAGCACTTTACGGGGCAAGACCAAGTCTTGGCGAAAAAAGAAGAACTAGACGAAGCGCTTTTGTACATCAAATCCCATCCCGGTATAAAAGAAGTTATTATCTCGGGTGGAGACCCGTTGACTTTATCAGATGCGGTTCTAGATCGTGTTTTTTTTGAAATTCGCAAAATCGAACACGTCGAGATTATTCGTCTTGGTTCACGTATGCCGGTGGTTTGTCCCCAGCGTATTACCGAAGATCTTTGCAGGATACTTAAGAAATATAAACCGGTGTATTTCATGAATCATTTCAATCATCCCAAGGAAATCACGGAACTTGCTGCCCAGAAGCTCGAGATGATTGTGGATCACGGTGTCCCTTCGTTTAATCAAATGGTTCTATTAAATGGCGTGAACAACCACGAAGCGATCGTGCAGGCATTGTCTCGCCGGATGTTGTATTTACGAGTAAAACCTTATTATATGTTTCAGTGTGATCCTTCAAAAGGGACAGATTATCTTCGCACCAGTATTTCAAACTCTTTGAAGATCCAGAAAAATCTGTGGGGCCATTTATCAGGCCTGGCGATGCCGAATTTGGCTGTGGATATTCCAAATGGGGGTGGCAAGACCTACTACTCGCCAAATTTTGAAACAGAACGCCAAGACAACACGATTTTCTACAGAGGTTGGGACGGTGTCGAGGGCGCATACGTAAGCCCAAATGACAGCGAGATTATCGAACCGATCGATGCCGAAGATTACTTTAGTGAATGGGACCTGATTCGTAATTCTAAAAAATAGCTCAGCAAACAAAACAGCGCGGGCGTTGCGAGGGGCAAGGCGATGTTGTCTACTTGAAACACATACAGGCCGAGGGCGATGTACGCGATAAGAATACCCAGTGGAATTATGCTTCTGGCCAGACTATTTTTGACATGAATAAAGTGGAAATAGATCAACGCCATCAAGAATAGTGTGATCAACACGCACCAATCTAAAGGTTTTTTGTTTAGTTGATGATCTTCCACGATGTTGGAGATAACTGTTGCGTGCAGCAGGGCTCCAGGATATCGGGAATGCATTGCAGTCTGTTTTAGGTCTTTCAATTCATTTGCGGACCCACCAATAATTAAAATTTTGTCTTTGAAAAGGGATTGCAGGTATTGTTTCAGACGGGCCGACGTTTTGTATTTATTTGCTAGCTCGTGAACGAATGTAAAAGACATGGTTTGAAATTTGCGACCATACAGGTGGAATGGAAAGGTCAGATCGTTATTCAGAGAGATATACCGAGTGGTGTTGTTGGATGTAATTTGCAATGCGTTTCCATCTAAGGCAAATTTCGGATGCTCGAAATACATTTGCAGTGCCTTCAGACCCAATGACGGAAATTGCTGTGAATCATACCCGAAAAAAATGGGAGTGGTTCGAAATACCCCATCGGTATCCTTGAATGAATTGACGACATGTACGTGAGTCAGGTTTTCCCATAGCGGGCTGTAGGGTCGGGAAAATGTACTAAAATTATTTTTCGCAATTGCCGCATTTTGAATCTCGACACTAAACGAATTGGTGGCGGCTGGCAGTCGATCGGGTCGTGCGGTGTTTGCAGATTGAAAACTCATGGCCAGTGAAACGTTGGGATATTTTTTTATCAAGTCGGCGAATTGCGCGTCCAACTGGAGATGGTTCTGATCATTTTCGGTAAGTAGAATGTCGAAAAGAATCGATTTCGGTTGGCCCTCTGTTAAAGCACGCACGGTATCGTGCCAGACAGTGCGTTTCCATGGCCAGGCCCCGTGTGTTTTATTCATTTGCCCGAGCGAGTCCTGATCGATATCGATGAAGATGATCTTGTCTGACGGCACGTTAAATGGACTAAAGTTCCGATAGCGAAAATCAAGAGTCATTTGTTCCAGAAATCTAGACGCCGGAGTTAAGAAACTCCCATTTTCCCAGAGCAAAAGAAAAAGGAAGACGACGGAAAAGGTCGTCAACACACGCGCATTCATCATGATAAGTTCGGTGTAGTTTCACCAGATTTTAAGACTAGTTATCGTAACTGTGTCATTACCAAAGTCGCGCTTATCGTTGTCCCCGGTCTTCGCGTACGCACGTCCCGTCCAAGTCCAAGCGAATCATAAAAATATGGAATGAACTTTGAATAGTTTAATTTTATGAGCCCAAATCTGTTTATATTATTTATTGCTGTCTTAAACTTAGTCGCACTTCAGCCAAGTTTGGCAGAGCATAGTTGTATCGATTTCTACAATACTAAACGACTAAGCGCAGTCATCTGGAGTGAAGAGCGGGAGAAATTTCAAAAGGCTCTTCAAACGAGTGAGGCAAATTTTTTTATGTTGTCTGCAGAACCTCCTAGAATTGTTTCAGTCATAGAGGAAATATCTAATAGTGGAACTACACATCGTGGTGTTTATCGTGTCAAAACAGATTCAGGTGCCATTTTGGTTTTAAAAATTTCGGCTATCAATGACAACGAAATTAGAAAAACTTCAATAGTGAATGAAAGTGGCTCTAGAGTCAGTATCAGTGGAAAATTCTATGATACCTTTATTATCCAAAATCATCTGGCAGATCTGGGTTATCCCCCAGGATTCATGGACTTATTGGTAAAGAATCAATAGCAAACCTATATAGAAAATTAAAGCGTACAAACAAATATCTTACCAGAGCTCAAATTGCCGGAGACAACATAATTGGAATATTAATGGATGATATGGGGGACGTGTGGAATGGGGCCGGTGAAACGCCTATCAATTTTAGAGTAAAATCTAGTTCGTTGAATCTTAAAAATGATTTTTTACTAGTCGCAAATGCTTTAGCAGAGTTACGAATTTTTGTCCCTGATCTGCAAATTTTTGTAAGTACTGAGGGGCGAGTCTATTTGGCTGATTTAGACTTTGCTGTCTACACAGGAGATCTGCCGTCCCCAGCTCGGCATTCTGAGTTAATATCAGAAAAAGCGACAAAATTACTTCAAAAAATAGAAGCATCGCCACGTTATGGCTATAAAATTGTAGATAAAAGACTTAGAAAAAATGATTACGAACAGGCCGTTTTGAAAATTATTAATAACAATCTTCAAAGCGAACAAGACTATTTAAGGATCGCATCTCTTCTTTCGAAGTGGGGATATAAAACACGGATTCAGAGAGATTTTTCATCCTATGATATTAAAAGGATCATTGGTGATGGGAATTTTTAACACTAATTCGAATTCTGAAGTGGATTCTGAAGAAAAGACTTCGATTTGTACCCGGCGTATTGAATCATAGATAAATGATACCGAAGAGGTGCAAATCATGAGCATCAATTTTTGACATCGTCTAAAAGAAATACATTTAAAATAAAACTGAAGGAGCTGAGTTAGGTTTGATAACTGCATGCTTTTTTGTCATGAGCTTTCAATTAAGTTTGATCATAACAGTAAGACCAATTTTTGTCATACTATCTCTACTTATTGGCGTCTATTCAGAGTCAACTTTGGCTTCGAGCGAAGCCTGCATTCAATTTTACAAGCAGACTTCGATTGTTAAAAGCCATTATGGTTTGACACCTGAGTTTCAAAATACACAAATTTTACTTTTATCTTATATGGGGACGGGAAAATATTTTATTAACATGCATCGATTGATAGCGGAGAATCTTCCTAAAGGTATTAAAGCATTTGCCGTAATACCATCTGCCGCTAAAGCAGATAATCAAAAAGCTTTTGATCATTCAAATTTTTACAAAGATCAAATGAAAGATTTAATTGAAAAAGGACAGTTGTCACTAATTGAAATTCCAGTTGATGGAAGTTTCTCTGTCAGTGAACATCCCAATTGGATTCGTGATTTTATGTCAAATACAGCGTTAACAAAAGATGGCAAGGTTAAGTTTTTAAATGCGGCTTACTTTAATCCTACAGCTGACTATACTGAGAAAATAATTCAAGAAAAAGTAGCTGTTGAGATTGGTAAACTTACTGGTAGAGGTGTTGAAAACATGGAATTGCCATTTAAGTTTGAATGGGGAAATTGGGAAAACGATGGGCTTGGAAATATTTTTGTGTCAAAGGTTTTTTTAAAAAGTAATCGTGATCTTTCTCAGTTTGTGAATATGGATTATGGAGAAATTAAAAGAGAGTTTGAATTATGGTTCCGTACGCATGTTAATTCATCTTTAAAAGTACACTGGATCAAACAGCTTCCGACTGAGCCTACAGGACATGTTGATCTCATGTTCAAGTTTGTGGATGCAAACACGGTTGTTCTAGCGAAATCACCCAATATCTATGAGCAAGCAGAGTTGTTAAAAGCAAAGAAACAACTTGAAAATTTGGGAAAGACGGTCCACACAATAGATGTTGCAGTTGCTGATGTCGAAAGAGAGTTAGGTAGAAATCCATTTACTCCTTTTAGAAGCTATACTAATTCACTTATTTTAAACAGTCCGGGGCAGGCTCAGTCTATAGTGTATGTTCCAAAATATGCTAACGAACAATATCCTGAGTTAGAGTCTTATGATAAAGCTGCGAAAAAAATGTATGAATCTTTAGGATTTAAAACTATCATGGTGGACTCGGGAGACGCCATTGACGATCAAGGTGCCGTCCACTGTGCGACATGTACGATACCTATATACAATAAAAAATAGTTGTCAGATTATCTTCAATAATACTAACTTGTCAGTTCATGGCGATTTTTATATTCCGCTAAGGCTTCTGGATTTGCCAAGGCCTCGACATTTTTAACCAATTCGCCATGAACAGTTTGCTTGACCGCAAGTTCGACGATTTTGCCACTTTTAGTTCGTGGCACTTGTTGCACTTGCAAGACTTTGGCGGGAACGTGTCGAGGAGTGGTGTTCTTTTTAATTTGTGATTTAATTTTTTCCACTAGCGACACATCTAGTTGTATACCATCACGAAGTTTTACAAACAAAACGACGCGGACATCGTTGTTCCAGTCTTGGCCGATCACCACGGATTCCATGACTTCATCAAGCAGTTCCACTTGCTTATAAATTTCGGCAGTACCGATACGAACGCCACCAGGATTTAAGGTTGCATCCGAGCGACCATAAATAATAAATCCGCCATTGGCTGTTTTCTCGACATAGTCTCCATGGCACCAAATATTTTGAAATTTTTCAAAATAGGCTTTGCGAAATTTTTCACGGTTGGGGTCGTTCCAGAAATAAATAGGTTTTGATGGAAATGTTTTTTTACAAACTAGTTCGCCTTTTTCCTGAACCACAGCCATTTGTTCGTCATTCCAAATATCCACGGCCAGCCCCAGCCCGGGCGCCGAAATTTCGCCGCGAATGACGGGTGTCCAAGGATTTGAAAGAACAAAGCACGAAACGATATCGGTTCCGCCCGAGATAGATCCCAGTTGCGCGTTGGGGTTGATGTGTTCGTAAACATAATCAAAGCCTTCCTCGCTCAGGGGACTGCCTGTGGAAAACACGGTGCGAATAGAGGATAAATTAAAATCTTTTGCTGGATCCAGATTGGCTTTCTTGCAGGAGTCGATAAACTTGGCGGATGTCCCAAACTGTGTGCATTTATATTTTTCTATGAATTGAAATAGGACGCGTGCATCTTGATAAAATGGAGCACCTTCATACAACAAAATATTTGCGCCCGAGGCGATGCCTGTGACTAACCAATTCCACATCATCCATCCACACGTCGTGAAATAAAAGAGCTGATCATGTGGGCGAATATCCCCGTGCAGTTGGTGTTCTTTTAAATGTTGCAGCAAGGTTCCGCCATGGCCATGGGTGATGCATTTGGGAACTCCGGTGGTACCGGAAGAAAATAAAATAAATAAGGGATGATTGAATTCAGTTTTTACAAATTCTAAAGGTTGTGACTCGAACGCGTCCAGTGCTGAATCCAAGCTGATAACCGGCTCTGGCTTTAGGGCTGTCCCTGCAAACTTTGCCCGAGCAATCGGCGACAGATTTTGGCCAAAGCCCATCACAAGGGTGTTCTTTATTGTAGGCAGGGATTTCAAAATTTCCGCAGTTTTTTGGCTCAGATCAAGTTTCTTACCGTTATAAATATAATAGTCACTGGTGACGAAAATTTTGGGATCAATCTGAGTCATGCGATCTAATACGCCTTGCACGCCGAAATCGGGCGAGCAGCTGGACCAAATCCCACCCAGCGAAGTCACCGCAGTCATCAAAATAATTGTGGCGGGATGATTCGGCACCATCGCGGCCACGCAATCGCCCTTTTTAAGACCTAATTGTTTCAATGCTTGTTGTGCTTTGGAAACCAATGTGACGTAGTCTGTAAATGTTAGTGCGAATTCCACATGGTCTTCGGCTTTGAAAATCAGGAAGTCATGCTTGCGGTGCTCGGGATGGGATTGACGATTTTTTTCCGCCAGCTTAATTAGATTTTCCGCATAATTGACGTGGGATTCGGGAAACCATTTCGAATTCACGAAATCACCCGCGTTTTCTAGAGTTCTTCCCATGCGCTGTCCAACGACGCCAAAGAAGTCCCACAAATCAGACCAAAATAATTCTGAATTTTCGGTCGACCAGGCCCACAGGTCGGAATAGTTCTTCAGGGAAACCCGGTGTTTTTTTTCCAGTTCGCTTTTTAGTCGATACAGAGCGGTGGCTTCAAAACTGGAAGGGCTGGGTTCCCACAGAACTTTTTTCATTTAATCCTACTTTTTAATATATACTTTCATGTCCACGCGACGATTTTTCGCACGACCGGCATCGGTCTTGTTAGTCGCAATCGGGCGGGCTTCACCAAAGCCAATGGCCGTGATCTGATTATCGCGAATATCTAAATTATCAAGCAAAATGTTCTTAATTGTTTTGGCCCGGCGCTCGCTGAGGTTCTGATTGTACTCATCTTTTCCCAAAGAATCGGTGTGGCCTTCGATAATCAACGATTTGATATTTAAATCAAACAAAGTCGAAATGATTTTTTCCATTTCCTTTTTTGATTTTGGTGTCAACGTGTCGCGATCAAATTCAAACTCAAGGTTTTTCAAGCGAATCAGTTTGTCGGGTCGGGGAATTTCTTTGACCAGAATCGAGGCGGTTGCCGAGCGCCCAACGGCATCGACGACTTCAATCATGACATTTTGGGATGATAAGGGCGCTTTGAACAGACCATCCGAGTTAATAGTGCCTGAGCCGTCTATGACTCCGTACCGAAAAGGGGCTTTGCCGCCCACGGCTCGAAATTGGATAGTTTGACCTTCAAAAATTTCGGCTCGATTGGGGCGAATACCCAAGTCGCCCGCAAATTCGCTAGGGGATTTATAGTTCACAATAGCCGTCGTTGTTTGGCCTAAAGAATCTTTGAATTCAATCTCGCTGGATCCGGGATTTTCAGGAGCCAGGAAGTCACAGTATTTTCCGATAAACTGTCCGCCACCACTTAAGATCTCGCATTGATAAGGTCCTTTACCACCAATAAACTCATACGCAACTTGCTCTCCGACAACCACGGTGGTGTCTTCGGGAGTGACGCGAAAGCCAGTCTGTGCGGTGCGCGCCGGAGTTGGTTTTCTTGTTTGGACGGGAGCCACTTTTTCGTTGCTATTCGGTTTCCAATACCAAACGATACCTGCAAACAGACGCCATGCCGGCGCCAGCGAGTCCACGCCCGGTTCGACGGTTGCGCCCCAATCAAAATTAGTATTTTTCCACCAGCGGTGTTTTAGACCCAACAGCAAATCCAGCGATGAAGCGTCTTCAGCGCGCATGTAGGGCTTTTTTTCTAGTGGATAACTGTAGAACGTTTCAAAAACCCAACGGCTGGATTCTGAAAATTCGTTTGAGTAACCATAAGACAAGGTGAGCTGGTCATCTAGTGGAAACATTCTTTGATTTACAGGACGCTCGCTGGGAGAGCGTACGCGCATGCCGGCGTTGAAGCCATGAACCGCTTTTTCATTTCTTCGTGTATAAACCAATTCCATATTATAAATGGGCGCGGGGTTGACGCCTGTATAGGGACTATCCACTAGTGAAGGGATATCGATCGAAGCCAACACGGCCCAAGACGGAATTTCCGCATCACCAAACGAGTATTTAAATCCCGGGCGCAGCGAATGAACTCCTTTGTCGATATTGATTTTAATTCCTTCCTTGGTTTCCGATTGGTAGTACCACAAAAAAGGTGCTTGTAAATAAACTGATAAGTTTTGAGTCAAGCCGTAGCCAACAGAAAAATCATACTCGGCGAGTTCATTGGCATACGACATTTTTTCTTGAGTGTTGATGTTTTTGAAAACCAACAAGTGATCTTTCGCGAAATTGACATATTGAGATAAAACTAAATAGTCGCCGTACAGGGGGCGTGATGTATGAACCGTGATAAAGTCCAAACCATCCGTATTGGGAACAAATGTTTGCATGTCGCCCAAAACATTGGGAAATGCCTGAGTGGAAATCAGAAGTGGTAAAAGAATGAATTTAAAAAACCAATTCATACAGCATCCTTGTTGCGAAGTTGTTTCGTATTTATTTTACGTTGAAATTTCTTATGAAAGCAAGACTTCATCTTTGCTCAACACGTTTGTTCAACACGCTGATAGACAGGTCAGCAAAATTTAGCTACGGTGCCAATAAGAATATTAAAATAAATATAGGAATGAGAAATTGATTTTAAAGTTAGCAGAAATCATAGCGACTTGGTGGTGGGTGGGAAAAATTCGTTGGGCGCCTGGGACATGGGGAACGCTGGCCACTGTTCCGGTGATATTTTTGTTTTATCGATTAGGCCCCGTGGCCTATATGGTTGGGGTTTTTATAGTTATAATATTGGGAATTTTTTTTTCCGATATTTACGAAAAGTCACTGGGTAAGCATGATTCCTCGGAAATTGTGATTGATGAGGTCGCGGGGTATTTGATCGCGATGACTTGGTTACCAATGACTTGGCAAGCGTTGACACTGGGCTTTTTTATTTTTCGGTTTTTCGATATTTTAAAACCTTTTCCCATCAATTTGTTGGATCGGAAGGTCGGCGGCGGGCTGGGCGTCATGATTGATGACGTTGCGGCTGGGGTTATAACCAATATAATCCTTCAGGCCATCTACACAAAAACGGATTGGTTGGGTTCTCAATTTATCTATGTAAACTCTTGAAATCGCTGTTTGGATTGGGGATAGTGTGCAAAGAAACAGACTAAGATCGAAATTCTTTGTCTCAAGGCAACAAAGCGATTTTTTTCATGGACACATTTACATATAAATTACATACTGTTGTCAGACTTCTTCGCCACAAAAAAAATGTGGTTAGCTTTGCAGAAAGCTGCACGGGCGGGAAACTTTCCGCTCGTTTAACCGAGATTCCAGGCGTTTCAGATATTTTCATGGGATCGGTTGTTTGTTACGCCAACTCTGCAAAGGAAGATATTCTAGGTGTTCTGAAAGATTCTCTTATAAAACAAGGCGCTGTCAGTGAAGTCGTTGCTTTGCAGATGGCCCAAGGTGTGCGGCGAGTTCTTAAAACAACTTGGGCGACTGCTGTTACTGGGATTGCAGGGCCGGACGGAGGAACGCAGGATAAACCTGTAGGCACAGTATGTTTTGGAATCGCAGGACCAGGTGTTGAATATACAGAAAAAAAATTGTTTACAGGGACTCGAGTTCAGATACAAGAGCAGTCTGCAGAACGCGTGCTAGAATTACTAATAATGTATTTAGAAAAAGAGTGAACGGTAAACAATAAGAATAAAGAAAGAAGTAAGAGTAATAGTAAGAGTAAAAAGTAAGGGCTGAATAGAAGCGAAATAAAAAGCCTAAAGGCGCAGTGAAGAAAAAGTAAAAGAGATCAAAAAAGAATAAAAAAAATAAGAAAGTAAGGAAAATAGGGAAAGCAGGGAAAGCAAAGTAAAAAATAAGGCGCAGTGAAGAAAAAGTAAAAAAAGCGAAAGCTGCCTAAATAAACTTTGAACTGATTTTGATAGATTGAAAGTAACAAGTAATTAAAAATAACTAAATGAAAAACTCGATAGAGTTTGGGAAGGTATGGCATGGCGGTAAATACAGAAAAAGATAATAAGGCTCAAGGTGAAAAACTTAAAGCTTTGGAGCTAGCGGTTTCTTCTATTGAGAAACAATTTGGTAAAGGTTCAATCATGCGATTGAACGTAAACGAACCTTTACACAAAGATGTCGAGGCTATCAGTACGGGTGCTTTAAGTTTGGATATCGCATTGGGTATTGGTGGTCTTCCTAAGGGGCGTATCGTTGAAGTTTATGGGCCGGAGTCATCAGGTAAGACAACAATTGCATTATCAACCATTGCTCAAGCACAGAAAAAAGGCGGTGTGGTTGCATTTATTGATGCGGAACATGCTCTGGATGTAAACTACGCACGTAAATTAGGTGTAAACACAGAAGATCTTTTGATTTCTCAACCAGACACGGGTGAGCAAGCTTTAGAGATTGCCGAAACATTAGTGCGTTCTGGCGCGATCGATGTGATTGTTATCGATTCCGTAGCGGCATTGGTTCCGCGGGCGGAAATCGAAGGTGAGATGGGTGATAGTCATATGGGGTTACAAGCTCGGTTGATGTCGCAAGCCTTAAGAAAGTTGACTGCGGCGATTAGTCGTTCAAATACATTAATGATTTTCATCAACCAAATTCGAATGAAAATTGGCGTGATGTTTGGTAACCCCGAGACGACAACAGGTGGTAACGCTTTGAAATTCTATGCATCCGTTCGTATGGATGTGCGTCGTGTAGGGGCAATCAAAGATGGTGAAGAGGTAACGGGTAACCGAACTGCGGTTAAGATTGTAAAAAACAAAATGGCGGCCCCATTTACGAAAACTGAGTTCGATTTAATGTACAACGAGGGTATTTCTGCTGAAGGCGATATTTTGGACCTGGCGGTAACGGCCAACTTAGTAGAAAAATCAGGTGCTTGGTTCAGCTACAAGGGCGAGCGCATGGGGCAAGGTCGTGATCAAGCGAAATCATTTTTGAAAGCTAATCCGCAAATCAAAGATACTTTACGTAATCAAATCTTATCGATGAAAGGCATTGGTCAGTTGTTAGTGGATGCAGATACTAAAGCGGAAGCCTCGGTAGATGCGGCGGAAGATATTACAGATGTGGAAATCACTACAGCGAAGAAAGATGCGGCCAAAGATTCTAAGGACGGCAAAGATAAAAAGAAAGCTAAGCACTAGTTGAAATTAGAAAATTATCTAGAAGTAAATAAAAGAATTGATTAGAAAAATTGATTAGAAGAAGAGGATTAGAAGAAGAGGAGTTTTTAACTCCTCTTTTTTTATAGTTGGTGGGTGTTTAATTATCGTCCGTTATTGTAGAAATAACGTCCATCACGTCCACGATAGTAGTAACCACCGTCGCGATCATTGCCGTAGTATGGGCGGCGATCTTCATAATAGTAACGATCGTTGTAGTTGTAGTTACGGTTGTCATTATAATAGCGGTTAGACTCACGCTCGATATGATCTGGGCGATAAGGTGTACCATTGTAGTTATAATAGCGGTTATCATAATTGTTATAGTTTCCGTAGTAAGAACCTCGACCACCATTGTTCCAATCAACATCAACTCGTCCGTTGTATGCGTTAGTAACAATGCCGCGTGAACCATTGTAATTGATTACGTCTCCAGAACACACTCTGTGACCTTCGTAAGTAGTGCATGCAAGAGATTGGAAAGATATTAATCCAATGATTGCAAAGATAGCTAAAGAAATGGATTTCATTTTGACTCCTTGTTTTTGTTTTGAACGGGGTTAGGCCTACTCTGATTGACGACGGAATTCAATATTGCTTTTAAAAAAAATTTAGTAATTTTGAAGTCCTGCAAGGTAATGAAAAGCTGACCTTTTAGTTTATAGAGTTTAGGATTTTGTTGAGTTTGGGAGAAGTCTTGTTCATTCGCTAGGTTGCAGCCATTGCCATGGAGCTTCAATCACGTCGTGATGAAAACTTTTGAAAATGAGTGTTAAAAATTTTTGTAGAGGAGCCTGATAAATTTTTCCGCATTGGTTCAAGCAAAAGTGCTTGATATAGTAATTTTATAAAATGCACTGAGGTACTTGATAACGAGTGTGAGTTTCTAGACCAAAATAGAGATTGGTTGTACTTTAATTACAGTGTGATTTTTTTAATAGTAAGATCGAAAGACGGTAAATATGGAAAAATCACCTCGTTTTTACAAAACTCATTTTGATAGCTTTGAATCAGAATATAATAATGCAGTATGGGATCTGGTTCGTAAAGCGAGTGAAGAAAAGAAGCCTAAATCTGTGTTTTATCAGTCTTTGAATTATATTAATGCAGGCTCTAAATTTACTCAATCACTGCTAGATGCCCAGTCGTTGCAAATTATGCAAAGTGGCCGCCCTATTGAAATACGCTGGGATGAAAGTAAAATTTATTTTCAGTCCATTCTGTTAAATTATTCACCCAGTATAGAGCTAGCTGCTTTAAGAAAAATGAGTGAGTTTAGTTTTTTTGATCTGAAATTAGTCCAATTGAAGATTAAAAAAGATAAAATTGTCTTAGAATACAACGAAGACTGGGCGGCAATAGATCCCTACAAGTTTTTTGACGTCATGGATGACCTTTGTAATTTTGGTGATTACCTTGAAAGCTACATGGTTAAAAAATTTAATATCGTAAGTCCCAATCAAGACTCTAGAACATTTATAGATGACAAGCATGTCGATGCTGCCTGGGTTCTGTTTCAAGAAATCTCTCAAGAAGCAAAACAGTTTTTGGATGAGTTTGAAAAGAAACGCTGGCGCGAGGTTTGCGTGGAAATGTTTTGGAACTATATGCAGAAAATAGAGTACGCATTACAACCACGAGGATTTCTAAAGCTAGAAATAAGAAATGCTTTGGGTGATTTTGGACCAAATAACAATTTTGAAACGATGTATGCCAAGGTTTTTACAAATTTTAAAAAAATAAGTGAAATTTCAAAAATTAACTTCAGAAGCAGCTTTTACAAAGAAACGGCGTTTATGCCTGCAAAGCGGGTGGCCTATGTAGAAAGAACTAAACTGCATTTTGATGACTATTTAAAAAATGCGTTTCATTATCGAAGTAAGCAAGATCATGTTTTGACGACGTTATATTTGAACACCGCCATCTATACATACTTGAATCGTTATTTTTGCGAGAAAGAATTGGAGATTTATTTAAGAAATTTATTATTGAAATCCTCGATGGCCGTTTGGAAATCATCTTCCGATAAATTGTATGCGGGCTTGGAAAAGTATATTGTAAATCAAAATACAATTTACCAGGAGTCGGTTCAAATCGAAAGTATGCTGCTGAACGTGATTAGTTGGTTTAAAAGGATTGGTCGCTAGTGGTTGATTTTGAATCATTTAAAAAAAGTGTCTTTAAAGTTCTCACACCGGAGGCAACAGGAAGTGGTTTTACCTTGGCGGGTATTGAGCTGGTGATCACAAATTACCATGTTGTAGAAGGTCTACGTGAAGTCGCTTTGGAAACGTTTGATAATAAGCGTGTGAAAGCCAAAGTGTTGTTGGCAGATCCTAAAAAAGATATTGCCCTTTTGCAGGCAGAGTCTGGCTTGGTCAGCACGGGCTTGGAGTATAAAACTGAGGGCTCCGTTCAAGATCGTGACAGTGTTATTGCATTAGGCTATCCGCTGGGAATGAGTTGCACTTTTACCCAAGGTATTGTTTCCAATTCTCAGCATCGTATTCAAGATATGGCTTATATTCAGACAGATGCGGCCATAAATCCTGGTAACAGTGGCGGTCCTCTTTTGAATCAATACGGGGAAGTTGTGGGGATTAACTCTCGGAAAATTCAAGACGCGGAAAATATCGGGTTTTCAATACCAATTAAATTTGCACTCGAGAATCTAAAAAAGTGGAAATCTTTTGGTACGGCCGAATACAGCGTTCTTTGCATTTCGTGCGAAAATCAATTGACGACCCCTAGCGAGCATTGCCCTCATTGTGGATTTCAAATTGATTCTGAACGATATTTTAGGACGATGGATATTGAAAAAGTGGCCAGTCAGGTTGAGGCCATGATAAGTTTTTCTGGACATGATCCAATAACCCTACGCTCGGGAAAAAACTACTGGGAACTTGTTCATAACAATGACGTCGTACGCATTTTTTTTTACACTCAAGACTATTTCTATGCAGCGAGTCCTGTTGTTTTGTTGCCTAAGATGAATATTGAAAAACTACTACATTTTATTAACTCAGAAAATCAGTTTTCTTTCTATTTAGGAATCGATAAGTCTAAAATTTTTTACTCGTTCCGCAAGCATTCTAGTGATTTTGTTTTGAATGAACATTTTGACATCGTCAAAGCACAATTTAAACGCTATCTTGATGAACTTAAAACTCTAGAACAGTTATTGATCCGAGACTTTGGATGTGTTCCGTTTGAAAGTATTCAAGACAAGGTCTCATCATAAATAGAATTCAAGTCCCTAGCTGAGTGGTAAGGACAGGCACTGATTGGTAAGAGCAATTGAACCAGGTATCAGGGGCATGCATCAGGGGCAGACGTCAGCGACAAGCTGATGGGCCGGAGTGAAGACTGGTTTATCGAGAGTCAACAAAACATAGCATCCACTTTGTGTGGATATTAAATACTAAGAAAAAGAAATTGCAGAGCTTTTACTGTTCTAGTAAACGCGCGATATCAGATTCAATTTCTTTTGGTTCGATTTTGGGTGCGTACCTTTGTATCACATTGCCATTTTTGTCGATTAAAAATTTGGTGAAATTCCATTTGATCATTTCAGTACCTAAAATACCAGGTGCCTTTTCTTTGAGAAAACGATACAGGGGGGACGCGTTATTGCCGTTGACATCAATCTTAGCCATGACAGGAAAAGTAACGTCATAGCTTGTTTTGCAAAAAGATTGGATCTCGTCATTTGTACCGGGCTCTTGAAATCCAAATTGATTGCAAGGAAAACCAACAATTACAAAATTTTTATCTTTAAATTTTTTATAGATCTCTTCCAGCCCAGTGTACTGAGGAGTAAAGCCACATTTGCTGGCGACATTAACCACTAAAACAGTCTTGCCTTTAAAAGAAGAGAGTGATACATCAACATTTTTTTCATCTTTTACAGTGTAATCATAAAATAAACTCATCGGTATACCTCACATAAGGTTAGCCTATTTCTGAGACGGCAATAATGCAAGTTCATAGGCTTTACTATGATTTACAATCTGGATCAGATTTGATCCAAGCACGAACCAGGTATGAGCCAAGCATGGATAGAAAGACAAGGGTACTCTAGGCATCTGCATTAAAAAACTAGATTTTCAAATGAGGTAGTTTGCTTTACACTGGGATCATGAAAAAAATTGCACTTTTGTATTCAGGTTGTGGACATAAAGATGGCGCCGAGATCACTGAGACCGTCAGTGTATTGACTAATTTGTATCTGGCGGGAGTTAAGGTGAATTGCTTTTCTTTGAATATGGAGATTCCCGTAACGAACCATTTAACGGGTCTGACTAGTAAAACGGAAACACGAAATATGTTGGCTGAGGCTGCACGTATTAGTCGCGGACAGATTCAAGATTTAAATTCGCTCGTTGTAAGTGATTTTGATGCTTTGGTTATTGCGGGTGGCTTGGGAGCCGCGTTACATTTTAGCACTTGGGCGGAAAAAGGTATGGAGTGTACCGTCGAGCCAGAAGTTAAGCGAGTTATTACCGAATTCTTTGCACAGCAGAAACCTATTGGTGCTGTCTGTATTGCACCGATACTGCTAGCAAAGTGTTTGGCGGGTAAAGGAATTACAATTACCTTGGGTCCGCAATCAGATAAATTTGATGTACTCAAACGTTGGGATGTTGAAGTGGTAGAGTGTCCTGTGGATGATTTTATCACGGATCGTGACCATAAGATTATTACGACCCCCGCGTTTATGCATGACGCGGATTTTGGACAGGTCTTTGTAGGTATAAAAGGCATGATTCAAGAACTTGTTGAAATGGCTTAGGCTAAGGAATTTTTATGATGGCTAAAAATGTAGCGCTTGTATTTGGTGGAACTTCTAATGAACGATTGGTCTCGGTCGCTTCGGCGCAAAATGTAGTTCGTTATTTTCAAGATCCGGATGTCTATTTTGTGGGTCCTCAAGGTTATTGGTTTCAGGTTACCATCGATGAATTGTTAGGGCATAAAAACCCATTTGTTCAAGAGTTTCAGCCAAAAATGGAGCCGGTGTCTAAAGATATGGATGGAATGGTGGCTCGTTTAAAACACAAAGTGTGCTTTATTGCTCTTCACGGAACGGCCGGCGAAGATGGTACGTATCAGAAATTTTTTGAAACCCACCAAATTGCCTACACGGGGTCTAGTTCTGAATCCAGTCGAACCTGTTTTGATAAAATGAAAGCTAAATCAGTAGCACGAGCCAATGACATGACATTAGCCGCAGAATTGAGAGTGCATTTTGGCTCTGCGGATTCTGTTACACAATTGAAATCATTCTTTGTAGACAAGAAAAAAATTGTTTTAAAGCCAAATGCGAATGGCTCGAGCTATGGTTTGTACATTGTATCCAGTATGAGTGAATTGGAATTTGCCATAAGTGAAATTAGAAAAGCTTCAGATCAAGATTATATTGCAGAAGAGTTTATTTCAGGGCGTGAAATTACTGTCGGTGTGATGGAAAGACCCAATCAAACACTCGCATTAGCGCCCAGCGAAGTTCTTCTTGAAGCCGGGGCGAATTTTGATTATCAAGGCAAATACTTAGGTCGAGGTAGCAAAGAAGTGACTCCCGCAGATCTTAACCCTGTTCAGAAAAAAGCATGTCAAGACTTGGCTTTACGTGCGCACAAGATATTTGGTTGTTTAGGATACTCGCGAACAGACATGATACTGACCAACGCAGGTCCTATATTTATTGAAACAAACACATTGCCTGGAATGACTAAAGCGTCTTTTTATCCTCAACAACTGGAAGCGGAAAAAATATCCTTTCAGGAGTTTTTGGATTTATTACTAATGTCTGGTTTATCTAGGTATCAGAAAGTCTAGAAAAATTTTGGTCTGAAATTTGCTTTAACTAGTTTTATCACTTGAGTTGTCACAATTTTAAGAACCTAAAATGACGACAGCATAAAATGGATTTTTGAAAGTGGGGAACGCTGTGGAAGCAAAAAAATTGAGATATTTTGAAAACATTAATCATCCAGTACACTCGGAATTTATTAAATCACAAAATCACTGTGTGTTGTGTGATACCGAACTTGAAATCAACCATGTGGCTAGTTCTGATTCTACGACGATAAAAGAAGAAGCCTTCTGCCCTCAATGTACCCTGAAAACTCGAAATAAGATTTATCTTCTAAACTAAGACGAAACTAGTTTACGAGTTTGTTTGATTTCTTATTGTAACAATCGCACAGGACGTGCCTGGTACTGCTATGGTCTTTTTTGTTCCAACGACATTTTTTTGACGACCCTGTCATAATTCTTGTTGGACCAGACTAACTGTAGAGTCATGGACTGGTTGCTTGTGCGAGATCAAAAAATCATCAATAATAAACCATGCTTGTTTCATTTTTGGATAGCGTAAAATACGTTGGTCACTTAGTTCCTATTTCCTTTTTACGTATTTTTCTGGGCTATTACTATTTGCAGTCAGCCATGCTGAAATTTTCGTCTGATTTTCTCAACAAACCAAAGATTGCCGAGACTATTTCTGAGTTCTTACCCATGAGTCAGTCGCCAGAGTGGTATAAGGTGATTGTCACAACTCAGTTAATTCCACAGTGGCAAATTTTAGCATTTTTGATTACAGGTTTCGAGTTTGCCATCGCTATTTCATATTTAATCGGCTATGTAGTGCGACCGGTTGCTGTATTGGGAATTTTGCTTTCGTTAAATATGATTTTTATAATGGGACCCGCATTCGAAGATCTAAATAAAACATTTTTAGCATTGCATTTTGTGATGGCATGGATCGGTGCGGGACGTTGTTTAGGTGTGGATTACTACTTTTATAAACGTCGTCGTGGATTGTGGTGGTAAATGCAGCATTTTATTATTTTCATTTTTAGTATTTTTTTTGTTTTAGTTATCAGTTTTTTCAATCGTCAAACTGTAGTGGATGATTCACAAAAAATTATACGCGTATATGGGTACTCGTCGTTTACGTCCAAGCTTGGACCAGGGTATGAGTTAAAAAAGAAATTTGAACAAATTTGTAATTGCCGAGTTGATTTTGTCGAAGCCGCAGATTCAGGTGTACTTCTTCAGCGAATTAAATTGGAAGGAGCCACATTAGGGGCCGATTTAGTCATTGGTTTGGATCAATATGATTTACAAAAGGCTCTTTCGGAAATTAATTGGCGAAAGTTAGATTTTTCGCAATTGGAAATTGACGAAATTATTCGTCCGGCGTTGTCCAACAGCTATTTTGTGCCATTTGATTGGGGTGTCATTGCCTTTGTGGGTAGAAAAGAAGATCCACTTCCCACACCAAAATCTTTAAAAGATTTGCTTAAGCCTATATATAAAAACAAAATTGCTTTGATGGATCCACGAACCTCGTCGCCCGGTATGCAATTCCTGAGTTGGGTATATGATGCTTTGGGAAAAGAAGACGGTGAAAAGTATCTAGAGCAAATGATGAATCAGGCTCATAGCTTTTCTCCGTCATGGTCGACGGCCTATGGATTCTTTTCGAAACGTCAGGTCAGCTATGTTCTGTCGTACTTGACGTCGCCACTGTATCATCAGTTAGTTGAAAATAATAACTCGATTGAGGCATTTCGTTTTAGTGAAAAACATCCCGTGCAGTTTGAATTTGCCGGAATTCCATTGGACTGTAAAGAGTGTGCATTGGCAGAAGAGTTTATCAATTTGATGCTTTCGGACGAGGGGCAAAAAATTATCATGAACAAAAACTTTATGTTCCCAGTTGTTAAGACAGCTCTTCAGGGTACTGCGTTTGAATCTGTGGCCCAATTTAATCATCTTTCACAATTTAAAATTCCCTCTGTCTCTGACGTCGACTTTCTGATAAAGTCGTGGACTTCGATACGTCGGGGCGAGAAGAATGCAAAATAGAAAAATACTACAAGGTTTACTGATACTGTTTTTGTTAAGCCCTTTTTTTATCCTGATTGGGCATTTTGAACTGGTAACTAAATGGGATACCGGCGAGTTCTTTTGGGCGTTAAGAAATTCGATTTGGCAAGGCGTATGGTCGGCTCTGCTTTCGACCTTGGCGGGGCTCTGGTTAGCCATGGGATTAATTTTTTGTGAAAATCGTTTCTCGCGTTGGTTCAATTTTAACATTTTTTTTCTGCTGCCTAATTTTCTGCCTAACTTGTTTGTACTTATTGGTCTGATGAGTTTAATTGATCCATTTCCTATGGGTACTATCGGTGTCATTATCGTTCACGCATTTATCAACGTAGGTTTGTGTGGGGTAATTTTGAAAGAAGTGATCAAGAACAAACTATCTCGTTTGTCGGATGTTTCGTTTACTTTGGGAGTGGGTCACATGCAGTTTTACAGGGGGATATTGTTTCCTCTGTTAAAAAAAGATTTGTTTCAGGTGTTTTTCCTGGTGTTTGTCTCGGCCTTTAGCAGTTTTGCAATTCCCTTGGTGGTGGGCGGTGGCAAGGGCATTAATTTGGAAATTTTAATATTTGAAAAAATTAAGATATACAATGATTGGGGATCATCCGTGGCCTTGGCGGGAATTCAGTCGATTTTGTTATTTGGGTTTTCCCTGTTAAATTTCAAAAATCAAACTGTTGTAGAGCTTAATCCAAATTTACAAAGTCGATTTTTGGAATCGCGATTCAGTTTTTATTTTTTTTCGTTTCTGTACGTCATTTTCTTTTATTCTTATTTCAATGGAGTGGCAGAGGGCCTAAATAGCTGGTCTGATTTTGAATTATATTCCGAAGAAATTGCTAACGGGATTTTGGGGACGGCGGTGATTTCGATAGGGGTAGGAATCACGGTTTTTGGATTTCTGATGGCCATTACTCGGTTGCATCAAACGAATTGGTTTCACCGGTTTTTAAATGGTTATACGGCGCCCAGCACGGCGCTTATCGGGTTTGCATTTTTAGTGTTTGGACCAAATACGACCTTTTTTGTTTTCCTTAAGATTATTCTGGGACTGACGTTAAGTTACATCGTGTATTTATATAAAATGGGATATGGAAATTTTTTGTTGGATTTAGCTCGTTACAAAGAGCGTGCTAGTTTGCTTGGTGCTGACAACAATCTTGTATTCTGGAAAATTCTATTTCCTTTAACTTATAAACGAATGTTTTTGTATTCCGGGATTGCAGCCTTTTGGGCGACTGGAGATTATGGAATTTCAAAAATGATCGCCAGTCGGGATATTTCGATGGCTTTGCTGTCAGAAACTTTTTTGAGTCATTATCGTATTGGTTTTTCTTCGCTATTGTCATTTATTTTGCTCGTGCTAGGATTAATTATTTTTCTATGTTTCCGAGGAGCCCAAGTTGTCGTTGGTCGAAAAATTAACTATTGATTACAGCGATTTCTCGGTCCAGATCGAGAAATGGGAGCTTTTGGATTCCGGTGTGAATGTCTTGTGGGGGCCGTCGGGATCGGGAAAAACTAGTGTTTTTCGTGGTCTCTTAGGCTTGGAGAATGTGAAAGAGTGTAAATGGCAGTTTGGTGGTATGGATATCGGCCGGTTGTCCCCCGCACAGAAAAATATAGGTGTGGTGTTTCAAACCTACGATCTTTTTCCGCACATGAGTGCTTATGAAAATATACAGTTTGCAGCTTTAGCAAAGAAAGTCGATGCCACAGAATTTGAAACTCAACTTTCGGCAATTGCTAAGAAGTTACGTATCGAACATATCTTGAATAAGAAAGCTCCGATGTTGTCTGGAGGCGAGCAACAGCGGGTCGCAATGGCTCGTGCGGTAGTGGGGCAGCCTCGCATGCTGTTCTTAGACGAACCGTTCTCGGCCCTTGATGAAGAGCTAAAGCAAGAAAGCCGCGAGCTTGTGAAAAATTTCATAAAAGAGCAAAACATTCCGGTGCTATTGATTACGCATGACCGTCGCGACGTCGACTTTTTAGGCGATAAGATTTTCGAGATCAAAGCCGGACGTTTAGTTTAGAAACTGCGCCAGTTGGTGGCGTTTTTTTACGCGCCACCAAGTGGCGCAGTTTCTTTAGTTTAGACGCTATAGAAATCAATTCCAATCGCTGCCAGAGTTTCTTCCTTCGAAGCCGTAATACCGTTGCGAAAAGTGACAATCCATTTTAAAAGTTCCTCGCGAAAATGTTCGCGGTCTTTGTTGGAAAGGCTTACGACCGACGAGTAGTGAAGATCGTCAGGATTACTTCGAGCAATTGAATCCATGGATTTTAATCGCCAGTTATTGTGATGCAATTTTATCACGGGCGAGTCCGCACCTAAGTGAAGTCCGACATGGCCAACGCTTAGCAGGCCGCCCGATTCCTGAATCATGTTTTTTGATTTAAGAAAATCAATGGCCGCGTTGGCATCATTCATCGAAATATTTAATTTTGTGGCAATGGCCGAGCGTGTTCGGAACTCGGGAATAGTGAGTAGCACATGAATGGCTGCAATGGACCAGTGCTCGTAGTAGCGTAATTGTGTTTCGAAATCGCTGACTTTTTCTAGCTTCATGTGTTCTTTCAAACTTTTATTTTTAAGCCTGAGTTCTTCGAGTTGTTTTGCGAAATACTTTTGCAGGGCCGGTGTGCCTGCGCGCGTGTATTGCGTGAGGAGTATGAAAAAGTGTTTTTCGTCATCCGAGTGATTGCAGAACTGGGATGCTCGCTCGGCTTGCTCTAGGCTAAAATGGGCATCACCTGCTAAAACCTTGGACACGTAGGCGGGCTGACAGCTGAGAGCATCAGCTATTTTGGTTTGAATGCCCCTCTCCAACCGACGTAAATCCGCAATATAGTCGCGCAAATACTGGCGATAATCTTGGTAGTTAAAAAGAACAATTTCTTTAGTCATAACAAATAATTACCTAATATAAAATGATTGGTTTTAGTTTAAGTTTTTCCTAAAAGGAAACAAAGTATTTAAAAAATAATTAATATTATATGGAGCGCGTCATTGTCTTCGGGTATTAATGATCCACGCACTGAATATTGCAATTAAGACTTATGTCGGGAGCTTTATATGAAACGCAGTTTAGTTAAGTGTGCCCTAGCCATCATTCTTGGGATCAGTGCCGTGTCGTCGGCACAAGCCCCACGTAAAGGTGGTAAAGGTGGACAGAGTGGTGGCGGTGGTGAACCGATGGCCCAACAGTTTATAGTTTTAGCAAAACAGCTGGCCATTTTCTTCAAAGATAATCCATTTAAAATTCAGCTTCCTTTTGCCGCGGATGATTTTAAAAACAAAGTCGAGCAGCTGGATAAAAGTTTACAAATCGCCGGTGAAAAAGCGCTAGTCGAATTTACCGAGGATATATTGCGCGACTATGCCGGAAAAGAAAAACCGGCATTGTTTGATCGGCTGGATTCCTCGGTTCTAGTTAACCGCACGGCTTGGTTGAATTACAGCAAGGATCCCGAAGGCCGTTTGGCTTTAGTGACCAAAGAGATCGCCGGTCTAGTCGGTGTAAATGACTATCGGTACGAGGAATCCTTAAAAATCGTTCATAACCGTGCGGCTTTGATTTTGTCGATCCCGCTGAATGAAAAAGACGAAGATAACGGAAGCAACTCGTCCTCGGGAATGAGGATCGTTGGGCAAGATCACAAACAATTTGATCGTATCAATGAAGCCGATGTTTTGATTGACGGTGGAATACTAGGAACCGGCGATGCAAATAATCAGCGAGTTGATAAATTTTTGAATAATCCGAGTCAAGATGAGGAATGGTATGAAGCTGTTCAATTGGCCTGGAAAAAAAATCGCGCCGCTTATTTTCTACTTGCGGGCCCAGACGGAAATACGGCTTCGATAAGCTCTATTTACCCGGCTCAGTGGGCTTCAAAAGAAACGGGTCTTGGAATGTACAGTTTGATGTTTGTAAAATATAAACAAATTTATGATGGCCCTTGTGTAGGCACGGCGAAAAGTTTATCGGCTCTAGAGCGTCTGAAGAATTGCTTTTTGTCGCAAAACCATTACGGCGCATATGACACTTTGTCGGATCAAAAGTACGCAACGCCGGTGACGCCGCAGTCGATTGCCGATGCGCTTCGTTCGGTCACCACTGATTTCAAGGGACGATTGTTGTATTTGTTTGCCTGGGACAAACGTGTTTTACAAGCCGCCATTCGCGATAATTTTATTGTGAACTATTCAAGTTTGGCGATTCCTTTATATGAATCGAGGATCCTTAGCCAAACGCTAGCGGCTCATGGCTTGGTTCCAAGTCTAGTGGGGCCGTTTGCGGCGACGCCATTTTGGGTGAAAACAAGCAAGCAGCCTATTTCGGCCATTCGGACATTCACGGCGTTGAAAACTCTGGCAGATTTGGGGTTGAGCTTTATGGACAGTGGTACCCAGTGTGTGCTTGGCGAAGAAAAATATCGTGGGCCACAATTAATTGCGCAGAGTAAAATTCGAGAACTTTATAACGGTCCAGAGGAAACGTGTCATTCAATATACTACAGGCTCCCTCGAGATATCGAAAGCGAGTTGTTTCCTACAATGATAAAGGCCGGATTCTATTTTGATTACGACAACAAGACTTGGCGCTACGAGCCCAAAGAAAAGCCAGCACGTTAATTCAGGAGTATTTATGAAAAAATTATTCAAAATAATATTTTTAATGTCTTTCGTATCATCACTGTCTTTTGCTGGCGGGGCGGAAGACGCCGAAGAATTACTTGTCAGACTTTCGACCGAGCGATTAACCGTTGATCAAATGGTTCGTTTAGTCGAAAATGATTTGGCATCTTTAGATCTGCAGCAACGTATTATTTATTATTCTCGCTCATTAAAGTATTTGCAGGAAAATGGTCTTCCAAGAAAAGAAACGGACGCTTTATTTTTGCGCGCTTTGAATGATTTAAAGCACGTTCCCAAAAATATGTTTTCAGAAAAGGGAATGTGCAATTGGGGTGAAGATGGCGCGCTTGAATGCCTGTCTCAAGATACCATCAACATGGCGATGTCCAATATCGGGATGAGTCCGTCGGTGGCTCAGCAGTATGTGGTGGAGTATTTCAAGATGCCTTGGTTGACCACCTTGATGGTTCAGGGTGTTTCGATGAGCTTGGGACAGCACAGTAGTCTGCCTTACCCATATATGCGCTATATGGTCGAACAACTTTTGAAAACGGATTTCCCCACCCCTAAAGATTACAAAAGCGCCATCGCGTTTAATATTTTAAGAATGATTCGCTATTCAAACTATTCTAGCTCGAGCATGTCCGGTTTTTTATCGTACGGATTCAGTTACGAAGACTCTCTGTGGATTCTGAAAACAGTTTTGAAATCTGGTTATGAAAAGGGCGAAACTAAAGAGGGTTTGAAGTATCTGGATACTTTGTTTAGTACCGGGATTGAATTTGAAAAAAAGGTGAAGGCATTGGCGGACTCAAAAGACGTACAAGCCGTTGCCTCGGTATTACAACAGATGATGCGACAGCCAGAGATCGCCGTTCCGATGTCTGAAATCGCATTCGATTGGCTTCGTAAAAATTCAATTTCGGAAAGCATGCGGGTGGATATAGTGCGTACTCTTTTGTCCGTGCTTAAATCCGTAAATAAAGACGAATGGTCGATACGTTTTAGAAATAACAGTCGCGGTGCCGTTCAAGTTTTAACGGATTTGCCTTTAACGATTCAGTTGCCTAAGTACGCTCAAGAAGAGATCTATCGGTTCGTTATCGAGTCGAATCTCGGTGACAGCGAAGGGGCGCCTTGGGGCCGTAACAGAGTTTTTACGTCTTCTATTGGGGCGAAACCAAAAACAGAATTGCCGGGTTTGCAAATGGCGATGGAGATGTTGGCCGAAGTGGCGACGGCTGGCGATTCCGTAAGTGGCATTATAGGAGATCCAGAGCTTAACTATTCCAATGCCGGGCGATTGGTAGCTCAGATTGCCGACTGTGAATCAGCCAAGCCCTATGCAGGTACGAATATGAAAGCGTGTGCGGGAATTACTTCCAAGCGCGCGATCCTGGAGAAAATCATTAACAACAGCAGCATTTCATCAATTATCAAAAACAATGCACGTAAGTTATTATAGGAGAATTTATGAAAAGTTTAATTTTAATAGCACTTTTAAGCGCAGCGCCTCTGGCCCAAGCGGCCGTAGTGGATATTTGGGAGCTGACTCAAACAAAAGTAAGTCAGTCCATCGTTAAAAAAGCAGACGGTACGACTATGGCTATAGATCCATCTCAAGAAGTTGTTTTGGGTTTACAATTTCGATCCAAAGCCCATTATGGCAGTGGCAAAGTTCGCGCGGTGAACTCGCGCCACGTGGTGCTTCCTACGAACACTGAACCGGGAACAATCGCAGTCGTTATTCAAACGGATATAGAACATCAATGTTACGAAAGTGTCAGCGGTGGGCTTGGCATTATCGGCGCGGTCGGTCCTGATCACGCGTCGGTGCCAGTTATTGTTAAGCCAGGTCAGTATCGTCTTATTGTTGATTCGATTGTATTTGGCCTTGCCACAGTAACCGAAAGTTCGGCCACAGTAGAGCCTGATGCAGACTACATTAAATTGTCCCAGGCTCGATTGTCCGTTGAGACTGCAAAGATTTTTGGAGATATCCAAAATTTATCTATCAAGGGACAAGACTGTGAGATCACCACCAAAATCGAAAATAATGAGCTTTTAGTGGTCTACAGTTTTCCGTCGACACAATCGACCGATTCAAATGGTGACATCCACATCCGCAAAGCCGTCGAAGGAACCACGAAATTAACTTCGATGTGGACATCATCCAGCTGTGATCGCGGTGGTGAGGAAGTTTCTTGGAAGGCCGACTTACGTGGCGAGCCGTCGGCAACATTAAAGATTGAAAAGCGCATCTTGCGGAAAAATGAGTATGTTTACCGCATGTTCTCGATCGGTCAGAAATCTTGCTCTAGTCGCCAGTAAGCGGTTGGCAGATAAGGGCATTGAAAAACGAAGACCTCGTCGCCTTTTGGATTGACTGCCCCGGAGGATGGTATACATCACCACAACGTGACCGCAGAAAATAGGAATAAAATTAAAATTAAATTTATAGTTTCATATGACGGTACTGACTATTGTGGTTGGCAAAAGCAAAATCACGGTCATGTTAAAAGTGTGGCCTATGTTTTAGAGAAGGCGCTCTCGAGTATTTTGAACGAAGAGATTGGCCTCTATGCCAGCGGTCGAACCGATGCTGGCGTTCATGCGGCTAATCAGGTCTGTCATTTTGAAACGACCAAGCCAGAATCTTTTTTTACAAATATTGATTTTGCCTGGGCCGTTAATTCAAAACTGCCTGCCTCCATCGTAATTAAAGATATTTGGAGGGCTCCTGGCGAATTTCATTCGACAATTTCTTCTGAGTATAAAACCTATCGTTACATAGTCTATAATAGTGACCGTCCCTCGGTGTTTTTAAGCCGCTATGCCCATTGGATCCGCAATGCAATTGATGTGGATTATTTAAATTCGTTAAGTGCTATGCTGATCGGGACCCACGATTTTAAGAGTTTTCAGTCCGTGGGCAGTGAGGTGCCTCATACGGTACGAACGATCTATCGAGCACAATGGCTAAAGACTAAAAAGAATACTCTTGAATTTCGTATCACCGGTAGTGGGTTTTTAAAGCAAATGGTTCGTAATATTGTTGGGACGCAGTTGTTTTTAGAGCGCACGAAAGAGGATCCCAAATCATTTGCGCAGATCATCGCCGCCAAGGATCGTCAACAAGCCAAGGCCCCGGCTCCACCCCAGGGACTGTATTTATGGAAGGTCTATTACCCTAAGAACCTGGAGAGTCAGTGCCGTCTCTTAAAAAAGATAAGGCCTTCACAGTGATAGTCCCGAGTCGCTGAATACCTTTTGAACAGAATGACATTTTTTCGTTTATTGAAGATATAAAAAGCTGTTTAATATCATGTATTTACAATCGTGGTTGAAAAATGGTACTATTACGTTCGATGAGGTGAAGAAATGTGGAAAAGTTTGTTGAGCTTGGAGCTTGACAATGGGTGACGCAAACCTTACAACGACAAACTCGTGGTCAAGGATTAGCCCTGTTGAAAATTAATTCTAACCTCAATGAAAACATAGGTTAATGATGCAACTTAACCTGATGTTAAAAGATACTGGAGCAACTAAATGAAGCAAACTAAAACAACGATGGCAAAGACTGAAGATGTTCAGCGTGCATGGCACTTAATCGATGCTGCTGATCAAAAAGTCGGACGTGTAGCAACTCATATTGCTAATTTACTTCGCGGTAAACACAAGCCACTTTTTACTCCTCATGCAGATACTGGCGATTTTGTTGTCGTGATCAATACGGACAAAATGGTTCTTACTGGTTCCAAGTGGGATTCTAAAAAATTCTACCGACACTCTCGATTTTTCGGTTCAATGAAAACAAAAACAGCTCAGCAAGTGAAAGAAGAAGATTCATCTTTCATCATGCATGAAGCCGTTCGCGGAATGTTGCCTACTAATAAGATGTCTCGTCACTTGATCTTAAAGATGAAAGCCTATACGGGCGCAACTCATGATCACGCGGCTCAAAAACCACAACCTTACGCTGTGAAATAAAGAGGGATAGATAATGGCTACAATGGAAAAATTATTTTATGCGACTGGAAGAAGAAAAACGAGCACTGCTCGTGTGTTTCTGAAACCAGGTAAAGGATCTGTTACTGTAAACGGCGAAAAACTTGATGAATACATGAGTCGTTTACAATCACGAATGGTTGTTATGCAGCCTTTCGATTTATTACAACAATCTGGAAAATTTGATGCTAAAGTTACCGTAACTGGTGGCGGAGAAGCGGGACAGGCGGGAGCAATTCGACTTGGAATTTCTCGTGCTCTTCAAGCATTCAACCCTGAATTCCGCGGTACTTTGAAAAAAGCCGGCTACCTTACTCGTGACCCAAGAATGGTTGAGCGTAAGAAATACGGTAAATCAGGTGCTCGTAAGCGATATCAATACTCAAAACGTTAGAATCCAATTCGCAATATTTGGATATTTACAAAGAAAGGAACCGAAAGGTTCCTTTTTTTTTGCTCAAATTGAGATGTTCACATCTTTATTGTTGGACTTGAGTGTAGCTAGACGTTGGGTCTAGATTTGTGTAAATTAGCAACTAAACTATTATACTTTAATTATATTGGTTGTTTTCAAGAAATCTTGATGGTTTTTTCTTAAATTGGATCATTTTTATCCTTATCTCTTTTAGATGAGGATCCGACAAAGGATTTGTCTATGCTGGTGATGCAAACCCTTGTTTATATATATGGTTTTATTTTACTGATGAGTTCAGTATTCACTTTCTTTTTATATATGGCTTATAGAGAGAAGCTGCTTAAGTCGCTTCTCTATTTCTGGCTTAGCGGAATTTTGTGTTTTGTTATGCAGGGGGTATTTAGTCAGCCAAATGAAATAGGCTTCTTAGCCTTTACGACAAATACTTTGTCGCTGTTTCTTTTGTTGAAGATATATCACGCACTATTCGAGACTCAGTTATCATCTAAAATATATTTTGGACTAACCGGTGCTGGTGCGGTCATCAGTCTGGGGGCCATGTTTTTAGGTGTCGAATACGGAGCCGCAAGTTCTTTTTACTGTGTCGGTATATTTCTGGCGACCATGGTCAGTTTATTTCAGAACCGCAAAGGTAACGTTGATCTAATGAGAAAAGGTTTTTCTATCCTTATATTTTTGAATGGAGCTCATTTTATCGACTATCCGTTCATTCGATCTAATCCCGAGATGGCGGTGTTGGGATTCTCGATCGTTTTGAGTTTCTATTTTATCTATTCGATTTATATACCTTTGTTTGTCATCAAAAAAACTTCTGATAGTTATTCGATGTCGCTGGAAAAGCAAGTCTTGGCCCGAACGTCACAATTGAACTTGGCCTACGAACACTTGATGGAATCGAACAAAAACTTGGGAATTCTGACCAAAGAGAATCAGATGCTTTTAAGTATCTTAGTACATGATATTTCAAATCCTGTGCAAATCATTATGGCGTTCGTTGATCGGGCGTCTAAGGTGGAGGTCGAGAATTTTCCTCATAACTTGAAGTCGAAAGCTAGAACGGCGTTAGGGACGATCTTGGATACCTTAGCCACAGTTAAAAATTTTCATACGGTCCGAATGGGAAAAATCACACCACGGTTGTCAGAATTTGATATAAAAGACGTGATTGCGTCCGTGATTGATCAATTTGAAGAGAAAATTAGTATGAAAAACTTATCTGTTAATCTTGTTGTTTGCCCGGATACAGAAACACTGGTTAATAGTGATCGTGCTTGGATCAAGAATCAGATTTTTTCTAATATATTATCGAACGCAATTAAATTTTCATATGTTGATGGAAAAATTGAAATCAATGTGAGTTCCGCACGGAATGGTTTGTTTATTCGAGTGCGTGATTTTGGTGCGGGTGTTTCATCCGAGGCAAAGTCTAAAATTTTCTCGTCATCTTCGGTGACGTCGACATTGGGAACCCATGGAGAAAAAGGAACTGGCTTGGGTATGCCGATTGTAAAAGAATATGTGACTCGCTTGAACGGTACCGTGGAAATCATAGATGTACCGACGGGTGAGGTCGGTACATGTTTTCAATTGTATTTCCCTAAGAAATTCATCCCAGAAAATAATACACAAGCTGCATAGTTATACGACCACGTCTTTTTGAATAGGACTGTATTTTTCAGTATAACCCGTTTTCATTCTGGGCCACGGATATACTGTCGGCTCTTTAAAAAGCTCTTTAAAAAAATCGATTCTATCAGCGCCTTTGGTATAAGGGGCCTGTGCGTAGTGGAGAAATGTAATTGTATCGTCAAACTGAGGAGTGTACTTGTCTGCGGCCTCGGGAATCTTTTGGTAATCTGTATAGTTTAAAAAGAACTGAGTTTGCTTGGCGTATTGACTCATAGGTAAATGATACTGAAGCAGTGCAATCAAGATCCGGTTGCACGGTTTCTTCTTTTTATCTCATCGACTAGTTCAAAAAATACTTTAAGTTTTTTATCCATTTCTTTTTTTAGGTAAATTGGATTCT
>JAEUWH010000115.1 GCA_016785955.1 Pseudobdellovibrionaceae bacterium | reverse complement strand
AACTTAGCTCAACAAAACATTTTTGGGAAACCCAATGGCAGGAAAAAATGGGAATCAATGCGAATATCAAACTTACTTTTTTAGGAATTACTGTGGATCAGGTCTAGATTTAAAATCCCAACACAATCGGAACGGTATCTTCTTATTGGTTACTGATGTTTATAAATAGAGTGCAATCAAATGCCAATGCTGAGAACCCTAGAAACTGTCTATTTCTACAACAAATGTCTATAGAGCAGCTGGAAAACAGCATAAACTCATCAACTTAAGTGAGGAAAAGTTTTTACAGCTAAAAGTGCCAGAAATAGGCTGCACGGCAATTGTCTGGATTCTCTATGATTCCGAGTGGGACCCTATGATTCAGCGATTCTGCTTGGGTTATAACGACCATTCGTTTCGGCAGTCGAGTGACATTTTTAATTTCCGGATATCTAAATTATTTAGCTCCCGTATCCAAATCTAGCGAGCGTAATGGACCATTATAGTAGAAGGACTATTATAGAAATAGACAATATCAATTTTACCAATGATCAGACTATGGTTATATACCGTTTCCAGAATTGGGAGGGGTTTAATGACTAACAAATTTTTTTTCACACTCATCGTTTTCGTCGCAACTCAAACTTGGGCACAGCAGTATAGCCTACTAGCCATTAAAGCAAAATGCACTGTTGTGCAAGTCGCTGGCAGTATGAATGGCTATCTACCGCCCAAAGTGGGAGATGTTTTAGTCGTGGACACTCGTCGTCCAGAAATCCGCGAAATTATATTTTTATCTAAGAATACGATTCCGTTACAAAAGCCGTTGCGTCTTAGGCCAGCCGGACAGTGGACCACTCATCAAGCGACTTATGTTGGGGAATATTCGACGCCATCGGGTTTCTCATCGTCCGTCATTTTGCAAATCTCGCGAATTTCGCCTCAGCAGGTTCAGGCTGTGATTCAAGATCTAAATCGCTCCAGTCTAGAGGCACTATGGAGTATCAATCAGATTATTTTGCGATGCCAATAAGTGACAGCATAAGATAGTATGCAATAGTATATAAAAGTCATGATTCTAGATAGAGAGAGTCCGTTGTTGGTGACCCATTCAAAGGTACCTCGAGACCAGGTATTGCTGTCCTAATCAAAGTGAGAAGTGTAGTGTCTTTGTTGATCATGCAATTTGTAGCTTGATCAGCAAAGTGGGTCTACTATAGTTGATAACGGATAGTGATTAGCTGTTATCAAGCAGAGTATCTTTGGGGGGCAAAAGATGTGTAAGACAATAAAACAAAAAGTAAAATTTAAAGCACCACCAGAGGAAATTTATAGTTTACTTACTGACTCGAAAAAATACGCAGCATTGACGGGGAAAAAAGCAATCATTGGAAAATCAGCCGGAGCATCGTTTTCCGTATACGGAGGTCAGGCTACGGGGATCATCGTGGAGCTTGTTCGTAATAAAAGAATTGTCCAGGCTTGGAGAGGGCATAGCTTTCCTGAGGGGATTTTCTCGATGGCGACTTTTAATCTGAAGGCGACGGCGGGTGGTGGCACGGAGCTAGTTCTGGTGCATCGAGGTGTTCCCAAAGAAATGATTTCATCTATTGAAAACGGCTGGCATAAATATAATTGGGAACCAATTAAAAAATATATCAAATAGGCCGAAGGTATAGATTCAAGCTGACAAAATTGCATATCATGCATTTTGACAGTAAGCATAGTCGTATGCGCTTTGTTGTAATTCTAATGTGTCTGTCATTTATAGATTGTTTCGGCGCTGTAGATTTTGGCGTTGGAACATCAAGTGTTACAGGTGGAAGACCCGTGCCGTCGTTAGCTGTGGGTCTAGAGATAGATAACTGGGGAATGTTACTTCGGTCCGAAGGCGTCCAAACCACGATATACTCTCAAAACGCGTGGACTGTGGCTGGATATAAGACGGTTTTTTCAGAGAAGTTTGGTATAGTTGGAAGTTCTGTGAATGCTGGCTTTGGTGGCGCACACATCTTGCGTACGTATCGTGAATCTTTAACTAGTGAAATTGAAACCACGAAAGAGTATGTCTTGGGTCCTCATTTAGCTGTAAAATTTCAGCTCGGTTTTTTATATTTGGGTTTTGATACTTTACTTGGACTGACTAAGCAAATCACACAACATTTAACTTTAAATTTTCAAGACGTATCTCACGTAACGATTGGATTTACATTTTGAGATACATAGTTGTTCTTTCTTTTTTAGTTTTTCTAATTTTTCATAAAGTAAACGCAGAGCCGATACAAAGTAACGTTGGACACTTGTATTGGGGGCTAGGGCCAAATTTTGGTTTGCTTGGAAATGTTCGAGTCGGGTTTAGTAATGTAGAAATTGGAGTTATACAAAATACCGGATTTGGAATTGCTTATGTGCGGCGAACATCAACACCACTTTTCGTACAAATTGGTGCGGTATCTACGAGTGCTGGCGGCGGAATTATTGGCGGTGGTGGAATGGAGTGGAATACATCGTCCTGGTTTAGATGGCGTACAGACATTACAGTTAGCACAGACAAAGGATATCAGACAGAAGGGTTTGTTAGTTTTGGAGGGGTTTTTATACTATGAATCGGATTTTAAAACTGTCGGTCTGGATATTTATTTTATTCCTCTCTTTAGGATTTCGGGTCTCTTCTGGTAAGTGGGCGATTTCAAAATCTGACCCGACTCTATGGATAAAGTTATGTAATGCGTCTCTGACAATTGAAGAGAACGATATCAGAGAAGCCGATCCGCTCATGGGGTTAAACGATTTGACCTATGCTCAAGTTATTCAATCCGTCATTGACGACTATAATAATATTCCTACTTCCTATTTAAGATTGGCTCTTTATCCTGCTGATCCAAATAATCCTGGCACACCCGCCGCAGGGGATTCTGTTTTTACAGTTGATAAAGCAAAAAACAGAACCATCGAAATATGTTTTGGCGAAACTGACGCTGCGGCCGGAGTTTCCGGTGGTTATGCGAAACCAAATGTTCAAGGCGGAGAATTTGTGACGTGTGAAATTCGCGCTCGCCCTGAACATGCAAAGAAAGTTAGATTCATGGTTCATTTGCTCACGCATGAACTGGGCCATTGTTTAAGCCTACAGCATCCGCAGGAAGCCACACATTCGGTCATGTCCTATTTTACAAACGATAGTCCGTTTCTCAGGTTACAAAATGATGATTATGCTGGTATCACCTTTCGTTATCCTAAGGATGAACTCTATGGTAAGGAAGATCCTACTTTTGGATTAAAAGGTTGTTCTCCCAAATAGAACTTATTAGCCTTTGATCATTTCTTGTAACTTGGGGGAAGCTGGTTTCGAAAGTTTAGGACGCCGCTCATCTTGATTTGTATAAAAAGCGATGGCATCAAGCGAAGAGCCTGCCAGTTCTTTAGTCTAGAGCAATAGTAAATCAAAATCGTAATATTTATTTATATGTTACTATTATTCCATGAGATATCTAATTCTAATTTTGTTTATTTATAGTTTTGCATTCTCTAAAGAGGAAAATACAGAATCAAAAAAAAATGATTCTGGAAAAAGTATAAAAAATAAAAAAAATAGTAGTAAGTCTAATAGTGTTGGTCCAGACAGCCCTAGTGGTGTTAGTAAAAATAAAAGAAAACCAAATCAAGAAATTAATTATAATACTTTTTCTCAAGATTATCCATCAGATCAGCTACAGGGAAGCGTCAATCAAAAAAATGAAACTGAGATTATTTCAGCGAAGAAAAGAGACGAGATTCTTTATCAAGCTGACCTGAAATCGACTACATCAAGTTGGGATCATTTAGAAAAAGATATTCTGATTTTACGAGCTACAAATAATACATTTCCCGTTTTTAGGAAAAAGTACCCTTTGATTGCTGAGGATAAACTATATCAACTCTATCTTGTTGTGCATCCCAGTGGAAACTAGTGGAATAATTATGAAAATATTCTATTTTATCCTAATTTTGACGTGTATCTCAAAAGGTGAAATTTTATTTTTTGATTTAAATGATAATCCTAAAGAAATTGAGGCGGCGAGAAGAGCCGCAAAAAAAAGAAATGAAAGTTTGATTGTATATCCATCGATATCAGTTACTGATAAACGAGAAATAGACAAAACTAAAACGGAATTTCATAATGCACGGAGTGTGTACCGCGAGTGCTTGAATACAAACATCGTCGGATGTGCAGAATTAAAGACGAAATATCAGTCAGCGCGCAGTATATATGATTCAACTCGTGAAAAATTCAAGTTGAACGCAAGTAAACTGAATAAAATTATGGAAAGCTTAAAGAATAGTAATACAAAGATTTCGTCTGTTGTCATTTCTGGCCATGATGGGAATGGCTATTTCACTGGTTCAAACGGAGATTTAAATGATAGAGATTTACTAGTGCATTTAGTAAAAATGCTCCTGTTGGCGATGGTGTCAGGTCGTTGTTGTTATGGGGCTGTTACACGGCCAATATCGGCAGTTTGCTAGGGCATTGGAAAAAAGCATTGCCTCAAGCGGAACTGATTGCTGGATTTGATGCTTCTGCGCCATTAGGAAATAAACCTGCAAACTGGGCGTATTTAGAGGATGTTTTAGTTAAAGAAAAAAAATTAACTTCAATTAAGGATAGTAGTGAACTTCAAAGAATTTTAAGGCAACTCAATGGAGCTAGTCAAATGTATAGTTCTATCTGCGTTCGTGATAGTTATGCGGATTTAAAAAAGTCATTATCGTTAAGTCAAGCCACTAAACTATGTAAAGGAATGCAAGAAGAAGCTGCAGCGATTTTTAAATGTTATTTACATGCAGAACGTTCAAAATGTGAAAATCCCCCAGAGAATACATCAAATAGCGAGTTAAGAAGTTTATATAATAAATTGCAAGATGGAAAACACTGCAGAGAAGTATTTGAAGGTCAGGGTGTTAGTTTTCCGGATCCAGAAAAAGTACTTCGATTAATTTTTTTTAAAAATGTTAAAAATAACTTTTCAAATAATGCAAAAGATCAAATTACTTATTTTAATGAACTGATCGAAAAAATCGGTGCTCCTGAAAATCTTAAATGGACAGATATTGATAAAATGAGCAGAGCCGATATCATTGATAAATTGAATGCAATCAATCAATTTTTAACTTCTTCTGTCAAGGAAAGTGGGCCTTTTTTTCCAGAAATTGTGTCATTAAATATCGGTTACAATGTGTTTCAATCAATGTTAGCAGATCTTAACGTTGATTTTCCATGGGTTGAACCTGATCTGCATGACAATTCGACAATAGATCTTGAATTTCAAAAATTCACCTCAGAGGATATGGTGTCGCGTAGAGAGGTTTATGAATTTAACAGGGCCGAAGGAGCTGTCTATCAAGAGCTTGAGAAGAGTATTGAAGCTACGGAATGGGGCAAGAGCTTGTCTCAAATTGAACAAGATTTGAAAAAGCAATTTGAACTGTTTTATTTTAATCCGCATGATGAGGATGCGTATACAGCTTATAGAAATAGAACCTCTGAATTGCAAAAGCAAAGAGTTAAACTGTTGAAAGAAAATTTGCCTAAAAGTAATATTACATACGATAAAATAATTGAAAGGCTAAAAGTTGAACCATATCCCAATAGTGAAGCCAAAAAGATTTTTGATGATAAATTAGAAAGTATTTCTAAAAAAGATCCAACTGCTTTTCTTATAGAGTACTATGGAAAACAAGATCTACTATCACAAAAAGGTGGATTTGGATTTGGAATGGGAATTGGAGCTTCTGCGCGCTAAAATAGAGCGAATGTATCGAAACATCACAGTATTGATCCTTCACAGGTAGGCAACAAAGCCAGACCTGTGTTATAAAATCTTCCGGTTAGTGGCGTGTTTTATCCGTTTTGAAAGTGTCAAGAAAGTGTCAATTTCAAAACCCTTACCCTTAAATGTAACTTTACGGCTTGATATTGATAATCTTGCTAATCGCACCGACAATGGATTCGATTTGTTGTTTAAGTGAAATATCTGCGTTCGGTGGCGGTGTGTTCGCAAAAATCTGATTCAAAGTATCCGCTATTCGCAATCCTGAATACAGAACTCGCGCATCTAAATATGGTAAATTCAAAGCTTGGTAACGGGCTTGATCTTTGTTGTAAAGCTGATCGTAAGTTTGAGAGCGTAGTTGAATAGATTCATTCAACCATGTTTCCACACTGGTCGGCTGATAAACGACACGAGCACGTTGCGCACCTTGAACCAGATATTGAGCATAGGCTAAACTCGCTTGCTCCAAACTCATTCCTGGTTTAAGAAAATCTTGGTGGCCTGTTTCGATCATTCCATAATCCCAAACACCATGCAGGCTCATTGCATTGCCAAACCAAGTCACTGAAATTTTAGTGGCACCGTTGTCTTGAGGACGACCTGTATGCAATGGCTGATGTATATCACCAATAAAATGAGTTATAAATTTCAAAGCGTCAGCCTTGTCCCACTTAGTGGCGGTTGGTGACCGCAAGATATCTTGGCACAGTAGAACAGCCTGAACAACTCCACCTAAAGCACGTTGTTCTTTTGGCATAGCTTGCAAATTCTTCAAATAACGAAACCCGTCTGCAATATTTTCATAATGGTACCGGCGAGTCGCTTCGTAGGTGTTACCCGATTTAATCGTATCAGCCCAGTTAGCCACATCAGCCAAGGATTGCTGACCTATCAATTGGCTAATTGCCATTTTTGATTTTGGAGTCAGATGAGCGTCGGCAATTAATCCAGAGGCTCGATGACCAACATTTCCCCAGCCGAACGAATACAAAGAAAACAACAAACTGAACAACACAACGATTTTTTTCATCATTTTTCCACCATTTTTGTAGGGTCATTTGTATGGGATAATTTGTCTACCAGTCGATGGAATAAGGCAAGAATTAAAACCACATTTTTTGTCTATTGTATGCAATTGTATGGATTGTTATAGGCTGCCGAGCACGTACGTGGTGAAAGCCAGGCCCTTTCTGAAGAGAAGTCACAGAGGTTGACCATTCGCCCCCCCTCCCTTGACATAAAATGGGCATAGAGTGAATCTTAGCGCATGGTCTTGGTATCAGTCATCATTCCTGTATTTGATCGAATAGAACCGCTTGAACGTGCTCTTCGATCCGTGCAAAAGCAGACGTTTCAAGATTTCGAAATTATCGTTGTCGATGATCATTCCACGGTAGACATTTTTTCAGTCACTGAAAAATATGCTACGCAATATTTGAAATCTGTTGGTAAAGGCGTCAGTGCTGCTAGAAATAGGGGGATTCAGTCCTCCAGATCGGAATGGATTGCTTTTTTAGACTCTGATGATGAATGGCTTCCCAATAAACTGGAACTACAGTTTCAGTATCTTTCGGCCAATAAGAACTGCGATTTTGTACATTCTAATGAGCTGTGGATTCGAAATGGTCATCCTGTTACCCAAAGCCTTAGGCAACGTAAAATGGGTGGGCGAATATTTTCACAATGCACGGAAAGGTGCCTCATCGCTCCATCCAGTGTCTTAGCCCGAAAATCTTTGTTGAGTGAAGTCGGGCTCTTTGACGAAAGTTTTCCCGTTTGCGAAGACTTTGACCTTTGGTTACAAGTTTCCTCTGTCATAGACATTGGATTTATCCAAGAGCCACTGGTCATAAAATATGGTGGGCACAGCGATCAGCTCTCGATGCAATTTCACTCGATGGATTTATGGCGGGTTAGAGCTTTAGTTAAACATTTAAAAAATATCAACCTTACAGGCGATGAAAGGGTGGCATTAGGTTCCAGTCTAAAGAAAAAATGTGAAATTTTACTTAAAGGTTTTCACAAGCACGGTAATTTTGAAAATCGTGACGAAATTCAGAGCTACTTAGAGACTGTTCAATTGTCCACAGGCTGCTAATATTTTATCACCTTTTGTAGTCCTGATGGTGACTGGTATTTTAAAAGATTCGATAATTTCAAAAAATTTTTGGATTCTTTCTGTGGATGGTCGCTTCCATTTTGTGCCAGGGAAAGGATTAAAAGGAATCAGATTCATAAAGGCTTTGGTACCAACTAAAAGTTGTGCGGTTTGTAAAGCGTCCTCTTCCGAATCATTGAAATCATGAATCAATAAATATTCGTAGGTCACAAATCGCTTTTTCCCTTGAGGAAACTGTTCAATCAACGGAATGACATCTTTTAATGGGTATTTCTTATTAATGGGAATCAGCTGACTTCTTTTTTCATCGACAGGTGAGTGTAATGAAAGTGCAATATTCACAGACGGCATTTCGTCTTTCCAGCGGAGCAGTCCAGGTAAATAGCCTGATGTCGAGATTGTGATTTTATGGTCGGCCAAACTTAGCCCATGCTGTGAAATCAATATTTCAACAGCCGTTTTGACATTGTCAAAATTATGCAGAGGCTCGCCTTGTCCCATGAAAACAACATTTAAAATTCTGTTATCATGGGGGCGGTTAAGGGTCAGCCATGTTTGCGCTGCTAAAAACTGACCTATGATTTCTTCTGTTTTCAAGCTTCGGGTTAGGCCTTGTGTTCCGGTATAACAGAACGAGCAGTTCATGGCGCAACCCACTTGCGATGATAAACACACGGTGTATTTTTGATTAAATGGAATGATAACTGTTTCTACTTTTTTTCCATCTTGAAAAGAAAAAAGAAATTTAACAGTGCGGTCTTCCGATGTTTGAATTTGATCAATGAGCGGAAGATTAAAATTCAAGTAGGAGTTTACAACCTCTTTTGTTTTGGTGGAAAGACCATTGATTTCACAAGGGGTCACCTTGTTTTTTTTATAATGCCAATTAAACAGTAGACGTGCCTGATCTGCATTGCACCCATGCTGAACAAGGTAGTTTTTTAAACCGTCCAAAGAGAACTGAAAAAAAGAAGCTGTCATCCCTGTTTAAATAAGCGAGTTAAGCTGGTTGTTCAATGGTTTTTCGTCTAATAGTAGGTACTTCCCAGCAACCCTGTACCTGTAGAGAGCCTTTTGTGCGGGTGTTTTTTGCACATCCTAAAGTGGTTTGGCGCAGCGGAAGCTGGCCGACGAAGACTGGCCGGTCACCGGGGTGTCAAAATCGGCGGCAAAACCCTCGGGGCTATTGGTGCTATTTGTCACTGTCTTGACTGTCACTACTTGCAAGTCTTGCTCAGCCAGCTGACATTTCATTATCTTTATTATTTCTGCTTAGAAACTGCTTCAAAATGATCGCGTGTATGTCTCACTCGGACTCGGTTTTCGTATCGTTTTGGTAATGATTTTCAAACAGGGATGGTTGTTTTGGCCAAGAAATTGTATCCTGTCTATGAAAATCTTGTCTTGGTAAAAAAGAGGTTGAGTTATGAAAGCTTTTTTAGTCGCCGCCTTGATCTTAGTTTTAGGTTTAAACAGCAATGCTCAAGCCGTATTCGGACTAACAAAGTCAACGCGAATGCCGGTGGATGTTGGTGTCCCTAACACCTATATGTGTGAACTTGAAGAGGCTGATTCCAAAGGTCCATATACACGTGTATTTCTTTTCTCACCAGATACTGAGGATAGAGATTTACTTAAGATTGTCTCTATTACAACGGTGCGCGATCAAACGTCTAAATTAGCTGAGCCTTTGCCGAAGATCGCGACGGTGGTTCGTCCTCATGATGGAAATATATATAAAGTAAAATTTGGTGAAAAACTAAATCGCGATAAGAGCGATTTATTAGTTTCCAGTTTAAAATTATGTGTCTCCGAGCAGAAAAACAAGAAACTAACAGAATCGATAACGAGTCTACCGCAAATTACGGCCCCTCGGGCCGGGTTTCTTAAAAGTACATTAGACGTTATGGATGCTGATCAGTTGAAGGCCTTCACATTGGGAAAAGATGTTGGAAACGTGAATGGGATGATAATCAACTACTCGGCAGGATTTGACGATGGTTATGAGGGCGGTGTGCAAAAGGTCGTTACCGGTGCATTGGAGAGTCTTGGCAGATTAAACGGTCGTCCGAATGTCCCAGGTGAGAGCGTCAAGTCATCTGGTTCTTTTGTTAATACAAGTCAAGAAAATGGCGCCTTAACAGCTACGAACGTTAGCCGCAGCCAACGAGGTTCAGGTCAAAGTTCGATCTACAATAGACCAGGAAGCTCGCTCATTCGAGGTGCCGGCAATGCGGATGGTAGTGAACGACCTGCCATGCGAGGCCAATAGTTTTTCAAAAACCACATGCATTATTCTGCGGAAAACACGACGGAGTCATCGGCTTTGATGTTGAATTTACCTTACAGGTTGTTGTGTACAACGGTGTTGACGGCGAAAGTTACTTAGAGGACTATCCAGCTGTCGACACTACACAGCTAGGCTAAGGAGTTCTATGGCTAAAGATTTGTTAGACTTGCACGGTTATAAAGCCGAAGCGGTTGAAGAGGCGGTCGATAAATTTTTAGTTCAAGTGTCCAAAGCGAATTTGAAAAGGGCCCGTATTATGACCGGCAAAGGAACGGGTACTGTCAAAGCGATTGTGATAAAATATTTGAAACTGGGTGGCTATCACTGGGCCTACGAAAAGCAATCTAATGGTAAATCTAACGAAGGGTGCCTTGTTCTTTTTCTAGATTAGATATCTGTCAGTTTCTTATAAATCTCTTAGATAGGTTTGTAATGACATAATGACATAATGACATGGTAAGGACTTAAACGACTTAGTTTGCGTTTTGAATTTCAAATTGTAGAATGGATTCATTATACTTGATAGTGTACAGTCTGGCTGTCATTTCAGCATCAAACACAGGTACCAATATTTCTAATTTCTCATCATCATCAATATTGGTAAATACCAAATTGGAGGCCTCTCCTTTGAACGAAAAATGCCCTTCTTTTTTTGCACCCAAGTCGATTTTTTGCTGAAAATGTAACGTCTCCGTTTTTGGATCTTCCGTATAAACTTCGATAAAAATATTTTCTTTTTGTTTAATTTTAAGAATTACATAACGATCTGATCCTGGAGATAGATGGCCGATAACCTTGCCCAGAATGGTTCTATGCTCGCTGACGAAATAGTCCTTAAATTTTTTCTTAAAATTTGGAACGGCCAAGATTACAGCCATCGAAAGTGCAATTATAAACAAAAATGAAATCAACAGTGGTGAGCGCATCTAAGAAAATCATTGCATAAACAAAGCTAAACAACAAGGACCGATTGCTCTAGCTGGAGTGGATAGACCTGATAGGCTTGATAATTTCAAAGGACGTTCTTTGTCTGTAGCCAAAATATATTGAAGTCTTACCGGAAAAACCGTCATCGACGGTGCCTTCGCCAACATTTGGGCCTGTTGAAAAAGCATCATCTGCGTCGTTGGTCCCCTGAAAATTTCCCTCCAACGTAGCTAAAGCTACGCCTACGGTAAATTTTTAGGGTCCGCGCCTAGCATCTGATACTTTTTCAACAGGCCCATTTACCTATGAGTCAACTCGACGCAACGCGATCATGTAAGGACGCGATCTTGTACACGATTTCGTACGGACACGTCGCGGAGGTTTATTGTTACCGTCGTTGACCGAACGGTTTTTCCTGGGCGGCTTCTTTCATTAAAGTAAAATATTGACTGAACTCCTGCGGATCCACAGCACGAGCCGATTGGTTTTCTAAATAATTGATCGTTTCCTCTAAGCGAGGATCAGATACTCTTAACAGATAAGACGCTGATTTTCGTACATCGCTATTGTTGTGAGTCAGAAAAGCCTCTCTCAGAATTACTGCAAAGCGGGGGTCGGCCAAAGGAACTTTCCTGAGAATTTCCCATGCAATCAAGCGACTTCCTTCTTTGTTATCAAAAAGAAAACTAAGAATAGATCGCTGTATTTCCACAGAGGTGGGGCGGAGGTCCACCAGAACTGATCGGGCGTCGCTGCCCATATCTCCGAAACTTTCAGGATCAGAGAATTTTACAATATCAATAAGTCGTTCCTGAGTTTTTATATCTTGCGGCTTCAGACAGCGAAGCATTTGAAAAAAATTACTTTCCTTCCAGCGCTCCTCAGGAATAGACACTGCGGATAAATCGGTCTGAATACCCAGTGAGCAAATCAATTCGACATCAGAACTCCATAACTTTTCATTCATCGGAGGTGCGATTTTTGTCCAGAAAATTTTCTGGATAGTTTGCGTGTCAACTAGGCCTAGCTCCTTTAATAGGAGAATGGCTTTAGTTCGAATTGAAAAATAAATATTACCCCTCATTTCAAGTACGCTTTCCAATTTTATCCTTAATGCTTGATTGCGACTAATCTGTAAAAAGAGAGCGTCCTCTTCTGGTGTAAGCTCTTCGCCTGTTCGCACATCTGAAATAAATTGTTCGATATGGCTTGATCAGAATCCAGCAACAATTGCATATATTTAATTCGTTCTAAACGTGACCGTTTTTTATCCCAAAGTTGACAATACGGTGCCGGTTGAGGCGTCTTCTGCAGTGCTTGAGAACCAGCAACCTGAGTGATTGAGAAGTTCTTCAGACTGGACATGAGTTTCATATTTGTTTGGGTTTTCAGGCGAGTGTTGTAGGCCGAGAAATCAGAATATTCGCCTTTCGTTATTTTAAGATAGTGTTGAATTGCTGGCTCGATATTAGGACCGCTGGGAGCGACAGAACTAAAACCATAAATACGAGGCGACTGTGCAAAGGCGCCAGCCATTCGGCCGCGGAACGATTGGCCCCACTCGCTGTAACGAAAAGCGGCCATTTGTGACGCTTGCTCGCGGGTAAAATTGTGTTCATCTATAAGTACATTTAAGTACTCCTGCGGCGAACGATGGTCTTTTTCTTTTGATGCCAGAGTATTGCAGCCAAAAAGAAAAACTTCTTTTGGTCTTTGAAATATGCCGGAGCAGTGGTCTGAACACGACAGACTCTCAATACTGTTCAAGGAAAGATCACGAGAGATTTTTCCGAAAAAACTACCTGAAAAATGACCAGAAATAACTAGAATATCACATTGAATGTCAGGGCGGCAACTGTCCTCTAGCCAATGCTTATCGTTTGCTTGATTGGAGTTATTAGTTTGAGTTTCATCTGTTTTGGGAACGAGTTCGACAAAATTCCAATCTTTGCTAGAAAAATGTTTTTTGAACTGATCGACTTCATTTGAAGAATTAATAGTAATAGAACAAACTGTTTTCTTTGTTGTAGAAAACGCAAAATTCCCCAAAAAGGTGAGTGAAAGAATCAAAAAAGATTGTATAGATCTGCGCATTTTCATACGCGGCACTATAGTATAGTTCTTACATTGATTCTGCTGTAGTTTTTTTGAACAGTGAAATTTTACAATACGTTTCTAGTGTCTTTGGTTTTGCTAATTTAGGTTTATTTGTATGGCCCATTTAAGATCGCGTCGACTTCTTCATCCATTGTCAACACGGGGTCGTGAAATTTCACCTGGTATTGTACACTCGTACATTTGTCTGTCATGCGTTTACGGATGACTTCTTCTTCGATGCGACCACGACGAGTAGTATAGTTAACAAAGGATTGTCCTCCGTACCAAAAGTGCGTTGCCGAGTTTCTGTATGTCCAAGTTTGATTGTAGAGATAGTTACTATCCACTACTTCAAATTGGTAACCATCCGATGTTGGAATCATATTTATGAGTAACCATGAGTGGGCAGTGATGCCAGGTAATTGCAAGACTTGAAAAATAGGCTTTTGGCTTTTGGTTAGCTCCACATAAGCCTTGTCCATTAAAGTTTTAAGTTCGCTGGCGGGAACTGACGACGATCCAGATAAGCCATCTAAAAAACCTAATCCAAATCCACCGTTGGTTATTTGCCATTCTTCCAAATTGGTTTGAACCGCTTTGTAATGAACGCTAGAAAATTGGTAAAGGTTATTGAAGCCGGGAATAGTCGTTGCTTTCCCGTTGCGAACGCGAGTGACTAAATTATACGCCTCTTCTTCGCTAGGTGCAGGCAAACTGGAATCGAAAACAGCGATATACTGAAAATTTCTAGTCAGTCGTGAATGCCACCAGCAAACGCCACCATTAAAAATACCGCCGTGATTAGTAAAGGATATTTTATTTTGTGTTTGGGTCAGCTTTTTCAAAAGGTGCGCGGGATCGGCCGTAACCTCTTGGCAGTGTTTTTTCCAAAGTGGATCTGGTGTGGCTGCAGATGTCTGATTTGAGACAATAGAAATAAAAAAGAATAGACTTGTGAGTAATATTTTTTTTATCATGCGCTTATCATAGTCAGAAACAACCCAAATGGTAATTGAATCTGGGCGGAAGCCCACTTAGGTCTAGATAGGTTGGTAATGACATCTAGATAGGTTAGTAGGTAATAGGTACACGTACATAAGTACATTATGTAAGGACATTATGTAAGGACATTATGTAAGGACATTATGTAAGGACATTAAATAGATAGATAGGAGACTTCTATGGCCTCATCCTCTGGCTTAAGCCGATCTTTAGGTTTTCCAATGCTCGTTTTTTACGGCGTAGGGATGATTCTTGGTGCGGGAATATACTCGATAATAGGAAAAGCGGCTCAGCAAACGGGAGAGTCCTTATGGCTCGGGTTTGCGATGGCCGGTGTGGCGGCAATGATGACGGCGCTTTCCTATGCCGAGCTTAGCACATTGTTTCCTAAAGCAGGCGCCGAGTTTGTTTATCTAGGAGCAGCGTTTGATAGAAAGAAATGGATTGCGGCTACGGTAGGTATTGCCATGGCCCTATCAGGTGCCGCAACAGCGGCTGCAGTTGCTATGGCTTTTGCAGGGTATCTGAATTCTTTTTTTGAAGTTCAAGAGAGTTTAGTTGCAGTTTTAGTGTTGCTGTCTTTCACTGGCGTAGCCGTCATTGGTATTCGGACATCGGGATGGTTTACCGTGGTGTCGACATTGATTGAGGTCGGTGGTCTGATATTCATTATTTATCTGGGTACCAGATCAGAAAAGTTTATGGAGACCTTGTCGGTGTCTCCGACGTTGGGAACTCTTTCGGGAATGGCGCTTATTATCTTTTCTTTTTTCGGTTTTGAAAATATTGCGAATTTGGCAGAGGAGTCTAAAAAACCACAGCGAGATTTACCGTGGGCGATCCTTCTCAGTGTCGCGATTGCGACCACACTCTATATATTCGTCAGTATGAGTGCCCTGGCGCTTCTTTCTGTCGAGTCACTGGCGGGCAGTAAGGCTCCCTTAATGGACGTGGCGAAAAGCATTTCGGCACAAGCCGGAAAATATATGGGAATCGTGGCGTTGTTCTCGACGGCGAATACGGCGTTGATTTCGATGATCGGGGCCAGTCGAATTCTTTATAGCATGGGTAGGGCTGGCGAACTTTCAAAGGTGATTACACGGACAATTCCAAATCGTAAAACACCATGGATTGCATCGATTGTTATTTTCATAATGGCAACAGCCTTGTTGCCATTAGGCCGATTGGAAACGGTTGCCGGTGTCTCGTCGCTTGCTACGATGATTGCGTTCTTTTCCGTCAATGTAGCTCTGATTGTGTTACGATATAAAAATCCGTCAATGAAACGATCTTTTCGAGTCCCCTTCAGTGTTGGCAGGTTTCCCCTTATCCCATTTATTGCGGCCCTAATATGCTTATTTTTAATGACTCAATTTGAAGCGACAGTTTATTTAGTGGGCGGTGTTTTACTCAGCGTTGCGGCTATTATATTTATTTTGCGTAAATGAAAGACTGTGAAAAACAGGTATTAGAGACTTTGCAGCCAAAAACGGAGGAAAAGTCTCCGTGGTCTCCCTATTGTCCTTAGAGAACCTTTCGTGGCATTTTTATTGCTTTAAAAAATCTTTAACAATAGAGAGGTGCTTAGATTGAATTCAAATAAACCTATTGCCTCCTCCGAGGAAAGAGAGCGAATGCCACTGCGAGGGCGCCCACTCAATACATCAGAACAGGAATCTTTGCTGATGTACTTACGAAAAATAAATGAAAATTAGAACTTAAGCATTAATTCAAGAGTTTAATTTTGTTAGTAAACGTTAGTTCCACTCTTTAAAAGAGGACTGGATTGTCTGAGGATTCTGAACAACGCCATTCTGTGTGGTTAGTGAATAATAGCGGGTGTTATCTGATCTCTAGGCAGCGGTGTATCTGTATCTTTTTGAATTCGTGATTTTTGATTTTTCTTAAAATGGCGAGTGGCGGTTCTTGAGGATTCATTTTGTCATCAAAAGTGTCCTCATCAATGGCAACTATTTCATCTCCAAAATTCAAGCCCATTTTAGAATAGTTGCTTTCGGGCTTGATGAACACAACACTGTATCCTGTCATAAAATTAGGTGCTTTGTAGTTCGACGGAGCTTTAGAAAAACTTGGAACCAAATGAATTTCTTTGTCATAGAAATGCCCAGGGTGGACTGGCCAGCCATCTTTTGAAGGCGAGGTGCAGGTTTTAGGGGTGGGCGCTTCATCTGGTTTTGATGGATTGGACGCACAAGCGGTGACATAAATAATTATAAATAATAAAAGTGAGCGCATACCCCATGGTCCTACGGCGTTTTGAATACGTCAAATGTCATTTAAAGAAAGAATCTGGGCCCTAAGGTTAGGGCCCAGGTTTGAATACTAGTGACGTACTTCGCAGTAGTAGTCAGAAACGTTACGATTTGTGTAACGACCGTCGATCATGACTTTGCATCTTTCTGAACTAGACCATTCATAGCTGACAACGGAATGTCGCCGACCGTTCAAAGGTTCACAAAATCTTTTTGAGACATTTTCCTGGGCATAGCGTCCGTTGATATTCAGCTTACAGTTTTCATTTGCTGAAATGTCATAAGAATAAGGATTGTTACGTTTTCCTGGGCGTGAAATTGGATCTGGTTGTGTTGGTCTTTGTGCCGAACACCACCAGCCCAAGACGATCGCTTTTCTTTCAACCACCCGGCCATTACGAGTTAATAGTTGAAATTCCACAGAACAATCCGAACTCAGGGCTGCTCTTTGAGACTGACTCAGTGTGTACGATGAACCTTCAATACGATACGACTTAATTACGCGACCGCTTGAGGCATCCACAAAACGCAATGTTGGGCAATAAGACTTATCGATGCGCTCAAGTTGAAGTGCTAAATCGCCATTGTCAGCACGACGTAGTTCAACAGAACCTCCGCACGTATTCAAGCGCTCGCGATCCAAAAATTGGCTATCGGCAAGAGCTGGAACAGCCATGCCTGCAAGAAGCGATACCAATGAAACTAGTAGTATTTTCATACAATTCTCCTTTAACTCATTGATTATTCAATGACGTTTTTGGGCAACTATATAGAAAGTTCTTCAAATAGATATTGTCTTATTTTTTTTCAGGGAATTCTTACACAAAGATATTTGGCCCCAAAAGTGTCTGTCATTTTAAGAGTTCGACGGGATAAAAAGCTGACGAAGAATTAGATAATTTTATTCCTCAAAAAAGTATTTTTTCGTTCGTCAATGTCGCTTGCAATGAAAATTTTTTTAAAATTTAGCCGAGAGTGGGTACGGTTTCACTCTAAATCTGCGGGTTTTCAGGAAGTGAGGGGTGGGGGATCTAGATAAAATCCTATCTCGGGCCTTCCTGGCCCTCGGGCAGCCGCAGGGGAGCGCGCATCCTGCGCCTGCGGAGCCGGTTTTATCTAGATCCCCCACCCCTCACTTCCTGAAAATACTCGAATTGTGAAGAGGGTAGAGCAGTGATTGGTAAGGGCATAAAGATAAAAGAATATGAAGAAAAAAGGGAGTGGCCTTGCACTTGAAATACTCTAAATAAATATAATTTTATAAAATAAAGGTTGGTCATATGAAATCAGCTGTTCTTGGTGCTCTATTACTGTCAACTTTGTCAACACATGCCCAGCAAAAATTGTGCGTGGAATTTTATAGTTCCAAAGAGCTATTTTATACCCCGAAAGTGAATAAACCGATTCCTGCTGTGCGGGCGTCGATCGAATAATCAGATCCAAAAATTTTGTCTTATCGTTTGGACACTCTCAACTATGTTCACAATTTATTTCAAAAAATCTATGGCCCTTATGAGTATAGTCCGCAGACGAATAAAATGCAGAATTGGGACATGATCCTGGCCCAGTTTACTCGAAAAGTAAAAGACTTGAACCCTCTTCAAGATCGTGAGTTTGACCAGCTTATCTTTCAATTTGCGTCGAGCACCGTGGATGCCCACGTCAGTTATCGCAATAATTCGAACTATAGTCGTGAATTGCCTTTTCAGATGACCTACACACGCCCTGATGGTGGGGAAGGGGTTTATCACATTAACTGGGTGGCCGAAGGCTTCCCGTCCAATGTAAGAAAGCCTAAACCGTTGGACCAAGTTTTGGCGATCGAAAATCTTTCCGTTGAGCAATACAGAAATCAATTCGACGCCTATAAATCAGATGGTAAAGACGAGGTAGACCGCAGTTTGTTCGCACAAAGAATCGTCAGTATGTCCGAAGCCGGTGGAATGCCACTTCAAGATATGAATCCAAACGGGTTGCGGTTAAAACTCAAGGACAAAGACAGTGGTGACGTGTATGAAATTCTAGTTCCTTACACAGAGAAAGGAACACCGATGATAAGCCGAAACACAACTCCACTGATCTTAAAAGAATCTAAAGATCTTAATAAACCGACGGTCCAAATCGAGCGAAATATAGACAAGAAAAATAAACGCGATGGCGGCGGTCTTAAAGACGGTGAGCGTCCCTTTCGGGAATCCAAACTTTTCAAACAAAACGATCGCGGTGAGGGACGACGAGTGGCTTTAGGTGATAAAAATACGTTGTTTGAGCTTCCCAAAGATGCCGTGGAAATTACATTTCCGATGAATGAAACCATCAGGCAATTAGAAGAACGTATGCGCAACGCGGATCCTTTGAATCAAGACCCTTTAAATCGTAACGAGTTGAAAGCCTATGTTTTTAATAAAGAAGTGAATGGCAAAACAATGCGCGTTGGTTTTTTACGAATTCCCAGTTATTCACCGTCCAATGTTGACACGATCATATATCGATTACGTCATGTGATGGCCGAAATGAATCAGCGTTCAGACATGTTAGTCATTGACCAAATGAATAATCCCGGTGGTGCCGTCAGTTATTCGAACGCGGTCATTCGAAATCTAGTTCCTCAGATTAAAAAAGAAAATTTGATGGAATTTCTTGTCAGACCGACTCGCTCGTGGGTGCAACGATATTCAGACACCATTTCACGTTTCGAGAACAACTTAGCGGTGATAAGATTGTTGGGTGATCAGAAATACAATGCGCTTTTAGCCGATTTAAAATTGAATAATGAACGTATTATCAAAGCTTATCAGGCGGAAAATGGGTTCAGCATCAGCGAAGGTGTGGTTCTTCATTCGTTGAACGAGGCTATGCAAATTATTTCCGATGCGACCCTGATCGGTTCAAATAATTTGCTATACGGTGCTTTAATGTCGACAGGTTTAGGAAGTGTGTTTTTGAAAGATCAACCGTACAACGCCGAAAAACCGGTTTACTTTCTGATTAACGAAAAAGATTTTTCAGGCGGGGATGCGACTCCAGCCGATTTTCAAGATCAGCAACGTGGGAAAATAGTCGGTATCGGCGCCACACACACGGCTGGTGCTGGGGGTACTGTAGAATCATTCGAGATCCCTGGCTATGGACGAATTTCAATCACAGCCAGCTTGATGCATCGGCCGGCACAGGCCGCTGCGGGTAACCACAAATATGCCTTCGTAGAGAAGGTGGGTATTTCTGCTGATCATACCATTTGGTATACAGCCCAAGATCAGGTTTCTGGTTTTAAGACCGTCTATGATAAACTATTTGAATACATCGGAAAGGACTTACAGGCGAAGACTCCCAACCCATAGTCGAATTAACAATTAGAAACTGCTGAACTTGAGTGTGCATTTGGGATAGGATTTTTTTGTTAGATAGGTTGGTAATGACATTAGATAGGTGCCACATGGGGGCAAAGGCAGGACTGTTCCACCTGTTCTTTTGCCGACCTCATAATTTTAGCAAAAAAGGCTTTTATTTCCAGTCGCCGAGGCCTCTAAATCAAATTGTGAGGCGTCATTATTATATCGGCAAAGTCGCGCGCATCATTGAATTCGTCAATACTAACCACATTGGACATAAGTTGAGTCTAAGACTTAAGTGGTGCGCGAGAACCGCAAGTAGAAGAACCGGTTTTTGGTCCGAAGTAGATTTTATGTGAGTTTGAGGTTGATAGAGAGGCTCAAAAGATCAGAAATAAAATCGTCTGGATGCTGTGTATGAATCGAATATTGGGAAAGTTCACTCGCAGGAAAGTCTTTTTGATTCATTGTCACAATGACATCAGCTCGTCCTCGAATCGCTGCAGCAAGGACGTGTCTGTCATTTGCATCCGGTAAATTCAAGCTTGGAATCAAGCCTTCGAAATTTTCAACCAGGCAATCAAGAACAGCGGCATTCATTGCTGCGCGAGTTTTATCCAAGTCTACTTTTTTCAAGTCAGGTCTATTCTCTAGAAGATTTGATATCCACTCTTCGTGAATAATATTACTCCACTTCGCTCGAAAAAGACCTGTTGTCGCAAGTTCGATCAACAAATCTCGTAGCGGGGCTGGATAAAGAATATTTGCATCAAAGAGAGCTGTAAAAGTAGTCAAAGAAAAACCTACTCGTATCCGAGCTTGAGTTTTTGCGCCTCGGTAATAAGAGTATCAACTGCTGATTCTGATGCTTCTTCTTGTTTGATTTTAACTCCCACCCGCGCTTGGCGCGGGCCGATTCTGAAAGTAAGTTAAATTTAGTTTAAAAATCAACCTATGGTTATAGGTATTCTAAGGATAAATTTTTTTCAAAAATTTGTTAGATGATCAATTATTTCTTTAAAATTA
>JAEUWH010000114.1 GCA_016785955.1 Pseudobdellovibrionaceae bacterium | reverse complement strand
GAAGGCTGATCCCGCCTGCAGAGGGCATGGATGCCCTCGTTCAAGTTTAAATAAAGCTTCCCTTTGAGTGAGGCCCTCGAATGCCCCGAAATCTTTTATTGAAAATAACTCCTTTTTAAGATTTGATGAAAAATTTGGGGCATCTGGACAAGGGCAAGATGGGCAAGCAGGTCAGACTGGGCAAGCTGGACATAATGGTCAAAGTGGAAAGATCGGCATCAATTGGACCCCAGTAGATCCAAACCCAGAATACTTTTTTTATTTTCCAATTAAATCTGGAGACGTCGAAGCTTTCCAAAAAGTTTTAGCTGGGGGAGCAAAAATCAATTGGCCGATGAGTAATATCGTCGGTCGCCCAACAGCTTTCGAAGTTGCTATGGAATCAAGATGGGTCGAAGGTCTAAGAATCATGTTTCAAAACCCAGATCCAAAAAATAAACCGAGAACGTACGTTCAAGTTAAGACTGATAAAAACGTCTCTGTAAATATTTATGAATTTCTAACGTTTGGTGAAAAGTTGAACTCTGTCGGTGAATTGACAACTACAAGCTTTGTAGTGAGGCCGGAAAACTTAGAAATTCTAAAAATGATGGTGGATGCCGAGACTGATTTAGAATGGCTTAGCAGAGCAACCGAAAAGGTTTTGCCGACGTTAACTGCGAACACTAATGGATATGCTACTTACCCTAATAATGTTGAAGCTAGAAAAATTATTGAAAGTAAAATCACTGAACTGGGCGCAAAAAAATAGTCTGATGGCAATCGCCACTGGCGGAAAACCACTTTTCTAAAGCGCGGTTCATTATAGTAAAGAAGACCAGTCAAAATTCATACCACTAGCATCGATAAAAAATGGCCCCAAAATATTGGAGGCAAATGACTGAATCACTTTTTCAAGGTAAAGGTTATCGAAAACCTAAAAATACCTGAGAGTCGATAAAACCGTGTCGAGCCAAGACAATTATAACTCCAGTATAAATAATGGGAATCGCAATAAGCATAGCTGGTTTCCATTGCCCTCTTAAAAGAAAACCAAGAGCTATGACGAATGAAATTGCCGCTGTGGCTATTACAAAATATGGAGCCTTATCATTTCCAGAGAAATGGCACAATAAAATCGATGCGAAAAAAACTGAATTTGTTAGAATTTCTCTTTTGCTCATATATCCTTACAATAATACGATGAAGTGCCAAATAGCAAAAGCTAACAAAGTGAGAACCACAAGGAGTGGATTCTTCAATACTTAGATAATTGCCTTATCGGCAATCTTTAGGGGTTAGCTCGAGACCTTAGGTTGGCGGGTCTATCGGCAAATTATTGGAATTTCTAAGAATTAAGAATTGATGCATCCAACTTGAAGAGTTTCGAACTGCTTGCGCATCTTATTTCGCCAAGTAGCCCTTTAGTTCCTGCTCCAGCTCTTTTTCTGGAATTTCGTGACCACCTTCATACATAATCAATTGAGCTGGCGCTTTGTTTTTATGAAACCAAGCAGCTAAATTTTTAATATTTTCGTAGTTGGCCTTGTCTTGCTTTCCAGCCAGCAATGAGATTTTTCCGCATTGACTAAGGTCTTCAGTACTAGAATCGTTCCAACTTCCAGCAGCTCCAATAGATACAAACCAAGAAAATTCAGTTTTCTTGCAGTCTTTAACAATTTGATTTACCACAAATCCGCCGTTGGAAAAGCCAATTAAGCCGTTTGCCTTTTTCTTAGGAAAGCACTCAGCCTCAGCTTTAGAGGATAAGTAAAGTGTGGCATCAATTATTTTGGAATCGTTAAAATTCCAACCCCAGCAAATTAGATTTTTATCATTTGAACAAAGATCAGCGGCTCGAGGAATTGCAATGCGAAGATTGAGCTTGTTAGCAATTTCAGACAACTTCTTTCTATTTGACTGCTCTTGAGGGCTAGGTTTTTGAGTGTCCATTCCATGCAGGTAAACAGCAAAATTAGAGGCTGTCTTGGGACCGACACACTCAAAACTCCAAGCTGTAGAGGACAGAAAAAGAACTAAAACTCCCAGTACTTTAATACGACTACACAATTTAAGCCGTCCACTTCATCGAAAGTTTCTTTTTATTCTTCACACAATCAAGAAGATAAAGGTCGATAAGCTTTTGATACGAGACACCTGATTGGTCAGAGAGCTTTTTAAAGTAATCGATGACAGCGGGGCTTAAATTAATACCAACCGCCTTTTTCTTTTTAGCAGGGTACGGATTTTTAACTTCCTTCATTTTATCGAAATCATATTTCTTTTTCATAATACACCCTCTCCTTTTTTGTAGCTTTACGAGCTGAAATAATTCGAACTACTGAATCTGGTTCGCGATGACAATGAACAACGACCAAAAGTTTACTAGAACTGTCATTGCCAACCAAATACCGTGCTTTTTACGGTTCGCTTTATTCTTATCTTCGCCCCAACCAAATTCCATTATTGTCTAGATATTATCTAGATTTATACTATATATCAAGAAAACTAAGTTTTTTGATACAGGCATGCCGGTAGGCTCGATTCGAGACCACTGCTTAGGTAGTTTGGCAAAACACTAGAATTTATGGGATTTAAAGGGAGTGTAATACTGAGGTTTATAATCTTTCGGGTAAGCATCTACAAATTTCTGTACAGCCACTGTCCAATCGGTCGGTGAAGAAAAGCTTTCTGAACCAAAATTATTACCCGCTACTGGTCCTTCAATTTCATTGTCAATGGCGGCAATAATTTCTCCAGTACTCGAACAGAACCAAGTTGCAATCACGTCGGCATTTTATGAAACCAATGATGAAATACTCGAACTGGCTAAAGAAGCAGAATTATTGTGAAAAGAGCGATCCAGTGAAGAACGTGTGGAAATGCTAAGAGATATACTTTCGAACCAGACATTGAATGGGTTAACTCTTGAATATGATTTGAAAAAACCATTTAAGGTGATTGCTGAAATGAATCAAACTGAAGATTGGTGCCCCCGAGCCTAAGCTGTGCGAACACCACGTGTAGTTATGACATTTGGTATGGATGACGAATAAGAACTAGTGTTATCCGATCATACTTTTTAAATCGAAAGGACATGCTTGCCGAATTTCTTCGATAGAGTAGCAGCGCTTCAGGTGATTCTTATAGGCGAGAAAATTATCTATATTCAGACCAAGTTCTATTCCTTTGCGAAATATAGGAGCTACGAAAACATCTGCTGCAGAGAAAGCAGAACCGTAGGCAAATTGACTTTTGCGAAACAAAAGTGGTTCTAGCAATTTTAAATTTTCACCAATCCATCTTGCGCGGTAAGGGCAAATTTCAGTTTTGGTGATACCTGGGATAAAGAATCCAGCAACCTTAGAACTTTGTATTGGGTGAATTGTTGCGTTCACGATCTCGCAAATCTCTCGGACTTTAGCCCGCTCCCATAAGGACTTTGGAAATACTGATGGCAAAAGTCGATGTTCCTCTAATAACTCAATCATTGCCATAGATTCTGATACGGGCTTTCCATCAACTAGCAGTGAAGGAACTCGCAACAAGGGATTAATCTTTCTATAATCCTCACCGGGACTGTCTGGATACTTTGTCCACTTAAATGAAATCTTCTTATAATTTAGAACCCACTCCACTCTTTCAGAGGAATTTGATCCCTTATCTGTAATGAGTTCCAAGTTCAGATTCATACTATAAGCCTACCAAGCTATGAAGTTGCGGTCATCAAAGAAATGCTTTTTGCCAATTCTAATATATGTGTCATTGAGCTTTAAATTCACCAGAGTGACGGTTGTCGAAGTTGAATTTCAATAGAAACTTTCAAAATTAAAAAAACACACCCTGAAAAAAGCATATTTCTGCACACACACATAAATCAAAAAAAGCAAAATTAGACAGGGTCAATACCCTGGGCAAAAAGGGGCTAATATCCGGTCAAAAAGCCGTCAACATTTCAAAAAAGACAATTTTACATTTTTGAATATTTGTAAGGTGTTTCAAAGACTTGCCAACACGACCAAAAAACAAGATTTCTAACACCCTATGGGTATAGGGTATATATTCACAAAATGAGAGTCGAAAAATTATTTTTTTAGATTTTTAAAAAGACGTGGGTGTTCGAATAGCTTGGTAAGTGGTGCGCGAGAGACCGAAGTAGAAGAACCGGTTTTTACTCCAGCGACCAATTTATTTCGATTTGAGGTTGTTTTCCAAATTGAATTTGAGGCTTATCCCGAACCCAAAGTTCTTTTGCCTGAAGATTTACAAGACCTACTAACTCAATACAGTCGTTTTTCCACTGTAAGCCAATTAATCGGGACTTCAGAGGCCTTTGTTCGACAAAATTTAATAAAGCCTAGAAAACATCTGAAAACTAGGATAAGATTAAATAAGAAATAATAAGAATTATTCTTATTATGAGATAAGGAAGGATTTTATGCCAGCGCTCAAAACAATTACTGTGTCTTTACCGGCTGCCATGGGAAAAGAAATCGAGAAGGTAGCTAAAGCTGAGCACAGAACAGTAAGTGAGCTGATTCGTGAAGCCTTCAGGCAATATCAATCTCAACGTAATTTAAGATCCCTGGCTCAAGAAGGCCGAGCTTCTGCTAAGAAGAAAAAAATCACACCGGATGATTTCGGTGGACCTTTTGAAGATTAGTCAGACGGTCTAAATGATTACAGTTTGCATTGATGCTAATATTTATATTTCCGGAATCGCCTTTGGTGGAAAGCCACTCAAAATTTTAGAGCTGGCTTTAAATCGTGAATTCCATCTGGTTACAGGTCCTAATATCCTCCAAGAAGTCAGGCGCAATCTTTTAGGAAAGCTAGATCTTAAACCTCAAAGAGTAGACCAGTTTCTCAGCGATATTTCTGATGTGGCTTCTGTTTTTGTCCCCCAAGGTGAGGTTCAATATATCGAACATAAAGCTGACAACTTGGTTTTAGAGTTGGCACTTATCGGCGGATGCGATGTTCTTGTGACTGGTGACAAGAAGCATTTACTGCCTATCGGTTCTTTTCGAGAGATTCAAATCGAGCCTCCGTCAAAATTTTTGGAACGGTTTAAGTCTTAGGTATGTCTTTACCTGCCGTCTTCTTGAATAAAAGGCTCTTAAAATACTATACAGCGGCGTGGAAGAAATCATTGGATTGATTTAGATGATTGCGAAATCGAAGTCGTAAAAGTGAATTTAAAACGAGCTGAATACGAAGATAAGATTGTGCGACTGGTAAAGGCGTTGCTTGAAATTGACGAGATGATGAATCAGGCCGACGATGCTGTGGTCATTGAAAGTGAGGCCGCATGAAACGAGTTGGAATTTACATTAGGGTATCAACGGAGGAGCAGGCTCGTATTCAGGATAGTTCGCTGGTTTCGCAGAAAAATCGTTTAATCGAGTACGTCGAATTTCAAAATAAGCGTGAAGCCAATTGGGGTACTCTGGTTGAAATTTATTGTGATGAAGGAAAATCAGCGAAGAACATGAAGGGCCGCTCTGAGTTCTTACGAATGCTCACGGACGTTAAAACAGGTCGGATCAATCTCGTTGATGCTACTGAGCTTTCGCGGCTTAATCGCAATATCAAAGATTTCTGCGAGGTCTGGGAACTTCTTAAAGACCGCAAGGCGAGCTTTGTGACGTTAAGAGAAAATTTCGATACGACGACCGCATCTGGCGAGATGATGGTTTTTAATTTGATCAATTATGCCCAGTATGAGCGTAAACAAACGTCCGAGAGAATATCAGCGAACTGGCTTTCTCGAAGTAAACGCGGACTTTGGAATGGTGGCACGATTCCTTTGGGTTATGATCGCAACCAAAAAAATAAAGCTGAGCTTATCGTAAACGAAATGGAAGCAGCGTCGGTCAGAAAAATATTTGAAGTCTTTCTTGAACAGGAAACGGTCCGCAAAACTCAAGCAGCAATTACCGAACTTGGAATCAGAAACAAAAGTTATACGAACAAGCACGGCCTTGAAAAAGGTGGCAAAGCATTTTCAGTTGACACGCTTCAATCGCTTCTAACCAACAAAGCCTACATCGGAATCAAAGAGCTACGCCACAAAGCCGGCTCATCAGAGGACATCAAAGCCGTGTGGCCGGCCATCATTGATAAAGATATTTTCCAAAAAGTCCAAGAACGTTTGTCAAAAAATAAAAATCGATACAAGCCCGAATCTTGGAAGGTGTATCCATTCCCGCTTACAGAATTGGTTCAATGTGGCGAATGCGGAAAGTCTTTGGGTGGAAAATCAGGCACGGGACCACACTTTGCTCGAACTTGAAGCTCAACGGCGCAACTATCGAATTTAATTTGAAAAATCACTTTTTAAAAGTGCTAGAATTTAAAAAAAAGTCTAAAAAAGAAGATTGGTGCGCGAGAGCAGCAAGTAGACGAACCGTTTTGTTGGCCTCTTACTTATTTAATTCCATCTCAAGTAGTTGTCCTTTTTGAATTTGAACAAATAGTCGAACCAAAGCAGCTTTGTCCTTCAGATCTAACTAATTTGATTAAAAAATACGGATCTTTTACTAAAGCGGCATTTGCAATTGGAGCGAGTGAATCATTTGTTCGTCAGAACGCAAAAAAATAGGTAAATAGATAATAGCTTTTTTAATTCGTTTATTACTATTTCGGCTCTAAAATCTCCATTTCTAACTGAATTCCCATGTATTGAGATGGATCAGGATTTTGTATGTCGCCGCCAACCGGGGTTCCAATTTCACCTTTAACGCTAAATATAACCTCTCCGTGCGCTAGCGTGCTAGGTTGTAGTAGTTCTAAAGAGTCCTCGCCAGCTTTAGTTTCAATTTTAAGCGTCGATACAATAACTGACCAAACAAAATTCCCCAAATTATCAATCATAAATTGCATTTTTATATTGAGTGATTTTTCGATTTCTTCGATAAAATCGCCGTGCATTAGTCGATTACGAATCTCGAAAAGTTGTTGAATTGTAACTTCGTTCGGCGAGCCATGTCTCGGCTGTCTTAAAATATGTTCTATTGCCTGTTTATTATAAGGCATGTGCGTTGGTATTTCGTTGCAACGATCGCAGTAAAGAGGTGATCTACATTTGGCGCATTTATCTGGCACTTTTTCGCTTGGCTTCAGGTGCGCGGCTAGAATTTCTAATGAAAACCAAAAGCACTGAAACTGGTCTTCAAAATATAAGGAGTTGATTCCTCTCCAAAACCAACGGACGGCTTTCTCTAGTTTAGCGGAATTTTCACGATCAGAAAGAAATTCAGCTGATTTAATATGTGCAATAGAAAGCGCAGGCTCGGGAAGGTCTGTTGCCGGAAATGTTTTAAATTGATGTATGAGGCGCATTTCTATGCCCGGGCGCCAATCAATTATTCGTTCGCAGTTTATAATTTCCAATTTTGTTTTAGTTACGAGACAAAGGGTAGCTAAAAACTCTTTTAGATATATTGAAGCTTCCCGCTTCAATAGTTTTACGTCTGCATTTAGACCGTCGCTATTTGATTTAAATATCACGGAAGCGAATATCGATGGCTTTGGTCCACCTAACTTAATACTTCCATTTCGCAGCTCCACACAGTATTTACCTAATGGATCATTAAATTTTAAAATTTTATTTTCTTTGGTTAAGCAAACATGACTTTCAACCTCAAAGTCGGCCATCCATGTAATTTGATTCAGTTGGTTCATCCAGTCCTCGTTTATTAGTATTACTTATAAAATCTTAAAACTAGTAAAGCAAGTCAGGCCCTAAATTAGAGAATATTGGCGTATATAAATAATTAGATATAAGTCGTATTAAAACTACCGTTAAGACGAATCGGGATCAAATTTTTAAATTTATCAGGGCTATCAATATTTTTCAGCAAAGTTTCTATGACTTTATTGTCGACTTGATTTTTTCCAAGCTGTTCTTTCAAAACCTTTTTAGCTTCCATTTTCTTACCTTCATTTGCTAATAAATAAGCCTTCCATTGAGCTATTGCAAGTTTTCCTAATGCCGAATATCCACAAATAGTTTCATCTAGAAATTTCTTAGCGTTTGCAAAATCTTTTCTTTCGGTCAGGACAATCATTATTGCCTGATCAATATTAGGATCGTTTTTTCTTCTTCCTTTAATGTCATTTAAGGACTTAGTGACCTCTGATTTAGAACATGATGAAGGAAATTCCATACAATTCAATGCAATGTAAGTTATAGCATTTAGGTCTAAGCTCGAATCATCCTTAATTTTCGGCCTTATTTTTTCAATCATTTCAAGTCGAGTTTCCGCAAACCCCCAACGTTCAAGTTTGTTCCCACTCTCGAACTTTTTTGATAAAACACCCGCGACAACCTTGTTGTATATTACCTTTGTGTCCTCTGAATCGTCTTCATGTAATTGATCTATAACTGACGCTCGATAATACAAAAATAGATTAATGCAATCGCCGGGAATTTGTATTTTGCACGTGCGATCAAATAACTCTAATAGACTTGTTGAAAGGTATTTAGATTCATGTTGAAGGCATTCATTTTTAGGATCTTCTTTGGCCAGGTAGTCAAAAAACTCAATAACCTTGGGGGCGTCTTTGCTTAGAGCCATAGTCCATTTTTTTTGACACTTTTCAGGAAGACTCGATGGCACTGGTAGCATCTTTGTAACAGTTTCTGTTTTAGAAGTGATATTTTGAGCTAACGATATAATAGAGGCAAATACCAGGGGTAATAAAAGAAACCGCATCGAATAACTCCTAATTTTTGTTTTCTCGGTAACCTAACAGGTTTGGCGTTTGTTTCAATTTCTATTTTCCTATACGCCAACGTTGATCAGTCATATTTTCGTACCAACCTGGAGTGGTTTTCCCAGATACTTTTTCCAGAGGTTTTCCAGTTAAAACAGCGTAAAGAAATATTAATACAAATAAGCCAATAATTAATGAAAGTATTAAATTAAGGAACTTTTTCTTTGGAATATGATTTTTGGATTTCATTTGGTTAAATCGTTTACCATTCTTCGGCGCAATCCACAATATCGAAGGTATATTGTCACCAGATCGAATATCTTAAGGGCTAAAAACAAACGGAAGCCCGTGCATATATGAAAAAAACACAAACTATAGATAACTTTAGTGATTATTTAATTAGTATAACGGAAGTCCGTTCACTACTTTTCGAAGCATTAGAAGCTTGAGAAAATGAAATCCCGGATAGCCGTCCGGGATTTCTAATAGAAAATTTTATATCAGAATTCAGTAATTTCCTATTTAGTTCTACTAGTTACGATCCGCCAAAACCAGAACCCCTGAAACAAGTTTCTTCCTGACCACCCCCACTCAACAAGTGATTGGAGGTGGTCAGGAACCGGGGTTCAGGTTTTGGCTCTGGTTTTGAAATATATAGGGTATAAAAAAGGGGGAAAACGATTGAATAAGAGAAATCGAAAGTTACTAAGAAAAATAAATGATGATGATTTAGAAATAGAGTTAGTGGAAGTATGTTTAATTCGTGATGAGTATGAATCTAAAATTGCGCGATTGGTAACGGCGCTTCTTGAAATTGACGAAGCTATTAAACAGCAGGACGATCAGCTCGATTTAAATATTCTGGAGGCAGCTTAATGAAAAGGGTTGGAATTTATATTCGTGTTTCTACCGAAGAACAAGCTCGCGTACAGGAAGGCTCATTAATCTCACAAAAAAATCGACTCTTAGAATATATTGAATTTCAAAACAAACGAGAAGTTAACTGGGGCGCTTTGGTTGATATTTATTGTGACGAAGGGAAGTCAGCTAAAAACATGAAAGGTCGTCCTGAGTATCTTAGAATGCTCGCAGATGTTAACTCCCACCCGCGCTTGGCGCGGGCCGATTCTGAAAGTAAGTTAAATTTAGTTTAAAAATCAACCTATGGTTATAGGTATTCTAAGGATAAATTTTTTTCAAAAATTTGTTAGATGATCAATTATTTCTTTAAAATTA
>JAEUWH010000050.1 GCA_016785955.1 Pseudobdellovibrionaceae bacterium | reverse complement strand
ACTTAGCTCAACAAAACATTTTTGGGAAACCCAATGGCAGGAAAAAATGGGAATCAATGCGAATATCAAACTTACTTTTTTAGGAATTACTGTGGATCAGGTCTAGATTTAAAATCCCAACACAATCGGAACGGTATCCATAAAAACTCCTACTTCTTAAGTGAAGTATTGCTAGAAGTGTTCCAGCTCATAAAGGATACACACGCAATACAAGGAGCAGAGAATCTCAAAATGGGATTCAGATTTGACAGGTGCCGTATATGTAGACATGGGTTTTTACGCTCACATTTTACGTCCACACGACGGCCGTGACGTGGTCCCCAGATTGAAAAGAGATATTGAAAAGAACCGCTGAGCAACTATTGAGACTCTTCATAAGTGAGTTATTAAGCATAGGTCCCCAGATCAAATGCCTATTTTTAGTGGTTGTATACAAGATAGACAGGAGGTGCTTATGAGAAAATACGTTTCCATCGTGTTTCTTCTTATATCTATGTTTTGTGTCCCGCCAACCCAAGCCGGGGACCTTTTAGGTATACCGTATTTTAAAATTGTGGCTGAAGCATGGCGAGACAATAACTATACGCTTTATAATCTATGGTCGGATGGGTTCACGTTGAATAATTGTCAGAAAAACATTGTTCCTTGTTTAAAGGGGATCAATGCGGGGCTCACATCGATCGATACAAATAAAAAAATTGTTCATAAATCAGAAAAGATTAAAGCAACCGAAAAAATAGTATCGGAACTAGGAGCTTTTCAAGTCGTGGAATTCGACGAACCAGCTATGTTGCTGAACTCATCTCAAAAACAAATTTTCGAGATAAGTCAGCGAGATGAGTTAACTCAAATTGATCTGTGGAAAAAAATAATTCTTACTCAAAGAGACATCGATCAAATACAAAATTATATAAATACACAAGCGAGCAAAAAAGAACTATATGGACCTCTTTTTACATCATGGTTTATGAATGAGTATAAAAGGACGAGTGATCCATTTGCCAGTATTATCCCTTATGATTTGGCGTCACGATTAGCGTCTTTGCCTGATGAAGGTTCAGTCCAAGCGGGTCTCACTCTGACGAATATCAATGGTCGGTTGATGGTCAAAGCAATCACATTAGATTCACCAGCGTTCTGGGCTGGTGTGCGCTATATGGATGAAGTCATAGCTTTCAATGGCCAAAAGATTGATAAAGTGACGACGTCCGAGTTTTCTCGCAGTATAGACGCAAAAATTTTTGCCATCGATATTTTGAGAGCCGGCGAAAAACAAACTCTTGCGATTCCATTGGTTGAATTGTCTCTCAAAAAAGCTGAGTTCAGTTTGGTTCAGTGGCGCTCTCGAAATATTATTCGCATGAAGCTAAGGACGTTCGATGCGGACCTAAGCTTGTGTACCTATATAAGCAAGCAAATAGAAGTGTTTAAACACAGGTATTCAGTACAAGGAATTGTCCTAGATTTACGAGACAATGGGGGGGGCTCGGTGTATTTTGGTAGTTGTCTGAATATGATATTTTTGGGAGGCGACAAATTGCTTATGAATAGGGTGGATTTAGACACCAAGCAGGCGACTCCGATAAATACATGGCACCAGCCTATTGCCGAGGCCAGCGGTATCAAGGTAGATCAATCGATACCCTTAGCGATATTGATTAATGGCAAGTCGGCCAGTATGTCCGAGGCCACGGCCGGCGCGCTTCGTGATTATGCCCGTGCCTGGAGTATTGGGCAACGCACTTTTGGTAAAGGATCTATCAATGGAGGTTCACCATCTTCAATATCTGAGAAGTTTTTGGAATACAAGACAGTCGCTTTATTTTACCAGCCGAATCAAACGACAAACGAGCTTGTTGGAATTATTCCCGATTTCACTGTGCCGTCCAGATATAAAACCACTGCCGATGAAGATTTTGTGAAACGCAATGAAGACTTAAATCCCGAACTTCCCTTCAAGCGAAATGAAGCCACCCTGCCGCCTCGTCAAAATCGCATTGCGGAAATTGAACGATGTGTTGATAAACAAGATTTGATTAAACGATCGGAAGAGGCGGTAGGAAAGTCAGTCGCCCTTGATTATCAGTTTTTCTATGCCTTAGAGGTTTTACGCTGTGACACAATGAGTGCCTCTCGATAAAAGGCATGAAATTTGGGTGTTTAGTGTCCTTATCAACCTATCTAGGTTGATCATCTTTGTCGATGATCTTTGTCGTGCATTTTTTTAGCTGCTAAAAAGTAAGAGGTGTCGCGTGTTAGTTCTTTTCCCGGGCTAGGCATAGATGATAGGACTAGACTTCAAACACAAAAGCGGAGGATTCAATGAATGTATTAGTTACGGGAGCATCTCGAGGTATTGGTCTAGGTTTGACGGCGATCGCACTAAAAAAGGGTCACACCGTTTTTGCGGTTACGCGCAACCCACAGGCACTGAATACTCTACAGGGTGATTATGCACAAAGTTTGGTGATTATTGATGCGGACATCAGTCAACCATTGTCATTGAAGATGTTGATGGCGAAGGTGGAAGAAAAGGGGGGGCTGGATATTTTGATCAACAATGCTGGTATGATGAAACCTGACGAGACCTATGAAGCCTTAACTGAAAGCTTTCAAGTCAACGCCATCATTCCATTTTTACTGACAAAAGCGATGACGCCGATATTACGAAAATCTAAAAATCCAAAAGTGGTTCAGATTTCCACAAAAATGGCATCGATCGAAGATAATACATCGGGTGGATACTATGCCTATCGGTCCTCAAAGACCGCCCTTAACATGTTGACTCGAAGTTTGAAAATCGATCACCCGGAAATTACGTTTGCCTTGATACATCCCGGTTGGGTCAAGACTGATATGGGCGGAGACAATGCGCCCGTTGATGTGATGGAATCCACACAAGGCATTTGGAAAGTGATCGATTTGATTGCTCATAAAGATTCGGGAAAGTTTATTGATTTTCAAGGAAATGAGATTGCTTGGTAAGAACAACAAATCGTTTGGTATGAACATTAAATAATCCAACAAGGCCGTCTTGCAGTGAATGCGTTCGGCCGCAAACTAATTTTTATTTGATGATCGAAAAACCGTACAGCTTTTGTCCCGTTGTGCCTGCGCAGGCACCGGGAACTAGAAAATTCTGGGTGGTCGAGAAATATCCCGAACACAATGAAAGTAATTGTCGTCCCAAATAAAGTGTCACCTGTTGAGAAAAATACTGACTGCCATTTTGTGAATGAAAATACAAATTCAATTTTACATTCATATCTTGGCACTTGAAATTTTGTGTATAAACCTGAGTGATTGTATTTGCGGGTTGTGTGATAACCACCGGAATTTGAATTTTGATTTTTGCACACGGATTGTGAGGAATGGGCTGAGACAATGAGTCTTTGCTGAAAAATGAAACCGTATTGTTTAAAACAGTGTTGATGCGGGCTAATACATTAATGGCACAAAACAGTAAGATTAAAATAGTCTTCATGTCCTGGTTGTGGCGTATGCTTGTCGCACCCGTCAAGCGAAAGTTTATTCGTTCTGAAACACTTCTCGACGTTGAATTGACCCAAATTTTTCATCAAATCTTAAAAAGGAGTTATTTTCAATAAAAGATTTCGGGGCATTCGAGGGCCTCACTCAAAGGGAAGCTTTATTTAAACTTGAACGAGGGCATCCATGCCCTCTGCAGGCGGGATCAGCCTT
>JAEUWH010000049.1 GCA_016785955.1 Pseudobdellovibrionaceae bacterium | reverse complement strand
TAAATAATCCTGTAAGCGAAGATTGGGCGTGTATCAAATTAGAAAAACCAGTTGAATCACAGATTGAATACCTTAAATACGCGAAAACAACCTATCACAGAGGTCAGGCGATGTATGTCGGTGGTTTTCAAGATAACTGCTTATGAAAAGAAAACTCGCGGCAAGAAATTATTGCTTTCTGATTACTATCAAATTTGGCTGCGGACACTTGAAAAACAAAAAGATCCCGAATTTAAAAAGAAACTTTGGGAGCGAATGTGGAAAATGGAAGGGATTTTTGCTGAAGCAAAATCACATCATGGCCTTCGCAAAGCGCGATATCGCGGTCGCTGGAAGGTGCAAACACAAGTCTACGTTGTATCAATGGTGCAGAACCTCAAGAGACTAGCCAGCGCCCATTTAGATGAACTAGTTCAAATTTACGATTTTTGGCAAAGAGTTTTTGAAAACCAATTTTTTCAGCCTCTAAATTCAAAAAATGCGCCTTAATATAGACTTTTTCAACAGGCCCATTACCTATTGAAGCACAATTTTTGTCAGACATCTGACAAGTTTTTAAAGCCACAGTAAGGTCCATATTTTATTTGAACCCAAAGTGTATCAATTTAGCTCACTGGCATTGATTGCAGTATTTAAGTATTATGAAGATATTTTTTTTAATACTATTCCTAAACTTTTCAACCCTACAAACTGGGGCCGCAGAACTATGTTCTAATTTTTATCTCGATAGTCCATCTCGTGGCGAATCTCAAATAAAGAATTCTGAAATAAAATTAGTTCGTTTGCCTAGACCTGTTGACTGGACGACTGGGAAAATACCTCCATTTTTAAATGGAATTAGACACATTGAAATTCATCAAAGTTTTTTTGAACGCAACAAATTTGAAAATTTGACATCTGAATCCTTAACTAAATTAGAATCTGAAATTAAAATTGCGTTGATCAATGAAGCAGATCAAGTAAATCGATCTGTTTTAGAGCTCGAACTTGCCACCATTGCAATTCAAAATCGTCCAGAGGTGGTAACGAATAATGGATTAGATAGAATAAAAAAAGGTAAAGCATTAATTCTAAATATATTAGAACAATTGAATAAAGATACACGCTTCAAAGATCTTTTTCCCGCCGAATTACAGGTAATGGCTCAAGATGTTTTAAATTTATATCTGATAGTAGAAAATGAAATAACAAACGGTAGTAAAAATAGAAAACTTAAACAAGTTAACTGGGCAATATCAAATAGATGCCCCCTTTGCTGCAAGGGGTGTTACTTTAATTTTCGAAAAAAAGAAATGACTATGCAAGATGTAATCGCAGTAGCTAAAAAACTTAAACAGCATGGAGTAGAAGAGATTATATTAACTGGCGGCGATCCATTACTAGCAGGTACTCCAAATGAAGTTAAAGATGTATTTTCAGAACAAAAAAATTTAAGTGGAACTGGGAGTTTATTTTATAATATCGTGGATACACTATATAATTTTGGTTTTAAAGTGGCTATAGATACAACCGGTTATACATTAACTGAAAATACAGCTAAGGCGATTGCGGGAAAAGTTTCCTTTGTTGGTATACCACTAGATGGTCCAAATCAAGTCGTTGTTAGCTCATTTAGAAAAGGGCAAGATGATCTCTTTGAGAAAACTATATCAGCTATTGATCTACTAAAAAAGTATAATATTCCAGTTAAGATAAATACGACAGTTACTAAATCTAACTTAAACCACTTACTAGAGTTAGCAAAACTAATTTCAGAACGTGGTTATTCAGAAGAATGGGGGTGGTCTGTGTTTCAGTGGTGGGAAACAAGGGCTGAAAGTAAACTCATAGAAGAAACAGCTACGCCAACAGCTGATTATTTAAAAGCTGTAAGTCAAATAAAAAAGAGATTTCCACGTTTAAAATTGAGGGCAGGCTCTGTTGAAAATCGTGCCTTACAATACTTTGAAATTATGACCAATGGTGATGTTTTAAATTATTCAGACACCAAACAGCCTGGGACAATAATTTTAGGCAATGTTATTGTAGACTCAGTACAATCGCTTGTTGATAGCCCAGCACTATCAACTATTTCTTCTAAATTTAAAACATGGTTTCATTTAGCAGGTAAAATTGAAAACTAGACTGATCTCTAACCCCTAGTAACCTGACTGAAACCTGCTCGAAAAGGTTTCCTGATAGGTAGCCTTTCTCTTGTCTAAATCAATTCAATGTTTGACCCTAGGAAACTTTTAAAATGAGATGGTGCCGGGGATGTATCTTCGCCAACATCTGAATCAGTTTATCTGTCGTAAACCGCTCGTTACGATAGCGAAGAACTTTGCTCATGACACTTTCATCAACGCCTACAAGTTTTGCCAGGTCTTTGCACTTAAGATCGTGCTCCCTTTGGTAAATGACAAACTGACGGCAGATCTCATAACGAAATTTCTCAAGAGGGGACGCATCTGGCGAAAGAACGACAGAACCTACTGATTTATCCAGTTTCTTTCGCATTTTTGCGAGTTCTTTTTCATTTGGAAACTTCACCATTTTCTCCTGTAAGCATTAATAACGCCGACAAATAATTGTTCTTTTTCAATAAGCCAAACCAGCCGGTACTTAGGTCTAGGACAAATAAACCGTATTTTATCAGTTTCAAAAAGTATCATCCTGCTTGATGGCCTTCAAATCAGATACACTAACTTATGGTTCCCAAGGCCTTGTGCTCACCCCTATTCTCTTTAGCTTGTGATTACCGAATCGCTTCCGAGGATCCCTCGACGCGAATTGGGCTGCCGGAAACGCAGTTGGGTATTATCCCTGGCTTTGGCGGTTGCGTGCGTCTGCCACGCGTTGTGGGCTTGCAAGCGGCTCTTGATATTATCCTGGCGGGAAAATTATTGAATGCTAAGAAAGCCAAAAAAGCAGGTCTTATCGACAAGCTTGTTCATCCTGGGATTCTAGAAGAAGAAACAATGAAATGGGCGGCCGAGCTAGCGAAAGAGCCGTCGAAACGTTTTAAGCGATTTAAGCCACAAGGTTTAGTGAATTCGATTTTAGAGGGTGGCTTAGGGCGTATGGTTGTTTTCTCGAAAGCCAAGGGGGCCACGTTGAAGGCGACGAAAGGTCACTACCCAGCGCCAATTGCGGCACTAGAAGCGATCAAAGAAACGTACGGAATGAGTGATCGTCAAAAAGCACTAGACATTGAAAGAAAATATTTTTGCGAAATGGGTATTACCGATATTTCCAAAAATTTAATTCACGTATTTTATTTGACCGAGATGGTGAAAAAACAAACGGGGTTGCCGGCGGGCAGTACCGCTAAAGCTAAAGACGTTAAGGCTGTGGGTGTCTTGGGTGCAGGTACAATGGGCGGCGGTGTTGCGTATATTGGCGCGGATAAAGGTATCCAGATGCGTATCAAAGATATTAACCACGATGCTTTAGGAAAAGCGTATAAACACGCGTCGGATATATGGAATAAGCTAGTGAAGAAACGGGTGATCGATAAATACCAAGCAAAGCAAAAAATGGATTTGGTGTCGGGTGGATTGGATTACGCGGGATTTAAGACTTTGGATGTGGTGATTGAAGCCATCGTCGAAGACATGAACATCAAACGTAAAGTGATCGCAGAAACCGCAGGACAAATGCGACCGGATGCCATCATCGTGACAAATACATCGTCATTAAGCGTAACGGAAATGGGTGAAGCACACCCGAAGCCAGCGAATTTTGCGGGGATGCACCTTTTCAACCCGGTCGACAAAATGCCATTGGTGGAGGTGATTCGTGGTCCGCAATCCAGCGATGAAACGATTGCCACTATTTTTGAATTGTCTAAAAAAATGGGAAAAATGCCGGTCGTGGTAAAAGATGGCCCTGGCTTTTTAGTCAATTGTCTTTTGATTCCGTATTTGAATGAAGCGACATTTTTGTTTCAAGAAGGCATGGATATTAAGACTCTTGATGATTACTACGTAAAAAACTTTGGTATGCCGATGGGGCCATTAGCATTGATGGATGAAGTGGGGTTGGATGTAGGAATTAAAGTCGTTAAGATTTTCAATAAGGCCTTTGGCGCCCGTGTACAAATTCCAGAGGTCATGGAGAAAGTTGGTAAATCTGGTCGCCTGGGTAAAAAGAACGGCAAAGGATTCTATAAATATTCGAGTGAGGGTAAACGACTTGATCCCGACGAGACTATTTATGCGGAGCTGGGGTTGCCGGCCGCAAAAAATCCATACGCTGAAAAAGAATGTATCGAGCGTGGGGTTTTCTCGATGGTGAACGAGTGTGCATCAGCACTGTACGATGACCGTATTGTTGATACTCCGGATGAAGTCGATCTTGCGATGATCATGGGAACTGGTTTTCCACCGTTCCGTGGTGGGTTGTGCCGATATACTGACAGTGTCGGTTCGCAAGTGATTGCTACGGCATTAGAAGGCTACGCGATGCAAAGAAATACGCCGCGGTTAAAACCGATGGCGGCTTTGAATGCAATGGCCAAAGATAATAAGAAGTTTTATAAATAGCGTTGTTTGTAATTGCTAGGGTCTATCTCCGACAGGCCCTAAGGACTCTTTCAAAATAAGGCTGCATTTTTTTGTTAAAAAACTGAGTCCTAATAATCCACATGACGTCCAATGCATCAGGCTTGGGTAAATCACAAAAACCACTTTCGATATAACATGTGTAATGTGACTCCATCGCAAATGATTCAACGTTACCGCACGTGACAGTTTCCTGACTTTTAAGGGTCCTAATTAAACACGAGCGAATTTTAGATAAAATCAACTGACCTCGGACTGAAAAGCGATGATTGTTGTCCAGGAATTGGCGACAATATTTATGTCCGAACTTTGTGAGGTAGTTGTTCAATGAGCATTTTAAGTCGTCATTCAGTTGGCAATAGATAGAACATTCTGACGAATCAGTCTCGCAACTTGCTTTATTGGCCGCAAACGTCGTGAAGGAAAATAAAATCAGTAAAATAAGAATTTTCACGATGTCGATCATAACAGATAACAAATAATAAATCCAAAGAAGATGTCGAAAATATGTCGATCGATAAAGGTAGACGGTGTCCAAAGGTGGTTCAGATGGTCATCTCAAAATGATCTTTGGCACCTGTCAACTTTGTTGACAGGTGCCTTCTGCTAAATGGTTACCTCATGGAAATGGGTATCAAACGTCTGTTCCATCTTAAATTTAAGGGCAATTCTTTAGGCACATAGACTGCAATTTTAGGTTTTAACCTAGATTTAACAGGAAAGGTACCCTATGCGTCGATCAATACTAATAATAAGTCTTCTGATCAGTTTTGGTGCCTATTCTAAATCGACGCTGCCAGAGTTGTCCGATGCCCAAAAGCAAATCCTTAAAGCTCAGTTTGGCATTGTCGATGTAGATGTGTTCTATAAAGCACTGGCCGATGAAGCTCATAATATTTGGAAACGTACCGCCAGCTATCCTGAACGTCTAAAGCCAATGAAGGATGAAGCGGGAGTATTGGTTACAAAAGACAACATTGAAGCCTATTTTGAGACAAAGGGTATTCCTAAAGAGCTAAGAACGGAAAAGTTGTTTCGTCCGGTCTATGATGCAAAAACGAAAATCACCGAAATCCATGAAGATATTAAAAATCTCGACAACAGGTATTTATCCTTTAAAAATCGTGAATCAAACGATGATTTAGCACGAGAAACAATTGAAGCATTTTTAAATATTACCCAGCAGTACATTGATGAAAGCGTTAAACCCGCCAAAGAAGTTCTAGTCGACGAGTTAAAGAATGTCCACATGTGGTGGAAAAAACGTAATTCCTGGGCCGATTCCATTCGCTATACTCCAGAGAGGGAGAGCTTGTCCATCGAGATGAAACAAGCGGATATGAATACAATCAGTTATCTATTTCAAACTGTTTTGATGGATACCGTTCCGATTGTGTTGGGATTTTAAATCTAGACCTGATCCACAGTAATTCCTAAAAAAGTAAGTTTGATATTCGCATTGATTCCCATTTTTTCCTGCCATTGGGTTTCCCAAAAATGTTTTGTTGAGCTAAGT
>JAEUWH010000027.1 GCA_016785955.1 Pseudobdellovibrionaceae bacterium | reverse complement strand
TTTAACTTTGAAAACTAGATCTGATGCTTAAATTTTAAACTTCACTTTTTTGGTGAAGCGTTATTTATTTGTAAACTAGATTGGTCTCAACGCTATGGCTGAGTTCATAGATTTCACAAAATATTTATCCGCTAGTTACCGGCAAAAGTGATAAGTCCTGCGAGCAAATAAGTCGGGCCGAAGTAGTGCAGCGAAATGGCGGCAAAAAATTAAAACCATGTCTTAATGTTCCTTCAAAAGGACATGGTTTTGTTTTGCCAAAATTCAAAATTATTGATCGATTTGTATTTGAGCTTCTGGACGAAAACTCTGCTTCAAACAAGGGTTTGCTTGACAGTAACTCAAAATGCTACTCAGGCCCGTGAATAATGATCGTACCTCTCAGTAAAAATCGACGGACACAATTACTAATAAGTAGTTGAACCACCAGATCAAATTAAAGCGATACTGGCGATGGAATCACTGTTGAAATCGATTTGAAAAGTGAAATTTGTGAAACTTAGTTGAGTCGTGAGGGCACAGCCTCCGATGTTTGCAGCGCCCACGACCTGTCTCGGTCCACCAATCTGATTAGTATTCGAACCAATTTTTAACTGAATGAACTTGGTCAGAAATGTACAGATTTGGAATTACATTTCTGACCACTAAAGAAGGGGTTTATTTACAAGACAAAAAATCGACCGAAACTTTGTCTGTTGGTGAGCCACCAAACTGCTGACTTAAAAGAATTGCTTTTTTTGTTGGAAGATTAACGACTAAGCTAGTTTGACCAAATTGTGTTACATCTAGGTAATAAGATACTGAAATTTTAGCCTCATCTTTAGAGATAATTTTTGTTGTACTCTTTTCCCCTGAAAACATTTCAGTTTTTACAGTCGCGCCTGAGGCATCTTCTAAAAGTTCGAGCGACTTGACAAGCGAACCGGCTTGCTGATTTCCACTGCAAATAAGTAGAGGCTTAGCAGCCGCGATTGTTGCGAAAAAAGATAAAGCTAATAAACTGATTACTTTCATAAAAATCTCCCAAAATTATTAATTGTTTCAAAAGGGATTATATCATACTGAGAGTTGGATGGAAGTTGGTTTGAAAAAGTAATAGGTTCGTCTAAATATTGGTCAATGGACAAAACCCAATGATTTTAACCTACTGCGCGTTGCTCAGTATTAAGCTATTTAAATCGAAGCTTCAATCCTAAGGTGAAATACAAATTTTCCAACAAGTTCGCCTTTATCCCCCATGAGTTCCCTAGGGAATTCATGGGGGATTGATACTTGATAAGTTTGGAGCGCTACATAAATTTAATTTTTCACAAACTGAATATAGTTTAGGAATATCAAATTCTTGGACAAAGTGTTAAAACATTCGAAAACCTAACTCTATACCCCCTCCCCCATAAAGTCCCTGGGTAAGTCATAGGTATGTTATGGCAAACTGGTGGCAAACATTTCATAACTTCAGAAAAATTATATTCGAGTATTGTCTAAACAAATCAGATTTTTTTCTTATGAGTCTCCTGAGTCATATTTTTCTCTCTGAAAAAGTAGTACTGACAGATGAGGTGATTTTATTTTACCAATTTTTCCAGGAAAAAAAATCGATAAAGTCGTCAGAAATTCTTTCCATCAAGAGCTATGCTAACTGGATTAACTACAGAGATAAAAAAATAATAATTCACTTAAAAGATAAAACGGAAATAAAAACGTCCATCCCTATTTCAAAAATCGATCTATTTAGTTTAGTTGTAGAGAAAACCCTAAATTAGCTGCAGTTGTAGCGGACAGTTGTTATTGAGGCGTATGATCTTACAAAGTGAGAGGGTAACGAGAAATAAAAAAAAGAAATGGCAGCTTGATTTGAAAATAAGACTGATAACCATAGAGTAAAATAATATTTTTATAATTGCCTTAATAGTTGATCGATATCTAGTTGGCGAAGCATTCGGCGGCACCACCAGTCAGACAGAAGAAAATACCAATTAGGATGCTTAGTTCGCAGGTTTCTGGTTTTTCGAATTTTATCGCAAAGTAAGGTGGTGTTAAATTCATCCCACGCACCAATAACTGGCCATAACAAATAGCCCAAATTAGCCCCGGCATGTGGAGCTATTAATTGAATGAGCGTAAGCTCTGTTTTTTCTTTATTCCAACTATTTGTTTTCAAAATATGCGCAACGTTTTTAAATGCTATTTCGTCGGGTTCTGTATCTAAAAAAAATAGATTTGCTAGTTCAATCCAAATTTTTTCTTCAGTGGTTTCTAGTTCCATAGTATACAAATATTTGATAGATACAAAATTGTAAAGAAGTCATATTTTAAATAGCGGATACTTCTTGAAAGGGAGTTGGAGTGCGGTGAAAATTTCGTAGTCTAGGTTAATTATCAAAATGATACGATTTACCTGATTCACAAACAAATCCGACAAGGATTGAAAGTGAGAATCAGATGGTAGCGAAAAAGAAAAATAAGAAATGGCCGCTAGAGTTAAAAAAGGAAGTCGTTCAGAAATACGTTTCTGGAGTCAAGACAGCAGCAGAACTTTCCAAAGAATACGGCTTTGAAGACGATCCGAATCGCATTTATAGATGGCGCCATGATCTGAACCAACTAAACAAAGACCAGCATATGATCTGAAGGATATTTTTGCTTTAGTCGTAGTGAAAGCTGAGCTGAAAAATACTTGAAATCATTGATAAGATTTACGGAATTTGGATGCTTGGTTAGTAAAAAACAGCCAGGCATGGTCTCGCCGGTTGGAAAGACGACGTTGGAATCAGGACTTACCTGTCCTAGTGTAAAGCAAATCTTGTCTAAGTGGAGTGCGGTGAAAATTTCGTAGTCGGTCTGACAAAATTTACGATTTCCCCCGACTCTTTTTGGTACACTTACTACCTAGTTCATAATATAGGATACACTATCTGCGAGAAAAAATGAACGTACAAGGTGCGGATCTGCTTGAACTGCTTTCAAGTCCGACTCAACCCTTTTTCGGAGTGATTCGCCTTTTTGAAGTGGTTTTTTCGAAACTCCATTGTTTTTTATGTGATTCCAAACAAATTCATCAGGGTTTAGCTCGGGTGCGTAGCCAGGTAAAAAGACAATCTCTAACTTGCCTTTGAGAGATTGAACATAGGCAGATATTATCTTTGCTATATGCGCCGGATGTTTATCCATCACAAGAACTACTCTTTTTTTTCTGTACCTCATAAATCTTTTTAAAAACTCTAAAAAAGTAGTTTTATTCAGTCGGTAGCTGTATGTCTCAAACCAAAATGAACCTTGTAGGCTAACAGCAGAAATAGCATTGATACTTTGCCGTTGGCCGCTGGTCTTAACTTCAGGTGTTTTCCCTTTTGGCGCCCATGTTCTACCTAGGACATGATCTGATCGAACCCCAGCTTCATCCAAAAAAAATATTTCCGCCCCTCTTCTTTTGGCCCTCTTGCGAATTGCAGGGAACTGCTCGTTTTGCCACTGATCAATAGCTTGTGAATCTCGTTCGTACGCTCGACGTAGGGGCTTCTGGGGAGTAATTCCAAGCTCCGCAAGAAGCCTACCGACGCTAACAACACTTATATTAATTTTGAACTTCTTTTTGATCAGGACTGAAACGATTTTTCGTGTCCACAATCCAAAATCAAAACTGTACTGCCGTGGGTCCTTACCGTTAATCCAACGAAAAACTTGTTGTTTCTGCGCTTTGGTCAATTTATCCGGACGTCCAGTTCCCTTACGCGACTTTAAGCGGATAAGGCCACCCTTTTTATTAGACTCTCTCATCCATTTAAATCGTTGCCAAAGACCGCTTCCAATTACACAATTTTAACAACAACCAAGGAAAAACTAGATGTTAGGATGGATCAATTCGGGCTTAAAAACTCCTATCCTCCGATCCTTACTTCTTAAGATAATTTTCACGGTCGTATCAAGTGGAATTTTTTTAGCATGTCAGGAAAATAGAAGTGAAGAAAAAAATCTGCCTCCGCCTTTGTTTGAAAAGCCAGTTACACCGCCGTCACCTCCGTCCATAGAAGACGACGAGAACGGAATCTATCGTTGGCATTACAAGGGAGGCGTTGACAGTTTTTCTTCTGATGTAGTGCCTGCAGAGTGCCCGGCCGACTTTGTGGTTGATGGGACTTGCGATTCGGCACTGACTCTTTGTAAAAAGAAAATCAGTTTATATGGCTGTTATCCTGAAAACTTAGAAATTAGGATAACGGGTAAGGTTCTTGATGAAAATAACCAGCCGATTGAAAATGTTAAAATTAATGGCAGTCTTGGCGTTCCTGGTTATG
>JAEUWH010000095.1 GCA_016785955.1 Pseudobdellovibrionaceae bacterium | reverse complement strand
AGAAAATCTAAAAATTCCGTTATCACAAGTGAATAAAGTTTTAGAATTTTTAGTTCGCACTCAGCTATTATTTTATGAAAACGGTGAATACAAACAAGGTCCATCACGTCTGCATATTGGAGCTGAATCTCCATTTGTTAGTCGACATCATCTTAGACAAGGTCCACATCTTTAGTAGCCCGAAATTCCAAACCATCATCATCCATGAGTATGTAAGCTGCACCACCTCCGATGATGACGAAGCTCGATTCAAGCCCTTTCAGAAAATTGCAAAAATGATCGAAGCCGTGTGGACCCGCCATCTAAGATTTCTTTCTTGTTAGCCTACACCAACGTCGAATCGATTCTGGATTTTGGAATGAAAATTTTCTGGAATTTTCTGAGCGTAGCTATCGAAATTTATCTAACGACTGCCGGCAGAGGTGCGCCCTTAGCGTCCGTAGGCAAAAGTGTCTTTCTTTTATTCAGCTCTTGATCGCGGGCTAACAGATCCCCACACTTAGTGAAGATTTCGGCCTTTTCTAGAACAGCCATTGTTGATTTCTGTAAGGTCACGTTATTACCGTTGTCGCCCATGCTGGATTTTCTGATTGCGTAAGATTTGATATTATCTTTTAAGATTTTTTCGTGTTTAGCGTCTAAATTAAAGCCGTCTTTGTTACCCTCCATATTATTTACCATCATTAGAACATTCGAGCATTCTCTTAAGTTGTTTTTGAATGTCTGGGCGGCATCCGCATTAGTCGCATTAGCTATATCTTTAAAAGCACTTTGAACAATTGGATTCATCATCGCAGGATTGTCGATGTTGCCAAAGTTTTTATATAGCTGAACACAACGTTCTGTTGAAAGCGTCGAGCACGCAAAGCCCGTGCTATTGTTTGGCCGAGAATCGCCTACACAATTTGTAATTGCTACTAAACCGTCTTTTTTGGCTTCAACCAATGAACCGCGACCAAACTGAGATTTAGTAACTGACAAATAGAAACTTGAATCGCCTTGGGTAATACGCTTCACAGAGTTATATTCATTGTCGTATCCATTGGACGTCTTTTTAAATGGAATTGCAGAGTCAGGTTTTAAAATTGCTCCGAATGAATTGATTCGTAAATACGGCGAGGAACTTGTTAATATCGCGTTTAAATCCGTCCATTCTGCGTGAGCAACTACAGACATTAACAATGCGGAAATCACCATAATAGACATCTTCATAAATACCTCTCTTCAAATACCCTTAGTTGATAGCACTTATTCTATTTTGAAGGGTAAAGTTTTGTAACACAAAAGCTTTTCTTTCGAGCCTGACCGAAGGCCAGACTTTCTCCACGAAATTAAGATTGAGCATAGAGTGAACAATCATCATAAGTCGGTAAAAACGCGATGCATTCGAAATCGATTTTATGATTTAAAGATGGTTTAGTCTATTAAGGTTTAGTTCCTATAAGGAGAGCTTTCTGAGTATTAAAGTTGAGCTAGGTGATTTTCAAACTCCATTTGAGTGGGCTGCGGATTTAACTCGCAAGCTGTTTTCTTTTATTCCCAATAAACCGACGCTTATTATTGAGCCTACCTGTGGTGTAGGTGCTTTTGTAAAAGCCGCGTGCTCGGTTTTTCCATCGGCGCGCGTTTTTGGTTTTGATATCAATGAAAACTATACCCATTTAGCGATGCTGGCAGTTTCCGCATTCCCGCAAGCGACTATTTTAAATCGTGATTTTTTTCGAGGATAGGAGTTTTTAAGCCCGAATTGATCCATCCTAACATCTAGTTTTTCCTTGGTTGTTGTTAAAATTGTGTAATTGGAAGCGGTCTTTGGCAACGATTTTCAGCGATTTATAAACCTGACGTCGAATATTTGATT
>JAEUWH010000094.1 GCA_016785955.1 Pseudobdellovibrionaceae bacterium | reverse complement strand
ATGATGTTGCTGCCTTGGTGGGCCCCTGGCTGGCATGAGCTGCGGCGGTTTTGTGTCAAGCCCCATATGATCCAGTATTTTTCTAATCACTTTAGGGTCCTCGATGGCAGCGATAATCTTCATCCTGCCGCCACATTTGGGTAAGTTTCAATGAAAATGGCGTATATGCTCCTCTAGCATCCAAAGAGTGGTCGGCATCACCAGATTTTAAAAAACTAACTTTTAAAATCGATACTTCTAGATTTTTCGCTGATGGCGTTCGGTTGTCAGCTAAACATTTTAAGAGCTCATGGGAAAATGCCTTAAAGCTTGATCCGAAGTCTTCGAATAATAGTGTGTTAGATGTTTTGTATAAAATAGATGGATTTTCAGAATTCGAGAAAACAGGAACAATTTCGGGAATTAAAGTTATCGATGATGAGACCTTAGAGTTGAACTTTTCAAGTTCCTTTCGAATGGCATTGGAACACCTCGCTGGAAGTAGATTTTCGGCCTATCGTGAGGTTCAAGGGAAATTTATTGGCACCGGAGCCTACGAGATTAGTGAATTGGGTCAAGATCATTTAAGGTTAGTTCCAAACATGCGATTTCAAACACCGCCGGAAGGCGAGATTGATCTTCGAGTTATTAATACTGCGGATTCCTATCAAGCGTTGCTCCGAGGAGAGTTAGACGTCATGGCCTATGCATTGGGAAGTAGCATTCCAGAAACCGTATCATCGAATGAGAAGGTATCAGTGTTGGTAGGACAAGATGCTGCTCACAAGGCAATATATCCAAATCAGCAAAAAGGAAGACTTTTCGAAAAAAGGGAGTACCGACAAGCGTTGCAGTATTTGGCTTATGAATTTGCGAAAAAAGATCATTCGTTGCTCGGTAACCCAAACTTTTCTAATCAAGATCCTCAAGTGTACCTACCTTACCAGGCGGGGAGAATAGATGAGTCAGAAGTTCTAAGTCGAGTTGAACAGGGTAAAAAGTTTGTTGATGAATTAAGGGATGCTTCAAAACTAAATCCAATCGTACTTTTGGAAGTTCAAGAAGTTTCAATACGTCATTTTCTTGAATCAGTAGGTCTTACTATTTCGGATAAATCCAGAATTGTATCGAAAAGCGATTTAATTAAAGCGATTTACGATGGCCAAGAAGCCGACATTATTCCAGGAGCTTTCGGAGTGGCCTCTGGCGACCCGGATGGAATTTATCATTTGCTTGGCCCACAAGGTGCCATCGCGAGTCCAATGCTAAAGAATAAAAAGGTTGGAGATATTCTTGAAGAGGGGCGAAAAATCGTTAAGCGTGATGAAATCGACCCTTTCTATAAGAAAGTAAGTAAAGTAATTCTCGATGAAGTACCAATCGTCCACCTGGGTTTTGTAAAGTCGGTCGCTGTTTACAGAAATGACAAGGTCTCCATCAGCGAAAAAATTCTAAGACGTAGTGAAGGTCATCTATATATTTATAAGGTGAAATAATGACATTAAAAGAATGGTTAAAAAAGTACCACACTAGACCACAAATGATCGTGGCTCTTTTTATGATCTCTGTTTGGGTCTTTTTTTCTGTACGATCTTTCTATGCGATACAGGTAAAAAACGATACATACGTTAAGCAAACTGCTGATCTCTTGAGTCTCGCTTTTAATCAGAATAACCGCGTGTTAGCGGAGAGTATTTTGGGAATGGTTTTAACTCAAGCTGGAGCTACTGGGGCTGAAGTTTGTTCTGGAGAAACGCAAGTTATTGGGGCCAACAGGTCATTAAATTCATGTACAGAATCGCGCAAGCTATTTGAGCGAATTGTAGAAGTGAAAATTACTGGGTCCGGAACTCAGGTTATTCGCGCAAGGTTTAGTTACTTAGACGACTTTTGGTCAATCTTCAGAAGTTTGGGGTGGTCGCTGATTCTTGTTCTTGTCGGAATTTATTTTATTCAATCTACGAAAGAGAGAATTGCAAAAGACATTTTCGATCCTTTGATAAATAATCTTTTAGGCGATAAATCACTAGAAATTAACGAACTAAATGAATTGCGACTCAAAATTAAGACTTCTAAAGACATAGAGGCTGAAAAAGCGGTTATGCTAGCTATTCGAGAGAATAATCAACAAGTCGCACATGATATTCGAAGTCCGATTGCGGCTATCAGCGCTTTAGTGGAATTGATGGATCTACCTCAAAATCAATTGAAAAAGGCTTTAGACCAGGCAGTAAGCCGTGCCAAATCAGTTGCAAATTTTCTTCTTCAGGCAGAAATGAGGGTTGATAATTTGAGTGACGTCAGGAGTTTTAATCTTGGAACTGCTGTTAACGATATCATCACTGAAAAGTCCCCACTATTTGTGGGAGGGAATATTAAGTACATTGGACCTCCTAACTTCAATGTCGAGACCAAGTTAAGCAGTGCTTCGCTTGCGAGAATTTTATCCAACGTTATCGATAACTCAATTCATGCTTGCCTAAAAGAAAAAGAGATAGAAGTCGAACTGAGTTGCAACGCAGGAGAAGTTAAAATTGTAATTTCGGATACTGGCGTTGGAATATCAAATGATGTTATCAGAAAGGTAGGAACCAAAGGATTCTCGCATAGAAACAATGGCACCGGGACTGGACGCGGAGTTTTTTCGGCAATTAAAACCTTGAAGGAGATTGGCGGTAGTTTTTCTTTATCCTCAGAATTAGGAAAAGGAACTCAAGTTACGATTCAATTTCCTGTATCGGAAATTCTCGATTCTAAGACTCGAGAAATAATGGACTTAAATTCCCTTGATCTCGTATTGATCGATGACGAAGAAATTCATAGGACAACTTGGGAAATTTGGAGTTCTAAAAATGGATTTAAAATAAAAACTTACTCTAATGTACAATCGTTTTTCGAAGAATCGAAATCTATAGGGAATTGTACGCCAATTTTTATCGACTCTAATCTTGGCGCTGAATTTAAAGGTGAAGTGTATGCAGAGAGGATTTCAGATTTGGGATTTGATTCAATCCATTTAGCGACTTCAAGCAGTAAAGACTCGATTAAGGTTTCAAGTTCAATTAAAAGCATTATAGGAAAGAATCCAACTGGCTTGCGTCAACTACTAAGACCAACGACCGAACCTATTGCATTTGGCTAATCTAGATTGGACTACAGTTTGAAAGGAAGCTTTCCTTTTCCTATCAGGAGGGAACTTTGGAGAGTGTAGTTTTTAGATCATTTACTGTTTTATTTGGTGCGATTCGGATTCTCATTATTTCTGGCTTTCTTGTATCAGTTCTTACAGATCTTCAAGGCAGAGCTTTAGATAGCACACGGAAGGGGCTAGTGAGTATGAGGAAAGTGAATCAGCAGCTAGTGGGAAGTTCACAATAGATATAGGAGGAATTGATGTTTGAATTTATTAAGAATGTTTTTTCTAAAAAGCCGATTCATCTGAGTGATTTTAATAATCAAGAACAGAGGTCGTTTCTGAGAGGTACTTTGAATACTTTCCATGACAGCGGCATGGAAGGTGGTTACGCTGGCGTGGTTGCTTTGTCTGAAGGCGAGATAGAAAAACTCCCAAACAAGGACAAGCTTTCTTATGGATTTTTGTATGACATTACTTCCTCTGAACGGTTTGCAGTTTTCGATAAAAGTGGAAGAATGATTTTTGATCGTGGTCGATATCTAGTTGAGGATATTTGGCCGCGCCCAAAAGATTTAGGTCCTTGCCGATCTGGACATGGAGTTGTTAAAGAGGGTGATTGGGCTCATTGGTGTAAAAATAACTTTATGGTAATAATTTATCTCTATTAGAGTTTATTACGAAGCACGGACTTTATTCGATTAGTCCGTATTCTCTCAGGTCATTTTCTATTTCGATCAGCTCTAGTTGAAACTGTTCTGCAAACTCGTCAGGGCATTGATTAACTAACAACCTCAGTTTTCCTAAGACGCGGTAGAAGTCGATTTCTTCATCTTCATACTGCCACCACCTTTTTAAGATGTTGGCTAATTTCGTCTTTTCAGAAATAAATATTTCGACGGGGCTCATAAACGGTATTTACGGGTTTTTGTAAACTTGCTCTCTTGGATAATGGTCGTTTTTTTTCAATGAGGAATCTAATGCGCTTTCTACAAATACAGCGGTGGAGGCTTCTAACCCCATTCCAGCTAAGACATGCCCGATATATTTGTATGCGTTTCCTAGAGTCTTTTGTATATAGCTGTCTAAGAAAACACATTCGCTGAGCAATTTCTCAAACTCCGTTTTATCTGCGTAATAGAAACTTCCAACTTTTTTCCATACAGGATTTTTAGGAACAGGTGGATGATATTGAGGTCTTCGAGTCATGATGCCTCACACTGAATTTCGTTTATTATTAGGTTCGATCTAAAAAAACTGAATTGAGAATCTGTTTGGACATGATATGAAAATCGAAGTCCATTAAAAGCATATCCGAAATCCTTCTTTTCGATTGAAATTACCGATTCCAGATCGAATTTCATTTTCTCGACGTAATTTAATAATGCAGGCATGCTTTTCAAAAAACCTAACTTTGGACTAATATACTTTGTGCTGCTCATTTGTGCCCCTTTCTAAAAATTTCTTTAAGACTAATTTTAATTCTTTGTCTTTTTTATACTCGTCAAAAAAATCCCTATCTCTTTTGAGGAGGTCGACAACTTTTAGCCAAGCATTTCTACAATATTTAAAATTTCGATAGCTTTGTTCAATTTCACCAGAGGCCACTTTAACCAGTAGATCAATACTATTAAGCAAAGGTTGATACCGCCTTCGGTCAGCCATTGTTATCGTCCCATGGAACTTTACTCGATAAATTTTGGCTTGAACGTGCTTAAAAAAATCCAGCAAATGTTGCCACTCTTTCGGTTCCATGATTAATATGTAAATTATATGTAAGTTCAAATCAACGTCTTTCCTGTCAAATGACTAAAGATGTCGTTGAATTAGACTTATAGACAGGGAAACGATTATTTGCAGGTTGATGTTGGATGGGAATCAATCGACCATAAATAGAAGGTCAAAATGTGTGAATCATATATTCTAGTCGCTAAAGCAAAAGATATCGCAAAAAAATTCGACGTCGAAAAGTATGTCCAGCAAGAATTTGATTTCAGGATAAGAGGATATCCAAAGACAGAGACGGCTCCAGTTGTAGTTCGCAAAAATGGAAAAACCCAAATAAGGGAGCTAATTTTTTCCATATGTCCAGAATGGGCCAGCGAATTTCCGTTTAAGCCGACCACCTACAATGCTCGGATGCGGCGTTATAAGCGAAACAAGATGGGGGAGTTAGTCATGGACCAAAACGGAAATAAAATTACTGAATATATTTATGAAGTACCTACATGGAGAAACTCATTCAACAAAGGGCACACTTGTTTAGTTCCTTTAACGTCAGCTATTGAATCATGCTATTTCGGAACACATGGCGGGCAAATGGTTCAATTCTGTCTAGAAAACAAAGAAACATACTATGTCGCGGGACTCTGGGAAGATTGGATGGATCGAACGACAGGGGAAGTGAAGGAGACATTCACTTTAATTACCGATGACCCTTACGAAGCTTTTTTTAACGCTGGCCATGACAGAAGCATTTTTATCATCCGAGAGTCCGCACATGAAGATTGGCTGAAGAACAATAAAATGTCGGGAGTTGAAAGGTATAATTTTTTACTCGAAAATAGAGTTGAGCTACCTTGGAAAGTTGAGACGGACAAATTCTTGAAATCCAAATGGCAGAAAGATACTCCTACTGAGGAAGAACTGGCTGAAATAAAAATCTGGCGACCGAACTCCTAAAAACATTAAATTAATTTCAAATAAGGTCAATTGTCTCAACCTGAATCAAAATCCTTCATGTTTTCTTGAGGTTAACCCTCAAACTCACCTTGTGGGTTTTAAGATTGAAATCTCAGATCGCGGCTTTGACAAATAAAATAGGTCGAGGTAAGTTTAAGTAAATAAAGGACGTTTTTGAAAACATTTTTGGCTTTTCTATTCATCTTAATTACTATGGTTAGCGTTTCAAAACCTGTGAACGGTTCTTGCGATGATTCTCACCCTCGTAATTCTATTTCAAGTGAAGACAAAGTGTCTGTTTTAAAAGCAGCTGTTCCTTGCCAGGATGAGAATCATTCTGAAGCATCTCACGAACACAGAGCATGTCATAATTGTCATCTAGGGCACTGCTCTTTTACTATTTCCGCTAATTTACTTTTGTTTTCGACTCATGAATTATCTGGTTTCGTACCAGTAAAAGGTGACTTTAATCTTTCAGATTTTAAATCAAGCCCTTTCCGTCCTCCAATATCTTAAGAGTCTATAAGGCTCCAATCTCAAGACAACTTTAACGATTCGATAGTCTATCGATTAGCTACTGCTTTTCGTTTTGGATTTCGAAACAAACAACTTTTTACTTTTGGAGTATTCCAATGAACAATGTTATTCGCACTGTCGTAGCGCTATCTATTGCGTTCCAACCGGTGTTCTCGGCTGAGGCGGCATCAAATTGCCAGCCTAATTCCTATGCCGATTTTGTAAAATGCGCTGAGAAAAGCTCTTCGGACATTAGAATTTCTGAGCAGCAGGTACAGAGTGCATCAAAACTAGAGGACGCTGCCCAACAATGGGTCAATCCTGATTTAGATGTAGATAGTGTTTGGAAGGGTTCTGACAAAACTGAGACCTCTGCCGCATTACTCTTTACTTTGAGATTAGGTGGAAAGAAAGATGCGTTAGTGAGTGAAGCGAGGAGCGAGATTCAAAGAGCGCAAGCTTCTCGTGATCTCTCAGTGAATCAAACTCGACTAGAAATTATGCTTTCACTGTATCGCCTCTCCCATCTAAAAACAGAAATTGCTTTAGGCAATGAGTCTGTTAACACCTTTACCAAAATCGTTGATCAGTTTCAAAAACGACCGGCATTATCACCCGAACAGGATGTGTCGCTAACGGTGTTTAAAATGGCGCTTTCTGATCACCAGTTAAAGCTAACTCAGCTCCAAGCGGATCAAGAAAAGTTAGTTCAGGGATTATCAGCCGTAACTGGAATTTCGAAGGAAGCAATCTTGAAAAGTCTTCCTTCTAGAAAAGAAAAGTGGGCTGAAGTTTCTGTTGAAGGTGATATTGAAGCTTCTCCGCAAATGAGACAAGCAGTTGCTGATCTTAAACTTGCCAGAAGCCAGAAAGATAGAGCAGAAAGTGAAGCTTGGCCTGATTTGAAACTTGGCCCATCTATGAAGCTCACAAAGGACAACGGCGAAACAACAACCTTTGTTGGCGTCGGACTTTCTTTACCGATTCCAGTTCTAACAACAAACAGCGGTAATCGTCAGTATCGTTCTCAAAAACTTATCGAGGCTGAATTAGTTGCTGACCAATCTCGTAAAAAATTGTCAGCGTCTCGAAGTGAGCTTGTGAATAGATACAATAAAATGATCGCGAGCCTAAAAAATTCCTTAAGTGTGAAGGCGCTTGAAGAAAGACATGAGAAGGTTGAACGTCAATTTTTCAAAGGGTTAGTTTCTAGTCCTTTGGTGATTGAAGCGCATCGACAGTTGTTTGATCTTGAAGAACGAAGAAATGCTTCGGAGCTGGAAGCTTTGGAAACATACGGACGAATTCTCATTATGGATAATAAATTCAGCGAGGTTGTATTATGAGATCAAGATTTTTAACGATCTTATTTAGTGCTCTAGTTATGTTCTGTTTCTACGAAAACGTTGGAATGGCTAACGAATCGAAGAAAGACGAGCACAAACATGAAAAAGGCGAGAAGCAAGAAGGCCATGGAAAAGAAGGCGATGAAAAGCATGACGATCACGATCATGGATCAGATGAAGGCGAGAAGCATGATGACCATGACGAGGGCGGCGGCCATGGAGGCCACGGTCACGAAGAAGGTAACGAGAACATAGGCCCAGGTAAAGGAATCGTAAGCGCAAGTGAAGAAGAAGGTTTTCAGATTTCTCCTGAAGCGGAAAAGAACTTTGATGTTAAAAAAGTTCAAGTTCCTGCTTCTGCACAGTTTGAAATCCCTAAAACTGCCATCGTTACCGCAGGGACAGAAGTAAATTTATATCGCTATCGAGATAGCCACTACAAACGCGTGGATTTTGTCTTCGTCAGTAAAACTGACAAGAAAGCTGTTATTAAGTCGAAAGATTTAAAAGCAGGAGATCAAATTGTAGTCGAAGGAACTGGCTTACTTAGAATTGCCGAGATCGCCGCCTTTGGTGGCGCTCCCGAAGGTCACTCTCATTAATTATAAGGAATTAAATATATGTTAAACAAAATTATACGTTTTTCCATATTCAATCGAGGAGTGATTCTATTGTTAACACTCCTAATGGTTGTAGCTGGGATTTACAGTTTTCAAAGTCTTCCGATTGATGCTGTTCCTGATATCACAAATAATCAGGTGCAAGTAAACACGGTCATTGAAGGCCTAGCTCCTGAAGAGATTGAAAGAACAATTACGTTTCCGATTGAATCATCTATGCGAGGTATCGCTGGTGTTCAGCAGGTTCGATCGATTACTCGATTCGGTCTTTCACAAGTCACAGTCGTGTTCAAAGATGGACTTGATATCTATCGAGCGCGTCAGCTTGTGTCTGAGCGGCTTCAAGGGATTGCGTCGGATTTGCCACCATCTGCGAAGCCAGGTTTGGGTCCAATTTCAACGGGTCTTGGAGAAATCTATCAGTACGTGATCGATTTCAAAGAGAAAAAATCCGGTGATGAACGCACTCGCCAGCTAATGGAGTTAAAATCTTTGCAAGATTGGTTTGTTAAACCGCGATTGTTAACGGTTGAAGGTGTTGCTGAGATTAATACTTCTGGTGGATTTGAGAAACAATTTCATGTTCAACCAGATCCAAAGAAAATGGCCGCGAACGGAATTCATTTTGATGACATCGTTCAAGCTCTTGAGAAAGTTAATAGAAACGTCGGCGGAGGATACGTAGAACAAACTGCCGAGCAGTTTTTAATTCAGGGTGTGGGTTTGATTAAGAACCCTGATGAGATCGGTCGAGTTCCCGTAAAGACCTTAGAGTCTTTTAGAACGATCACTATCGCTGATATTGCAAAAGTAACTCTAGGAAAAGAATTACGAACTGGATCGGCAACTTTTGACGGTGAGGAAGCGGTTCTTGGAACGGTTATGATGTTGTTAGGTGAAAACAGCCGGACAGTATCAACTCGTGTTCATGAAAAAATGGCCGAGATCAATAAACAACTTCCAGAAGGCGTATCGATCACAACTGTATACAATCGTTCTGATCTAGTGAACGCAACTCTTGGCACAGTAGAACATAATTTAATTATGGGTGCTTTGCTTGTAACGATCATTCTTTTGATTCTATTAGGAAATATTCGAGCGGCTATTATTACGGCTGTGACGATTCCATTCTCTCTATTAGCAACATTCTTGGTGATGAAGCCAATGGGAATCTCTGGAAACCTAATGAGCTTAGGTGCGCTAGATTTCGGTATTATCGTCGACGGTACGGTAATTGTCTTGGATAACTGCGTTCGCTATATTCATAAGCGCTCTCAAGAGTTCGGAAGGTCGCTGTCTCGTGAAGAAGTGAAAGAAGCAGTTTACGAAGCAACAGTGGAAATCAGAACGGCGGCCGGTTTTGGTGAGTTAATCATCATCATGGTGTTCCTACCAGTATTTGCTTTGACTGGCGTTGAAGGCAAAATGTTCCAACCAATGGCTTCTACGTTCATTTTTGCGGTGGCGGCTTCATTGATAATGTCGTTTACTACAGCACCAGCTTTAGCGAGTGTGTTCTTGTCAGGAAAAGCTGCGGATAAAGAGCCTAAATTGATGGAGTGGATTCGCGCAATCTATATCCCAATCTTTAATTTTGCATTTAAACGCGCGAAAATGACAATGGCACTAGCAGTAGCTTCCGTTGTGGTGGGTGTTGTCTTGTTCGCATCTCGCGGTGCTGAATTCTTGCCTCAACTTGGTGAAGGGTCATTTGCGTTTCACATGATTCGTCCTGTGAATGCAAACTTAACTCAGTCGGTTGAAATGCAACGTAAGGCGGACAAAGTGGTAGAAACTTTCCCAGAAGTTAGTCACGTGTTCTCTCGTATTGGTACGAGTGAAGTGGCGACTGATCCTATGGGTGTTAACGTTTCGGATAGTTACATCATGCTTAAGCCACGTTCTGAATGGAAAGAGATTGATGGTAAAAAACGTACTTACCAAGAATTGACTTCGGCAATCGTGGAAAAGTTGAACCTGGAAGTTCCGGGACAAACATATCTTGCATCTCAACCTATTCAGATGCGTTTTAATGAATTGCTAGAGGGAACACGGGCGGATGTATCAGTTAAGATCTTTGGTCCTGATCTAGATACCCTAGTTCAAACTGCAAAAAAAATTCAAGAGGTTGCATCGAAGGTTAAGGGAGCTGGTGACGTCGAAGTAGATCTTGCGGGTACCTCGCCTGTTCTTAAGATCGAGCCACAAGAAGAAAATCTTAAGAAATATAATGCCTCTATCTCTGACGTGCTTAATGCAATCTCGATTGCATTAGGTGGTCAAGAAGCTGGCTATTTGTATGAAGCTGAAAAGAAGTTTCCAATCGTTGTTAGAATGGATAACGATCTTCGATCTGATATCGATGCCGTTCGTGAGCTTCCAGTTGGGATTGCTACAAATACTATTGTGCCACTGAAGGACCTTGCTTCGATCAAGTTTCAAGAGACGTATGGTTCAGTGAATCGCGAGAACTCAAATCGTCGAACTGCTGTACTGATTAACTTGCGCGGTCGAGATACTGAATCTTTCGTTAATGAAGCGCGCGCCTTGGTTGAAAAAGAAGTGAAGTTACCAACTGGATACTATGTCGAGTGGGGCGGTAACTTCAAGAACTTGGAACAAGCCCGTTCTCGATTGATGATCCTTGCTCCGGTTGCGATGGTACTGGTGCTCATGATGGTTTACGCGGCGTTTGGCAGTGTTGCACAAACATTGTTGATTTTTGCATGTGTGCCTATGGCGCTGGTCGGCGGCGTTATCGGTCTGATTTTGAATGGTCTGCCATTTAGTATTTCAGCAGGTATCGGATTTATCGCGTTGTCGGGCATAGCGGTTTTGAATGGGGTCGTGCTTGTAAACTTCTTCAATCAGCTAAAACTTGAGGGAAAGACAGGAAAAGATTTGGTTCTACAAGGGACTTTGGTTCGATTACGTCCAGTTATGATGACCGCTTTGGTTGCTGTATTTGGGTTTATTCCGATGATGCTTTCATCGGGCGTTGGGTCTGAAGTTCAGAAACCGCTGGCGTCGGTAGTTATCGGTGGAATTATTTCATCGACTCTACTTACTCTGGTTGTACTACCAATCGTATTCTCGGTGTTTGAATCAAAAATGAAAGGACGAGTCGCCCACTAAATAGGAGTTGTTATGGATCAATTGGCATTTTCGCACTTTGGTGCGCATGCTCAAGAGAATCCAAACAAGGAAAGTATTCTACGGGCTCCGACCGAACTAACAAGAAGAGAAAGACCGGATTACACATGGTATCCGGTCTCAGTGATGGTTGTGTTTGTGGGAATGCTAATATGGGGATTCTTTATCGTCGGTAAGGGAAAGAAAGGGAAAAAACTAAAACGGGTTAAAACGAAAAAAAAATATGGTCGCTGGATGGATAAGCCGTACTAGTTTCTTCCAAAATCAAAATAATTGGAGATTAAATGAAAAAAATTAAGTTAGTTTTTTTAATGTTATCGGTATTAGCGTTCAATGTAGGATGTGCCCATTACCACAAAATTATGGGAACCGAGCAAAAATCTGAAATTCCTGAAGGAGTTAGGGTTAAAATTGGATCGCCCGAAGTTAAAGAAGGTGATTCTGTCGACATTTTTAAAAAGGTGTGCCCCAAGAGAAAATCAAATCCGAAGATTGAGCAAGTCGATCATTCTTGCGATTCGGTAAAAGTTGGAACTAGTAAAGTCATTAAGATACTTACCAAAGACACGGCGATAATTGAAACGCCGACGTTTAAGGTAGAGGGTGAGATGACAGTCGAGAAGTCAGACAATTAAATCAACAAAAGCGAATATTCGCTTTTTAAAAAGGAGTACGTATGAAACAAGTTTTATTAACGGTTGTGGCGCTTGGTCTGCTAACGGGCACGTCAGCTTTTGCTGGCGACGAGCATAATCACAAAGATAAGAGTGCGCATGCGCACAAAGATCACAAGTGTAAAAAGTGTAAGAAGGACGAGAAGAATTGTAAGTGCGATGATAAAGACAAAAAACACGAGGACCATGAACATGAAGACGACAAGAAAGATTCAAAGTAACATAACACTTTTGGTTTTGAATCTTTCTCTGGTTTTCCTTGGCGGTTGTTCCGCACTCCCACGACACGAACATGTCGTGGGAGATATTAGAACTTCAGAGAACGGTGCGGCTACCGTATGCCTGGAAGGGCGGAGCATTCAAAATGGTAAGACTCTAGAGATTTTCGAAAGCAATTGCCGGAGAAAGGCCCACCAAAAAAGATGGAGTACAGTTACTCGAGTGGAGTGCGTAGAACAAAAGTTGTCAGATGCGATTGTAACTTCAAGTGAAAATATTCACGAAGTCGTATTGAAAACCGAAAACATGGCACCAATAAAAGCCGGAAGCTTTGTGAAAAAAAATTAGCAGTTAAAAGGTAAACTTATGAATGAAACCCAAGATTCAACGATTGTTGTAAATAAACTCAATAAAAGTGTTACATCAACATTTAACGTCGCCGGAATGGATTGTGCTGACGAAATAGCAGCTATCCAGAATAGTCTGAATATTCCAAAAATAGGTAGGGTAACGGCAAATTTGATGTCGTCTCAAGTTCAAGTCGAACATGATCCAGACATCACTCGAGATGATGTCAAAGCGTTGATTAATAAATCCGGGGTTACGGTTCGTGATGAGAAAGTCACAGCGTCGTTTTATTCGAATAATAAATCTCGAGTTTGGCTAGTTGTGACCTCGGGGGTTTTGTTGTCGGTTGGTTTGCTGCTACAATGGTTGGCTAGTCCACCTGAAGAACTCCTATTTGGTCTCTTTTTAGCATCCACTTTGTTAGGCGGATCGCTAATTGCTCCGAAAGCATATAGAGCAGTAAAACAGCTTTCTTTAGATATGAATGTATTGATGGTGATAGCCGCTGTGGGAGCCTTTTTCATTAAAGAATATTCCGAAGGTGCGGCAGTTGTCTTTCTATTTTCGCTAGCGGAGTTGCTCGAAGCATTTAGTGTGGCGCGCGCAAGAAAAGCTATCCAGGATGTACTCTCAATTACTCCCCAAAATGCTCTGGTTGAAACTCCAAAAGGTAGGTTTGCAAAACCTGTAGAGGAAGTTCAAATCGGAGAGACAATTATAATCCTAGGTGGTGATCGAGTTCCGCTAGACGGAATTGTCGAGAAAGGTACCTCTTCGGTTAATCAAGCTCCGCTAACTGGGGAATCGCAGCCTGTCTTTAAACAGATTGGTGACACTGTTCTGGCCGGAACGATCAATGAAACTGGCACGCTGACAGTAAAAGTTAAAAGTCTTTTCAAAGACTCAAAAATTTCAAACGTAATTAGAATGGTAGAGGAGGCTCAAAGTCAGAAAGCTCCCGCCCAACTATTTGTAGATAAATTTGCGAAAATATACACCCCGGTAGTTACAGTGATTGCTATTTTGCTGGCGATAGTTCCGCCGCTTTTGTTTAATGGCGATTCAAATACTTGGTTGTATAGATCATTGGTGTTTCTTGTTATTGCCTGTCCATGCGCCCTGGTAATTGCCACGCCTGTATCAGTAGTGTCTGCACTGACAGCACTTGCAAAAATGGGAGTTCTAGTTAAAGGCGGAGTGTATTTGGAATCACTAGGAAAACTTCGCGCACTTGCCGTGGATAAAACAGGTACAATTACTGAAGGAGTTCCCAAAGTTGTATCGACAAAATTGATCAAAGCCGAGTCAGAAGCAGAATTGCTAACCATTGCTTTATCACTAGAAAAAGAATCAACTCATCCTTTGGCGCGAGCAGTTGTTAAATACTCTGAAGATAAAAAAATTCAGGCAAAGCCTGTTCACGGTTTCAAAGTCATTCAAGGAAAAGGTATTGAAGGAACGATCGACTCATTCTCGTTTTTTGCGGGTAACCATAAATTGGCTCACGAGTTAGGTGTTTGTACACCTGAGATTGAAACTTACCTAAAATCATTAGAGAGTGAAGCACAGTCTGTCCTTGTAATTGGACGTAAAAATGATGGCCAGTCCTATGGTAAGATCCTTGGAATTCTGGGGATGGCTGACGAACCAAGAGCAAACGTAAATCAGGCAATCAAAGACCTTCACAAAGAAGGTATTTTAGAAATTTCGATGCTAAGTGGAGACAATCAATTAACAGCAAGTGCAATAGCAAAACGTGTTGGAATTGACTCTGCAAAAGGCGATATGCTTCCCGAAAATAAAGTTGAAGAAATCAAAAAACTTATAGACCGACACGAATTTGTAGGAATGGTTGGCGATGGAATTAATGATGCGCCAGCGCTAGCTCAAGCGACAATCGGTATCGCGATGGGCGCCGCTGGAACTGATGCGGCAATCGAAACAGCGGACGTTGCGCTAATGACGGATGATTTAAATCAATTGGCAAAAGCTGTAAATAAAGGCCGAAAGGCTTTGAATATAATTAGATTCAATATTACGTTTGCGTTGGTAACCAAGGCGATTTTCATAGTATTGGGAGCTATAGGATACTCAAGCCTTTGGCTGGCGGTGGCAGCAGATATGGGCGCTACGCTTTTGGTTATAGCGAATTCATTAAGACTATTGAACGTAGAGAAATAGAAATATGAGGAATTAAAAATGGCTTCGAAAAAGAAGAAAGTAGTTAAGAAGAAATCGAAAAGCGTGAAAGTCCCGAAATCGCTTATGAAAAATGATAAGGCTCCTTCGAGAAAAATTGCTCCACATTTTGATACTCAAGATCGAAGCGCGGACTCCAACCCAAATGTTGAAGTGCCCTTGAGTGTGACGCCCGATTCTTATCAAACAAATAGTCGGCCTAAAAAGTGATCCACATGAATTTAATAGTAAAAGATCATACGTTAGAGTGAGGAATAGTGTGAAACTTAAAAGAATATTTCAATTGATTGGTTTGGCGTTACTAGTTTGTGCGGGTTCACTTGGTTACCTAATATGGAAAGAATTAAAGGGGCCGACGATGGGAGGCGACTTTTCCCTGACGTTGAGAGCTAATCCGTGGACTTTTAGTGAAAAGGCCAAAAGTGTTAATCTAATTTATTTCGGTTATGCAAAATGTCCGGATGTCTGTCCAATGTCGTTAAGTTATGTAGGTACCGCGTTTAGCAAACTGAGCCAAGAAGAACTAAAAAAGATTAGATTTCTATTCGTAAGTGTTGACCAGGAAAATGATGATCCAAACAACGTTGCTGACTACGCGACTAATTTTTTCCCTGAGTTTTTAGGGTTAAGTGGATCAAAAAAGCAAATAGATGAAACAATTAAACTTTTTCCTGCAAGTTATATGGTTGAGAAGAATCCCAAGTCATATTTAGGTTATTCGATTATTCATACCGATAGAGTTTTCATTTTAAATAAGAAAGGTATTGTGATCGATACGATCGACAGCCTTCGTGATTCTGATGTAATCTTGCAAAAAATTAAGGAGCATATATGAAACATCGTTCTGAGTTTGTACGAAGCCTATTTATTGGACTATTTCTTTTATCTGTTGGGGGCTTTGCTGCTGAAGATATTAAATTTATGGATGCCAGGATATTTACACCGCTTAAAGGGTCTAATGTGACCGCTGGTTATGTGGAAATCGAAAACAAATCAAAATCTCCACGCAAAGTTGTTTTGTCTAGTGTTGAAGGCTTTAAAGCGTTTGAGACCCACGAAACAATTGAAGATGCTGGTAAGATGTCTATGAAAAAGGTGGATGAGTACACAATCGCTCCAGAATCAAAACTTAAACTTAAGCCGGGTGGTAAGCATCTGATGTTATTTGATCCCGTTAAGAAAATTGCCGATGGAGATTCCCTAGCGGTTAAATTTAAAATTGATGGAAAAGAACACTCGGTTCAATTTAAGGTAATACCAAGAACAAAAACTGATCATAACCACGATCATCATTAAGTCGAAATTAGATTGATGAAATTTAACTATATACAGCTTTCGTTTCTAGTTTCACTAATTGCTACCGCAGGAAGTTTATACTTTGGTGAAGTGTTAAAATATCCTCCATGCACATTATGCTGGTACCAGCGCATTTGTATGTATCCACTGGTAGTTATTTTGGGAAGCGCTCTATGGAACGATGAGAGTCGGTTTTATCGGGCAGCATTGCCGCTTTCAGCAATTGGGTTGTTGATCGCTGCTTATCATAATCTTTTATATTACGGAATAATCCCTGACAGTATAACCCCATGTAGTCAGGGCGTTTCGTGTACCAGTAAACAAGTTGAAATATTTGGCTTTCTGACTATCCCACTTATGTCGCTAATTAGTTTTATACTTCTTACTTCATTAGGATTTATAGCCATGAAAACCACACGGAGAATAAATGAAAAATAATAGATCCTTTTTAATTGTGTCAGTGATTGCGGTGGCAATTCTATTTCTGGGTTATACATTCTGGCCTTTCGGTCGAGCACCTGAAACGATAGTTTCAACACCTGAAGTTGATTCGGCCACTCTGATAAAGTCGCATAATTTGGTAAAAGGCGCGGCCTCAGCCAAGGTAACTATCGTAGAGTTTCTAGATCCAGAGTGTGAGGCGTGTCGGGCAATGCACCCAATAATTAAAAATTTAATGTTTGAATATGAAGGTAAGGTAAAGCTTGTGCTGCGCTACATGCCACTGCACGGGAATTCAAAGCTAGCGGCGGTCATGCTGGAAGAGGCTCGCGCGCAAGATAAATTCGATTCAGCTTTGGATGCAGTTTTTGAAAAACAACCAGAGTGGGCAGATCATGGACGTCCTAGACCTGAATTGCTGCCAAAAATTCTTTCTGAAGTCGGTGTTGATTTATCAAAGCTAGATACTCAGCAATTAATGGCTAAACATGGTTGGAAAGTTGAACAAGATCAAACTGACGGGGAGGCCGTTGGCGCACGAAGAACTCCTACATTTATCGTAAACGGTAAAATTCTGAGTGAGATTGGTTATGGCCCGATTAAGAAAGCAGTTGATGAGGAACTTAAAAAATAATTTGAGGTAAGCGGTGAGTGTTTCAAATTCTATTGATTCTGCATTTGAGAAAGAAATTGATTTGGCTAATCAGAGCCAAGCAAATGGATTTGCAAGTGACGAATGGAATCATCTGGAACGAGCGCACATCTTAGGTCAGTTTTATGCGCTCAAGCATCTCTATGTTCACGTCTTAATGATAGGATATAGTGTTCGACACAAATTGGTGAAAGAGTTCTTTGGTCAGATTCCAAGGATTATGTTAGCGGTACCTGGTTCAGTTTTAAAGTTAGCACCAAAGGGAAATACCGGAGGAGCTGATGTAGGTATTTTTGAACCAATGCAAATTCCTGAAGATCTTCAGAAAATTTTGCGAGGAACTGAATAAATGGCAGGGATTAAAGAAGTCTTTTTGAATAAAAATAAAAGCAGATCGTGTATTTCTGCCGCTGCAATTCTATCTGCTCTAGTACTGCTTTCGAGTTTCTGGTCTTTGGGTTTTTGGACGATGGTGATAATCTCTGCCGGTTTTGTCGGAGGTTTTTTCCTTTGGCTAGGGTTCAAATCAAAAACTAACTACGATGATCTAAAATGGCCATTCATTTTTACTTTTATTGGTTTTGCCATCCATAGAATCGAGGAAAAAGTTTCGGGTTTTTTTGAACGCCTTTCTGAAATAACCGACGTGACGACTCCGGAAATATTATCAGTACCTGTTGTACTAATGGTAGTTACCTCAGTAGGTAGCTGGCTATCTATTCCTTACCTCTTGAAACGAGGCAGCGAGTTTGGTCGTTATTTGGTTTGGACATTCCTTACATCAATGGGGCTAACTGAGCTCGCTCATATCTTTGTTTTTCCGTTTATCGTTCGAGAACCATTTTCTTACTTCCCAGGAATGGCCTCCGTGTTCGTTCTTTCTCCGCTAGGGTGGTGGGGGATTTGGAGGCTAATCAAAGCGAAAGTTTAACCAATTATTTTCGTCTTTGGCTAATATCCCTTTGAGCCAATTGGCTTTGATTTTTGGGTTCAACGCGTCTATTACCTTCAATCCAATCAGTCGGAACTGATTAAACTGTATTTAATCCATATTAGAGCGGTCTTATCGTTAGATCTGAACAAAATTTGGTTAATGACATTGACAGCTCTAGTGGAAGAAATCAGATTTTGTCTCGATACGGAGGGGTATTTGTCAGAATCAGATCTCTATTTTGGGTTATTTAGACAAAGTCAGAAGAATCCATTAGACGAAGCAATTTCTAAGTTTAAAAGTTCAATTGAGCCTTCAGATAGGCAAGTCACTACTGTTTCCAACAGACAGGAAGGGGTTCGCGATCGAATCTTAACGAATTCAAATTTCGATATAGAAAGAATTGTTTTACACGGGTCATATGCACGCGATACTCAGATTAAGCCTTTACCAGATACGGCGCTACTTTTTTACCACGAAAAAGAGTTCGTGGATGTGGATTCGCTACTGATACTAGAAAATACCCAAAAAAATTTTGAAAAGTATTGGTATGTGAGTGACGGAGGGACTAAAGCCCTAAACGATTTAAGAATGTCCTTGGAGGGCTATCAAGGAACATCGATAAAGGTTGATAGGCCTGCAGTGTCTGTCAATTGGGTAGGGATGAAAATGGAAATTTCTCCTGCATTTAATGCTAAGGGTGGTGGTTTTCTTATTCCGTCTCGAACTCATGGTGGAAACTGGATACATACAGATCCCCTAAAAGATGCAGAAGTGTTGACTAATGCTAATAAAGCTCGAAAAGGGGAAGTAAAGCCGCTAACGAAGATGATGAAATCTTGGAACAGAAATATGGGGGATGTCCTTGAGTCATTTGCAGTCGAAACTTCTGTTTACCACAGCACAAATGATTTCTCGAATATTCCTGACGGTATTCATAATTTTTTTGAGAATATTGTCCAATGGAATGGTAAATCTTTAAATACCCCATCGAGGATAGGAGTTTTTAAGCCCGAATTGATCCATCCTAACATCTAGTTTTTCCTTGGTTGTTGTTAAAATTGTGTAATTGGAAGCGGTCTTTGGCAACGATTTTCAGCGATTTATAAACCTGACGTCGAATATTTGATT
>JAEUWH010000087.1 GCA_016785955.1 Pseudobdellovibrionaceae bacterium | reverse complement strand
GTGGTCTTCCGTCGTGGAAAAGAGATATGTATGCTTAACAAAAATGGAGAGCCGGATGCAATGAAAGTTGCAAGTCCGGTTCGGAGGGGGGTTCACGTTCCAACCATTCGTAAGATTGGTTGGCCGGAGCCTACCCTACTTATGTCGGCCATGCTGACATCGCTCTCATTCGGGAACATTTATCAAACGGAAGGCTCATACCTAACTTTGATCGTGATGAACTTTGTGATCGCTATCGCGCTGCTGTTTACGCCGCTCTTAACTCGCTCGCTTATTGGTGAAGGTGTTCAATCCACAGCTCAAACGATTGGAACAACCGCCGTCTTTGCAGCGGCAGCCCTGCCAGCTCGAATGCTGACGATAAAACAGGTCACGCAGCAGGAACTATCATTTATGCGAGGGTACGCAAAAAATAAAATTCAATCCGTTCAAAACAAAATCAACCGGCCCCGTGGGTCGTAAGGAGGTGTCATTATGAATAAGAAAATCATGTTACAGGCGAGTCTCTATCCAAAGGCCATGCGGGAATTTGCCGAAGAAAATTTAAATGTTAAATATCTTTGCGGCGCTTTGCTCGCGACTTCATTTCTACTAATCGTGCTTGTTTTATATTTGATCAAGCGTGGTCCAACCGTGATTGCTCTAGAAAGCTCCGGCGCAGTTGCGAAAATTGAGATGAAGGTCACCGATCTTCAAATCGAATCCGCAATGAAGGAGTATATCGCGTTCCGTTATTCCTGGGACGATAAAACGATTCCTGAGCAACTAGGCCGAGCCAAGTTTTTTGTTCTTCCGGCTTTAACCAGTGCGTTTGAAAGATCTATGCAAGACACTTTAAAATTTGTCCGCGAGAAAAAGGTTAGACAGCGGGTTTATCCAAAATCTGTGTCTGTGGACTTAAAGGAAAAACGAGTCATAGTCCTAGCCGATAGAATTACGGAATTTGATAATCTCAAAGCCGCAACGGAGATGAAACTTGTTCTTCATTTTAGCGTTGATGATCGAACTATCATTAACCCTTGGGGAATCTACGTTACAAAAGAAACCGAAGAGGCGGCGCGATGAGGAAGGCCGTAATCACTTTCCTAGTCATGCATCTTCTAAGTACCGCAAGCTTTGCGCAAATTCGTAAAATGTCGGCCAAAGAGGATGATATCCTAAACGTCAAAACGGCTTTAGGGATCGCAACGATTGTTCAGCTTCCAGACACAATTCAGTCGGCAATTATCGGAGATCAATCTGGATTTAAAATCGAATATCTAGATAAAGCTGTGACCATTAAGCCGCTGCGATGGGGTGCGAAGACAAATCTGTATTTGGTGACGGAGAAAAAGCGATTCAACGTCAGGCTTATTACTGGCGCGCAGGATATTGCTGACTATATCGTCTATGTCAGAAATCCCGAAGCTCCAAAATCGTCCGTTAAATGGAAAACATTCGGCAAGTCATCAACACTTAACGACCTTAAGCTGACCGTTGCCCGTGTTGGTATTTCATCAGGAGGATTTATTCTTCTTGATGTGAAGCTAGCAAATCTTGCCACAAAAGACATTCTGCTTAAGCCAAGTGACATTTGGATCAAGCAAGCTGGCGCATCTAAGGTCATTAACAGTCTTTTTATTTCTGATTTGAGGCTAACTAAAACTTTGCCTCTGCGAATTGGGATATCGCTTGCAAAATCTGATTTGATTTCGGGGAAACCCATCTCGCTTGAAATTAAAAAAGACAAGTCGATTGCAGTTACCATTTCAGAGGATGTTCTATGGAGGTAGGCACATCCGTTAAATCATATTTGAAAAAAGTAGGCAGCTTTGCCGCAAAACTGAAAGGCTCGATTGTTCAAGAAAACTCCTTTAGCCAAAAGCGAGATTTAAACTTTAAAACAATCAGAGTTTTTGCAGCCATCGGTGTTTTAATTTTTATCACTGTGGTTTTTCTTCTTCCGACAGAAGTGCCTATTGAGTTCACCGAAAAAATTGAGCCGTCGACAAATAATAGCACGACTGAGAATCCTGAAAATTCAGCCGAAAAAAGAGAAGTATCCGCACAATCACTCTGGGCTGCCCCCAAAATCAGTGTGCCCGGCGGTGGTGGCAGTACATCTCAGGTTAATCACAACACATCGATGATTATTGGATCTAAAGGCGGCAACGCAAAAACAGAACTTCGCGCGGGCATCAGGCTTCCGCTTCGGATTTTAGATAAGGTCATTGTTTCGCAGGACGCGGTCCCTATTCTGGCTGAACTGATTTTAGACTCTCAGTCGGACTCTGGTCTAAAACTTCCTGCCGGGACAAGATTCTATGGAGAAGCCAGCTTTCAGCGCGGAGGCGACCGAGCGCAGATTCGCTTCAGTCAAATTTCGCTTCCAAACGGGCAGCTGAGGAGAATTTCAGCGATGGCCCTAGATAAGAGCGGACAACCAGGAGTTCCTGGAAAAGTTTTTTCCGATGGAATGAAAAACACAGCAGGCCAAGTGCTGACCACGTTTGTTGGCGGTCTTGCTGCCGGAAGCATGCAAACAGACATGATGGGAAATTCCAAAGGCGGTTTAGAAAACGGCGTGCTCGGCGCAGTTGCTGCCACTGCACAAAGTAGAGCGCAAGCCTACGGTGAAAAATTAAAAACAGAGCGGGAATGGATCGAGCTATCGCCTGGGTCAGAATGCGACGCTGTTTTAAGCGGATCTTTAAAATTACAAGAAGGAGGTGACGAATATGAGTGAAAATAAAAAATCAGACATGACCGATAGAGGGTTTCTTTTCTTAGCCGTGGTTTTAGGAACATTTGTTCTTTGGCTACGTTATAAAGTTCAGATCGCCAGCTTCTATTTAGAATGGCGCTACGGTATAGCGCTTTTGATCACGGGTTTTCTTCTTTATGGCGTTGTAAAACTACGCCAGCAAATTCAAAAATCATTTGCTGCCGGTGATTTAGAAAACGAGGTGCTTACGCCTCAAAACGGAGAGGAGGCTATTTTCGCAGGAGTATCTAGCAAGGGTAAACCCGTGTATATCAAGCAAGCCTTTCGCAGAATGCACACGCAAGTTGTCGGCACAACAAACGCCGGTAAAACCGAGTCCGTCATTCTTCCGTGGGCCATCGATGATATCAAAAAAGGACGCGGGCTTTTGATGATTGATGGAAAATCCGATTCGAGCCTTCTTGATAAGCTCTACGCCTACGCAAAAAAACATCACCGTGAGCATGACGTAAGAATTCTTTCCATCTGCAATACCGATATTAGCCACACCTTTAATCCGCTGGATGGAGGGTCGGCTCTAGAGGTGGCCGAACGTGTATTTGCAGCGTTTAACTTTGAAAACGAATATTTTAAAAGCATCCAGTACGACGCTTTATTACATTGTTTGATGATTTTAGAAGAGGCCAGAATCAAAGCAACACCGTATCGCGTGATTGAGTGTCTAAAAGATGAAAGACAATTGGCCGAGCTTGCACTTGCTAGTAAAAACGAGCGGCTCCAATCCTGGGCCAAGGATTTTCTGCGCCTTACCAGAGAAGAACGCGAGCAAAGAACAAGCGGGCTTACGGCACAACTGCAATGTTTTGCGGTCGGTGATGTCGCAAGTATTTTTAACAGCGAAAATTCTGAGATTAGTCTTGAACGCGCACTTGAAAACGGCGAGATCGTCTATTGCCAGCTTCCAGCTTTAAAAATTCCGACATTAGGGAAAGCCACCGGGAAAATGATTCTTCAGTGCCTGCAAAGTGCCGTGGCATCAAGACACCTAGGGAAATACCACGATCAAAGGTTCTTTTCAGTCTATCTTGATGACTTTACTGAGTATCTAACTCCTAGTTTTGTGACATTATTAAACAAATCAAGAAGCGCAAATGTTGGGATTGTATTTGCTCACCAGGCCCTCGGGGATTTAGCCGGTTTAGGTGACGGGGTTCAAAACACGATTCTGACAAACTCAAATTTGAAAGTCTTCATGCGCACAAATGAGCCTGAGTCCGCCGAGTATTTTTCATCGGTGATCGGCACATCACTTACGGCAAAAATCACCGAACGTCAAAAACAAGGATTTTTTGGTAGCGAAAAAACAGGTGACGGATCAGTGCGAAATGCTGAGGAATTTAAATTTCACCCAAATATCTTTAAACAAGAGCTTGGAGTCGGTGAAGCCGTGGTCATTCTTCCTCATGGTAAAGGAAGCTTACCGGTTCGATTAAAATTCAAAAAATCTTTTGATTTGGATAAGCCGGAAATCCCGAAGCTTTGTAAATCTTTGCCGACAGGCATTTCGCAAAAACAATCAACGCCGACAAATCAGCCGCAGCCACCTACTGGATCTGCGGCTGTGCAGGCAGAGTTGAACAAGATGAAAAATAGGAAGGCCGCATGATGAAAAATCAATTATTGATTCTAACAGTAGTACTTTTTCTAGCTTCGTGTGCTCATTCGCCTAAGTGCGGAAATCCTGAAGGGGCCAAAGTCGTTTTGGTTGGCGAAGGAAGTTGTCAGGTCCGAATCAGGCAAGTAACCATTGGCTCAGAACTTAAAATTCCCACAAGCCTAAAAGGTATCGGCCTTACGCAGTTTTCGTTGGAGTGGGTTGAGCCAGATTTAACTGCCGGGAAAATTGAACTTGGCCACTTTGTCCTGATCCCCGAAACATCAAAGAACGGATCGGGCCAATGAAAAACTGGAATGAGTCCATTATCCACGCTTCGCAGGATTTTGCTGCCCGCTGGGGTTTTCTAACAAAAGATCTTTTTTTTGAATTCTTCTGTCAAATGAGCCAGGCACAGCAGTATCGCTACTGGAATTATCTTGTAGAAAAAAATCTGTTTCTTGTGTCCAAAGCGAATACTCAGGTTTTAATTCTTTCTAAAAAAAGTCGCACACAACTTGGTGAAAATGCTAGACCCGCGAGGTCCCCGTTTTATATCACGCATGATTCACTTGTTGCTCGTTTCATATTACCACTCATTCAAAGAAATTTGATTGAGCGTTACTGGCTTGAAGATGAATTGATTAGAAATCCCATCGACACTTACACAGTTCTTGGAGCAAGTCGCATTCACCGCATTCCAGATTTAGTTTTTGATTTACGTTCTGTTGATGGATCGTCCATACGCTGCGCCCTTGAAATTGAGACCGTCACAAAAGCTCAAAGTCGATATGCAAAAATAGCATTGGCCTACGCCGATTATTCAAAAGTCAGCTTGATTCTTTTTGGCTGTGGTTATGAGGCAACTCAAAGAGCCGTCCTAAATGCCTTTTACAAAAATGGCCAATCTGCACAGGTAATTGGTGTCTATAAATATCAGGAGTTTGATGCCACTCATTTAAACTCAAAAATTAGATTTGCCGGTAATGAGTTAAGTATGCGCGAACTTCTAGAAGCTTTGACGAAAAAACCAATCTTAGATTCGGAATCTTTACGAGAACGAAATGAGAAACCGTTCTCATTAATAACAGCAGAAAATTCAGAGGCCGCATGAGGAACTTTCCAAACAAAATCAGTGAGATCGCGCCCGCCCAGCCCCGTCCCCCTAAATCTACGATTTTTACTGACCACCCCCACCCAACGAGTTGGTTGAAGGTGGTCAGTAACCGGGGGACGGGGCTGGGCGGGGTTCAGTGTTGGAAAGTAAAAAGAGATAATAAAGAATTTAAAAAGGGGAAATACAAAACGAAACAAAGAGAATTCAATCAGGTAGGCTGTGTAGTTGAGAGTCTATCGATTGAAAAACTGTTGCTGTTTGAAGATCTGATCTTTGGACAAAAATTTGTGATGTGCCTACCAGATCGAATTCTCATCGCTCCGTATGATGAGGGCAGCCGTGCCGTCTGCCCTCGGTTTGGATGGACTCGCCGCAAGCTGCAGTCCGCCGTCACTTGTGCCGCGCTTACGCGCGACCTTTATCAATGCAGCATCGTTTTCAACCCACGAACAAACAATTTCACCACGAAGGAGGTGCCGTTATGACAAATGATATTCTACCTAAAAAAGAAGGCCGCATGGTCGTGAGCCCCGAAGCTGAAGCGGCGGTCGCAGAACTTGCCGACGCTGTTAACGAGGGCTTTGACGCCGGACGAGCCACCAGATTTGATGTCGCAAGTTTTATGATCCTTTGGTTCAAAGAACATGCTCCGCAAGACGTAATTTTAGAGATTCGCCGCAGATCGGCTAACGCGTTTTCAATGCTCGATGCTGTTCAAAAGAAGTATAAAGCTATCGGTGAGTTACCGCCTGATATCCAAGCGGTATTGGATAAACATTTCTTTGGTGAAGCCACAAGAGAATCCAAAAAAATAAAAAAGAACTTGAAGCAAGAGTATATCACAGATATACATAAAGAAAGTGAAGAGTCGGTATGAGTCCAAAGCATTTCAAAGAAACGAGAGAAAAATTAGGACTTACGCAGCCGGAACTAGCAGAACTTTTGGGCTTGTCTGGAAAAATGCCGATCAGTCACTTTGAAACTGGATTCAGGACACCAAGTCCGCTCATCAGTGCCGTGATGAGCTACTTAGGGAGTCTTTCGGAGAGAAAAGCTCAGGATTTTATCGAGGAGTTTCAGCGGCACATTGATAAAGCTAAGGCCTCTAGCAAAGGCAGTAAGCGTGAGTAAGAAATCTAAGTATACAGCGGCGGTAGATTTTGATGAAGAAGAAATGAAAGTTGAGTTAGTCGGTATTGTAGACACATCCGATGCGGCTGATTCTAGGCGCGAAAGAGTTGAAAAACTCGTCGCTAAAATAATTCTTCTTGGTCAAACAAGAGGACGCCCAAGAAAGGAGGCACTACATGAAGAACAAATCGCAGCCTGACCTTAAAGCTACAACATCATCGTCACTTCTACTTGGAAGTTACACAAGAGTCAGCACCGATGAGCAGGCCAATATTATCGAGGGTTCACTCGACAATCAAAAGTATCGCATGCAATCCTTTGTCGAAATTAAAAACATGCAAGAGCCCGGATGGGGCCACATTGTTGAATACTTTATTGACGATGGTTATTCCGCCAAAGACACCAATCGCCCTGCTTACGAGAGGATGATGAAAGCTTTAAAGTCCGGCAAGATCAACGCGATTATGGTGACGGAACTTTCTCGGTTGTCGCGTAATATTCCTGATTTTTGTGACTTTCATAAGTCACTCGAAAATCTGGGAGCGAAATTCTTTTCGATCAAAGAACAGTTCGATTCAAGTACGCCTTCTGGAAAAATGATGCTCTATAATATGATAAATTTGAGTCAGTTTGAGCGCGAGCAAACCTCTGAACGTGTAGCCATCAACTGTCACTCTAGAGCGCAGCGCGGATTTCTAAATGGAGGTCCTGCGATCCTTGGATACGATAAAGATCCGGCAAAGAAAGCCACTTTTATCGTCAATAAAGAGGAAGCTAAACTTGTTCGTCGCATCTTTGAACTTTTCATGGAGCAACGAAGTTTAAGCCGCACAATTGATGCTTTAAGCGCCGAAGGCATCAAACCCAAGAGCCGTGGAAATTCAAAAGATCGTCTGGTTAAAGAAGGAAGATGGACCGTTGATTCTCTTAGCTTTGTTTTGAAAAACCATTCGTACATTGCCGTTCGCGAAGCTAACAAATCAAACAAAAATAAGGATCAAGCTAAACTCAAGGTGTGGCAAAAATACGGAACTTACCGCGCTTCATGGCCCGCTATCATTGATGAAGTGACGTTTAAATCCGTGCAGCAAGTCTTGGAGGAAAACTCTGAGCGCGAAAGAATGCGCCTTGATACGTCAGAAAAAAGAGTCTTTGCTGCCTCTGGTTTGTGCCAGTGCGAGGAGTGCGGAAAACGTCTTGTTGGACAATCAGCTCACGGCAGAAAACAAGTTCATCGCTATTATGTACATTCCTCTAAAAAAGGTGATGTCATTACCTGCTCCACAAAAAGGATCAAGGCCGATAAAATTGAGACAAAGCTTGCCGAACATCTTTCAGAAATTTTGCTTCAGGCCGGACACTTTGACGAAGTTGAAAAACGAATCAGAGAAATGGTTACGTCATCTCCGGAGCAGCTGAAAGCCGAAAGAGATCGAATTTCAGCGGAGGTTTCTAAAATTAACTTGGCCGTTAAAAACACTTTTAAAATCCAAGCGGCATTAGACGCTGACTCTGAAGCGATCAAAGAAACGGCAAAGGAACTCGAAGAACTGAGTCGTAAGAAACGCCATCTTGAATCTGAACTAGAAAACTTAAGGGTTAAAGAAGTCACCAAAGGTGACGTTGATGATGCAGTCATTGACCTTAAAGAGCGATTGTCGGCATTCAAACGCGGGTGGGCAAAAGCCAACGCGGTTATGAAGAAGTCTTTATTGAAAGACCTTCTTTATTCCATCCTGGTAAGCCCAAAAGGTCTTAAAATCCAGTATCGCTTGAAGCATGACCTCAATAAACCCGTCACTGCCGAAGACCTTACAGCGGCAAAGGTACAAGAAAACAACGTCATCGCCTTGGCAGAAAAAAGACGTGCGAAATCCTCAGGTACGGTCCCTGATTCGGCGTCGGCTGACGCTAGCTCCCCCGGAGGGGCTGATTTTCATAATTTGGATATTATTGGTTCGCAAGTTGTAGAATTTGGTAGTGAAAGTCAAAGCTTACCCGAATTCTACCAACCACATAAAAAGATTGATCTTTTTCATGTTCAAAGACAGGCCATTTATTTGGAATTTGCTGAATTATACAAAAATGGCCTGTCTTTGAGTGATATCGCCAAGCAAACTGGAAAGTCAAAATCAGTCATTCGAGCCAGCCTTTTAAGGGACGGAATAGAATTACGGGGAAATGTTGCTCCGCCAGCAGCAATACTTAAATCTCTTTCTGGAAAATCCAATACTCAGCCACCTTATGGTTTCTGCTATTTTCAAGGCAAGGTTGTGCCCGATCAAAAGGAATATGAAAATCTCATTTTCATTTATCAGCTTTGGAAATCAGGGACCAATCCTAATAGAATTGCCGACCGCCTCACTGAGAAAAAGATTCAGCCAAGACTCGCAAAATCTTGGAACCGAAACTCCGTCATCAATATTCTAAACCGATTTGAAAATAAACAAATTATCCTCAAAGGAGGACACCTTGAACTTCGATAAATTAATGCCATTCATTTTAAGTGTTGTACTTGCGGCCGCCGCCGTTGGAAAAATCGACGATTTACAAAAATGGATCTGGAAGGCTCAGGCTCATGTTCTTTATGAGTCCAGATCTTCAAACTGGGGTAGTCCGAAGTTGATTAATTTTAAATAATGACATTTTTTGATGTTCATTTCAATTACTAATTACCATTCCGTAACTTTCGGCTAGATTTAAAATATATCCAATTTTGGTACACTAAGATAAGGATAATTTGCAGGATCTGAAAGATCATAATATAAAGTATCACCTTTATAAAACTCCTGATCATTAATATCACAAGAATCATCAACCACGCTAAAATAAGCCTTGTAATTTGATTTCCCATGAGAATCTACCAAAGTTAATTTGCACGTACCTATGTTGATCTGATCCAAACCAGTCACATGAAATGGATCAAAGTAATAGCTAGCGTTGTCACTATTATAGTCTCGAGAATTTATAATTGACGAGCATGAATTTGGATTTCCTATCACAATTCCTGTGCACTTTCCTGAATTACCGTTGTGAGAAACATAAATTTCCTTTATATCTTCTCCTCTTTTAAATTCAGTATCTTGTAATATTAGAACGTCTCCCATTTCTGACTCTAATGTAATATTATTTTCAGCTTTTGAAGCCGCTGAATCGGGGCGAGAATGATATTTTAAAGTCGAACCATTCAAGCGGAGTAATTCTAATGAAATATTTCTTTGATTTTGAATACCAGTAACCTTAAACAATCTAAACTGAAGCTGAGTTGAGCACGCTAAATAATTAAAGCTTTCAATATTTAATGCTCGTTCACATCTATTTTCCACATTAATAATATAAGGATTAAACTGATTTGGAACTCCATCTGTAGATTTCTTAGGAACCTTTATAACCCATTTTTTTGATTTAGAAGTTTCATCTAAGCATTTCGCGCCATCATCATCTATTACACAAAGACTATTTAAAAACTTAGCATACACTACTTCACGAACATTTTTTAGTTCAGTTGCAAGTATAAAACTATCTTCTAAAGATGTGTATTTTTCTAATTTAGAGTCAGATTTCCAGCATTTCAACTGCCCTTGAGCAGCGGCACAAACTCGTAATGAACTAGTATTATAATAGTTCTGCTGATTTTTTTCTTCATACATTGTTAAGGATTCTACACTTTTAATAGGGATAATTGTAAAAAGTGAGTCATTTTCTATAGAAGTACATTTGATACCATCATCATCTGCAATACAAAAACTGTTTGTATTTGATGCAAAACTAAAAATACGTGGATTTCTAAAATCAACTTTTTTATCTTCTATTAATTTATATGTTTTTTCTACAGGGTAAATATTAGTCGCCTTAACAATATTGTTCTCTATAAAAATGGGACTATTATCAAACATGCCAATCAAAAGTTGATTTTTTGGTGATACATAGTTGTAGCTTTTATAGTTATTATATGGAGCTGGTATGCCGATACATTTAAAACTATCATTAAATTGTCCACAGTAGCTATTAAAAGCACCAAATATTTTTTTAGATTCCTCCAGAGTTTTAAGCGAATAGCTAAAATCAGAATATTCATTATTAAATTTAGCATAACATTTTGGCGTTGTTCCATCTATTACGCAACCTTCAGCTTCATTACTAACTGCAATAGATTTAGCTTTACTTACTTTTCCCAATTTCTTTTTAAACTGAATAGCGAATGAATCTCTGCTCCAACATTTAACTTTATCATCTATTATGACACATGCTTTATCATCATCAGCAACAAGATCGTGTAATCTTTTATCTTTAAAATTAGCAATATTTTGAGAATTATTTTGGGCTACTTGATCTGGATTATTGGGATTATTGGGTGACCCAGAGTTAGATGAAGTACATCCTAAAAGACTAAAAGAAACAATACATACTAGGCTTAAGCTATTTTTTAGAAGAAATAATAATTTCATAATTAGATTCCCCCTTGCAAAAACATTATGATTGATTTCCATTGAGAATGCTTTGCAACTTGCATTGTTGAGTTTCAACAGAGGTTAAATTAAAATTAGAAGTTTAGCAACAATTTGGTTTTATTAAGAACAACTCTTAAAAAAGTTTATATAAACTTCATAATTGCCTAAAATGAATACAGTTAAAATCTTTTTACAAACGAAATATAAAAAGTCCCACATGAGAAAAACAGCACAATCAAAACAGATTGGTCTCATCAGTATGCTTCTTGTGAACCAACAACTTGTAGGGAAGACAAAATAAAGATTTATCTCATCTTGCCGTACAAAAATGCCAACCTTAGAAGGGTTCATCATATTTCATAAAAAATCGAGAATGCAGCCGTTGTCATTGATTGTTCAAAGGCTGTAATTTTTAAAACTTCAAAATGAATGATCAGGTCGGAGGATGATGGGTGATCCTCTAGTTAATCCTACAAATTACATTAACACTGATCGCGGCTTCACGATTCAAATTCTTTTCATCATTTAGGTAAACAGATTTCCCGAACGGCACCTCCGCTGAAATCCAGGGAATGAAATTAAACGACGCCGTAAAGCGACCGTTCTGTCCAATGAGCCCATCCTCTGGTGTGACCTTAAGGTTTTCAATCAGCCCATTTTTCGTGCCTGAGTCAAATTTGAATCTCATATTGTTTCCGCTAGCGTTCGTTGCTGAAATGATTGCATTCGAATAGCTTTTTGGAAAAAGCCTTTGATAGTTCGCGTCCGAACCGTTCCCGTCAACACTCGTGAAGTACCCTTCATACGTTGTCACGGAAAGTTTTCTCTGAAGTTCGAATTTGTGAGTCTTTCCATTTTTTTCTCGCGCTGTCAGATAACAAAGAATGTCGGCCACGTCCGTTACCTTGCAAGTTTCTGTATCAACGGGTGCATTTCGACCGCCTCTTTTAATTTTAACGTTTATTCTGTCACCCTCACGTTTGCTATAAACCGATAAGGGTACCGATATTTGAAGAACATCATAAACCCCAAAATATTTATTCTGCATCGAATAAGTTAACTCCGAACGCGATCGAGAATCCGGCTCTAAATCTCGTGCCTGGTAACTTTCGGAAATCATGTTAATTCGATCGTTAGAGATGAACTCAATACCTACGCTCGGGCAGTTGAGATATCTTGCATGAGCTTGGGTCGCCGTCATGAGCAACAATAGGCACAGAAGAAAAAATTGAGAAAATGAATTCATAAAAACTCCAATCGATCTAGGATATCGTTCCAAATGTTGTGTGACCTATTGATACCGTTCCAAATGTTGTGGGGTGAATTCCCCTTTATTCAACGAGAACGATCTTTCATGAGTCTTCTCATGCGAAGTGTGTGCCGAGCCTAAAGGTGAGTTAATTTCGAGCAGAAGACAAAACAGGTGTTTCAGAACTATACAAAGTGCCGCGAAGAATTGTCGAACTTTTTGACACGCCAATTTTTATTTGAAAAATTCCACGTGTCGTTTTGTGATTTAAATACGTTTTGGTTTCCTTGTTTTGATTTTTCACGTTTGTGTACTTATCTGATGAAATGGTGTTGCCCCTAACAATGCAAAGCTTTTCTCGCTTGATAATATCTTGCCCCAAAAAGCTCTCTCATCAAGAACCATTGTTGTTTTTATCGTCACAATCTTTGAAACTTTTTCCAATAGTTTTCAAGCCAAATGAAGTATTTTAGTTTAGAGTCTCTTCGTAGTATTTTTGCACCACGACCTGACACCAGATAACTCTTTGGATTCTCAGTTGTTTTTCAGATTAGCTTGAAATAAAAATTATCTACTCAAGACCAAATTGCATTTTTTACATCTATTAATTTACTTAAATTAAATAGAGTAATTTATTAACCGCTTTATTTCTTCGCCGTGTCCAAAGTCGCACATTCAGCCGTTGGCATAAGTATTGTTAAAGTACCTTTTAGCAGGGGGACGATTGAAACATCAAATTCTAGTCATAGATGATGATATGAACGTCAGAAACTCGATGCGGGCATTTTTGCATGAAGAAGGCTTCATTGTTCGCACGGTCAGTAATGGCTCCGAAGGGATCGCACTTATTCGGCAGAATATTTCTTCCTTCTCGCTTGCAATAATTGACTATCACCTCACCGAAGAGTCTGGAGCCGAAGTCATTGAGAAGATTATTTCTATCAACCCAAAATTTAAGATCATCGGATTTTCTGGTGATAGTGCTCAAAAGGTTTCGCTGGATTCATATAAATCCGGGGCGATCAACTTTATCGAAAAAGGAACTTCTCAAGTCATCATGCTGGCAATGATTCACAGACTTTGCAAAGAATATGAACTGGAAAACAAAGTTATAGTTATACCATCAACCTCTGAAAACCAGCTATTAATAGAACAGGCTGGAATGATCGGCAGATCCAACGCCCTCGCAGAAGTGGCAAGGACTATGCTCAAAGCAGCTGCCACAAACTCAAGTGTTCTTATTCGAGGAGAGCCTGGGACCGGAAAGGAACTTGTCGCAAAGGGAATTCATCAATATTCGAAAAGATCAGCTCATAACTTTATCGCCATAAATTCTGGAGCCATTTCAGAAAGCTTAACAGAATCTGAACTTTTCGGTCATGATAAAGGGGCTTTCACAGGAGCCTCACAGAATAAAGTCGGAAAATTTCAGGCTGCCAACAAAGGGACCATCTTTTTTGATGAAATCGGCGAAATGACTTTTGATCTTCAAAAAGTTTTACTTCGAGCCATTCAAGAACGAAAAATTACTCCCGTGGGATCAAATTTGGAAACCCCTGTGGATGTCAGAATTATTGCCGCCACCAATGCACCTCTTGAGCAAATGATTGTAAGCAAGGCATTCAGACAAGATCTTTTTGATCGTCTGAATGTTATCCCCATATTTGTTCCACCAATTAAAGATCGACTCGAAGATATTCCGCTCCTTGTGGCTCATTTTATGAAAAAAATTAATCAACAGTCAGGAGTTCAAAAGGAAATTCTGGAAATTGTTGTCGATAAGATACAGAAAAATCCGCCTTCGGGTAATATCCGAGGACTTCAAAATCTTGTTGAGAGACTTCACACACTTTGCGAAGGCCAAAAGATTGATCTTAAAACTTGGGAGTTCGTTCAGAATCATCAAAAATCAAGTCTTGATAAGATATCTAATGACCATGGCACTACCACCTACACGAAACATATAGAGCAAATTCGTCGGGAGTCCCAGGAGCAGGAAAAGCAATCCATCTTGAGAGCCCTTCAGGATAAAAATTCTTTAAAATCAGCGGCCGATTTTTTGGATGTTACCAGGGAATATTTAAGAAGCCGCATGAGAGCATTAAAAATAGATTACACAACCGAATCTCGAGACGAGATTCGATAATAAATGGGGGAACAATGAAGAAATCACTCGCGTTTTTAACAGTCGTTCTAGGAATTACTTATGCACATGCTGAATCAACGAATTCAGCATCGTCAGTTAGTGAAATAAAGAGGCATCTAAAACTCAAACAAGCTCTTTTGTTCTTACTCGAGGAAGGGGCAATCTCTCTTCCCGAAAATCAATGTCCTCAAATAGAACAAAGCTTGCTAGACGAATTGAGAGAAAATGGAACTCTGACAACAGGTCATGGCCCTGTGCTTACATCAATTTGTGTAGTTCCCGATTCAAAATAATGGGACTATAATGAAAAAAATCATCATTAGTATTTTACTTTTTCTAGGAGTTTTAGTGACGGCAACGTTTATGAATAAAAATTCAAAATCTTCAGAGTTAAGGGTGGCCTTTCCATCGGATAAGTCCTCCCTAAAATATGAACCCACTAAAATTCATTTGGGACATGAGTACATTTTTTTAGAGAATGTGTTCTCACCCTTGGTTGAAATTGATCCAAAGTCGGGTCAAATTACTCCAGGTCTTGCTAAAAGTTACGAATGGAAAAATGATGATTTGATTTTAGAAATAAGAACTGATTCGAAAACGGTTTCAGGGAATCCAGTAACCGCTGAAGACGTTGAGTTCTCCTTGAAGCGTCTCTTAGTTCTCTCGGGCAATACTCACGGTAACTTTAAAGATCTAGTCTGCCCTGGCATTGAATTTAAAAATTTAGATCAGCCCTGTGAAAATATTCGTCGCGATGGAAATCGAATTATTTTACACGCTGGCAAAAGAAAAGCTTTCCTTGTATCCATGCTTGCAGCTATTGATTTTGCTATTATACCCAAAGGGTCGATTGATCCAAAGACACTTGCTATTACGAACTTCAAAGAAACATCTGGCCCTTATTTTGTGGCAAGCGAAGAACCTGGTGGAAAAATCCTATTAAGGGCAAATCCAAATCACTATAGATTTTCAAGTGACTTGCCTCAAATCATCAGGCTTGTTCCCGTAAATCCTGAAATTCAATCGGCTTCGTTAGCATTGCTTGAAAAAAACGAGGTTGATCATCTGACAACTATTGATTCTACAAAGGCAGAAGAAGTCTTAGCTTTTTCCAAAGCACATTCTGGATTTGAGCTACACTCGACCCATAAAATTAGAAACCTTTCACTTGTTTTTACTGATAAGGGACTTAAAGCATTTACGGCGAAACAACGACATCTTATCGGTAATAAGATTAGACAGGCTTTTGATGAGATTTTAAAATCTAAATTGACCTACTCAAAAACTGACGAGTTCTTTTCACCTACTGCTGATGGTGGATTGAGTAAAGAAGACAAACTTAAAATCGAAAAATCATTCGCTTCAACCTCTGAACTTTTTGTGGAACCTCTACGAATAGGTGCCATTAGAAATGGAGAGGTTACAGATTGGGCGAATGAAATAAAAAAGCAACTCCCAACGGCTGATGTCTATCGTGAAGATAATGTACCTGATTTTAAAAAATATAACTCTGAAAATGAAAAGCCCCACGCTTTTATCGCAAGTACAGATACGGGGTTTATGGAAGATATCAATCTGATCTCATATACTATGGCAGCAGGTTTTTTCGGCCTAAGCAAAGAGGACCGACAAAAGTGGCTTGCTAACTACATGGAAAATGACAATAAAACAGAAAGAGTGAATAAGCTTCGAGAAATTCATTTGCGTTCTCTTGTTGAGGCAAACCTTGTTCCAATAGCAGTGGCTCCATTCATGGCCATAATTAGAAAACCTTGGAAAATGGGACTCTCTGAGCTTTATGCAAACAACCAATTATGGCTTATAAAACAGTAGCCACTCGGTGGCTCTTATCTAAAAAAGATTTGTTGAAAGTATCCTTTGCTGAGCACAAGGATACTTTCAATCTTTTGCCCAATTTGACTGATATTGAGGTAAAGATTTCCGTTGGAAGTTTGACCTTTTCAGGTCGTGGCACTGACCTTGTCGGAGATATAGCTTTAGAAAAAGCCTCTAGTGAGGCAGTAGAGAGATGGTGTTGCCATAAGCTCGAAATTTCAACTGTTGGCTGCGCTATTCGATCTACAGAAGAAGATGCCGAAAGTAGCTCTGTCAGTGAGTTCATTGAACGATTTTATTTTGATCAATTTCTGGAGCACTCTTTTCACGCACTTAGATCGAAAACTGAATCGATCGCCCCAGAGGCTCAAATAAATTATTACAAGCTAGCCAAAACAAAATACGGATCAGTTATTTTAGGTCTTGTTGTAGATTCTGAAAAACCAATCTGTTTGGGCTTAGCCCTTGAAAAAGATCTTAACGTTGGATTTAGCAAAGCCGCCACCGAAGCTCTTAGAAACTATACTGTCTATAGAGAAAATAAGTCAGATTTTGTCGACGCCGTTTCCAACGATCACAATCTTTGGTGTTGCAACCCTGATCTCTTAAGTAAGATTTTTGGCCGGCTATCCTCGGTGCCGACAACATCTAATTTTTTTGTTGGGGTTCCGAAGTTCAAATCTATAACTCAAAATGTTTCCTCTATTCTTGATATTAAAGATTGTCCTTTGTTTTTTTCAAGAACTATTGCCTTGGGGAATATATGAAAACTTCATTGCAAGAAAACATCAAACAATTTGAACGAAAACAGATCATAGTATCTCTTTTGGGGCTCTTAATTATTACAGGCTTATCAGTCATTAGTAATCGTGTTTTCATGCAATCAGCCGCCGAGCAGACAACTAATTTAATCACTAGAATGGTTCAAAATGGCTACTTCCATGAAATTGAACTTACTTTGCAATCTGCAAAACTGGATTACTTTCACACCATTCGTTTTAACTCTAAAGCATTGAATCGCTCATTTACCTTTCCTGCACTTGCTGAATATGTGCATGATAGATCCATTGGAGACGCATTTCTTTATGAAAAAATTGAACTGCGCCCACAGATCATGTCTTCATCATCGAATGAGGACATGATTATCTTTGAATACAATCGTTTTGGATTTGTCAATTATAGCCTTGTGATTTGGTTGATTTTAAATCTGGTTTCGATTCCTCAAACTAGATTAATTAAGAATAAAATCATAGAGCAGTTTAATAAAGACATTGAACTCATGAAAAAATCAGCTCAAACGGAAATATCTAGAAAAGTAAGGCATAATATCAATACTCCACTGGCGGCGCTTATTGCAATGACAGCTCGACTTGAAAAACTCGGAAAAAATGATCAAATATTATTTGAAAGCATCGTAAAGCAAATCAAGTCCCTTGTAAAAGACCTTGATACTACCGAACTGGGAACTGACTCTAACATCTCTAAAGAGAAAGTCTCCACATCTATTTTGCATCTTATCCGTGATGGTTTTTGTGAAGTAAAAACTGCTTTTGCTCATGACTATGATATCGAATTTGAAATTCAAAATTCGCTTATGTCAGGAAAGACCTCTCTTATCCCACACGAGTTTAGATCTATCATTAGCAACCTTGTCCAGAACGCAGTTGACGCCACTCCAGTTGGTGGAAAAATCACTATGACCGCTCGAGATCTTTCAAATCAGGTTGAAATAAAGATTAAAGATACTGGAAATGGAATGACTCAAGAAGTTTTAAAGCGATCGACAGAAAAAAACTTTACATCTGGAAAAGTAAACGGATCAGGTCTTGGTCTCTATCATGCAAAAACTTACATTGAATCCTGGGGCGGCGATCTTAATATCGAATCTACCGAAGGCGTTGGGACGGCTATCACTATCCATCTACCAATTACTGAGAGAGCTTCCTGGTTCACACCTCGAATCAAAATCAGGTCCAATCAAACTGTGGTTATCCTTGATGATCAAATTTCTCAACATCACGTTTGGGATTTGAAACTTGCCGAAAATGGGTTTCATGGAAATACAAAGAAATTTTCTTCACCCAAAGAGTTTATTACCTTCAAAAAGCAGTGTTCTGGTTTTTCCGATGGCTCTGATTATGTTTTCTTTTTTGATTATGATCTTGGTGCTGGGGAAGTACCTGGCTTGGAATTACTTAAAGAAATTTCCCCCTCAACACAAAGACACTTGGTCACTGGTCACTTTGATGATTGTGAAATTCAAGAGACGTGTGCTAGAGAAAGTATTTTTTTGATTCCCAAGGTTGACCTATCGGAACTACCAATGGTGGTTCGGTAAATTGTATCAAAATGGGACAATATGTTCATTTTAGCCTAAACAGGCTAATCTATAACTATAAGATATATAATGATATTTTTCATATTTATAATATTTTATTTGATTTTAGATGAATTAGTCCGATAAGTTTGTTATACTGTTTTCAGGAAAAGTGAGTTTTATATGATTAAAGCTATCAACAAAGAAGCCCTGAGAAACAACCAAACTAAGGAAAATTTAGAATTGGCCCTGGCCGATATGCTCAATGGAATCAGGGAAGATTGGGAGCTATCCATTAGTGATATCGCTGCTATTTTATCAATGCCTGAAGGGACTGTGAAGGGCTGGCTAAAGCCCAACAGTCATGTTAGCCTTAGCTCTGTACTCGATCACAATACACAAGCCATTATTGATTTTATTGATGTCTACAACATGATTGCCTCTTTCTTTGTAAAAAAATCGGACCAAATTCAATGGTTCAAAGCTCCCTCAAACAGATTCTTTGGTAAATCTCCAATGGAAATGATTAGTGAAGCCCCACACAATTTGGCAACGGCTAGATATTTAATTAAGGGCATGCTTAACCCATGAGAATTTTCAGAACATGTCGAATTGCTGAGACGCCAGCCCTTAGATTTATAAAAAGAGCTAAAGATATTTCATCAGTTGTACAGCTCCTTGGAGCCTCAGATATGATTGACGACATTTTCAAAAGGCCACTGCCCATCGACAAAAGGTTTGAGTCTAGATTTGCCCCTGCTGGTTTCATGAAAAATGTTTTATATGCTTCTGAAAAGAAAGATACAACTTACTATGAGTATGGATATCATCTTCTCAAAGCGCCAGATCTTATTAATAAACCAATTTATGTAAATACTTATTTTTTAAGACTTGTAACTCATAATACATTGCTGGATGTTTCTCAGGCACCAGATAAGGATCAAATATTAAGTAGAACCACCTATACCCCCGCGCATAGTTGGATAAATCAACAAGATATAAACACTTTAGACGTTGTACAGTATCCGAATGTAAGAGATCCTCAACCCGGTGGAATTAATTTCGCTATTTTCAATAAAAATTCAGTAAATATTATAGCACAAGCGCCTGAAACTTTGATTATGCTTCCACAACCAAACAACTCTTTGGAACTACAATTAGTTGATAATAGCAAAATAACCATTACTCCCCTGATGAAATAGTACGCTCGTACTATTTCATCAATTTTTATCTAACCATCTAAAATTAAAATAATTTTTCCGACTTTTCGCTCTTCTCTTGTAATAAAATAATTATTTCATAGTATTTTTGTACCGCTCTAACTATCTGTAATTTCGTCAATCCCGCAAATCCGTAGTACGTTCGTACCATTTCCGAAAAACACCAGTGTTCTTTAGAAAATATTATTCCCATTTCTTTTCGCGCACTTAAAAGACTTTCCGTCCTTCGGAGCTTCGTTGGACCAATCCCTGCTTATTAGGAGAGTGAAACCTAATAACAAAAGGGGGAACAAATGAAAGTAAATCTAAAAACAAAATGTCCATGCTGTGGTTCAAAAGAAATTCACACTCTAGGATTCGATCAATTTTGCCTTACCTGCGACTGGATCAATGCTCTTGATCTGGTCGTCACTGGCCAATTTGATGAAGAACTAGAAGCGCTGGAGTCCTCTAAAGAACTCCAAACAGAAACTTCAATTGATTCCAATCGAATCAACGAACCACAAGCACAATCAAGAACAGCATAAGCAAAAGGAGAATAAAATATGAAAACACTTAAAAAATTAACAACAAAAATTAAGATCGCATTCCAAAACTTTTTCAAAGCGACAGATGAAGATATTCGCACCTGGGAGCGACTTGAGTATCGACATTTCAGTGGACGTTTTGACTACGACCCAAGAGAGGCAAGGTTCAATGTCCAGAACTTTTAAAGATGAGCGTAAAGCCAAAATCAAAAATCGCTTTCAAAAAGAGCCCAACCTTAGAAGCCGTTATGCAGAAGTCAGACTTCATGGTTTTCACGAAGACTTTGAAAATTCCCAGTGCCCTGACTGTGGTGGGCGATGCGAATACCAGGAAGGATTCTACACCTGTTCTGAATGCCACTGGGGAGGATTTGCGAATGAGCAAGATTTTGAAACAACCGATGAACTTGAATTTTCAAAGGCATCTTAACAATGAGCGGAGGTAAAAATATGATCGAAGAAAATAATGTGATCTCCATCAGAAAAACTGATCGCTTCACTCTATGCACAGGGAAACTTCATAAAGATGGTTCCATTGAAGAAATTCATAAAATTGGCAATGCCTATCTTAAACCTGGAGCAAAAACTTTTAGACTTAAATTCTGGATGCACCCCAGAGAGTCTTATTTTTTATCCAGGGACCACGATAGTGATCTGATCTACACCATTTTATCTGTTGAAGAATACCTGGGGCCAAATCTTGAGCCCAAGACTACTTGGCGGGAAATCGGCAAAGGCTATGTCATGGGAAATTATATCAGGCTCGAATTCTACACCATGAAAGACGAAGTGTACCTGAGCCTATTCCCAGAAAAATTTGAATCAAAGGAGGAAAGCATTGCCTCTTAACTATAACGAAAGGAGGTCCACTATGACCAAAAACAAACATGATAAATATTTTTTACTCATCTTGCTTATTCTCGTCGCCCTTATTCCGCAACTAGGCCTTGCCAGCGTGGAATCATCACTGATGGGTGTGCAAACAAAACTGACTCGCGTAATTTTACCAACCCTGTCTGTCATCGGGATCGCTTTTGCCGCATTTTCTTTCCTCAGCGGAAATGAAAATGCCAAAAGGCATATCACCTATGCAGTCATCGGCAGTGCCCTTGGATTTGGTGCCCAGGCCATTGTTGATTTTATCTCTTCGACGGTGAACTAATATGAACGTCGATAATCACCAGGATATTTTACTTACTTCTCAAGTTCCAAGAAGTCTTGAAACCAAAAGCAAGATCATGGGACTTGAACTCTCTGATATTATTATTTTACTTTTAAATCTTTCCGTTCAGAACCTACTTTTTGGTTCAACGGCATTTAAATACATCATGGTTGTTGGCAGCTCCCTCTTGCTGGGACTTGTGCTTTTTTTCTTTAAAAAGGGAAAGCCTGATTCTTATCTTCAGCATTTCATCGAGCACCTTCTTTCGCCAACCATCAGAGAAGCGAATTTACCAGATACAAAATACAGAAAATTCGGAGGGAAAAAACTATGAATCAACAAAACGCTTTATGTGAACAATTACCTTATTGGGAATTTGAAGCAGAACCTTTAAACCACATGATTCTATGGGATGGGTCAGTTTCCGCAGGACTAGAGCTGTTGCCGTTAGATGTGGAGTGTATGGCAGCAAGTGGTGTGAATAATCTGACAGAAAGCTTACGGGCCTTTGTGAATTCACTACCAGAGGGAGTCATTGCTCAGTTTATTGTCAAAGTGGAAACTGATTTTGAAACTATCATCAAAAATCACAAGTCCTTACTTAGAACCTCTAACGAATTTCTCAAACAAACCGATTCTATTCGAGTTGGAAAACTTAAAGAGCAAATGGAAAATCAAGAAGTCTTTAGGCCCAGGATTTATCTGTTCTTCAGAGTATTGAATCAAGTTAAATCTAAAGGATTTTTTTCATTAAAGAAATTCTCATCAGAATTTGAAAAAGGCTATGAAGATCGTCTTCAAACTCTCATCCAGACAATTGAAAGCTCTAAATCCACATTGTCTTGTGTTGGTTTTTATTCGGAAGTTTTAAGCAAAGATTCATTAGTTCAGCTGATTTACAAACATCTTAATCCCAAAAGATCACAAGATATCACTCCACCAAAGTTAAAACTTGTGAACGAAGATTTAGACGTCGAAATTGAATCCCCTAGGTCACAGCTTGTTTTTTCTGACCTAATCCTGGATCAAAGTGATTTTATCTTGGATCAAATGAGAACCCGGGTTTTATCGCTTAAAACAAATCCTGAGGTTACATTTGCAAGCATGATCAATGGCTTGCTGTCATTTTCATTTAAATATGAACTCATTTTTAGTTTTAATATTCCAGAGCAATCAAAAGAAATGAAATCCTTAGAGCAGACTCGCAGAACTGCGCACTCCCTGACTGCCAATAACGGCGGTAGAGTCAGCGACCTTGAAGGCGAATCTAGACTTTCTCAAACGACAGACTTAATCAAGGAACTTATTGAAACAGGGCAACGAATTTTTGAAGCAGAGCTTTTAATTATTCTCCGAGAAGAAAATACTCCTGCTGGCAATAAAATCCTAAACCTCAATACCAAAGAAGTATTGTCAAAATTCAAAACATTGAGTGGCGCGGAAGGAATTCATGAAACTGTGAGCTCTTGGAAAGTGTTCTCATCAACAATGCCAGGAGCCCCAGTCAATTTAGTTAGAAAAAAGAAAATGAAAACAAACAACCTTGTGGATTTTTTACCACTCTATGGAGCATCCATCGGTGACGAGCTGCCACTGGTCCTCACTCATACAAGACATGGATCTATGTATTCGGTTAATCCCTATGATCCCAAGCTTACAAATTACAATATGCTTGTCACAGGGTCTTCAGGTTCTGGGAAAAGTTTTGTGAATAATTTTTTGATGCTTCAGCAAATCGCTCGTGGCACCAAAGTATTTATTATCGACATTGGTGGCAGTTACAAAAAGCTCTGCGAACTTCTTGGCGGACAGTATTTTGAAATCAATTTGTCTGATAATTATTCGATCAACCCATTTGAACTCAAAGACCCAAGGATTTTACCCAGTGGTGAGAAAATCAAAAGTCTTGTCTCTATTATTGAGCAAATGGTGGTGGACGCGGGTGAAAAGCTCTCACGATTTGATCGAGTTCAAATTGAAGAAGCTTTAACCAAAGTATTTGAAGATGTTCGGCATGAGAAAAATCCAAGATCCCCTCTGATTTCAGATTTTGCTCGCTTCTGTGCGAAATCCAAAGAAGAAGGTTTACAAAAAATATCAAAACTTCTGTTTCCTTGGATCGGAAACTCCCCTTACGGAAAGCTTCTTGATCGGAATGGAAAAATCAATGCCGACAGTCCTGTGGTCGCCTTTGATTTAAAAGGTCTTTCTCAATATCCAGACCTTCAATCAGTGATGATTTTAATTTTGACAAATTTCATTTTGGATCAAATCGAAAATGACAGATCTACTCCGAAAAGAGTTCTGCTTGATGAATCCTGGGAGTTATTAAAAAGTCCTGCGGCCAGCTCCTTTATGGAATACGCTGCTCGTACTTTTAGAAAAACGGGCTCTGGAATTTCTTTTATCACTCAAGGTGTCGAGGAAATTGTTCAAAGCCCCATTGGATCAGCCATTTTAAACAACACAGCGATGAAACTCATTATGCTTCAAAAGGGTGATACCAAAGTTTTAGCTCAGTCTCTAAAACTTAACTCCCAGGAAGTAAGACTGATTCAAAGTCTTGAACAACGAAAAGGCGTTTTTTCCGAAGGGTTTTTAATGGAGGGTGATGCAAGACAAGTTCTTAGAATTTTCCCGTCGCCACTTGAATACTGGATTTCAACAAGTGACGCCAGAGACAATCAGTTTTTAGAAAAACTAAAGGCTGATGAGCGACTTACATTAACTGAAGCTGTATTTCGGGCGGCTGAAATCGCTCCTTTCGGAGTGGCAGGTCTTAAACAAAAGGCTGCTGCATGAAGAAATATTTTATCCAAATATTTCTGAGCCTTATCTTGCTTTTACCAGTGAGCCCTGCGCGCGCCGATCTCTTTGGTGCTGACGTAGCAGTTTTAACTCAAATTTTAGTGCAATCCATCCAGACTGTGATTCAACTAAAATCCATTCTTGATAATGGCCAAGACGCTTTGAACTTAGCTCGTGACCTCAATGCTGGGATTAGAAGTGGTCTTGATCTTATTCGCATTATCAATCCAAAATTTAATCCTGGTGTCTATGGTGACTTAAGAGATAGCCAAAATGTTCTTAGAGCTATTGAAGCTATATACGGAGCGACTCCCGAAGGGGCCGATCAAGATTTAATTCGTTCTCAAGACATGAGTGTTGCCGAAGTGATTTCTATGAATCGAAATCTCTACGACTATGCTGATCAAGTGGACCGCGAGCGCGAACGGATTTTATACCACTCACAAGTTGTTAGCCCTCAAGGATCGGCCAAGCTTCAAAATCAATCACTGGCTGTATTAATTGGCGTGATGACTCAGCTTTTAAGAACGCAAAGTCAGATGCTAAAAATCATGGCGCAAAATACGGCCCTTGAAACTAGAAAAGAAAAACTTCTCACTCAAGAGTTTAAACAAAATTATCAAGGCCTCTCTGAAGGGTTTAAAACACTTCCCTCTAATTTGAAGCTTCCGAACCTTAGTGGTCAGCGTGGTGGCCTATGATGCCTAATTTTGATTCCTTAGGGGAAATGATCCGAAATATTCACACCCTGCTATCACAACTATTTTTTGTGGCTTTGCCAGTAGGAATTCTTATCTCAGTTGTAATCGGCTATTTTAGGGTGGGATCTGCTGACTATGTGGATATTTTAAGACGAGCCCTTGTTGCTAGTCTTTTGATTATTTCATTTCCAGAAGTTTCTAATATAATTTTGAATATCTGTGATGGAATTGCTCTCAAGATTGATTCCCAATCTGGTATTGACACCATCATGCGGCTCGCTGAAGAAAAATCTCGAAGCTATGCCGGAGCCAAGAATGCTATTCTTTTAAAATTTGATGATCTCATCATCGCAGCTCTTAGTTTTTTAAGTTTTGTCATTTTATATATCGCTCGTTACCTGATTATAGCTCTATATTATTTTTTCTGGGTATTGCTATCGGCACTTTCCCCAATACTGATTTTCTTTTACTTATTCCCATCAACGTCTGGAATTACAAAGAATCTATATAAAGGACTTATTGAGGTCGCAAGCTGGAAAATAATCTGGAGTATTCAGTCTGCGATGCTTATTTCCTTGTCGCTGGGAAATATCTACAAGACCGAGGGGAATTACTTAACATTGATTGTACTTAATTTTGTCATTGCCATCGGCATGATTTGCACACCTTTAGTAGTGAAATCCATCATCGGCGAAGGGGCTCACGGAATGGCCCATGTGATTGGAGCCTCAGCCTTCGGCGCCATGGCGGCAATTCCTGCAAAAGCTCAAATGGTCAAAACCAAAGTGCAAACTGTTACCCAAGGAATACAGGGAAATATTTCCCAAAGAATTCAAAACTATCAACAACAAAAGCGTGATCATCAAAAACGCTTACAACCTTAACCAAAGGAGGTTCCCTTATGTCCAACTCACAACAAACAACCGTAAAACTAGAAATGAAAAAATATCCCAAAATGATCGAGTCTTTTGCTCAGGAGAATTTTAATCTAAAAACTCTTTTAGGAGCTTTAGTTTTTCTTCTGCTACTGAATACATTAACAACAATTTATCTTCTAAAAAAAGGGCCAGAGGTCATTGCTCTTGAGGCCTCAGGTCATGTTGCAAAAGTAGATGCAAAGATCACAGATCTTCAAATTCAAGAGGCCGTGACGGAATATATTTCTTATCGGTATTCTTGGAACAAAGACAACGCCCAGGAGCGACTGAGAAAAGCTGAATTTTTTGTCGAACCCAATCTTGTTGTCACTTTTAAAAAGGCAATGATTAATGTAGTAAAATTTATTCAGGATAAAAAAGTCACTCAACGGGTCTATCCAAAAAACATTGAGATTGATCTTAAGAATAAAACTGCCGCAGTGACTCTGGATCGAATCACAGAATTTGAGCAGCTAAAGGCCGCCACAGAAATGAAGTTGATTTTGAATTTTTCTGTCGACGAAAGAACACCTATAAACCCTTGGGGCATCTACATCATCAAGGAAACAGAAAAGGTGGCTGAATGAGTAGATACTTTATTATAGCAAATATCTACGCATGGGCCTTGTTATTATCACAAGCAAGTTTTGCTCACATCAAAACAATTTCGCCTAAAAACGATGAAATCATTTTGGTCAAAACATCACTTGCGATTGCTACCATGATTCAATTTCCAGATTCTACCTCCGTGCAACTTCCTATTATTGGGGATCAATCAGCCTTTAGAATCGAAACTATTGATAAAGGTATCACGATCAAGCCACTTCGATATGGAGCAAAAACAAATCTTTATCTTTTCACCGACAAGAAAAGATATAACTTCAGACTCATCACCGAAGGACAAGATCAGGCCGATTATATTCTTTATATTAAGTCCTCTGAAAATACTGATTCTTTAACCTGGAAGGTAATCGAAAAATCAGTTTCCAGCAAAGAGTTAAAACTCACTCTTCATAAGGTAGCCGCCACGAAGGATAATAAAATTCTTTTAGATTTGTCTTTAATTGCTCTGAATTTAGATACCAAAGTTTCACCTGAAAATATTTGGATCTACCAGGATAAGGATTCCAAGCTCATAAGCTCACTATTTCTTTCTGACAAAACGACAACCGTTAGAAAACCTATTCAGATCGGCATTGCACTTTCTAAAAATGATTTGAAGGAAGGAAAATCGTTGCAGCTCACTCTTAAAATGAAAGAGTTCAATTTGAGTATTGATATCCCCAGAGAGGTTTTATGGAAGTAAAATCAATTCTCTATAGAATCAAAAATATTTTTTCCAATTTTTTTAGTGGTCTTAAGACCAAATTTTTCACACAGTCGACCTTAAGTCATAAAAAGGAAGTCAATCTTGTTGGTTTTAAATGGATGGGACTCCTCTCGTTAATTCTGTTTGTTGGTTATGTTCTTTTCATGCCCAATGAAGTTCCTCGGGAATTTTCACAGAAAATGAAAGATCCAGAAAATAAATCTGAATCCGAGGTTGCAAATAAAAATTCTACTTCACAAGCTAACGCTCACAATACAGCAACAGGTCTTTGGAATTCTCACCCAATGGCATATCCACAATCTAGCGGTAGCGGAGGATCTCAAGTTAATCACAATACACCTATGGTTATTGGCTCCAGTCTTGGCAATGCAAAGATGCAGTTTCGAGCCGGTATAAAAATCCCATTAAAAATTGTGGATAAGTTTATCGTCTCCCAGGACTCAGTCCCTATTTTAGCTGAAAGTATTTTAGATTCTATGACCGATGCAGGAATCAAAATCCCAGCTGGAACTAAATTTTATGGCGAGGCCAATTTTCAACGGGGCTCTGATCGCGCACAAATCACTTTTAAACAGATTTCTCTTCCTAGTGGAGAAATCAAAGCTCTTTCAGGAATTGCCCTTAGTAAAGACGGCCAAAATGGCATCTTAGGAAAAGTCTCCTCTGATGGAGTCAAGAACTCCGCTGGACAAGTCATTACGGCTTTTGTCGGAGGACTTGCCGCCGGAAGCATTCAAACTGATGCTTTTGGAAGATCCAAAGGAGGCGTTGAAAACGGCCTTCTCACAGCGGTTTCAGAAACTGCCAGGACTCAAGCTCAAAAATATGGCGAGCGACTTAAAGAAGAGCGGGAGTGGATCGAGGTCAGTGAAAACACTGAGTGCGATATTTTACTTAAAGAAACTTTTAACCCAAACCAAGGAGGTAATCCATGAAATCACAAAAAAATGATTTCGATATGACGATTTTTTTGTTTGCATTCGTCTGCGTAGTTCTATTTTGGCTTTATAAACAAATTCCAAGAATTTTATACTTTATTTTTTCTCACAAATATCTCTTCGGAGCAATTTTTTCTTTATCTGTCACGCTCCTCTACGTTTTTGTAAAACGAAAATTTATTCAAGCCCGAGAGAAAAACAAAGAGGAAAAGATTTTAGAAACAAAAACTGATGATTCTTTTTATATCGGCGTTTCTGAAAATGGAAAGCCCATTTATCTTCCAGAATCAGCTCGCATCAGGCACACTCAAGTTGTTGGTACAACCAGCGCCGGCAAAACCGAGAGTGTCATTATCCCTTGGGCTGTCAGAGATATTGAAAAAGGACGAGGATTTATTATCATTGATGGTAAATCCGATAGATCCTTACTTGATAAACTCTATGCCTACTGTGCGCTTCATAAAAGGACCAAAGACTTCAGACTTTTTTCTTTGGTAAATATTGCCGAAAGTCATACCTATAATCCACTGACTGACGGAGAACCCGAGGAAGTAGCCGAAAGGGTCTTTGCTAGTTTCACGATTGAAAATGAATATTATCGTTCCGTTCAATTTGAAATTTTTAAGCAAGCGCTAATGATTTTTCACAAAGCACGCGAACTCCCAACGTTTATTAAACTCACTCAAGCGATTTCAACCCCTGAGATCTTGTTAACTCTGGCAGAAAATGGAAAAGATCAGCTTTTAATTAACTGGGCCTTAAGATTTAAGGGACTTACCAAAGACACTCTTGACGAACGAACAAGTGGTCTTTTGAATCAACTTGGATTTTTCACCAGTGGAAAAACTGCCAAGTTATTTAACACCGAACACCCAAGTATCAATATTGAAAAAGCGATGGAAGAAGGACTTATTATTTACTTCCAGCTTCCTGCCATGAAGACTCCCACCCTTGGCAAGGCCACAGGGAAAATGCTTCTTCAAAATATACAAAGTGCAGTCTCTTCTCGGCACAATACCAGAAACAAAGACTTTCCACTGTTTTCGATATTTTTAGATGACTTTACCGAATACCTCACTCCAAGTTTTGTGACCCTGCTAAATAAATCCAGAAGCGCCAATGTTGGAGTGGTATTCGCTCACCAAGCCCTTGGAGACTTGGCCGCCCTTGGCGAAGCCATTAAAAACACCATTATCACCAACGCCAATCTAAAAATATTCATGCGCTCTAATGAAAATGAAAGCTCCGAATATTATGCCAAATCCTATGGAACAAAAGCAGGAACCAAGGTCACTGAAAGACAAACTAAAGGTCATCTTGGCACTGAAAAAACTGGAGAGGGCTCTGTTCGTGATGTCGAAGAGTTTATCTTTCACCCCAATATTTTCAAACGTGATCTGAGTATTGGTGAAGCCGTCATGATCGTTCCTCTTAATAAGGGGACCCATGCCGTCAGGCTAAAGCTTGAAAAACTTGATGACCTTGATCCTGTTGAAATGCCACCAGTTGAAAAATCAGAACCTAAGCTTTTAGAGGTCGAGATTCCGAAAGCTGCAAATAACGAAACCAAGAAGAAAACCTCTAAAGAAGACATTTTAGAGAATGCCAGTCAAGGAAGTGTGGCATGAGATATTTTTTATTCGGTCTTCTGTTGCTGATTGTTTCGGGTTGCGCCACTAAGAAAGTCTGCATTAACCAGTTAGAAAACAACAGATCTATTTACGATGTTGAAAACTCGTGTCGATTAAGAGTCCGTCAGGTCGTCATCGGATCTGATGCTGAAATTCCGAAGTCTATTGATTTTAAATCTGGAACTCTTTGGTCATATAGCTGGCAAAAAAGCAAATTTGAAAATGGGAAGCTTTCATCAGGGCATTTTGTTTTGACTCCTAATGTTGATCAGAATACGAAGGCTGCCAATGGAAATTAACGAATCAATGGCACTGGCATTGTCGATCAAGTACGCAAAAAAGTTTGGATTTATTTCAAAGTCATTTTTCTGGGATCATTTTTGTAAGAAATCAAAAACAAATAACTTTCGCTATTGGAATGCTTTTTTAAATTGCGGAGCCTTTGTTCCTTACAAGGAGCTTCAAGGAGGCGCTGAAGAATACTACCATCTCAACTTAAAGTCGGTCCTTGTAAACAAGGACTCCATTGAACCAGTGGGAAAAAGAACGCCCTTGTATCTTTATCACGATGAACAGGTCATGAGATTTATCTATTCGTTAGAGAGTCAAAATCTGATCAAAACTTTTTGGACAGAACTTGAATTGAGATCTAATCAATTAACTTCTTATAAAATTCTCGGAGGCAATACTTCAAAAATTCCAGATTTAGTTTTTGATTTAAACTGCCCAAGTGAAATATTTCGTTCAGCCCTTGAAGTCGAAATCACTAGAAAATCTAACGACAGATATTTCAAAAGTTTTTTAAACTATTCTTCGCTAAGTAATCTCGATTTTGTTCTCTATGGAACCTCACATGAAAGAACACATTTGGCGATTAAGAGTGAGGCCTCAAAAGGATATTTTGGAGGCCTTTCTAAGAAACTGGGCTTCTATTCAATCTCAGATTTTCAGAGCAAAAGTGCATCCTGTGATCTGGAGTTCAATTCTAGGAAAATTCCCATAGAAAATTTCTTTAAAAACATCATAGCGCTTAAGGCTGAAAAGAACGAAAAAACGCGGGAAAAAGATGGAACTAGAGTTCCGTCTCATTTAATAAAAAATGAGGGCTCACTATGAACTCTAAGCAATTAATTTCCCAAGGGAAAGACTTCATCCCCAGCCCAGCCCCCTCAAGCAAGCTTGTTCGTGACCACTCCCCCTCTACGATGGAAAGTGGTCACGAAACGGGGGCTGGGCTGGGGATGAAGAAATATTAGAACAAACAAAAAAAGATATACATAAATAATTTATTAACTATAAAGGAGGTAGGGATATGAACACAGAAGACAAAACAGAAAACACGAAAAATAAAAACGAAAGTCTCTCAAGTACTATGGCAATGAAACAAAATGAAGAGACTCTGGCAAAGATTGCTATTACGAAAGAAGCAGATTCTGCCTTAGCAGAAATCATGGCAAAAGTAAGTGACGGCTTCGACGGTGCGCGAGTTATCAAACAAGACGTTGCCAGTCACATCATCCTGGAGTTTTTAAAAACTTTTGATGACGCAGACATTTTTAACATTAGACGACACTTTTTTGACACAAAGGCTATGCTCCGTGCGGTTTTGAAAAAAGCTGAAGAAACTGGGTACATACCGGATGATGTCGAAGAGCTCTTCAGAAAGAAGTTTGAATCTTCTGCCAATTCTAGTAAAAAGCCTAAAAAGTACTTGAAAACAGACGGTATCACTGATAGACATATAGAAAGTGAGGCATCATGAGCCCCAAACGGTTTACTGAAATACGAGAGAAAATGGGACTCACCCAAGAACAACTTTCCGAAGTTCTTGGACTCGCAGGAAGAAAACCCGTCAGTCACTATGAGACTGGTTTTCGCAAGCCTGGCGATTTGATTGCAGCACTGATGGAACTTTTTGATTCTTTGCCCGAGAAAAAGTCTTTGGAGCTAAGAGAACTTCTTTTAGCTCAAATGCAAAAGATCAAAAAGCCCAAAAGGAAAAAGGCTTGATGTCGGATCTCGAACAGGGATCAACAAATGAGTTTTTAAAAGCGAAAGATTTAGTTGTGAGAATAAGTTTTGAGAAAGACGATACACCTGAAGGTAAATTACGAAGCGAACAAGCAAGATTGATCATCTGTGAAATGATCCTGCTTGGGAAAAAACGCGGAAGACCTTCTAAGAAAGATGAGGAATTGAATGAAGCCGCTTAAGATTGGGGCCTACATTCGGGTTTCTACAGATGACCAAGTAAATACCTATGAAGGATCACTTGATTCTCAAAAATTTCGTATTAAAGAGTTTGTTGATTTCAAAAATAGACAACAAAAAGACTGGGGAAATATCGTCGAGTTCTATGTTGAAGAGGGTGTTTCTGCTGGCACTACGAATAGACCCATGTATCAAAAGATCATGTCTGATATCAGAAAAGGGAAAGTGAACCTGATTCTAGTGAGCGATCTCACTCGACTGTCGAGAAATCTTTTAGATTTTTGTAACCTGATTAATGAACTTGAAAGGCACAAAGCAAGCTACCTTTCCATGAAAGAACAGTTTGATACAAGCACCCCGATTGGCCGCATGATGGTCTATATTATTATTGCTTTGGGGCAATTTGAAAGAGAGCAAACTTCGGAAAGAGTAGCAGTCAATTGCCATTCACGAGCCCTTCGCGGTCTCTTAAATGGTGGCCAAGCCCCGATGGGATACGACAAGCATCCAGAAAAGCCGGGCCTGTTAATTGTAAATAATGAAGAAGCTGAAAAAGTAAAAACGATATTTAATATGTTCTTACAAACAGGATCTCGATCTAAAACTGTTGAAGCACTTAACGAACTGGGTCCTTATCCCAAGAGAACATCCAAGAAAGCAAAATCTCTTCCACCAGCACGTTGGAGCGTTCAAAGCCTGGGGAAACTTCTCGAGCAACCAGCCTACATTGGACTTCGTGAAGTGAATAAAATCTATAAAGATGAAGATCATTCCTATTTAAAACCATGGCAAAAGCATCAGTTAGTAAAAGCCGCTTGGCCTGCAATTTTAGATGAAAAAATATTTTACGATGCTCAACACTTACTCGAGGAAGCCAGAGACAACGAAAGATCTAGACTCAGTAAAGGAGAAAAAAGATTCTTCTTACTTTCTAATCTTTTAACCTGTGGCGAGACTGGATTTCCACTTGTTGGACAATCGGCTCACAGTTCCAACGGAACTCTTCACAGATATTATCATTATGCTCGTCGCCCGAAAAATCTCGAGGTTGTCCGTCCAAGATTAAATGCCGAAGAAATTGAAGAGAAAGTCATCGGCGATCTTGCGAACGCCCTGAAGGATGCCAACTATTTTGTAAGCCTTGAAAAAAACCTCAAAGAGCAGGCCGATTCTAAAAACAAAAATTCAGAATCGGAATATCAAAGGGCTAAAAAAGAATTATCAGAAGTCAGTGATCAATTTTCAATGCTACTTTTGAACCAGGGAAAAATGCAGTTGAACGAAACTGCTTTGAAGTTTACATCAGAGCAACTTAACACCCTGGCGAAAAAGAAAGAAGATCTCGAGAAATACCTTAATAATCTGAATTATCAGCCTCAAGACCATGGGGCAATCAAGGAACAGGTTCTTTTCGTTGAAAATCAAATAAGGCTTCTCATGCAGGGGTGGGCCAAAGCTACTCCAGCAACCAAGAAAAGACTCTTACGAAGGACTATTAAAGAGATTATAATCACCCGTAGCGAGATTCATATCTGCTTCTGGCTGAATGCCTGTGAGTTGGGTTTTGGACGTGACGAGGCCTCTGGAGCGTCACCAGAAGATGCTGATAAAATAATCCCCCTGAGGAGGATTTCTCCTCAGGCTTCAGATCGTAATTTGTCGATTTTAAGTTCGGGAAAGAAAGGATTTGGTAGGGGCGCAGGGACTTGAACCCCGGATCCATCGGTTATGAGCCGATTGCTTTAACCAACTAAGCTACACCCCCGCCTTGGGACTCTATGCACGCCAGTTGGTAGCGTGCTTAGATAAAAATAAAATAATAGAAATTATCCGTCAACGAAAGCTTTAAGCTTGTTCGATCGACTCGGATGACGAAGTTTGCGTAAAGCTTTAGCCTCGATCTGACGAATACGCTCACGGGTAACGTTAAAGTCTTGGCCTACTTCCTCTAGAGTATGATCACTCTCTTCTCCAATACCAAAGCGCATACGAAGAACCTTCTCTTCCCGTGCCGTCAATGTTGAAAGCACACGCCGAGTCTGTTCCGCCAAGTTTAAGTTCACAATCGCTTCCGCAGGATTGATGACCTTTTTGTCTTCAATAAAATCACCCAAATGGGAATCTTCTTCCTCGCCTACGGGTGTTTCCAGACTGATTGGTTCTTTTGCAATTTTCAATACCTTACGAACCTTATCTACCGGCATGTCCATTTTTTCAGCAATTTCTTCTGGAAGTGGCTCACGACCAAGCTCTTGAATCAAATACCGAGATGTACGCACAAGTTTATTAATAGTTTCAATCATATGAACAGGAATACGAATTGTTCGAGCCTGATCTGCAATTGCACGTGTGATCGCTTGACGAATCCACCATGTTGCATAGGTCGAGAATTTATAACCACGACGATATTCAAACTTATCGACGGCCTTCATCAACCCAATATTACCTTCTTGGATTAAATCCAAGAATTGCAAACCCCGGTTCGTATATTTTTTCGCGATCGAAACCACAAGACGCAGATTCGCTTCAACAAGTTCTGATTTCGCTGCATCGGCTTCACGCTCACCTTTCCAAATGGCCGTATAGGTCTCTTGGATCCAACGGAAATTCATCTCTGTTTCCGAATCTAAGCGTTTCAAGCGCGCATCGGCTTCCTGTGCTTGAATCACGTAAGAGCGAAACCGGTGATAGCTTAACCCCGTGTCCTTGGTCATCTTGGTAAGTTCTTTTTCGTTACCTTCGATAACTTTCAAACGCTCTACTAATCCAATGACATCTTTCGAGAATGTACGCTCTACGCCATCTTTGATGCGTTTTTTTAACGTAGAAACACGATTCACTAAGTTTTTAAATTTAATCACGATACGATTGATTGTCTTACGATTAAAATTGATGGACTCAAAGTTCTGCATCAATTTTTCATTCAACACGCGAAGTTCTGCCATGGTCGCATTACGTCTGTCGTTTGGCGTGTCCTCTTTTCTTAAAATTTCAAAAAATTTACGTGTGTCATTTTGATAAACCGTTACTGTACCGATTAGTTCATGAATTTTATCAATATACTCTTTTTCGTCATACTGAGTGTCTTCGTCCTCAAGCCCACGGAAAATCGATTTAACTTTAATACGGCCTTCATCAAGACGTTTACCTAAATTAATAATCTCCCAAGTTCCCAATGGTGACATCAAGATCGCACGAACAATCTCGCGCTCGCCTTTTTCAATACGACGAGCAATTTCTACTTCGCCTTCTCGAGTAAGTAGCGACACACTTCCCATTTTACGTAGATACAGACGTACAGGATCATTGCCCTTTACATCTTCGGCTTCCGCAAGCTCTTCTTCTTCCTCTTCTTCGTCCTCTTTATCGATGTCAGACAAAAACGGCGAATCGCCGTCCTCACCTTTAGCTGCTTGCTCTGAATGATCCGTAATGATCACACCCGCAGTTTCAAGGCCTTGCATGAAAGCATCAAGAACAGCCGGAGATAAAATTTCAGGCGGTAACAACTCGTTGATCTCTTCGATTGTTAATGCCTTTTTCTCTTTTGCAATTTTTAAAAACTTCTGAAGCTCTTCTTTCATCAGAACTTCTTGCTCCGCTTGAGAAAGAATTTTTACTGGCTCTTTTGACTTATTGGGCATGTTTGACTTCACTCGCTCCCCTTACCTTCGAATCGAAAACATCTAGAATGTCTAGGCGTTTCTAAAAACTAAATTTTCTCAGCGCTTTCTTTACTGTCTTTAAGATCCTTCAACGACTTTTGAATCTCTCGCATTTCTTCAAGTTTTTCTGGTGTCGCGCCCACCTTCAACTCGTGCGAAATCGTTTTCAGTCTCTCTTTAAAAAAATCCTCTTTAACCCGTTTAACGACATCATTAAAAAATTTAGTCTCGAGTTCTAAACTTCTTTGATCATCGCTATTCGAAGGCTCAACCTCACCAGACCCACCGATAACTGCAGTATCGTTTGCATCTACTGATTCCCACCCCGAATCTGCCTCACTCACTTCGCTCTGTTTTGCCTGACTCGCCCTCTTCACCTGCTGATTTTCAAGCGGCGTCCTGTAAAACAAAACACTGGGATCATCAATTTGAGTTATTAACAGACTAGTCAACCTATCAAACTTTTCCGGACTTTGTCTATAGGCTTGATCAATGAAATTGAAAAGTTTTTTCATATGGGGATTCACCAAGAACTGCCCTAAATTCTGCGCGAAAAAATATTCAAAATTGGCACGAGATTTGATAATCAGCGAGAGCAAATGTTTCTCTACTTTCGAAGCAGACTTCACTTGGTAAACCGCTTCGCTATTCAAAATTTTTGGCACCGAATTTGATACTGGTGCTGGTGTCGACCCATTCTTCTTTGTGACTTGCGAGAGAGATTGCAATGGCGATTGGGATGAGGACACAGAGGAAACCGATAGTGACGCCGCCTTAGATAAAACTGTGTCACGCAGCCAGTTTTTCTCAACTCCCATCAATGGCGCCAACTGCTCGACATAAAGTTTCCGATACTGAAAATCAGGAATCACGTCTAAAACACGCTTTAATTTGTTCGCAATCTTAATTTTCTCACTAGGCTCCCCCCCAAACCCGATCAACCATTCCATAAATATGAGATTCATCAAGTCAGGCGATCGGTCAATGAGGCGATTTAACTCCTCAACACCCTTACTTTTAACAAAGTCATCGGGATCCATGCTGTCTGGTAGGATCAGTCCTCGCGGATAAAGGTCCTGCTCAAGCAACAACGACAAACTGCGCTCAGCCGCTTCCCTTCCCGCTCGATCTCCATCGAACAGAACCACCACATTTCTCGTAAGCCGCTTGATCACCCGGCCATGATCCGAGGTCAGGGCAGTCCCCATCGTAGCCACGACATTGCGAATGCCACTCTGGAACAAGGAGATCAGGTCCATGTATCCTTCAACAATAATGATTTGATCCTCGGATCGAATATAACGAGCTGTTTGCTCAAGCCCATAGAAAATTTTTCCCTTTTGAAAAACCTGAGTTTCCGGCGAGTTCAAATACTTTGGCTCACCCTGAGCCAAGATGCGGCCACCAAATGCCAGCACATCACCCATAGAATTGGTGATTGGGAAAATTAAGCGCTCACGAAAAATATCATAGAAACCAGATTCTTTTGTTTTGCGTTTCACCAAACGCGCCTCTTCCGCCAAATCCAACGAGTATCCCGACGACCGAAGATGACTAGCTAACGTTTCCCATTCGGGCAGTGTCCAGCCCAATCGAAATAATTTTATTGTTTCTTCCGACAAACCACGCTTGATAATGTACTGACGAACTAAACTATCCTTCAACGACCGTTCCAGATTCAAATTGAAAAAACTAAGCGCGGCCTTGTTTAGTTTTAAAATTTCTTTTTTCTTGAGCGCATTTTTGTCATCAAAATCTTGAGTATCCTTGGGCAACGTAATCCCCGCACGATCAGCAAGATACTCCATCGATTGAGGAAACGACATTCCCTGATATTGATTTAAAAATGTAAAAATATTTCCACTTTTTTGACAGCCAAAGCAGTGATACACTTGCTTGGCCTCAGAAACGGAAAAACTGGGTGTTTTTTCTTTGTGGTCAGGAAAAGGACAACGGCCCATTAAACCCGAACCGGACTGTTTCAACTGAGTGTATTGAGAAATAATATCGACCAGATTATTTGCATCTTGAACTTGTTCGATAAACTCTTGAGAAAATTTCATTAACGCCTTTAGTTTCTTTTAAAATTTAAAAGCCAGATCCAAAATCATAGTCGCCGCAAATCGACGCTGCTACTAATTCTGAAATACTTCCCCAGTTCAAGTAAAGCAAAAGCCTTCCTTAAAACCCGCGTCTTTGTAGACAAATCGAGGCTTAAGGAAGGCTTATAAAAATTAAGCCCTCAGCTAAGAGAGCTTTGATTTGATGATTTCACTGACAGTTTTATTATCCGCAGCACCAGCCGTTTTAGCCATGACTTCTTTCATCACTGCACCCATTTCTTTGATGGATTTAGCGCCTATCTGCGCGATTACCTCTGCCACGATAGCCGCAATTTGCTCGGGGCCCATCTGCGCAGGCAAATAAGCCTCTAGAACTTTCAGTTCCAGCATTTCTTTATCAACCAGATCCTGTCGAGACGCCGCTTTGAACTGCTCGATCGACTCTTTACGTTGTTTAACTAATTTTTTAATCACACCCAGAACATCATCACTGGTGATGGCGTTAGGACGTACTTCGACTTCTTTGTATTTGATAGCTGACTGAAGGAAACGAATTGCCTCTAGCTTAACAGAGTCTTTGGCCCTCATTGCATCTTTCATGTCCGACATCAACTTTTCACGAATTTCCATAGGAACCTCTTGGCTGCTTCACTAAAATAAAAACAGCCAAGTTTTGCAACTTAGCTGTTTCATATTTGATTTAGTCTGTGAGACTAGTCTCTCATTTTCGCTTTTTTTAGAGCTCTCTTGCGAGCCGCTAACGATTTCTTTTTCAAACGTACGCTTGGTTTTTCGAAATGTTCGCGTTTTTTAACTTCTGAAAGGATGCCCGCTTTCTCGCACGACTTTTTGAATTTTCTAAAGGCCGACTCAAAGTTTTCTCCGTCTCTCAATTTAACAAATGGCATGTAATATCACCGTCCTCTCAAATGCATGTAAGATGTAACCCGTGAGGAATAGCAAAAGCCTTTTCTATAAGCAAACACTTTGACTTATCTCAATTTAATGCTATGCACTATTTGCAGGAGTACTGATGTCGGAAACCCCAGCTCGGCGGGCCCATAATCCAAAAGCCCCGTCCAAACAGCACAAAAGCGCATTAGAATGGATGAAATTAGCCCTAAAAGAAGCCCACAAGGCACAAACCCTGGGCGAGGTTCCCGTCGGCGCCCTTATTGTAAAAGATAACAAGCTTGTCTCCAAAGGGTTTAATCTTAGAGAGTCTAAGAACAATCCTATCCTACACGCTGAATTGATCGCGATCCAAAAAGCGGCTCGTAAACTAAAATCCTGGCGCCTGATCGACTGCGACCTTTATATCACCCTTGAACCCTGCCTAATGTGCTCGGGCGCAATCATCCAGGCTCGCATTCGCCATGTCTATATTGCCACCGAAGATCCCAAAGCCGGCGCATGTTGCAGCCTGTACCAAGTCTTTAATGATAAACGGTTCAACCATCAACCCACTTGGGAAACAGGTCTTCTGAAAGAAGAAAGTTCCCTTCTTTTAAAAACGTTTTTTAAAAATTTAAGAACAAAAAAAAAGACCCGTTCTCATGGGCCTCTTAAGTAATCTATAAATTGATTTAATTTCTAGTTATCTTGAACATCTAAACGATAACCCAGACTAGGTACCGCAGAAATTTTACCTTTAAACGTTTCGATCTTACGCTTTAGGTAATTGATCTGGCTATCCACATTTCGTGACGTTACTTCGGTGTCACCCCAGATTTCTTCAAGAAATTTTTCACGAGATACAAGATTGTTCTTCGCGCCGACCAAAAGTTTCAAAATATCAAATTGCTTGGGAGTCAATTGAACCTCTAAGCCATCCAAATAAACACGACGAGAGAGTAAATTCATTTTCAAATTAGAGGCTGCTAGCTCGCTGACGGCTTCGTTTTCACGATCAATCAAGCGTTTGATTCTCAGAAGAAGTTCTTTGACATGAAACGGTTTAGAAACGAAATCATCGGCGCCCATTTCGAATGCGCGAATTTTTTCGTCAATGGTGGCTGCACCCGAAACAAAAATTACCGGAACATATTTGGTATCTTCTTTCGCTCGAATCTGAGCGCATACATCCACACCAAGCAGGCCTGGCATTTTGTAATCAAGAATAACTAAATTGGGTTTTGTTTTTTCAATGAGATCAAAAGTTTGAGAACTATCTTGAGTGGCTGTACACTCGTAGCTCTCTTCTAAGATCTCACTTAAAAGAGCGCAACTCTCTTCATAATCGTCGACAATTAGTACTTTTTTCTTTGAAGTCATTAGTTTACCTAAGTGGTTATGCTTTGTGTTTAAATACAAAAGCTTTAATATTACAAGGAATAAATTCTGCTTATCTTAACCTTAAAAACCCTTAAACTTAATAGATTTTTGCGTCAAAATTTTTTTAACTATATCTAGTTTATCACCTTGAATCTCGATTACTGACTGATCCGAGGTCAAGCGATGGGTACCGCCAGAGGCACATCTAGCTTTGATTTCACGGCATAACTCTTTCAAATATGTCTCGTTTCTAGGTAGTTTTTCTATAACCGTAACGATCTTCCCACCTCGACCATTCTTTTCTAGGCGCAGAACAGCTGTGATCTTTGAAGTGTCGACCATCTCCTGTTTTAGACACTTACACTCTGTTAAGTTTCTTTTACAGTTAGGACAATTCACCTTATCTTTAGGATCAGTTGAAAAAACCGTACGTAGATTTGATGACATAGGCCTAGAGTAATCTAAGCTTTTTGCTGAGGCAATGGCGTAATTTTATGTGTTTGGAGTTCTTTACCATCAAATCGATATAGAAACCCTTCACCTTCCATTGCTGTGACAAGATTTACCGGACGACTCCAAATTTTCTGAACATTCTTAAGAGTTTCGTTCATAAAATCTGGCTGCAAATCAATACCTTCGTGCAAATGGGTCATCAAAAGCTCGCCACGATTTTCGAAATTAGCATCCTCAATGCGAATGATTGGTTGCCCAAAGTTTGTCATATGAAACAAAAGTTTTGCCTTAATCGCTTTGAAATCCCGCGTATCTACCTCGAACTTATTGGTTCGTTTATTAAATTTGTAAACAAATAGTCGGTTACGAACACAAAAGTCTTCGGTAAGAAATTCGTCAATAAATGTCACATCATTATAGAATTTTCGAACTTCAAAAATTTTCTGCCGACCCAGCCCCAGTTTCTTATCCCAATTTTTCCGTTCACGGACATCATCACACTCGTCCCACTCGCGACCAAATTGACCTTTGTTCCAACGATCTTCGATATCACGCATAAGTTCTATGCCGACTTTATATGGATTATATCCATTCGGTGCCATAGCCATTGTACCCGAGTGATGGTCTGCAAAATCGATAATTTCTGAGTCTTGCAATATCTTTTCCGTCATCAACTTTGAATGCCAGTATGATGCCCAACCTTCGTTCATCGTTTTTGTCATACCCTGAGGAGAAAAATAATAAGCTTCATCACGAATAATGCTTAAAACATCTTGCTGCCATTCTTCCAACGGCGCGTAGTGGATAAGGAAACTTAAAATATCTTTTTCTGGCTCCGATGGAAATTTTGAACGCTTGGCACTTTCTAGATCGGCCTGTTTCTTTTTTTGTTCTCGGATGAAATCAGGCGGATTGATATAATCACGCATGTACGGACGATTGACTCGCAAAAGCCCTGGCTCTGAATTTCTAGTCTCATCTATGGCATCCGGTTTTTGAGGTGTGTTGGATTTCTCATGATAAGGGCTATAACGATCAATCAAGTTTTCCAAACTCAGGCACGTATCGATGAATTCCTCAACACGCTCGTAACCATATCGATCAACATAACGACGAATACGGGTGGCATGATTGGCCATCTGATCCATCATTTTACGGTTCGTTTTGCCAAACCACACATTGTTTTTGAAAAAATCACAATGCCCATATACGTGGGCCATAACCAATTTTTGGTCCATCAGCATATTGCCTTCCATCAAGTAGGCATAGCAAGGATCGGTGTTGATCACCATTTCATAAATTTTTGATAAACCGTATTCATAGCTTTTAGAAAGATGCTCATACTCCATCCCAAACTTCCAATGTGGATAACGTACGGGAAAACCCCCAAAGGCAGCAAACTGATTGATTTGATCATACGTGATCAATTCAAAGATCGTCTCGAAGCAGTCCAGACCGGCATCTTTGGCAATTTTGCAAATCTTCTTACGTTCTGCTTCTAGTTCGGGAGTCAGGTTCGCCATCTATTTTCCTTTTCCTAAAAAATCCTTAATGGAATCTAAAATCTTATCTCGATTTTCAATCTGACTTAGAATCACTTGTTCATTCTCAGGAAACTCTTTCTGTAAATCTTTTAAAAATTGGCCTGAGCCATATTTACTTTCGACTTGGCCGTAACAAAACACATTCGTTTTAGGTATAAAAAATTCGCGAATCAGTTTAATGCACAAACGCGTATCTTCGCCGGACCAGTTATCTCCGTCACTGAAATGAAACGGATAAATATTCCACTCATTCACGGGATACTCTTCTTCAATGATCTGCTGGCACAGTTTATACGCCGAGCTGATCAATGTTCCCCCCGATTCGCTGGTCCTAAAGAATGTATTCTCGTCCACTTCCTTGGCCGCTGCATCGTGAATAATGAAACGGGTTTCAAGGCCCTTGTAATGTTTTTTGAGCCAGGTATTGATCCAAAAACTTTCCAAACGGACGATCTCTTTTTGCTCGTCACCCATCGAACCAGAAACGTCCATCATATAAATGACAACAGCTTTGGTTTGTGGCTGAACGATCTTTTTAAATGTCTTGTAGCGAAAGTCTCGACGAATCGGCACAATTTTAGGATCACGAGGATCATAAAACCCGCTCGAGATCATCCGCTTTAATGCTTGCTTATACGTATTTTTAAATTGGCGCAGACCTTCGGGGCCAACCGGCGCCAAGCCTGAATACTTTGTCTTCACCGTATCGATATTTTTATTACCCTTAGGCTCAATACGTGGAAGCTGCAACTTCTCGCCTAGTATCTCTGCTAATTCATCTAAAGATAATTCAACCTCAAGTAAATGTTCGCCAGGATTATTACCGGCTTGCCCTTGGCCATCACCCGGCTCACCGACATCTTGGCCTTGCTGACCATCTCCTTGGCCGACGCCGCCCTGCTGTTTAGCTCCATATCGAAAATTAGGAATGTCAATTTGAGGAAGAGGAATTTTCACATATTCATCTTCCCGTTTACCGATCATTTCACCCTGCGAGACATACTTTTTAAAGTTCTCTTTAACTTTACCTTTAACGATGTCTCTAAACCGCGAATGATCTTCTTTAATCGACATGTGCCCTACTTATTCTTAACGTCACCTCGGGCAAAGATACTTGCTACGTAATGTAACACATCTGTCGCCGAGATTTCGTCGTAACCAAAATCTTTGATTAAACGAGATTTAACGATTTCAATTTTTTCTTGAGTGTCTTTATCCACTACCGAACTTACAAGGCTTGTCAGTTTGATACTATCTTTTTGATCTTCAAATAGTTTCAATTCCAAAGCTTTATGTAATCGTTCGTTCATCTTGTAATTGAACTTTTTGCCTTCTAATGAAAGAGCCCCGATGTAATTCATAATCTCGCGACGGAAATCGTCCTTACGAGATTCAGGAATTTCAATTTTCTCTTCGATCGAACGCATTAAACGCTCGTCTGGTTCCTCGTCCATACCCGTGAACTGATTACGAACGCGTTCTTTCTGAGTGAAAGCTTTTACGTTATCGATATAATTCGCACACAGTCTTTGCAATGCGCTTTCATCCGCGCTGATCGCACGTTGCACTTCACCCTTGATGATTTCTTCGTATTCTTGCTTCACAACACCAATTAATTCACGGTAGTCAGACTTAAGTTCTTCGTTTGAAATCAACGAATGGTTCTTCAGACCGTTCTCAAGCTCAAGCATAACCATGAACGGGTTCACCGAACCTTTATTGTTTTGTTGAGCATTCACGATCGCGTTTGAAAGCTTGTCTTGAATATAACGAGGCGAAATCCCTTCTAAGCCTTCACGAATAGTCTCTTTACGTAATTCCTTAACGTTATCTTCCGTGTAGTTCGGTAGAGTCTTGCCGTTATATAGTTTCAACTTCTGTAAACGAGTTAAGTTGGCTTTTTTAGGCTTTTCCAAACGAGTCAAGATCGCCCACATCGCCGCCATCTCGATCGTGTGCGGAGCAATGGAAATCCCTCTGAGGCGTTGAGAATTAAAATCTTTTTTGTAGATGTTAATTTCTTCTTTCCAGCGCGTGATGTACGGGATATCGATCTTAACCGTTCTGTCACGAAGAGCTTCCATGAACTCGTTATCCTGAAGACGACGATATTCGGGCTCGTTCGTATGGCCAATAATCACTTCATCAATATGAGTCTGCGCAAATTTCTTTGGTTTCACTCGATGCTCTTGCGATGCCCCTAGCAAATCGTACAAGAACGCCACGTCCAATTTCAGAACCTCTACGAACTCGATCATTCCACGATTAGCCACATTGAATTCGCCGTCAAAGTTAAATGCACGAGGATCTGAATCCGAACCGTACTCTGCAATTTTACGATAATTGATATCACCAGTTAACTCTGTTGAATCCTGATTTTTTTCGTCCTTAGGCTGGAACGTTCCAATGCCAATGCGATCGGCTTCAGAAAGGAATAAGCGACGAACACGAACATGCGAGAAAACTTTTTCGATATCACCTTGGTATTTATCCATTAAGCTTTTGAAAATAAAACGCGATGGTGGAGATAACTCACCTTCAATCTTCATACGGAAATCGCCATCTTGTCCGCGATTAATTTCGTCGCACAGTTGCGAACGCATTTCTTCTGGAATCAGAAGTAAAGGCTCCTCATGCATTGGGCTTACAAATGTTCTGACTCCTTTTCCTAACAAACCATCTAGCTCTTCTTTTTCATCAATCCATTCGAAAGTGTACAAAGCGCCTTTGTCTGTTTTTGCATAAGACTCTAAACCCTTTTTCAGCATACGGCAGACTGTTGACTTGGCACTTCCCACAGGGCCGTGAAGCAGAATTACGCGCTTTTCGGTACCGTATCCAGAAGCTGCCGCACGAAGTACGTTAACTAACTTCATCAGTGCGATATCCATTCCAAAAACAGCGTCTTTGCCATTATTCGAAGCATCGTCAAAGAATTTATAGCGAACAACTTCTTTTTTGAAATCGATGTATTTCTCGCTGCCTGCCTCTACGATCATGTCATACATTCGTTGAAACGCATTTCGTGTAATTTTTGGGTTTTGTTTGACTAGCTTTAGATATTCATCGAGCGTGCCGGACCAATGCATTTTGGCAGCGTTATTGTTGTTCTTCCAGTTTTGTACAATTGAACTAAAATTGATCTTATCGCTCATAAATCACTCCCTAGATTCAATGAACATCAGGAGCCATTAATGGCTTCTGTGGTTCTATACTTAGATTATGCCAAAAGTAATTTAGGTTAGTAATTGATTAATGAAATTTCACAATTATTTGATTTTAGCCACACCTAGGTCGAGTCTTATTGAGACTTTTATCGATTCTATAACAACAGATTATGGCGTTAGATTTGTTTTTAAATCCAATAAAACAAGGTCTGCAAAGTATCAAATTACGAAATCGGCGCGTACTCTCTGGTCCTAAGTCTGTTTATTAAAATCTTTCATGGTGAATATAATCCATCTAAATGCAAAATAAACGCAGACCTGTAAGGAGGACAAATGAAAAAACTAACCCTATTGGCACTTTTCCTAGGACTGTCGATGTCTGCGTGTGTTTCCAAATCAACTCACGAAAAAGAAGTCAAAGCATTGAATCAACAAATAGAAGCTTCCGTCGGAGCAATTTCTAAAGCGCGTACAGAAAATGCGGCACTCACGGACGAAAGAAATAAGCTTCAAGAGAATCTAATGACGACCGCAAAAGATCGTGGACAACTAAAATCCTCGCTTGATGAAATGAAAAAAGCCATGGAAGAAATGCGCCAGCGCCAAGCAGAACAAAAACAAAGGCTGCAAGAATTTGAAGACTTAACTAAACGTTTTAAAAAATTAACAGATTCTGGTGCGCTTTCAGTGCAGTTCATTGATGGAAAAATGGTGGTCAGCCTGGGGTCTGATGTCTTGTTTTCATCAGGTTCTGCAAAACTTTCGGCGGCTGGTTTAGAAGCTCTTAAAGAAGTCTCTGCTCAGCTGGCATCAATTCCTGACAAACGTTACCAGATTGAGGGACACACCGATAACGTACGTATCGCCACGGCCACATTTCCCTCGAATTGGGAACTCGCCGCCGCTCGCGCAATCAATGTAACACGATCAATGATTGAGGCCGGAATGCCCGCAGAACGCGTAAGTGCCGCTAGCTTTGGCGACACGTCACCAAGGCAGAGTAACGATACACCTGAGGGCAAAGCCGCAAATCGCCGAATTGCAATCGTCGTTGTTCCCGATTTGTCGACAATGCCAGGCTATGACGAGTTAAGCAAAAAAAGTAAAACTCCATAAAAACTTGTCTCTACTGGAAGCCCAACTCAAAAGCCTTGATAACTCGAGGCTTTTGCCAAGCCGAACAAGGCAATGCACACACACCGAAAGGTGAAAAAAACCTCTTCATTAACTCAGATAATATTTCAATGAAATATTATCTGACTTCCTGAACCTGATAGCCTATGGGAAGTTCAGCCACGAACAACTCGTCCGTTAATGCTTTGGGTTCTGGAGCTTTAAAGAACCAGTTTATCTCGACTGTTGCCGAAGAAATTTTTATTAATTTAGCTCCGTCTTTGCGATTTAGCCATTCTACTTTTGAAGCACCACTATCGCAAAGACTTACAATTTTATTACTATCAAATTGACATTTCCAACCGCGGATTGGTTCATCGTATGCGATAGAGTATAGGGCCGTTGGCGGAATCGGCATGTTAAACGTTTTGGACAAACTACGATCGTTTAGTGGACCCTTTATAATTTTCTTCTGTGGATAGATAACGGCAATAAAATCGACCTGATTCATCACCAATGATCCAACTTGATATCCCAGAGTCGCCGACGCCTCTATTCGAAGTTTTTGATTTTTAATTGCAATCATATCAATCGTCACTTGATTGATCTTATTTTTCCGAATGTCCTTGATGGCGGCTTTCGTTTCCCAGCTAAAAGGGGTACCCACAGTCTCTTCTAAACCGACTGAACCGGCAGTATCTTTTTTCATTTTCATTGAACAACCCATTTGAAGGGCTACGACAGATAGAAATATCCATTTAATCATGCACCAAAGAATACTCGTCAAAATGCAGAATTAACAAGCAAAAAAAGAGAGTTTCTTTCTTATAAATTTTTGAAATCTCATGCAATCAAAAGACTCAGAGTGAAACTATTTACTGGCGGGCGTACGATCAGGAATAATTTGTCTGTCAATAGCTAGAATTTTCTCTTCAAGCTCTCTCATTTTTTGTTTATCAACTTCTAAATCAACGGCTTTTTTATACATATTTTTGGCTTTTTCTGTCATGGCAAGGTCTCGGTAAATATCACCTAAATGTTCAGCAATAACTCCAACCGTTGGTTGAAACTTTATCGCCGCTTCAAGATACTTCAAAGCTTCCTTCTTATTACCTCGTTTAAACAAAATCCACCCTAATGTGTCTAAGATATAACCATCTTCAGGATCTAAGATGACTGCACGGCGGGCCAACTTTTCAGCTTCGTCCATGTTTTGATTCATTTCTGCCCACGTGAACGCCAAGTAATTTAATCCTTGCGAATGATTTGGATCGATTTCGATAACTTTTTTCATATTGTCGATCACTTTTTCCTTATCACCAGTACGATCATGGATTGTTCCATAATAAAAATGGAGTTGAGCATTGTCCGGGAATTTTACCAATCCAGAAGCAAGTACCTCTAGCGCCTTTTGATATTCCTTTTGCTCATCCAGTAAGGAAGCATACATGGCATAAATTTGGGGATAATCCTTCTTATTTTCGTATGCCTTCGCCAAGACTCCCACTGCCTTTTCTAGTTGCCCTATATTTTTCAGCAGATAGCCAGCATGAACCATTGATTCGCCATAAAAAGGGCTTGAAGGTGGAATTTTTAAATAGTGTCCAACAGACAATTCATCTTTCTTAGTCTCTTCATAAACGGCCGCCAAGTAGAACCGTATCTTATCAGACTCGGGGGCAATTCTTAAAATTTCTTCTAATTTGGAAATAGCCCGATCAAACATTTTCTTTTCGATTAGTATCAAGGCCATTCTGACTTTGATAGCCAGTGGATCATCCGTCTGCCCTTCAAGAATTTCAAGCTGCTCAAACGCCTCATCAAATTTTTGCTGCTCAATAAACATTTGCGACAGAACTTCGGCAATTTTAACATTAGGCCCTTTCGCCTTTTGAAAGGCCTGATAAAGCGCCAAAGCTTTTCCCTCTTGTTTTTGGCCACGATAAAGCGCCCCAAGCGCAATCACAGGATCCACAAAGTCAGGTTTCAATTCGTTAGATTTTTTATAATTCTGTTCAATCAACTTGAAGTTCTTCACGGTGTTCTGTTCTTCGTAAATTCGACCAATATAGTAGTGAACTAAATGCTTGTTCAAATATTCTGGTTTAGCCAAAACTTTCTCGAAAAGCTTAATGGCTTTTTCGAATTGCTGAGTCTCGGAATACACGGCTGCCAAATAAATATTGGCCTCATAAAAATCTGGAAAGTTTTGCAATACATACTCGTATTGCTCAATCGCCTGTGGATAGGAACGAATCGTCGTATATAAACCTGCAAGTAAAACGCGGGCGTCTTTGTTGTTTTCGTTTTTCTCGATCACAGTCTTTACTTGCTCGATGGCTTTGTTAATTTGCCCTAGTTTCAAATACTCTTTCGCTAAGCGTGTACGCACACCGGTGGAGTCCACGTCGTAAACTAAAACCGTTTGAAACGACTCTACGGCTTTTTGAGCTTGGCCCTCTAGGGAATAGGCCTCTCCTAAGGAATAGTGATAGTCGGCCTGGGTGCGCAAATAAAATGGATCCATTTTGTCAGATTCAGAAAGCATGGGTGGAGGAGTAAATTTCTTAGGTGCAAAGTTGCCATCTTTATAGGAGGACTCCTGATAATAACTGCCTTCACTAACTGGAGTTGTCGAACTGATGCTTCGCTCGGAGCTTCCTTTATGCGCGCAGCTAGAGACCAAGATTCCTAAGATCAGGCTGGTTATCTCTAGATTTCGCTTAAACATGCAGCACCTCTGTGAAACATTTCGGATGCGCAGGATAATTCCTTAAATGAAACAGGAAAAAATAGACCTAAGTCTCTGGCTGTGACGATAAATCAATTTTTAAGTTAAAGCCGGACCTGGTCACATCAGAAGTATCAACAGACGGATCAGCACTGGACTCGATTTCTTTAGATAAAAAGACGCGATAATTATCCTTACCGTCCTGGATAACTTGAAAGCGATACGGATTACCTTTGGAGTCCTCACCAATAGAAACTTCCATAGCGCCTCCGTCGTCCGAAGCCACCGAACGAGATTTATTTGGGCTTTTCACGACACTTTTTAACAGAAAAATCTGTGCAGCCTGATAAGCCAAAATTTCTGCTTTGAACTGATCTGATGAAATTTTTTCTGAAGAGAAAATATGTCTTGAATAACTGCCATAACTGAGAACGGTCACAACCATTAATGAGAACAAAATTACCAGATCGCCGCCCTTAAGATGCTGATTATCCTTGCTTTTCACCGAACAATCTCCTTGAGACATTTGGTCTGTCCTTCTGTTCGGATGAAAGTCGATACGACTTAAGGCCTAGGTGAGAAAAAAATGAAAATTTAAGTGATTTTTCTAACCACAAGCGCTTTAAAATCAGTCTCTCTTAAAGGATTTCGCGGCGCATATGTGACTTTTTTTTCAACAGAGCTTGACAGCCCTACGCAGCACGGCTAGTTTGCGCCTTGTCATACAAACCCTTCCTGTCAGCTTGATTGGAAAAGGTTTTAAAAGGGAGGCAAAAGTGATTAATCAAAACGATACAACTCAACCACAAATGAGTTCATCAACTTTAGGGTTATCTAAGCCAAACTCAAAAGTTAAAATCATCAAAAGATACCAAAATCGTAAGTTATATGACACTCAGCAAAGTTGTTATGTTACTCTGGACGATATCGCAAAAATGATCCGAATAAATGAAGAAGTGATGGTTATTGATAACAAGTCTAAAAACGACATCACGGCAGCGACTCTGACACAGATCATTTTTGAAGCTGAAAAAAAATCTGCTCAATACGCTCCGCTTTTCACTCTTCGCGAAATCATTCAAAATGCTAACGGAAGTATCTCTAGCTACTTGGCTAAATTAGGTGCATTTCCTCAAGATTACATGACGAAACAAGCTCAAAACCAACAGTTAATCGAAAAATTGGCCACTGAAGAAATCAAAAATAACTTAGAAAATAGAATTGTGAACGCGGCAACTCGTTACAATCCAGATACAACAGTTAAAATTGCAGCTGAAAAAGCGACCGTACTTTCTGGTGCAGCTCAAGAAGAAGAAACACCAAATTTACCAACGCATAATCCTAATTTGAATCAGTTACCACACTCTAGTTAACCACTAGACAGATTTATTGATCAAACGAATGATTAAAAAAGGACCGATAGGTCCTTTTTTTTTTGCTTAAAGAAACTCCAAATACCGGTCTTCACTTGATTCTTATTGGCCGATTGTTACGATTTTCAGTCTATGTCACTCAAATCACTTTTTGCTATTTGGCTCACAACACTTTACTCACTCGTGGTCCAAAGTGAACCACTAGGAATCATCCCCGCAATTGAAGAAGGATATTCTCGTATCAAGTTTGAATTTCAATCCGACATTTGGACCCGGCCTGATCAAAACAAAGAATCTCCAGTTCGCTTTTATGGTGGAACAATCCATTTACCGCTGATTCAAACAAACGAGTGGTCGGCATCCCTTAAATCCAGTGACGAATCCCTAAGCCTGGCCCGAACCGATATGCATGTCGGTAACAATGTCGTTGAAATTGGATCTAACTTGCAATCACGCTCGATTGGCCTGGGCTTAGAAAAACGTACAGAGAAAAGTACATTTACCTTTTTTGCATTTCACGATTCTGCCAGCGAAGAACCATACCGAAATGACCGCGACGTTTTTAATCGTTATGCATTTGCCTACCACTTGCCATCTTTATTCAATGAAGATTCTGTTCGTTGGTTTCTAGGGTTAGAAAGCTCAAATAACCGAGGTTATTTGAATGGCCAAACCCTTCCTATAGTTGGCGCAAGTTTCAAACCACACTCCAACACAACAGTCATAATTGGGATTCCATTTTTACGAGTTATTTGGCATGAGCCCGGGTTTTGGACATCACAAATTCATATGGGAGTTGTCGGCGTAAGCTATGAAGGGGAATTCATCCACTCTGGCGAGGTCTCTTCCTTTATTCAATCGGGAATCTCGACTCGCTCGTATGCTCATACTCAACGCCTCAATGATGAAAAACGGCTTTTTTATCAAGAAAACTACTACGAAGGCGGACTTAAACTCCGAGTAAAAAAAACTACCGTATTCCGTTTCGTAGGAGGATTTTCAAATGGAAGAAAATTATATGAAGGTCAACAATCGTTTCGCTCGCAAGGGGCCGTACAATCCATTAACTCAGATCTCTATAGCAAAATAAGTATGGAGTTTCAAATCTTATGAAAATTTTAGGCCTGCTTCTTACTTTTCTTATAACCTCTTCTTGTGCCCCATTTAGAGACTCTCCATTTTCCGATCAGTTGATTCGCAAAGACCGTGAACTAAATTCTGCGAATCATCACAAATTGAATGCACTCAACACTGGCACAAAAATTAAAATTGCGATCTTTGCCGATTCACATCAAAACTATAAAGATCTAGATCGCGTTGTTTTTCGTATTAATCAAAGCGATGTCGATTTTGTAGTGGGGCTTGGGGACTTTACTAATAGCGGTTATAATTTAGAGTATGACCAATTTCTAGATTCCTATGTACGAATTAACAAGCCTACTTTTACAGTACTCGGCAATCACGATGCAATCGGAGCTGGCCCCTCTTTATTTCGAAAAGTTTTTGGCCCGGTCAATTACTATTTTGAATGGAATTCTTATCGATTTATTTTATTTCATTCTGCAAACTGGGAAAATCCCGAAGAATTTAATTCATCCTGGCTAAAACAAACGGTGGACGAATCCAATTTCCCAATTATTATTTTTACTCACGCATCACTTCGTGATCCCGAAAGATATTTCGAAAAAGACGCCATAAATTTCGACGAAGTAATTAAAAATGCAAAAGTAAAAATGGTCATCAATGGCCATAATCACGTTTATTGGTTAGGTAACGACAATAATACCACTCTTCTTCAAAGTCCCCGAGTCGAACAAACACAATGGCTGCAATTGGAGATAGAAAACAATCAAGCACTTATTAAACAAATGGCTACAGGAGAAGCAACATCCATTTCACTAAAAAACTAATACTTATACTTGTTTTTATTTCCTCGAGTGCCTTCGCAGAATGGCTGGGAGTCGTGGGGCGTACTGGTTTTCTGGGGAGATTTTCTTTAGGAGCAATCCACGAATGGAATCCTCGTCATGCATTGGAGTTCGGACTTGGTATGTATTCAAATGAAGGTCGGCATTATACTCAAGTCAATTTCGGATATCGTTATTCGCGTTGGCAGTACAATATCGATGATAAAACTTTGCACCCGTTGCAAATGGGAATATTCACTACCAGAACCCTAGATTACAAAGCTTATTTCTTGGAATCACCATCTCAATATCCAGAAAAAAACTACTATGATGAAACGCGATTGCGCTGGGGATTTGAATTTGGCTCTGCTTTGACGTTCTGGTCGACCCGGTTTGAACTGGCATACCTAGTACGAATAATTGATTCGGGACTGGTCGCGGTACTCAACAATTCAAATAAAGATTTACAGTATTATATTTCCTCTGGAGTGTCTTTGCGATATCGATTTGAATAATACTAAAATCGACGCCAATTAAAAAATCGTGTTTTGCCCGCTTTGATTTCAAATTCTTTTTCAGACAAACCACCAGCTGCGGTTTCTGAATAACGATTTTGTGTCGTTAATCTTAAATTGTATTTACCTGGCTTTACGCGAATACGGGCCATTTGAAATTCCCTGGGAAGAAATGACCACTGACGCAAATCCGCACGATCAGAAGCATGCATAGCAATTTGTGCCACCAATCCAAGTAATTCGTTTTTTTGGCGAATCTGATCAGCCGCGACCTCTTTCGCAACGACACCAGTTAAGCGACGGGCAACTAGCGACCCCTGATCTTCAACTAATGTTCGTATGGAGGCATCGTCAACACTGTATACAAACGCCGTTTGATCTAGATAAGGTGTTCCATTTTTACCTAGGGGCTCGATGCTAATACGGGCATTGCGACTTTCCGAATAAACTGATTTTAGAATTGGAAACCGAGGACTCTGTGGATTGAAATCCTTTCGCGCACCCCAACCATTTTGAAAAATAATGATTACATCTGCTAAAGACGAATCATACCAACGCGGATCCTCTTTCACTTGTGGGAATTGGCTTTTCCATTTCTTGTACTCATCCATTCTCTGCGCTTTACGAGCCGTACGAATCAGATCTTCGTGAATCTGCCCTACATTAGAATCTATCTTATACGCTTCAAGAAACGCCAAATAAGCATCATCATATTTTTTATCAGCCTCCCAAATCATCGCCGATAAATAACTGGCAAAAGAATTCATCTCAAAATTCTTTTTTTCTTCTTGTCGATACACTTGATATTTTTGATTGATTCGACGTGATTCCACCAAAGCCGAGTCCAAGTCATTGAGTTCTAAAAAATTAAGCGCTAAATAGGCATTCACAAATATCTTCTCGAACGTGTCACCCTTATATTGAACCATTTCTTCATTAAAAAGTAATGACCCCGTTACACGACTAATAGATTGATAGTCAAACTGATCAATTAGTTTCAAGGCTTTGAAAAAATACTGATTACTTTCCGTCAAATCACCGGAGTATTGCAGCAACGTCGCATAGTCGAGCACATAAATCAGCTGGTCATCGCCTGGCTGATCAGCAAAAGTTTTAAGATTTTTAACGGCTTCAGAAATTTGCCCCGACTCGACCAGTTCACGGGACTTAAAGACTTTACTCTGATAAGTGGCACAACTGCCCGTAAGCAGACAACCAACTATGACTGAAAATTTCAAAATCATTCGAATAGGTTTCATATAGTTGATTGCCAAAAATAAAACAATAAGGGTTACAACCCAACAGATTTCTTTTTAAATTGTTTTCGCATTTGTTTATAGTTTGACCATACAATTTTCGATGTTTTCAAGTTAGTCAAATTCAAAGTCATTTTATAATAAACTGTTTTATCTTTACCAACTTCTTGAACAATAGAATCCATACGACCATTCAGTATAAAATCCGCACCTGTTTGGCCGCCCGGCCCCTTTTTCGTTTCATCCGAAACCATTCCTGAGTTTTGGTAGTTGTATTCGTCTTTGATGTCTTCACGCGCTTCTTTATCTATAAATTCCACTCGACCAGAATTCATTAACTCAACTCGCAACATGTCCATTATGCTTTGAGTATCAATGTGCTCACTGGTCTTATTTTGTAATTGAGTGACCATAACTACCGGAGGCGTCTTTGCATTTGCAATCGAAGGGTGAGACACAGCACTCGCAACCAAATCTTTTACCGCATTTTGCATATCTGTTTCTGACCATTGGTCATTTAGCAAATTTTCTTTCTCAACGTCATCGTATTTGCCTTTCACAAAAGCCTTTGGCCCACATTGCGTGATAAAAAAACTGATCGCTAACAACAATAGAACATTCAATTTCATACTTTGCTCCCATGATGGATAAAATGAACAATATCACCACAAGTTTATAGTGATTGTTGGATGATGACAACCGAAGGGTTGACTCATTAGCTAACGATTCGCGTAAATAGACAATAAATCAAAGTGTTACAAAAGACGTTTCGTTTAATGAAACGTCTTTTAAGGTCTTACAGACTTAAAGTCTTGGCTTTTTAACAAGAAATTATTTAGGAACAACACTAAAACCACGGTAATCAATATTTTCGGGATCCACCTCTTCGCTGGAGTCGATACGTCTATATGATTTAATTTGGTGTTTGTCGTCGAGCCGAACAACCCATCCATCTTTACGAGCGTCAGCAACAAATTTTTGTGCCTGCCTTCGTCGCTCTTCTTCCTGCCGCTTGTGCGCCTGCCGATCTTCTAAAACTGAATTATACACCTGAGACCGAGGATCCAAAGGTACCTTTTTAAGTTGATTAGTGCGCCCAAGATCTTCGGCCAAGCGGCGTTCACGTGGGTCTTCATCAAAATTAATAATCGGCTCTTTTGCCTCATATTGGCTCTTGAGATTTTCTGATTTGGTCAGCTCGTGTTCCACTTTCAAATTAGCCACTAGGGCTTTCAATTTTTGAAGTTCCATCTTGTCGTTCGTAGTTTTTAAATGATCGTTAATCTGATCCAATTGATTTGATTGTGTTATAGAGGAAAAATCTGTTTGGCCTTCCTTGATACTTAAATGATCTTCAGAAGAAACATAGACTCCGAAAAATACTGATGAAATCAAAAAAAAGATTCCTATAAGAAATGCATTTTTGTTATCTTCTTTCTTTTTATGCACTTTCATTTGACCTCTAGTTTAACACAAAAATATGCCTTCATTTGCAAATTTCTAAATATTTGAAACTGTTTTCTCAATACGAGACTGTCGTTCAATATGAACACCGTTCGTATCCCGCATATTCGGTTTTAAATTGAGAAAATTAAGGCCTGGAAACAGCTATTTACCTAGTCGTGGCTCGATAGGCAGTTGAATTATAAACTCGGTACCGACATTCACCTGCGACTTAACTTGAATATCTCCACCATGTTTTTGAACTATGCCATAAGTGATACTTAAGCCCAGTCCAGTGCCTTGCCCAACACCCTTTGTAGTGAAAAAAGGATCAAAGATTTTGTCTAAATTTTCTGCTGGAATTCCACTGCCACTGTCTTGAATCGAAATCTGGACCCAATTTTCTTTTTCCCTAATCAAACTCGTATGAATCCAAATCGTTCCACTACCAGCAATAGCCTGAATTGCGTTGGACAACAAATTTACGAATACTTGGCTAATTTGACTCGCAAAACATTTAATATTTGGAATAGGCTCATAGTCTTTTTTAACTTCAATTTTGTTTTTTAACTCCCCCTGCAGCAAATTCAGGGTGGTATCAATCGTTTCACGTAGATCCACTTCTTTTATCTGAGACTCATCAATACGTGAAAAATTTCTGAGGCCAAGAACGATATCACGCGTACGTCGAGCCCCCTCTTCACATGAAGAAATTAATTTGGGAAGGTCCGTCACGATATAGTCAAACTCGTAGTCTATTTTTTTCTTTTCTAAAGCCTCCATGTCCTGACTGCTCGTGCGAACTAAATCGATCAATTTGCTGGAATAATCCCGCAAATAACTCATGTTGCTATATATAAAACTAATCGGATTATTTAATTCGTGGGCAACCCCAGCGACCAGTTCACCCAAAGATATCATTTTTGCTGAATGAACCAGTTTTTTTTGCGTCTCTTTCAATTCTTTATTGGCCTCCTCAAGCTCTTGCACCTTTTTCTTTAAATCATTCCGGGCTTGAGAAATATTAATACTCATCTGGTTGAAACTTCCTGTCAGAATACCAATTTCAGTATCACTCTTGACTGGAATCGTGACAGCCTGTTCCTGAGTTTCAAATGACTGCAACGCTTCAACCAAATTATTTAACGGAGCCAAAATCCATTTACTGGTAATAATGACCGTAATTATCAAAAATATAATGACCACACCAACAACACTAAAATACGCTAGATTAATATTTTTTAAAACAGCTTGAGAATCTGATTTCGACACTCCCAATGACAATAAAAATCGTGAATGTCCCCAATCCATGAACGAAACATAGAATCCATACGGAATATTTTTAATTGGAACTTCTACGATTGGTTCTTTTGAATATGCCACAGACTGAATTTTGTTAAAAATACTTATATTTTGTGTCGATTTGAAACTAGACAAAATAATTGTACTGTCTTCCTTACCTAAAACAAACTCCAGCTTTAAACGATTTTTCAATCGGCCAATAAATGTCGAATCGAGATAAATTTTTTGTTGCAAATAGCCGATTGTTTTCCGGCCCTGGTTTTGTACCCGCGAAAGTAATGTCAGTATAATCCGATCACTGCCATACTCTAGAATTGGTATATCTTTGCTGGATTTTAATGCCGCAATATATTTTTCTGACAAAAACGTGGCCTCGTCTCGATTTGACAAAGACACGACTTCGTTCTTATCGTTTTTTACAATTTTTGCAATTTGCCGAGCCTCACGATTAAAAAAAACCAGTTCCGATGAAGACTCTTGAAGAATATACTCCTGACCAAGCTGGCTCAGACTTTGACTGTCACCGATAGACAAACTATACACCAAATAAGGATCTTTCAGGTACCGATCTCGGCGAGCTTGAAGTCCTGATTTAAAATCGGCGACGATGACTTCAATTTCACGAGCGTTGACAGATAGTCGCTGTAGTAACTCTTTATCAATGGCTTGTTCGTACTTAATAGATGAATAGTACGCAACAAACATTAATGGCAGCAAAGACAATAGCAAAAACCAAAAAATAATGATTGTTCTTATCGAACGTTTAGGCTTTTTACGTTTTAAAATTATCTTCCTCATCTAGTGTCCTTACCAACTGCCCTGTCCTTACCAACTGCCCTTACCAACCCGTCTAGGGAGAACCCTTAGGCTCCGGATTTTCTTCAACTGTAAAAAGAAGACGAATAATTCCATCAGGCATTACACGAGGATGAGTCTCTTTTAATAGTCTACCCGCGGAATATTCTTTCAATAAAACCTCGAGTTCGCCTAACTTCGCTTCTGGAATTGTAAAATGGAAATAATAGACGTTGGGAGTTTTCAACCAACCAATTTCTACCCCCCCTGCTTTTTGCCCCCCAAGCTCTTTGATCTTATCCTTAATTTTAGGCGATACCATTTCCGCATTCGTAACCAAAAACTGCCCCCGAAAAATCTGCCCCGTAGTTTTAGCTTGAGCCGATTTTTCCGGCAACACCGCTGATGAAGCGGCTGACGTCGAGGTCGCAGCTGTCTTGACCTGCGAAGCCATCGGCTTTTTAGGCTCATCTTTTGGTTTTGTCTCTGCAACAGGAGCCGAGTGCGTGGCTACTGTAGTTTCGGGTTTTCTTGGCTCCTCGTCAGCAAAGTCTGGTTTTTCTTCGTTGGCCATCGGGCCATCCGCACCTAAATCTCTCTTTTTTCGATCGACTTCCGCAATAATATTTTGACTATCAACTCCATCACCTAAGTGAATTATTCTATTGAGTGGCAAAACATTCAAAACCAATACTAACATCAATGTCACGATACCCGCCTCAATAAGCCATTTAAAACCGAGTGGCCATTGATGCCACCGTAAACGATTCACAATAAAATTGACCTGAGACGATTGCAGTTCAATTTGTTTAATGGCCATATCATTCACTAATGTTTCACTCAGTTTTTCACAATACTGCATTCCATTGATCAAACGGATAAATTCATTCTGAATCTCGGGCGTCGTTTCCAAAACCTTCTCGACAGCCTTCTTGCGTTCGGGATCTAAAGTATTACGAGCATATTCAAAAAGCAGATGGCTAGCGACAAAATCGCTTATCTCTCGGCTTTTATGTTTTTTAAGTTTAATAAACTCCACTCGATTATCCCGTTATTTAAGTAAAAAGGTATTTGATCCCAATTTTTTCAACGCACTGGCAACTCGAAATCGATGCGTCCCTTGGGAAACATCAAGAGCTTTTAAAATTTCGGTTTCAGGAATTTTAATAACTAATCCCCACAGTAACGACACCAATTCTTTTTTAGAAATCTTTTTATGGAACTCTTTCCACGGACCCAGCTCCAGATCGCGCGGTAAAACCCAAAACTCACCTACATTTTTCGTGATGTAAACTTCAGTATTTTCATTTTTTAAAAATAACTCGGTGGCAAATTTGATCATCATCCCATTCAAATCTGAACCTGGCTTTAGCTTTTTTAATTTCTCGATGGTTTTAATCGTAAAGTGGATCGATTTAGTTTCGTTCATCAACGAAAAAAAAAAGAACAACGACAAAGGACGAACCAGAGACTTGATGTCTACGGGATCATTTTTCAGGTTATGATCCGGCCGCGTTCGTGTCGACAGATCCACCACTGGTTTTCCTCTCGATTACTCGACAGTCAGCTGTCGCAGTAAATCTAAATTATCTAACACTTTTCCTGACCCCAGAACCACACAGCTTAAAGGATCTTCGGCGATGGAAACAGGAAGACCCGTTCTTTCCCGAAGAAGAACATCTAAATTGGCTAAAAGGGCGCCACCACCCGTTAATACGATACCATTATCAACGATATCTGAAGCCAGCTCTGGAGGTGTTTTTTCAAGTGCGGTGCGAACCGCATCAACAACTTCAGACAATGGATCCATCAATGCATCATTCACTTGTGAAGACGTAACCTCGATAGTTTTAGGCGCACCCGCTACCAAATCACGGCCTTTAATTTCCATCGTACGCTCTTCTTCGAATGGATACGCATTGCCAATTTCAATTTTAATTTTTTCAGCCGTTCTTTCACCAATCAACAAATTAAACTGCCGACGAATGTAATTCACGATCGCTTCATCAAATTTATCACCCGCCACCTTGATAGATTTACAGTAAACAATCCCACCCAAAGAGATAACAGCGACACCCGTCGTACCGCCACCCATGTCGACCACCATGTTGCCGCTGGGTTCAGTGATGGGCAAACCCGCACCAATAGCGGCAGCCATGGGTTCTTCGATCAAATAGACCTCACGCGCACCTGCCGATTGAGCCGCCTCACGAACAGCACGCTTTTCCACCTGCGTGATCCCGTAAGGGACACAGATGATAATTCGCGGACGCATGAAACTTTTTTTCTCGCCCATCGATTTTGTGATGAAATACTTCAACATGGATTGAGTCACTTCAAAATCGGCGATCACTCCGTCCTTGATTGGGCGAATCGCCACGATGCTGCCGGGTGTTCGGCCTAACATTTCTTTGGCTTCTTTACCGACGGCTAAAACTCGATTTTGTAAACCACGATAATTTTTTTGAACAGCCACCACTGACGGCTCGTCCAGAATAATGCCGCGGCCTTTTACGTATACCAAGGTGTTTGCTGTTCCTAAATCGATAGCAATATCATTTGAAAAATAATCTGAAACTCTGTCTAAAAATCCCATACTCATCCTGTCTCGGGTCTAAAATTATGTTGAGTCAAATTGGCGAAAAGGGCCAAATTTTTTGACGTAATATAAAGAGTGTAGGTTTCGACAAAACAAGAGTCAATGCAGATATTTATGCAATTTAGTTTGTCACTTGATCATGAAAAAAACGCTTAGCATCATTTGACTCGGAAATTCACGTCCCAAAAAAAATTCGTTATAAACAGACCTTGCTGGAGAATTTTATGAAAAAAATTGTAGTCTCTAAATTTGGCGGTACTTCTATGGGCGATGCTCAATGTATGAAACGCAGTGCTCAAGTCAGCCTCAGCCAAAATGCCAGTCTCGTTGTCGTGTCGGCGACATCAGGCACGACTAATCTTCTAATAGCCCTGGGCCACAAAGCGCTTAGCTACGAATGGCCACAACTGGAAAGCCTTATTGCAGACATCCGCAAACGTCACCTCGTCATTGCGGACGAGCTAAAACTTGAAACCAAAGGCCATACCGCTCTGACCAATTTATTTCAGGAACTGGAATCAATCGTCAAAGGTGTCTTTTATCTGAAAGACTTATCACTGAAAGCTTTAGATACCCTGCAAAGTCTGGGCGAGCGCATGTCTTCGGTCCTGTTTACCCAGGCCATGGCCAACGAACTGGCCAGCCAAAATCGCCGAGCTATTTTGTATGATGCTCGCGAAATTTTGAAAACCGATGACTTATTTGGAAAGGCAAAACCAAACCAAGAATGGATCAATCAGCACGCACCTGATTTTTTTTCCGCCGTATTGAAAACAAATGATGTCGGTGTTGCCCAAGGTTTTATCGGCTCGACTGTAGATGGGCACACCACCACGCTGGGGCGCGGAGGCAGTGATTTCTCGGCCGCAATTCTGGCCGAAGGCATCAACGCCGATATTCTGGAAATATGGACAGACGTGACCGGAATTTTGACGACGGATCCCCGCCTAGTCAAAGAAGCCAAAGTCATTAACGAAATTTCCTTCAAGGAAGCCTCCGAGCTGGCAACCTTCGGCGCCAAGGTTCTTCATCCCGCCACATTGCTGCCAGCCATTCGCAAAAACATCCCCGTATTTGTAGGTTCAAGCTTTGATGCCAACAAAGGCGGAACATGGGTTCGCAAAGACGTCGAGCTGCAACCACTTATCCGCGCGATGGCACTGCGACGAAAGCAGGTTCTGGTGACATTGTCCACGCCGGAAATGCTGCAAACACATGGTTTTTTATTTCATGTCTTCACAATTTTCAATGATCACAAAGTTTCTGTCGATGCCATCACGACATCTGAAATTTCTGTTTCGATGACCCTGGACGAGACCACGTTACAAAACAAAGATCTCTTCAAAAAACTAGAAGCCATTGCGGAAGTTCACATCGAGGACGGATTGTCCCTGGTTTCACTGATCGGCAATAACATCATTCACACCTCGGGCCTAGCAAAGAAGATCTTTGAATCGATTCCCGAAATCAATGTTCGCATGATTTGCCTGGGCGCCAGTAAACACAATTTTTGCTTTTTAGTGAAAGACACTCAGGCGGAAGAGGCACTTAAGCGGCTTCATAAAACGTTCATTGCCTAAAGACGACGATAAAATGGGCTTAGCTAGCTCGACGTCGTCGAGGCGTTCTTCCAACCCATTTCTTTTTTAATCGCTTCGTGGATGGTATTTAGATCCTCGCCAACTTGTTTTTCCGAGTAATTAAGCTTGTCTCGAAACACTTTAGAGATTTCTTGGAATTTACTGAGGCCATGATCGCGATGGTAAAGAAACAATCCTGAACGGCGTAGGAAAAAATCTGGTATCGTCAAGCACATGGTATTGTCGATATGAAAAGCCACCTCTCGCTGCAATAAGCTGTAGGTCTTCAAAGGTTTTATAATTTTTAAAGCCTCCGGGCCATAACGTTCGGCTAATTTTGTCTCTTCAATATTCCGATCCTGTGAAATAAAATCTCGATAATTTGATTCGTTCACCAAATCATTGATCGGTTCATGCGTTCGCGAATTTTTATATTCGTAACGTTTTTCATAAGGCAGATCTTTGATCACCTCAAGCACGGCGTCTTCGGCCATCTTCCGGTACGTCGTGTATTTGCCGCCCGTAACATGTACGATTCCCATCTGGTCTTTGAATATTAAATGCTCACGACTGGTGGTATTGGGCGTATCGGAATCATCTTTCACCAGGGGGCGGACACCCGAATACGAAGATATGATATCACTTGCCGCAATCGACGACTCTGGAAAATACGATTTTAAAACCTGTAGCAAATAATCGATATCGGCTTTGTCGGAATGAACACCACTCGGATTCTCAGGAAAATCGGTGTCTGTCGTGCCGACAATCAGATAGTCGCCCCGGGGGATACCAAAAATAATACGGTTGCTTTTTTCGGCCCCCATCACAATCGCTTGATGCAAGGGCAACTTGTTTCGAGGAAGAATGATATGAATCCCTTTTGTTGGACGCAATTTTTTCTTCCATCCTTTTTCAATCCCCGAACCAAAAATATCGGTCCATGGGCCAGTGCAACTGACAATTTGCCGAGTGCGAATAGAAATCTGGGTTTGCGTAACTTCGTCAACAACATCCACTTGGTAATGATCCGGCATTTTTTCTATTGATAAGACGCGAATATAATTACCAACGGCCGCGCCAAAATGAGCCGCTGAACGAATCGTTTCAATTGTTAAACGATCATCATCCATATACGCATCGTAGTATATATATGAGCCGACCAGACTGTTGGATTTCAATTCTTTCTGAGTCGATAGCGTTTGTTCCGCCGCCAGTTTTTTATGAATTTCCGGAGCTTGAAACAAAGAAAGAAGATCGTATAACCACATGCCAAGACCCATTTTAAAGAATGTCACCCGAGACTCTTTAAAAATGGGAATCATAAAACGCATCGGATGAACCAAGTGCGGTGCAATTTCAAAAAGAGTTTTTCGCTCGGAAAGAGCTTCAAAAACCAATTTGAATTCCATATTTTCCAGGTAACGAATTCCACCATGAATGAGTTTGCTTGATCGAGACGAAGTACCGGAGGCAAAGTCATTGGCTTCGACCTGCGCCACCCTCATCCCCCGAGAACTGGCATCGCGAGCCACGCCCGCACCCGTAATACCACCGCCAATCACTAGCAAATCAAACATCTCACGGCCCATGCGCATCAGATTTTGATTTCGTTGATCCCGGCCTAATGGATTCATTTGGTTGTCTTCACATATATCATTTGAGAATTCCAAGATTCTGGTTTGAACGCATTCACCGAGTTCACAACACCCTGATTGTTCAAAAAGTAAACCCGTTGAAAATGTTTATCTCGGGCTAAACGATAAGCAAGCTCTACAAGCTCATCACGTGCTTGCAATGTGGAATAGGATAAATGTTCTACCCATAACGACTGAGTCTGGCCGTCTAAAAACAATAACGGCTGCGCGGTAAAATAACCAACAAGCAACCCTTCCGATGAAAAACTAGATCTAATCTCAGAGTTTCGGGCCACAAAACTCCACCCCAAGTTTGCATAATGCTCTAGAGATTCTTTGCGCCAACGAGAATTCCATTTAATAAACTCTCGCTCCATTTCATTGGGCTCAATTTCAATCAGTTTTTTATTTTCAAAATCAAGAAGCTCATCAATATCTTCTCGTTGCAGAACTCGGCAGTAAAAGCTCATCGTTACTCTCGTAATTTCAATTTATGGACAGTGTACTAAAACTACGCTAGGGTTTCAATTAATGAAATATAAATCTTATCCCCAAACGTTTTGGGAACAGTTAAATGAAACTTTAGCGGAACTCAAGAAAAATCGATCTCCTTTAGTTGCACTCTTTGACGCCGATGGAACGCTTTGGGATACCGATCTGGGTGAAAATCTATTCCACTACACAATAGACAATCGTCTAGTTCCATTGCCCCCAAACCCCTGGAAACATTACTTGGAACTCAAGAAAAAGAATGGAGATCCAAAAGACGCCTATCTTTGGTTGGCGCAAATATACAAAGGTCTTCCACTGACCCAAATACAGACATGGGCCGATCAAGCTTTAAACAGCTTGGTGCCATTTCCCATTTTCGAGGAACAGAAAAAACTGATCGATCTTCTAAAACAAAATAACGTCACAATCAAAATCATCACGGCTTCTATCACGTGGGCGGTTCAACCCGGCGCCCGAGCACTGGGCTTGGACAACTCTGCCGTGATTGGCGTAGAAACAATCGTAAATCAGGGAATCATTACAGACCAAAAAAATGGAGTGATTACATATCGAGCTGGCAAAGTACAAGGCTACCAACAAAACAACACGATCACGCCTTTTTTGGCCGCCGGTAATTCGGAAGGTGACGTTGAACTCTTGGAGTACGCAACTCACATAAAACTGGCGGTCAGCGCCGCCAATCGTGAAGATCGTCTTTATAAAACAGAGTACAATCTTCAACAAATTGCCAAAGAAAAAAATTGGTACAGCCATCGCTTCATCTGATAAAAATTGCGCCGTTATTTGCTATTGAAGTATGAAACTGTATCGACTGAGTCATCTTTTAATCAACACCTCAAGCGTGCTACTCCGCAATTTATCGCTCAATCCCCATCGCTCAATTCCACCAGAGATAGATAACAGACTAAAGAGCAGACTAAATAACAAATACTAATTGTATGCATAAACGACAGTTGTGGAATTATTTTCGCAACGTCTATTTTGTCATTGATCTAAAACTCTATACAGCGTGTGAGCCTTGTAAACTGGCTAATTCTTAGACAGCAGAGACAAATTTCAGTGAAAGACGCTGAGTGAAGTTTTGAATGAAAAAGTTGAGTGAAGGAGAATCGTGTGACGTTAGCAGTTCGTAACAACAGTACTATATATAGCCATAGTTCCCTCCCAATGTGGATCGTGGTGACCATATTAATGTTATCAAATTTGGTGCTAGCAGAAATTGAGTACCTCAATTACGCGAAATTTTTGAATGCCTCATCCATCAAGCTGACCGTTGACGAATTCACTTTTAAAGATAGCAGTGACAAGCTCTATCCGCTGCTGTCTAAGGACACGATAAAAATGATCCGTCCAAACCAGGCAAAAATAGAGGCTGTAATCGTGGAAGATGAACTTGATCACAAAGCTATTCGCCGCTTTCTTGTCATGCAGGAAGGCTATATCGTCCCACTTCCGGTCAGTTTTCAAAGCGTTGTTGCCTGGAGCTATTCCGTTTTTCAAGATAGTGGACAATTGTATGCCGTGACTTCATTCCATGCAAAAAGTCCTCGTGAAAGCTCTGTTATTATTACGCGAGCCTCGGACGGTCATCGCATTCGCATCACCACGCCTAAGTACTTGGATCAAAGCCCACAATCTTTTGTGTTTGACCCAAGTAAACTTAAAATCGACCTCAATCGCTTTGAAGCAAATGATGGTTATTCAGAGATAAAACCCGTGACGGATCCTCATTTATTTCTAGGAAAAGTGGGCGAACATTACCGACGTATCGGTCAGGGCTCGGCGACAACATCGGCAGTGCTTGATTCAAAATCTTCTTCCCATGCCCTCGTTCTTGTGAAAAGTGGTTTTCAACTGGGTTTAGAATCATTGATGGGAGAATACTCGGCGAATTCTGCGTTAGAAGAAAAATTAAATCAAAAAGTCTTTGGACAAGAACATTTAGTGAAAGCATTGGTTCGTAATGCCCACGTTTTAGATGACAAAAATTCGACGCGGCCTAGAATCGTTATGATCACGGGAACGTCTGGTGTGGGAAAATCGTTTGTTGCCGAACAACTGGCGAAAGAAAAACTAGCCGATCCCCAGTTTATTCTAACGATCGATGGTAACGACTACGCCGCCGGAGATAAAGAAATGGCTTCGGTAATGGCACATAAACTTTTAGATGCCGAAAAAGCGTGGAAAGGCGATCAGAAAGGCGAGCTAACCGAGTTTCTGAGACGAACTGGCGGCCGCGGTGTCGTCATTTTCAACGAAGCCGAGAAAATGCACCCGTATATTTACACTCGTTTGATGGAGTTCTTCGACAAAGGGGAAATCACGGCCGGCAACGGAGAAAAATTGAATGGCCGTCAGACACTGATCGTCCTCACCAGCAATCGCGGGGCACGTCAATTGATCCCCGAAAATGCAAAAAATTGGACGGATGAACAACTGCGCGACTATATGGCAAAGGTAACTTCCGATGAAGTAAAAAGAGTTTTCACAACCAAACAAAAAGCGGGCGACAACGATTTGTTACCGGAAGAAATTTTAAATCGTATAGATGACTTTCTACTTTCAAGCCCTTTAACTAAGCCTGTACTGAAAAGAATTCTGCGCTCGGCTATTGCCTTTCGAAATGATGACGTGGCCAAAAAATACAACGGTGTTAAATTTAATATCTCTGACGCAGCGATTGATTACTTAGCCACCGTGAATGTAAACATTCACAGCCATGGTCGATTGATGAACCGAAGAGCCGAAGGCGTATTTAAAGACTTAGTCGACGGGGTTGCCAAAGCCCTGATCTCCAGAAAGTGGCTTCCTCATTTGGTCCAAGAGCTTAACGTCGAACTTAAAGAAAGCAAAGACCATAAATGGTATTTTGTGATCAACAACGATGTGTATGTTGATGTGCCTCAACCGATCAGCAGCAATCCCCTTGCCGATCCCAAAATAAGAAAAATAGTGAAGGACCTACGCAAGAACTTAACTGCTCGAGTTATCGGGCAAGAGGAAATGATAGACAACATCCATCAACTGGTAGTGGATCACATGGCTCAGGGGGTTCGATATTATCCGACTACCTTCATGACAATTGGTACAACCGGGACTGGGAAAACGGAAACGGGTCTGGCCATTGCCGAAAGCGTATTCGGCTCGCCTGACCGCGCAGGCATTATGGATCTAGGCGATGTTTCATCAGACTATCACTTTACACTTAAATTCCAGCAAGGCCTGGACGGCGCAGAAAGTGAGTTTGAAAAATATCTGCGAAACAATCCCGATGGCAGTGTATTGATACTTGATGAAGCTTCGAATATGGGTGGACGAGATCGCGCCATGAAGAACCAACTATTTAAAAAGCTTTACGCTATTCTAGATCGGGGCACGTGGACCAGCCCCGTGACTGGCAAAGAATATGACCTCACTAACCACATTATTCAATTGACTGGCAATGATGGTGAACATTTTTTTGCTGGGTCTTCTGCCGACGAGGATCGTTTAGAAATTTGGAAATCAAAAAACAAGGAAGAAATCCTTCATGAACATTTGATCGAACAAGGAATTCCTGAGGCGCTGATGGGTCGCTTAGCAGCCATCCTTCTTACAAAACCACTTTTAAGATCTGAATTAACAAAGATCTCAATTAAAATGTTGCAAGGTAAAATAAGACCACTAGAAGAACAGTATAAAGGTCTTAAAATAAAGTATTCACCGGAACTGGTGTCCTCATTGGGTGAAAGTTTTTTTTCCCATTCTCGTGGAGTACGATCAATTCGCACGTTTGTTGATAAACGTCTAGGTAGCGCAGTTCAATTGGCCTTGTTGGAAAGCGACCTGGATTTGAGCCGTATGGATGACTACAACCTTGAAATTAAAATTGAGGACAACAAAACAAAAAAACCATATTTAGACGACAATACGCCGCCCCGTGAAGTCAATGTCGTAGTTGAAATCAGCAGGAAAGATGCGCCGTCGAATGCGAAACCCGTTTACAGAAAGAATGTAAACGTCACTGAATTTGCACAAGAACAAGTTTTGATGAATAAAAAGACAGCACACACCACTGCCGTCCACGAAGCCGGTCACGCCGTTGGGAATATTATGGAGATAACGGGTGAAAAAGTCGCTTATATCACGATCCGTGGTGGAACAAGCGGTACCGGTTCTGAAAAAATACAATATCTTGGCTATGCCCGACCGAAACCGATCAAAGGCTACGTTGCCCTTACACGTTCAATCGTGGTGGCCAAGATCGCTCGTTTAGCGGCGGGAGCGATTGCGGAATCTATGGCGGGTTATGAAATGACGGGTGGTTGGTCAAATGACTTAAAGAAAATCCGACTTCTCGCCAATCAGGCACTGACTCAAATGGGTCTTGATGACCGCTTCTATGGCATTGAAATCAATTCCGAAGGCAACCCCGTCGTGAGCGAAGCCCTGAGACGACAACTGGAGACCGCTCGTACGGAGCTTATCAAAGAAGGAATGGACCTAGCTAAAAAAACGCTCACCGAGCGCTGGGCAGATGTTGTTCGTGTCGCTGATGAATTAATGGAAAAAGGCGAAATCAATGAAATGCGATTCGACCAAATTGTCAAACTTAATAAAGTCGAAAAAGTCACGACAAACAATCATTTGATGTGTAAGCGATTCTACGGAGCAAGCGTAAAATAAGATGCAAACGGTTTTCGAGTGTCGGCACGAAAACCGTTGCTATTCTTGATACGATTGATCTGCCAGCATTTGCTTAAACACGGAATCTTCGGATACTAATTTTTGTGGCGATCCATCTTCGATCACTCGGCCGTCGTCTAGCACCACAATGCGATCACAATTAAAAATTGTAGATAGCCTGTGGGCAATGACGATGGACGTACGGTTTTGTATCAATTTTCTAGAAGCGGCCTGTAACAATTGCTCTAAATGAGAATCAATATTTGAGGTCGCCTCGTCAAGAATAACGATCTCGGGATCAAAAATTAAAATACGTGCAAAAGATATCAGTTGTTTTTCACCCGTGCTTAAATTAGCCCCAGACTCTTCGACTATATAAGATAAACTTCGATTCGTCTTGGCCAAATAGGACGTCAAACCAATTTCGCTGGCGACACGTTCTACCCGTTCCACCGGAATTTCGGCCGAGCCCAGAGTTAAATTTTCCATAACAGTGCCTTTGAATAAAAACAAATCCTGCTGCACGCAATTGATCTGTTTTCTGAGTTGGTTTAACGGAATGGATTCAATAGGCTGACCACCAATAAAAACTTTATCCTTTGGCGGCGGATACAGATTCAAAAGCAAATTCACCAACGTGGATTTGCCAGCCCCCGTTCTGCCGACCACCCCAACAGATTGCCGCTGGGGAATCACCAGTGAAATACCTTTTAAAATTGCTGGAGAATTTTCACTGTATCTAAAATCCAAATGCTTTAGTTCAATCGAACTATTCATTTGTGGCACCACCTCCACGATAGTGTAGCCCGGCTCGATTGGCTCTTCCAGAAGAGTAAAGACTCGTTCGGCACTGGTTAAACTGTTTTGAAACTGCTGGTACTTTTCGATGATTTCACGAAACGGATGAACAAAATCCAAAGCGTGCAAAAAAAACGTAACAATCAAGCCAACCTTCAGACCGTCCTCTTGCCCCAGAAATCCACCAAAGTACAAAGCACTTGCCAAAATCAAACCATTGAAAATATTAAGGATCGGCATCATCAACGCATAATTTTTTACAGATTTTAAAGACACAATCTTTAAATCATCTGACAGTTTTTGAAACTCGTGCATCTTCCTTTTTGAAAGCTGGTACATCTGGATGATTTTCATACCACTGAGACTTTCGGCAATGAACGAGTTCAACGCCGAAGTTGCAATTTTAGAAGTTCGCAGAGTTTCACGGATACGATTGGTCACCTTGATACCTAAAAAGAAAAATAGCGGCGTCGTGATCAAACAAATCAATGTCAGTTTAACGGAAATCAACATCATCGATACAACGATCGAAATCAAAACGATGAATTGAATGAATACCTTGACCACTCCATCACTGAAAATTTCCCCAATCTGCGAAACATCGTTCGTCGCACGCGTGACGATACGACCCGCCGGGGTTTTATTAAAATAAGTCATGGGGATCCGCTGAATAACGAACAAAATCTTGGCACGAATATCCAGCAAGATTTGATTGCCTAGTTTTTGAAAATAAAATACCTGCATGAACTCAAGCCCCGCATTCAGCAGCTCTAAAAATGCGTAGCCAAGCGTGCAATACACAAGCAAATCCCAATCTTTTTGAAGAATCGCATGGTCGATGGTGTAGCCAATGAAAAAAGGAATAAACCGACCACTTAAAGCGGCCACAAGCACCAAAAAAACAACCCCCAGTATATGTCTTTTGCGATTACTTAGGAACGGACTCAGCTTTTGAAAAAGCTGACGATAGTTAAGATGCGTAGTTTCCTTGTCTGTAGTTTCCTTGTCTTCGGACAGACCACTAGACGGAATCACTTTGCACCTCGACCATACGCTGCAATTGCCACTGCCTAGAATAAAATTTTGATTTCACCAACAATTGCTGGTGAGTCCCGATGGCTTCTATTTCACCCTCGTTCAGGACAATGATTCTGTCCGCGTTCATTAGGGATTGAACTTTATTCGCCACGATGACACGAATCTGATTCGCGTTCGATTTAAACAAATGCTCTCGAACATTGGCTTCCGTTCGCGTGTCCAACGCACTCAGCGTATCATCCAGCAGAATAGCACCAGGTTTAGCAAAAACACCGCGCGCCAATGTCAGGCGTTGCTTTTGACCACCCGACAACTGCACGCCTTTTTCCCCCACCGGAGTTTCAATTCCATATTTCAAGGCCGAAAGGTCACGATCAAAATCAATCAACGCTATGATTTGCTCTAAATCATTTGCTTCCATCGGCGTCGATAACACAACATTATCTTTCACCGAAGCGCTGAACAAAAAAGGCTCTTGAGGAACGATTTTGACCACGTTCCAAATTTCTGATTTCGGGAATTGAGCATAATCTTTGCCGTTAATATAAATCTGTCCCGAATAGTGTCCTAAATAATTCGCTATCAAATGAAGAAGCGTCGATTTTCCCGAGCCTACAGGCCCCATAACCCCAATGAATTCGCCCTTTTTCATTTCAAAACTGATGTGCTTTAAGACTTCAATCTCTCCATACTTAAATCCGACATTCTTAAACTCAATAGACTCGACTTCTCTTAAATCGCTATCAGTTCGTGTGGCATACAGTTCGGGAAACTCTTTTGGTTGTTGCAAAACCGCGCGAATGCGTTCGAATGCACTTTTTCCTTTTTGTATTTGTGATAGTCCGTATCCCAATGCCGAAAACGGCCAAATGATTTTATTTATATATCGCTGAAACGCCACAAACGATCCCAAAGTAGCCGCCCCAGCAATGACCTCGCCACCACCAACATACAGAAGCAATACGGTACCCGAAGCGACGGCCACTTGCATGAGCGGCCCGAACAACGAGTCCACACGATTCAAATGGTTCGATTTCTTTAAAAAGTCTTCACTGATTTCCTGATACTTCTGCGAGCGTTGCTTTTCCATCGAAAAAATTTTTATAATTTTCACTCCGGATACAAGCTCTTGGGTGAAGCTCGTCAGACGTGCCAACAGTTCTTGCTGCTCTTTTGACAATGATCCAATTTTTTTTGTGATGGCATGGATAAAGAACGGGGTCAGCGCTATAAAAATCAAACATTTCCACGTCCAACTGGGACTTAAGTACAACATCGCCGGGATGATCATTAAAATCAGGCTTACACCATCAATAATGATCAGCAGGCCCGGACCAATGCCGTTCCTGAAAAATTGAACATCATTAACGATCAAGCTCATCATATTGCCAACCGGAGTTTTCGTGAAAAATCTAGGACCCATCATCGAATAGTGATGAAATATCTTGTTCCGCAGCTCATCTGCCGCCGACGTGTGATAATGACTCCAAAAGACCCGCCACCCATAGCGTGAACTGGCCAGGACCAACATCAACAGAAAAAACAATCCAGCGATCTTAAGCATTTCGGCTGATTCAAAACGGCCGGCCGAAATCGTATCAATCGCCATTTTTAAAACCAGTGGCGTCGATGAGTCCAAGGCATTGGTGATCAACAATAATGTCAAACCCATGCCAAACGACTTTTTATTTTTAGATATGAAATAACGAAGAGGCCTCCGCAGAAGCCGTGACTCTGACATCGACAACAGAGCTAGCGAGCGTAGCTTCTAGCAATCTCCACAAATGTTCTGACCATAGCGCCACTGGCGCCTTTCTTAGGCGCGTATTTCAGACGGTTGCCTACAGACCAACCTGTACCGGCAATATCAAAATGCGCCCAAGGAATACCCTCGCCAACAAACTGTTCTAAGAACGCGGCAGCCGTTGCCGAACCCGCGCCCTTTCCCGACGACATGTTGGAAAGATCGGCGTAAGTACCCTTCATATCTTGAACATGAAAATCACACAGAGGCATATTCCATACCCATTCGCCGGACGCTTTGGCCGCCTCTTCGATCGTTTTCTTTAATTTTTCATTACGTGTGAAATATCCCGTATGGATATTACCCAACGCTACAACCATTGCACCGGTTAACGTCGCGGCATCAATGATAGCTTCTGGCTGCTGTTCACTGGCGTACACAAGCGCATCGCTCAGAATCAAGCGACCCTCAGCATCCGTATTGTTCACTTCAAACGTCTTGCCATTACGTGCTGTATGAATATCACCCGGCTTAGTCGCCGAAGGCCCCGGCATATTTTCCGTCGAAGGAATAATTCCAATAACATTCACTTTCAATTTCAATTTGGCCACGGCCAGTATGGTTGCGATCACGTTCGCACCACCACACATATCATATTTCATTTCTTCCATCGCCGCCGACGGTTTAATGCTGATACCACCCGTGTCGAATGTCAGGCCTTTCCCAACAAATGCCACCGGCTTTTTAGTTTTAGCAGCCCCATTGTATTCCATGATAATCAAACGAGGCTCTTGATCAGAGCCCATGGAAACACCCAACAAACCACCCATTTTTTCTTTTCTTATGCGATCTTTATTCCAAATAGTCACTTTGACTTTGGCTTCTTTGCCCGCTTCCGCCGCTTTGTCCGCCAAAATTGTCGGCGTCATCAAATTACCAGGCATATCACCCAAGAAACGGGCAAAATTTACGGAATCGGCCAGTGACAATGCTTCGGAAAATGCATTCTTGTAGGCCACATTTTTTGCCTCTTTAAGAGCAATGTGAAAAGACAAAGACGTTTTATCCTTCTTGTCCTTTTTAGATTTTAGTTCGTTAAACTCGTAAGAGGTCAATACCAACCCCTCAACAAACGCTTGCAAATTATCCACATTTTTCAGTTTTGCCGCCAAAGAGTCAAAATCGACAAACGTTTCCCCAGCGTTCAGCGCTTTTGCCGAATCATAAACAGCGGCCGCACAGACTCGGAATGATTCATGCGTAAGATCTTTCAACGAACCTAGACCAACAACCAAAAGATGCCGGCAAATGCCATTTGCAAAATCTCTGAATAAAACAGTTTCACCCGCCTTTCCAGAAATAGACTTTTCTTCCAGATTTGTCTCAAGTTGTTTCGCCATGGATTTATTATGCAACACGGGAGTTTTGTCTTTATCGTCGCTTACGCTTGAGAAAACAACTAATGCGGTATTGGATTTCTGAGTGATGACTGACTCAAGGTCTTGAGAAATTAAATCGATTGTCATTTTATGACTCCATGGTTCAAAGCTGGTTGAAATTTGCACTTTAGTCGTATCATAGTTAATTGATTCTTCAAGGCCTTTTTAAATAAAGTACTTCTGGAATTGTCCGATAGAGAACTAAGTGAAAACGGAAGTGCGAATGGAAACATTGAGTTTCTAATCGAACTCCATACCAGGAGAAACCACGTGGCTTTAATTCCATACGTAATCGAACAAACCTCTAAGGGTGAGCGCTCATACGATATCTATTCGCGTCTTTTGAAAGATCGAATTATCATCTTGGGTTCCGCCGTAACTGACGACGTCGCCAATGCCATCATTGCACAAATGTTATTTCTAGAAGTAGACAATCCAGAAAAAGACATCCACTTATATATTAATTCGCCTGGTGGAAGCGTGTCCAGCGGTATGGCTTTGTATGATATTATGCAATTTGTAAAGTGTGACGTAGCCACGTACTGTATGGGTATGGCCGCAAGCATGGGCTCTTTACTGTTAGCTGGTGGCGCTAAAGGTAAGCGATACTCGCTGCCTAATACACGCATCATGATTCACCAACCTCATTTGGGAGGCGGCGGATTAGGTGGACAAGTAACAGATATTGAAATTCATGCTCGGGAATTAGTGAAAACGAAAGAGAAACTGACTAAAATTTATCAAACACACACGGGACAAAGTTATGATAAACTTTATGCCGCGATGGAAAGAGACAATTTTATGAGTCCAACAGACGCAAAAGAATTTGGACTAGTGGATCATATCGTAGAACCAAGAAAAATGAGCCTTAACAAAGGATAATTGAATGTCGTCAACAGCTCAAGGCAGTTTACGTTGTAGTTTTTGTGGAAAAGGTCAGAAGGAAGTTAAAAAACTGATTGCTGGTCCTGGTGTGTACATTTGCGACGAGTGTATCGACCTGTGTAATGATATCATCGACGAAGAAAAGGAACGAGAGACGTCCACCAAAGGTGTCTTTAAAGTTCCCAAACCTTTAGATATCAAAACACATTTAGATGACTATGTTATTGGTCAGATGCAGGCAAAAAAATCTTTGGCTGTCGCTGTTCACAATCACTATAAACGCATCAACAATATGACTGGCGGAAAGAAAAACACCGATATTGAACTGCAAAAGTCGAATATCATGCTCATCGGACCCACAGGTTCCGGCAAAACGCTCTTGGCGCAAACGATTGCCAAAGTGCTGAATGTGCCTTTTGCTATGGCCGATGCGACGACGCTAACGGAAGCTGGCTATGTCGGCGAGGACGTAGAAAATGTAGTTCTAAACTTGCTACAAGCTGCCGACTATGATGTCGAACGTTGCCAAAAAGGTGTGATCTACATCGATGAGATCGACAAAATCTCGAGAAAATCAGAAAATCCGTCTATCACCCGAGACGTCTCGGGCGAAGGCGTACAGCAAGCACTATTGAAAATCTTAGAAGGAACCGTTGCGAATTTACCCCCCAAAGGTGGTCGAAAACATCCTCAACAAGAATTTATCCAAGTCGATACTTCAAATATTTTATTTATCTGTGGAGGCGCCTTCGTTGGCTTGGAAAAAGTCATCGAAAACCGCACATCGAACAGAACCATGGGTATTGCGGCGGATATCAAGACAAATAAAGAAAAGGACGATTCGGTCAACATTTTACAAAGTGTTGAGCCAGATGATTTAGTCCGCTTCGGTATGATCCCTGAATTTATAGGTCGTCTACCAGTGATGGCAGTGCTTGATCCATTATCTGAAGATGCTTTAATCGACATCCTTGTCCGCCCAAAAAATGCGATTACAAAACAATACCAAAAATTGTTCACATATGAAGGTATTGATTTGAAATTTACAGACAAGGCTTTAAAAGCGATCGCCCAGACCGCAATCAAACGCCGCACGGGTGCCCGTGGTCTGCGCGCCGTGCTGGAAACTGCCATGCTAGACATTATGTTCGACGTTCCATCTAAAACTAATCTAAAAGAAGTTTTGATCGACGACAACGTAATCTTCTCAAAAGCAGCCCCCGCTTTGGTTTTCAAAACAGACGATGAGATTAAAAAAAGTAAATCCAATACAGATCCTGCAGAAAGTGCTTAATCTAAATTAAGCACTTTGAATAGCTACTAAAGATATGTTGTCCTTACCACCAGCTTTGCTGGTGGATCTATGAATAAACAAAAAGCGCAGATAAAGCGCTTTTTTTATTGTCTCATGAGTATGGCCTCAATAAGCAGATTTTCCTGCCTACGCTATGAGACTTTCTTATTTCCACGCACTCGTCGTTCTTTAATCAAATGGACCATATCTTCATAATCCGTCTTCCTAATCGGCTTAGGATAAAAATAAAGATTGTTCATTTTCAAAAACTTAAGCTTGAGATCAAACTCAGGTGGATAAAACAGAATAATGGGAAATGCAGGACTCAACTCAATAAGATCTGCAAACATTGAGCTTTTAAAAAGTCCGGGGTCGCTGGCGTCAATAACCATCGCTGAAAATGGATGATGAAAATAGTTTTTCGAATCACTCAATGTTTGCGCAACAACAATTTTAAAATTGTCATTTTCTAACTTATTAGCAAGAAATGTTCGAAATGACGTTTCCGTACTAACGATAAGAACTTTGGCCTCAGGCTCGACACTAAGGTTCGGACTAGATTTGGGAAAATGTAAAAAAAATGTAGTCCCCGACTTGAAATTACTTTCAAATGAAATACTGCCATGATGAATTTTCATTATTTTTTCGGACAAATACAAACTTAGGCCGACACCTTCACCAACATCTTTTGTCGTAAAAAATGGTGTGAATATTTTATTCATCACCTCGTCACTCATAGGAGAACCATTGTTGTTGACCGAAATTACGTACTCGCCCACAACATCTTCAGATTTAACAGTGATCATTCTTGGCGTCTTTTGACTTTCAATAGCCGTGATAGCATTTTTAATTAAATTAGCAAGAACCTGTTTAATATAAAGACGATCACAAACAATACTAATATTGGTTAGATCAATATAGAGACTGATTTTATTATAGTTAAGGTAGTATTCGCTTTCGTTAATAATTTCACGAATGACCTCAATGCTGCTTACCTCTTTAAAATTGACATCTTCCGTCTTATAAAAATTTAGAAGTTTGCGAACAACGGCACTCATTCTTTGAGAATTCTTAGCTATCGACGCCAAGCTCTTTTGCGCAATTTCAGAACTAAATTCTTGTTTCGTTTTCAAACTGTTTAAGACATCGACATTGCCAACAATGACACTCAACGGATTGTTCAGTTCATGCGCGATACCCTGAGCCAGACGTCCCAAATCCGCCAGCTTCGCAGATCTCAAATTTTGATTGATAAGAAATTCTCGCTCTTGCTGTTTTTCTTTCACCTCTGATAAATCGATCAAGGAAAAGACCAGAACCTTACCTTTCACCAGACTTACGGCCTTGCAAAAGACATCCACCGGGCTTCGTCTTCCAGAACGACGTTTAATTTCAAGATCTTTCTCGCCGATGCGAATACGATTTTTTTCACCGTTCGCCAGGGAAATAATTGCATCTATTTTTTTTCGACTTTTGGAAACAAACAGATCATAAACTTCTTCACCCTTAACTTGATCTACCGTTTTCCCGGTAAGCTCTTCAAAATATTCGTTACAATAGGCCACTTCGTATGATTGAGGGTCAACAATCAAAATAGGCACGGCGAAAAGATTAGAAATACCCGTAAAATCTTTGAGGCTTAATTTCATAATTTATTATCGGAATTCCGCTAGGTTCTTTCTTTAGTCAAAAGTCTAGTTTTTATCTGTCCAAATATACCGAAATTAAAATATGCTCCGAGTTGCCTTGGCTTTGTCTCTGTTAGGATTTTTTACGACTTATTTTTATAAAGTTGAACGCCAGCATATTCACAACAACCTCGCATGCACCTTCATTTTACAGCCTACAGAGCAAATAAAACAAAATCGACTCACCAAACTGAAAGGCATGCTCCCTCTCCAATTCCCAATGGCACGGTTTGAGTATATCGAAAAAAAAATAGTATCTTCCTCCGAAACAACAGTTTTGAATCAATGCGAACAACACCAAGATTCAGAATTTCAAAATTCAATTTTTTATTCGTACCGACAACAGCTGTACCCAATATACATCGGTTCTTCACAAATTTTTGACTCGCTTCTGCTGGCACAGAAAAAGGAGGCAATTATTTTGAACCAACTTAAAGAATTCAAATCGATACTTGAGCACGAGAATGAAAGTTTTAGTAAATTTATTCAGGACTGTTTACGAATCAAAGAATTGGTCGCACAAACGGAGTTACTAGGACATCATTTAAGAATCGATCCCAATAAAAAACTACTCGCTGGGACGCCCCCTAAAGAAAGCGTTGCCGCAAGAATGAAAAAAAACGTCACAAGACAAATTGCCTTTGCCAAAAGGCATCTCCACGACAACGAAAAGATGTTTCGTGCTAAATGGAAAAAATTTTTTGATTTTTCAACTGAAGGCCAACTATGCGCTCGTTAGTTTTTCTATTCATTGCCAGCCACATGGCCTGGTCGGCGGAAACTCCTCGATGTGAAAATAAAAAAGCGGATGAAAAAGTGCAACTTGGTTATGTCGCTCAAGCAGGAAATCGCACCCTGGAAGCGGTGGATTTGTACACCGCGGCCATGACATTAGACCCTAACTGCGCCGACGTGTTGTACGAAATTGGTTGGTCTTTTTGGAAATTAGGCGAATGGCAAAAGGTCGTCACTCATTGGGAATCGGCCCTAAAACTGAAACCCAATCACAAACTGATTCCTCAGTTTATGCCCGCAGCTAAAGACAATTTGAAAATCGTCAGCAGCGGTGCAAAAACCAATCAGTTTCGCAAAAACGTCGACTTGTTTAGCCAGTCTCTTCCCGAAGAATCACCAGTAAAATTGAGTTTGGTTCATCGCTGGCAATCCTATAATGCCAAACCCGAATTCAAAAATGATCACTATGACCAAGACATATTTTCCCCGAAATCGGTCTCGTTTTCCGAAGCCGGAGACATAGCATTTGTGCAATCACTAGAAGGTGCAAAAACATTATTTTTTAAAAGTGATGGATCGGAAAAAATGGCGACTATCAAACATCAGTTTGATAAAAAATCTGTCAAAGAACTTGTCGACAGAAAGCAAACATTTACTTACAAGAACGATCCCAAAATGTTTCAGGGGTTTACCGGCAAACCTGTAGAAAGCATAGTCACTCACGATGGTAAATACCTTTGGACAACGTACTATAGGAAAAACTATGACGAGCTAGGACAACAGACCTCGGCAGTGGCAATCATCGATATTCCCGAAAAAAAAATCGTTCGTGTAATGGGAACCGGTCCAATCTCGAAATATGTTGAAAAATCACCCGATCAAAAATGGCTTGCCATTTCTAACTGGGGTGATAACACCGTCGGCATTTATAATATCTCGGGCACTACGGCGAGCGAATTTAAAGAACATCAACTACTAATCGTCGAAAAAAAACATTCTTTAAAAAATTTAAAATCAAATCGAGATAAAGATTGTGGATTTTGCGTACGCGGTCTGGCGTTCAGCCCCGACAGTCAGTATCTTTTCGTCACTCGAATGAAAGGCGGAGGCATTTCCATCTTCAAAAAAGGATCTGCAAATAAATTTGAACTTTTCGGCACTGCCATGGGCTTGCAGCCCGGCCCACGCGATATCCATTTTTCAAAAGACGGGAAAGATATTTTTATTGGCTGTAACTCGTCAGGAACAATCGCCAAAATTTCTTTGGAAAATTTTGTCAATTTATTTGAAAAGAATGTATCTAAAACGATTGATATCAACGATACAGATTTTAAATTTATAAAAAAATTTATTGGCTTAGGGGTGCGCAGCTTCAAGGTTCACCCAAAATTTGACTACCTATTTCTAACCTCTAACAATGGGAGCGAGATAATTATAGCAAAATCTTCGGATCTCTCAGTTTTAGGTCGCGTACCTGTGGACTCGTACCCGGTGGGGCTTTCGATTTCACCTGATGGCAAATATTTATGGGTAACGTCGCAAGGAAAAGATTCTCAAGGTGGCAATTCGGTTTCGGTGTTTTTAATTACTGAATACTTGAAAAACCAAATAAAAATTTAGTTAGTCACTTCTGTCGATATAGGTAAACTGATTACAAACGTCGTATTTTTTTGCTCACGATCATAATAAAAATCACCTTGATGCTGCTCAATGATAGACTTTGAAATGCTTAACCCAAGTCCCGTACCCTTTCCGGTTGGTTTAGTGGTAAAAAATGGCGTCATGATTTTATCAACAACATTCTCTGGAATACCGGGCCCACTGTCCCGAACCTTCAAGATGGCTCGTGATTGTATTTTCTCGACAGAAATTTCGATCCATTTCTCGGATAAAGTCTCGACGGCGTATATTGAATTGTTAAGCAGATTCAAAATTACTTGAGACAATTGCGCCGGATGACAACATACCCACGCAGGTTCTCCATCAATATGGCATCTAAGGTCTATCCCATAATTGCGACATTTTGTTTCACACAGCGAAAGCGTTTCATTCACCACATCTTGGATTTTTGAAATCTGCTTCGGATCCAAAATGTCATTTCGAGCAATTTGCCTTAAACCTTTAATAATCTCGGAAATTCGGAATACTGTTTTGTAAATTCTTTGCAATCCTACGTCAAAACGACCTCTCTCCGACGAGGGAAAAGCCGTCGATTCAATTGACTTCATCAACTGAATGACCTGCGCCGAAATAACCGCCAACGGATTGTTAATTTCGTGCGCCAAACTGCTGGCCATCTCGCCTAACGCAGCCATCTTGGCCGCAGATTGTAAAGCCATTTCGTTTTGCCGCTGGTCATGAATATCCAAAGTAATCGCAATGACAATAGAATCATCTTCGTCCATGCGCTTAAGAATCATCAAAAACAGCTTCGACACACCACTCACTGTCAAAAATACTTCTTGAGTAAGGCTCTTTAAGTTCGATTTTTCAAAATGATTGTACACGCTCGAAAAAGAATGATCATTCTTCCCAAAACCAACCGGCTGATCAACAAATTGATGGGGCTCGATACCCGTAAATTGCGAAACCATGTCATTTACATATATGTACTTGCTGTCTTTGATAAGCGACACGCCACCCGGAAATGAATTAATAATTAATCTCAGCTCATTTTTTTGATTTAAGACATTAAACCATTGTTCTGAATAATCTCGACGCACTAAAGAAATTAAGATTGAAAACATCGTTAAGGTCGCAACAATAAACCCGCTGTCCAATCCAATATCACCGTTGAATATAAAAAACAAAAGGGGCGCTAAAACAATCTGCGAGCCAAACAAATAATAATCACGGTTCAAAAGAGCCAAGCTGTAAGACGCAGTGGCCATCATTCCCGAAAAAATCATGTGAATCAATGTCACAATTTTTATGTCCGTATGGTACATGTCCAATGTAAAATAAATTAAGCCTGACCACAAAGTTCCTATAATTGTTGTCAAACTGCTAAAAGTCGTGTGCCATGTCTTGATAGTCATCAAATCAAACATGATAACATGAATCCAACGAATAAGACTGAAGAATAAGATTAAATAAACAAACCCAAAATATTTAAGCTGAAAGCCATATAAGCTGTAAACTGTAATAAGAAGCGCTAAGGAAAATACAATATTAATCGCAATTCCCAAATAAGAACGGCTTCGAGTTTCAAGCAAAATTTCCCTGTAAACCGAATATTTTTTAGTCAAATTTTGGCTCATATCCTATACCAGTTCAACCACTCTAGAATCAGGTTAAAATTATCCAACGTCATCTCAAAATAAAACAAACAAAGCACTTAGGTCCTAGGGCATTAGTCCGATAAGTTACTCATGCTGAAAAACATACTGAGCTCTGTATTACTATTGTCTGTATCTGTGCTAGTATCGTGTGCTAAAAGTCGTGGTGGCGATCAAGGTTCCGCAGCTCCATCAGCAAGCGAGACCCCAAATTGTCTCGAGCTTAAAGGCTATGGAAACCCAATTACAGTTTCCGGAAATGCTCACTATTACTACCGACCTGTTAGCTCGACAATGGTCTCTGGTCAAGGAACTATATTAGTTCTTTCTGGAAACCCCGTTTCAACTGGTATTCCTTACGCGGAAATTGAAGTTTTAAACAGCAATAGCGATATTGTCCAATGCAGTAATACAGATGCAAGTGGTAATTTCTCGTTTCAAGTAGATAAAGATATGGGGCCTCTGCGAGTTCGCGTTCTATCCAGGGCATTTAATTCTAAAATTAAGGCCAGTGTCCTGGAAGAAACCAACATGAACCAACCCTACGCCATCGAAGCCTCTTTCAATTCTGAAGGCACCGATGTCGGGGGCCTTACTTTAACCGCCTTTGCTCGGCAATCCGAAAGCTCAAAATTAGAGGGCGGCGCTTTTCACATCTTTGCTTCGATCTATAAAGCAAATCAATATATTCGAGCACAAACCAATGACGCTAACTGGGTTGCCGAAAAAGTCACCGTATTCTGGAAGGCCGGTTTTAATCCCTACTCATATTTTGGTTATCCCAACAATTTGCTTTCATTTTATAAACCCGGCGAACGCAAACTTTTTATACTTGGTGGAAAAGACGGAAATGTCAGTGAAGCCGACACCGATCATTTCGACACAAGCGTCGTTCTTCATGAGTATGGTCACTTCTTGGAAGATGTTTACGGTAAAACAGATTCTCCGGGAGGCTACCATAACGGTGACGCCGTCATTGATCCACGCCTAGCCTGGAGCGAAGGCTTTGCAAATTTTTTTCAAGCCGCTTCTCAAAATACAAACTACTATGTGGATACCGCCGGCTTTTGCAACGACTCGAAAGAAAGTGGCACCTGCGCTCAAAATGTTTATTTTCGATTGTTTGAAGACGGTACAAGTACTCTCTACGATCGCTCTTTAGCCTCGGGCGAGGGAAACTTTCGCGAGTTATCCATCACTCGAACACTTTTCAAAATTGTTTCTGCCGCTTCAAGCTCGCACCCGTATGGCGCCGGGATTCCGTTCAAAGAAATTTGGAATATCTTTACAGATCCTGTCAGTGGATTTCACTCCTCTGGGAAAGTATTCCGCACTATGCATTTGCTCACCTCTCGTCTTGATCAAATAATTTCGGCGTCATACTCTGGCAGTGCAGCTTTCTGGAATGGTGTCCTCAACAATGAAAAACAAGACAAAAATTTTAAAGAGTATAACAACACATTTTCAGAGACGACTTCAAACACATGCGGATATCGAGACCTATCGCCGGTAGTTGACAAAACGACATGCTATGGATCTAGCTGTCCAATCTATAAAATGTCGCATCAAATGCGTTCGAACGACTTCTACAGATTAGATATTTCCCAATCAGATATTGATTCAAATACCACAATTCAGTTATCGTATTTTCAATGTTTTGCTAATATCACACCGACCGGCCCCTCGGATCCAAATTGCTCAACAGCTACAAATGTTGACCTTGATTTATATTTATACAAACAAGGTTACATCTATTTCGACGAGCACAAAGAAAGAGAATCGGGACAACAAAGCCAGGATATCGTAAAGAAAAGTGCGCGGCCTTATGGATCTATCGAATCCGGTTCTGAATCCATTTCGCTGGGACAACTGACTCCCGGGGTCTATTTACTTAATGTGAAAGCAAATACTTATGGAAAAACATCGTCCGCGGTTGGTGTGAATGCAAAATACCGCGTACAAAAAATTTCCGGATCAACGCAGAGGGATTTATGTCCACAAAATTAATTACACTAAAGACTCCCCTTCTAAAATTTGCCATCGTCTTTTGCGCGATGTTTGGCCTCGGTTATGTGTCCGCCGACTACATGATCTTTCCAAATAAAGAAGTCCAAAGCACTTCTTTCGCGTCAATTCTGATGAACGCAAAGATGGGAAAATCTTTGTCATTCGTGAATGTGCAACTAGAAGCCAATGCAATTCCTGAAAATCCTAACGACATTGCAGAGATCACAGGTTATATCACACTGCTTAAAACAACGAGTAACTCTGTCCGCTATCAATGGATACTGCCCGAAGGTGTACAAATCGTAGACGGAACAAAAGACGGTCAATTTGATTCCGTACAAATTGAACAACCCGTGGAAGTAAAAATCAAAGTTTCAGGATACTCTAGATATGAAAAGAAACTACTCACATTATCTGCAAATACGAACGTGGGCGATACGTCGTTCAGTAACGTAGCATTGATTTCCAGCCGTCCCGAAGATTCACACGAGTACATCGCTAAACAAAAATATGATCGCGAAAAATTAGACAAGCTGGAAAAATTAGAACTGTCCAGCGAAAGCCCCCCCGCTCTGGTATCCCCAGAAGGCGTAGAAAAAATCCAAAAATAAACAGTGGCTTTAAACTTATTAGGCCACCCCCCTAAAAGCGGCACCTGAAAGTGGCACTAGATCCCGAAGATCGCCTGGCAACAAAACTTTCGGTTCAGCCGTCTCGTTAACGGCGAACTCAAATAAAGCCAACTTCACAACTCAATTGTCATTACCAACCAATCTATAACTGTAGTAAATACATTGTGTTCTTTTCGCAGAACGGTTTGTTCTGTGAGTCTATTTACATAGTGAAAAAAAACTGAGACAAACACGGTCATGGTTCAAGATTTTAGAAAACTACTTAAATCAGAGCTAAGTGCTCGAATTGCTAAAAATTCAAAATATTCTTTACGAGCTATGGCCATTCGTATTGGAGTATCGGCATCCACACTTTCTGATATTTTGAATAATAAACGTTCTTGCTCGTTGGAAACAGCTGAAAAAATGGCCTTATATTTAGAAATGAGTCCCTCGCAAAAAGAAAATTTTTTAAATTTAGTAAAAATTGACGCCATAAAGAATCCCCATCTTAAACAAAGACTTTCCGATGCTATGAGTGAAAAAATTAGTGACGACTCGAGATTAGCATTTGAACAAAGTCTTTTCGAAATCATTTCTGATTGGCATCACAATGCAATATTGGCTCTTTTAAAAACAGAAGGCATATGGAATGAAAAGTCTATCGCAAAGTCCTTGGGTATTTCCATTTATGAAGTCAAAACGGCTTTGTCTCGGTTAGAAGATATTCGCCTTGTTCAAGGCCAAGAAGGTGTTTATCGAACATCTATTGGTCATCCAATGGTGTCGGCCAAGGTACCGAATTTAGCTCTCAGAAAATATCATAAACAAATGCTTTCTAAAGCCCTGGACTCTATCGAAGAACAAACAACTGCTGAAAAAGTCATTCGTACAGAAACTTTAGCTTTTAATGAAAACGACTTGGACGAGGTAAATGCTTTGGCCGCTGAGTTTATGGGAAAACTTGTTCAAGTCAGCAAAAAGGCACGTAAGAGAAACATGGTTTACCATGCTGGATTTCAATTTTTTAAACTCAATAAACAATAACTTAGGAGGAATAAATGAAATATTTAATAACCGCTTTCTTCGTTGCCCAAATGGCGACCGCACAAATTGCCACTTCGGGTGGATTGCAAACGCCTATTCAAATGAGCTTAAACACAGTAACAGCTGTATTTAATGCCATCAGGGTCGATACTGGCCTCATGTTTTGGACTATTAAAAGTATTTCCTCGAACAACAATATGGTCAAAGTTGAATTTATTACTGAAGCAAAAACGTGTGAAGCCCTTTTATATAAAGTAACAGCTACTGCGCATGAGGGTTATCAGGCCTCACTCGTCACAGATGCACTCGTTGTTTGCTCAAAATAGGTTGGTAAGGACACAAAACAAGTTGCAGGGCTAGAGAGACCACCAGGGGCTGATTATATGCAGTGCCTAGCCTAGCCTTCGACTCTAACTTATACCACCCTAAACAGGAATTTGCGCCTACTCCGGTCGGATCTATTGTATATGAATGACCAAAAGTCCTCGCTGCTTAAAAACTAGCACCCAGATAGAGTCTCAGGGCAATGACCGAACTCCCCGTCACGTAGTTCTTCTTTTGTTCTTCAAAAGTTTCTTGATCTAAATCAACGAAAGAACCCTTCGACGGAGCTTGCGCCGAATATATTTTATAAGATATCGGTTGAGCGAAGCCAATCCAGTCACAACCGATCGTTAAATATTTGTACTGCCACTGATTCCCGATCGCAACACTCCCAACAATAGACTCACCTTTGAAGGTCGAAATTTCACGACGACTTTCATAAAGCGAATTTGATAAATCATACTTGTATTCGACCGTTTGGTAATGAGCCCCACCGCGAAAATAAAACGAATTTCCTAAAAATTGTTTATAGTGCGCGCCCGCTTGAACCACGTGAATCTTTGACGACATCGATCGCGTTTCCCCCATGCTCCGCTCCGTCAGGGAGTGCGTCAACACACCATCGCCAGAGCCAATCTCTATGAACACTTGCCGGTTACGATCAATAAAGTAACCTGCAGAAATATTTGAGGCCGGACCGAAATTAGGCGAGATGCCAAGCAGTGTATAATGAACCGCATACTTGCGTCCAAGACGCTGAGCTTCGCTGGAGTCGTCATAAATTTCACGCTTGGTCCGATCAACCAAGACAACCTCTTCATCGTCAGTTTGTGCCCATGCCAACGATGAAACACTTAAAATTGATATTAAAAGAATTTTCAAACACGCTTTCATGCCGATCTCCTCCCGCAAGTAAGAAAACGTTTTAAACTATTTTCGATTACAAAACCACTGTCATAATTCAGACACCAATTCCATGTAGATTTCACAATTTGTAATAATTTTGGACATCTAGATTTTTTATCTTTTCTTAAAATGAAACACTCTTATCCTGAAGAAATACTACTAATATTCCGAATAATCACCTGATGAAATCAAAACTCATTATGCTTTTCCTATGGCTTTTATCCTTGACGCTTTTATCTGCCTGCACGGGCGGAGATGTCCTGGTAAATTCTTTGGGCCTTACTTTAGAAAGCGTTTCACTGAAACAAAGTGGTTCTCAAAATGATTTTCTGGAAGTAAACAAAGACTCGCGTATTTTACGCTTTAAAATCACATGCACCGAAGAATACTCGGCCGTCGAAATTCGCAAAAAAGGCACCGACGAGTGGCTCAAAGGCACTACGGTCAGCTGTTCTGAAGCCGACACTTTTTTCTGGATCGATTTAAAAAATTTAAATATCGAGCTCAGCGAACACGTCCTGAATCTTATCGAGTTCCGATTTGTAAGCGAGAAAGGCTACAGCGATCCCATCGAAAAAGGCGTCGCGATAAGCCGATATATGATTTCGTCTGCAAGTGCCTCTATTACAGATTTTTCCGGATTCACCAACACGCTTCACGTGAACGTTCAAGGTCGCGCACAGTTTTCCTATAAGAATGGACAATCACATCAACCTTCCGAAATTTACATCACCGACCTCCCCGGCTGCACGGCCGGAGGTCACTGGGAAATTTTCAAAAATGAAATGCCTTGGACGCTGAAGAAATCAAATGACATCAATCAGGTGTACATGAAATTTCGTGATGCCGGCCTGACCGAATCAGAGTGTACCTCGGCCAGCACTTATCACGACAATACGGCACCAGTGGCAAGCCAGCTGTCATTCGTCGGGTTTCCCGCCACAAATTTAACAAATTTGCCGACCATCAGTATGAACATTCTCGCCAATGGCGATCCGTTCGAAATGAAAATTTCCAATAGTCCCATTTGTATTGGGGGCGATTGGGAAAACTATGCTACCCTGAAAAATAATTGGACTGTCGGCTTCCCCAACGGCTTAAACCCCGTCTCGATTAAATTTAGAGATCAAGCACATAATGAGTCCGGTTGCTTGGCGGCCAATTATACTCATGACAACTTGGCACCCTCTGTACCCATCATGACCTTAATTAATGGCAGCAATCCTGGCCAGTCTCCACTACCCGGATTTCAAATGACGGGGTTATCCATCGGGGATCAACTTGAACTGTATGGTGATGGCACATGCACTCAGCCTTTGTACTCTTGGATTTTATCAGGAACGTCGACCTTTTATTTCCCAACTTTGCTCACCGATGGAAATTATCAATACTTTGTACGTATTCGCGATGCCGCCACAAACTGGTTAGAATGCAACGGCCCGCTGTATATATACAAATTGGATCGCCTGCCACCTACAGCCTTGAGTACTGGCCATCCCACCGCTGCCAGCAACGTTGCGGCGTGGACTGAAACCATCTATGGATCCGATTTATATGAATATAAATTTAAGATCGGCACTGCCGCAACGACCACGTGCTCTGATAAGACCGTTGGTTACTCGAATTGGATCAGATTAGCCAGCCAACCCTCACAAAACTTGGATATCACGGCCCTTGTCGATGGCAACACGACTCTTTGTGTGTATGGCCGCGACCAAGCCCTGAACGAGCAAGCATCTCCTACCGCCTATACATGGACCAAAAATACCAGCAGTCTGCAAGCAACCCTTGTGACTAATACCCTGCCCTCGGCCATATCAAACATCACCGCTCTAAATGTGACCGTAACAGGTTATCTGATAGACCAATACAAATACAAAGTGGGTAACGCCGCATCCACCGACTGCACCTCGGGTACCGGATACATAGGTTGGATTTCCACAAGCACTAATATCACCGCCAGCGTCACCACGGTAAATCATGGTTCAAGTGTACGGTTGTGCGTGATTGGACGAAATAGCGGAAGCCTGACCGAACAGCCTCTCTCGCTGGAAACAAAATACGACTTTCTTCGTGACACTCAGCCAGCAACCGTAACCAGTATTGATTTCCCACCCGCTGATAACTATTTGATCGGCGACGATCTGATTTTTGGCGTGAATTTCAATGAAGAGGTCGTGCTAGACCCAACGGCCGCAGGAACCCGTTCCGCAGAAATCAGACTCAACGGCGGAGCACTCAACCGAACCGCACAGTTTTACCGACGTATCTCTGACACTAAACTGGAATTTTTATATAAAGTGGTCGCCGGCGATACTGGAAATTTTGGATATGGTAACCAGCTCAACCTGCCGACCGGTGGTTTCATCAAAGACAAAGCCGGAAATTCTTTAATCACGAATAGTGGCGCCGTTACAGGAAACCTGACAAATCCAGGTGTCCAAGCCTACAATGAAAATCCCAACGTTTCCGTCAGTTGGGCAACGACGGACTATTTTCTTGAGTCCAGCAATCAAATCTCTTTCAAGGTGTCTGTCGACTCGGCAATCTCTGTGAATTTGAATTTTACTTATCAAGTTGAGACATACACCCTGGACGGTCTGACTAAAAATCTCATCACGGGCAATGACACCATCACGGCAGGACAAACTTATAAGTTAGTTACGGTGACAGGAATCAACAACAGCACGATGGACGGACTTCGCGGTGTGGCCGTTGACCTGCGCAAAATTAAACACGGACACTTTGGAACCAAGACTATCACGGGAACCATTCATGATGACGAAACACCCGACGACGGAGCTGTCGTAGATTTTGCGATGGGAAGCAATGATACGTGTTTTTATACAACTAATGGCCGTGTTTATTGCTTTGGCCGAGGCGAATCCGGAGAACTTGGACTTGGAACAGCCGCTGAAACCCGCCCACTGCCAGCCAAAATTGGATCTTTATCTGGGGTTACTCAGTTGATGACACACGAGTCTAGTTTGAATCACTACTGCGCTAAAGCGGCGGATGGAATTTATTGTTGGGGCTATGGTGGGAAGTACGCGATTGGATCGACGACGGGTGCAAACCACACGTCTCCGTACAAAGTCTCGGGAATTGGTACGAATCCCAGCTTGGTGACGTTGTCCCGATTCAGTCTGACATGCAGTTACGATAACGGAGTGGGAACAAAATGTTGGGGTGAAAACGCGGCCGGATTGGCCGGTATCAATTCCGCAAGTTCCCTTGTGACCGCACCGTCCTCTGTCGTCGCCACAATTAATAATTACATTAAGACAATCGAAAGTTCAGCTACAAACACCAGCTCACTCGGTCGATGTGCCTTAATAGACGATGGTGACAGCAGCGACGGGTACCCAGCCTATTGCTGGGGAGAGGGCACAAGCGCTCTCTCTGGCCTAGGCACCACACAGATACGAATCCCCACTTTATTGATGACTCCACAAGTGATGGATATCGCCGCCATGACTCGCGGTTTCTGCACCTACGGAGACTTTGATGTGGGTAAACCTGGATACGAAGTCGCCTGCTGGGGATCGGCAGCATCATCCTCTTATGTGCTGGGTTACACAAATGCGATGGAATATACCCCGAAAGAAATTCCTGGTTTTGAAAATACGGAAAAAGTTTATTTTATGCCCATTTATGCCTGCGCCGTTGGTAATTATGAGGCCGGCACCACCGGACTAGAAATTAAATGCTGGGGTTCAAACAGCTCGGGACGTTTGGGTTTAGGTCCCACAGGTACAAATCAAATCGCACCCGGCGCGACCGTCGGCATTTCTATTTCATCTGTCGATGATTTACGTTTGGGGAACAGCACGGTCTGCGCAAAAAAAACCGATGGCACTTTATGGTGCTGGGGAAACGGCTTCACTAATGCGCCAACACAGCAATTAGCCGCTGGGACCTTTAACTCTTTTTATCCAGGGTCAGGCTATGCCATCATCCAAACATCTTCGAATGGGTTGCTGTGTCTGGGCTCCGCGTGTGCTTCTACGCAAAAAGGCACTTGGCCCTCGTCCGGTGTAACCAAATTCAAAATGAGCGAAGTGGGTAACTATTATTGTTTTATCTACAGCGGTCATTTAGCATGCGCCGGCAATTGGGACTCCAGCCGATTTGGATTTGGCACGACAGACGTCACCGAATCAACGATCACTTATACAAGTTCGGAATTAAATAAAATGACCGATGATGGCTATTTCTGCCTGGAAACGCCGACGTCTTCGTATTACCAGTGTCGCAGCCAAAATCAGTTTGTACTGGGAAAGCCCAGTACCAGTTCATTCACTTCTTTACTTGAAACAAAAATACCCAGCACAGTGAAAAAAATTGCATTGGGCTATTACTCATTCGCCTTTATTGACAGTTTAGACAATCTGATCCAAGCCACCAATTCATCGCCCACAAGCATGCAAACATTTGGTGTAGGCAATAACTTTCAAAACGTTGCCAGCACCAAGACCACAAGTACATCCTACCAAGCCACGACGGCCGATGGGTTTTATAATTACACGACGGCCACCTTACCAGCAAAACAATCGGTCACGATGACCCCTGCGAACACGATTAACAATGGCAGCTATCACTATTGTTTTCCTGCCCTCGGTGGAACCGCCAAGTGTGGCGCCACGAACTCTGCCGGAATCAGTGCGGGCCAACTGGGAGACAATCTACTGACAGGAGCCAACAATGTCCTTAAAACTCCTCTGGTGACCACCGACACCCAGCTGACAGATGTCGTTGATACAGCCACGGGCGGAAGTCGATCGTGCGCACGTACAAATGCAGGCGAACTTTATTGCTGGGGTGCCAATATCGATTCGGCCGGCACAGCGCTGGCACCAATGGCTCGCTTGATGATGGCGGGTGTTTTAAAAGTTAAAATGGATAGTACGGGACGTATTTTTGTTTTAAAAACTGATAACAAACTTTATGTAGCACCCACTAGCGGCATTACATTCACTGAAAAATTCACCAACGTCACAGACTTTTGGGGAACCTCCGAAGCCGTTTGCGTAAAACGTGCAGATGGTCATTTTTATTGTATTCCAGAAAGTGGTAAAGACTTGTCCGTCGTCGGTCGGTTTTTTGATAAAATGCCGTTCACAGTTTATTAAAACTTAGGAACTGAGTCACTTGTGTGTGCCTTTCGTTAAAAAATAGCTATTAATTTTAAATAGTTAACTTACACTTTGCCACAATTGTTACAAAATCAACCACAACCTATTAAAATAACTCAATAATATCTATAAAAACACACACTCAAGTTCGGCAGTTCCTAAAACTTTTGTCCAACTGGATTTTGATTGCTAGTATTTTTCTATTTTTTTTTCCAAGCAATTCCCCAAAAGTCTGTATAACTTTTTGACAAAATACCGATCCAGAATGAGATGGATTCTCTTCGTCGAAACTGGAAAAAGTTTCTTTTTATTCTTGGTTTGTTCATTGTATTCACCGCAATCAATGAGGTGACATACTATTTAACCAAACCTGAAATCAATGACTCCGAGCTGGGAGAAGCGATTGCCATTGTCATTCAAACGCAAATTGGAAATGTGCGGAAAAATGCCAGTAGTGAATTGTGGACTGAATTGTACGCCGGCGACCAACTTTATGTCGGTGATTCCATCCGCACAGCAACCGAAGGCGTGTTGATCATCTCGTTCTTGAAGAAAAATCAAAATATCGAGATCGAACCGGATTCTCATTTCATCTTACAGGAAAACGCCGGCAAGATCTCCTTGGATGTGTTGGAAGGAAAACTTCTGGTGAAGAAAGACGCCAATACCGGTGCCACGCCGGGCTCAGTCAATGACTTCATCATCAATCAAAAATCAGATGAGGACAATGCGGCCGACAAACAGAACGCCAGTGTGGTCCTCAAACCAATCTCTCCCTCTCCCGAGGCCGAAGTTTTTTGGAATCCCGAGGAAAAATCAATGCTGAACATTTCTTGGGAAGACGCCGGACAGAGTCACTATGAAATTTGGCTTGGCAGTTCCCGCAAGTCACTCAGCAAACAGGGCTCTAGTACACATACAAATCTTAATGTGAATATGCAGCCCGGCCAGTTCTTCTGGCAAATCATCGGCTTTGATAAAAACAATCGTAAAACTGTTTCAGACGTCTATCGATTTAAAGTCCTGCAACGAAATGCCCCGCAACCCGTCTATCCCACTTTAGCTGCTTATATCAAAACCAAAAATCCATCGGAAGCAATTACCTTTTCTTGGCGCCAAAATTTTCCCTATGAAAAAGTATCGATTGAGATCTCTAATACGCCTGACATGTCTCAGCTGATTCAGGCAGATGAAATCACTCGTGGTCACGAATACAAATCCGAAGCACTGTTCCCGGGCCAATATTTCTGGCGTCTAAAAGGAATTCCCAAAAAGGACGACGCACCCGTCGTCAGCTCGGTATACAATTTCACGTTGGCCGAAAAAGTTAAAGTCAATTTAAGCATGAGCTGGGACGACAAGACCGAAACCACCCAATACTTTTTAGGCGATCAACCTCTGCTGAACGTCTTATGGAACGAAGTTAAACACCCGGCATTTAAAGCATTTAAAATCCGTCTCGCCAAAAGCGAGGCCGAACTCAAAACTGCTCCGTTTGAAATCAGCAAAGAAAATAAATTTTTTAGGAAAATGAAAACCCCGGGACGCTATGTCGCCTCGATCGAGGCTTTGGATGACGAAGGAGAACGCATCGCCTATTTGCCTCCCCGAGCGTTTGATCTGAAGCCGCTGCCTATACTGGCCCCAGTGAGATACATCAATATCCCCGACTATGTCGTCACCAGTGACGAAGCCGGCAACGCGCACATTGAATGGGAAAACCAAGAAAAGGCGTTTAGCTATCGTCTGACCGTGATGAACGGGAAAGGGGATGTGCAAAAGCAAGAGTCTATTAAAGAAAGCGCCATTGATTTCACCGACTTGTTGCCAGGAAGTTATAAAATTATCGTCGCCGCCATCGACCAATTTGGACGCGAAGGAGAAAAATCCAGAGCGATCACCTTAGTCGTCCCGGATGAAAATAAAATGATAGCACCAAAAATCAAGAAGCTGGAGGTTGATTGATTCGACCTCTCTTGATTTTCTTATTTTTATTTGAAATTGCAACAGCCCAACAAAGCACCCGCAGTGTCACGCTGGAATGGGAGCAGATCGATAAGGCTGTGACCTATGATCTTGAAATCAGCGATACCAAAAGAAAACCGATTGCCTATAAAATCAGTTCCGAAGCAAAAATTAAAATTAATTTACCGCCAGGAGAATATCTTTTCCGCATCCGCGCCAAAGACAAACGGGGTGTCGCCGGTCCCTGGAGCGGCTACGAAAACCTGGGCGTCAAGGTGGGCACCGTAAAACTGATTCACCCGCCAAAAAACTGGGAAAAAATAATTCAAGAAAGCGACAAGGTTGAAATCACGTTCAAGTGGAGCCAGTCTCAAGGGGCCGAGGGTTACAAGGTCAAGGTGAAATCAATTTCATCCTCGTTTGATTTTGCACAAGAAACCGAGTCCACAGAGCTTACGGTGGTTGTACCCGTTGGCGAAACGTTCAACTGGTCGGTGCAAAGCAAAGCTAAAGGTCTTTTGTCACCCATCAGCGAATCGCAGTTCACTGTGCTGGGAAAAAACTACGCGAAGCCGGAAATCATAAAGCCCACAAGCGACTTTGTCCGCCAGTTGAAATGGAATCGTGAAAAATCCAGCGACGCCGTCGACATGTTTGTATGGAAAGTCGACGAGGACACACAAACATGGAAAAAAATTTTTGAAAAAGTAAACGTCTCAGAGACTAGTTTTGTTTTCCCTGCGGAATGGGATGGCGGCCAATATCGTCTGGAACTTCTTGCAAAGAAAGACAATAAAGCCATTTCAGAGAAAGAAATGATCGAATTTCCAGTGCGCACAGGCAGTCGCACGATCGCCTCGGAAAACAAGGTGATCATGGAAAGTTTATTCAAACGGCAAAATGTTTCGGGCGTTTTTTTCAATTATATACTGTCGCAAATATCGTACAAGACGACGACTCCCTATTTAAATTCGGCAAGTTCATTTGACGCCGTCACAGGAACCTTAAGTGGCGGCTGGGAAGGTTTGTTTTCACCAAATTATGGTGTGCGTACCCAAGCCAGCTTGGGCGGAATGGTCATTGACAAGAGTGACTACGTGCTTATTCGATTTGAAGTCAACGGACTGTACCGACAACAAATGTCGGACGTCTCGGACAGCCGAATTTTTATGGGTCTTTATTATAACGAAATTCCAGAAACTCATATCTCTCTGTCTGGAATTAAAAATGAAGTCAAGCTGAGCAAAGTCTATGGTTTAAATTTGGGTGCGGACTATTGGCGAGCCGTGTACGGCTTTTGGGGCGTTAAGACTTACTTCACGTACTCTATGCCTATGTCGGGAACTTCTGGCTTTGGCACCTCTCTAAAGAACGGTGCTGAAATTTCGCTGGGCGTGGGCGGTTCTTACCGTTTTGAAAAAAATAAAATTTATTCTTTCGGATACCGATACAAAACAGAGTTCTATGAATATGCCTCGCCCAAACCAAATTTTGATCAGAATAAAATCGATTTGACCGGGCACTATTTTAATTTTGACTACAATTGGGAGTTTGAATGAAAATTTCAATTTTCATCAAGCTTACGCTTGTCATTATTGGGATTCTGGTCATAACGGTATTTCCAATCACGCAAAAATCGACGATGATTTTCGAAACTTCGGCACGTCGTTCTGCAGAAGACTTGAACCTGAGCTACTCGTCGAACAAATCACAAGAATTCGAAGGTCTGTTCATCAATACGATCGACAAAGCCAAGACGGTCGGGTCATTCATGCTGAAAGAAATCCAAGCGCAAGTGAACCCCTTCTTGCCGTTCGCAGATTCCGCCGCCCAAGATACGCAAGCCATCGAAGACATACTCCGTTTGGACAAAGATTTATGGGCGATTGAGCTTTATCATGTCGAAAATAATTCGGCGGTGCTGCTGAAACGTCAAGCGCAAGAAGCCAAGTTCAAAGAACTAAAAATAGATTCTACGTTCATAGAAAAAATTAAAAAGAAAGAGGGCCTTACGTTTTCGGATGTGGTCGCCGGTGAGTTCTTTATTCAAAACATTATTCAAGATAAAGACTTACGCTTGGTCGTGATGGCGGCCCCTTTATCCAACAATCCTCAGGGACAAACCGACTATTTCGTCGTCAGCTATTTGGATATTCGTAAGGTCCAAAGTATTCTACTAACCCAAGGACAACGGCGACTATTCGTCGCCAAGCTGGATGGTCAATTGATTGCTCACTCGGATGACAAAATCACTTTGAGCCGGACAAATTTCAAAGACCACCCGACCGTCTTGAAGGCCATTTCCGATCCCACTCCGAAAAAGCAAGTTCGTTACGAAACCCAGGACAAAAAAGACGTTTATCTCAGCGCCTACACGAAAAGTTCTTTGAATCTGGTATTCGTCAGTGAAGTTTCGGAAAGATCTGTACTGCTGCCAATCAAGCAGGTCAAGCGTCAGTCCATCTACATTGCGGGACTTTTGATCTCGTTCATGTTATTGGTTATTTTCTTTTTTTCTGTATCTATCACCAATCCCATTGAGATTTTGTCTGAATTGACAAAACAAATCAAAAAAGGTCAGTTTGATTTCAAAGCGCAAAATCAAATTCGCTCTAAAGACGAAGTGGGCGAGCTGGCGGCTGCATTTGACGAGATGGTCGATGGCCTGCGCGAGCGTGACAAGGTAAAAACACTATTCAGCAAATTCCATGGATCCAGCGTGGCTGAAGAAATGATCCAAGGGGAAATCGGCGTCAAAGGAGCGAACAAAGAAATCACGGTTTTCTTCAGTGATGTGCGTGGCTTTACTGCGTTCTCGGAAGGGCACTCGCCCGAAGAAGTCGTCGAAATGTTGAACGAATATTTTGGTATTATGGTCAGAATCATCAATGCCAATCACGGGATTGTCGACAAATTTATTGGTGATGCGATCATGGCGGTTTGGGGTGCGCCCAAATCCACGGGCCAAGATTCATATTGGTGCATCAAGGCCAGTTTGGAAATGCGAACGGCGTTGGCGGAATTGAATAACGTTCGCAACGGTCGCGGGCAGACTCCGATCATGATTGGTATGGGGGTTCATTCTGGCAAGGCGATCTCGGGCACGATTGGATCTGATGAGCGTATGGAATACACTGTTATTGGTGATACCGTAAATCAAACATCACGGATCGAGGCATCGACCAAGGCATTTGGAACAGATCTATTGATCAGTCATGAAACGGCCGAACAAATCAAACACAAATTCCACCTCGAATTTGCAGGTGCTGCGGAAGTAAAGGGTAAAACCGAGCCGCTAAGAATGTATAAAGTTAAGGGGTACATCACTGAATCCGGTGAAATCATCGAAGTGAAGACTCCGTATTCAGATTATGAAAAAGGGGATGCCGACAAAGTTAAAGTTGTCGCTTAGAAAGGAACCATGTCAAAAAATAAAGTGTTATTTAGATCTTTTTTGTCTCATCCTTGGAAACAGGCGAAGTATGCCTTCTTGATTGGACTATGTTTTAGCGTGATAAATGTGTCTACGTTGTTGTTCATTAATCAAAAGCTAAAGAATCATCATTGGGAACATGCTTTGGACTGGAACACGATCTCGAAGATGACTTTGGTGCTGGATGACTACATGCTGGATGCCGCACTTTATGGAATCGTGATTGGCTTTACGGTCGCATTTGGATTGATGATCTATATCACTCACCGTTTTGTTGGACCGTATGTTTCGATTAAACGTTTTATCGATGCGCATTTAAAGAACGAAAACCCGCCCAGTCTGAAAGTGCGACAAAGTGACGAAATTCACGAGATCGTCGAATTGATTAACCGTCTTGCCCAGAAAAAGCGCTAAGATGGCAAATAACGTTAAGATTGTAAATTCTGACGATCATTCAGGTTTTTCAATGAATACTTCAGAGTCCGTTTTTATACGGGAACGACTTCAATTTTATCGTTGTATTGCTCGCGCAAAATACCTTCGATGGCCATCAAAGTTCCCGAGGTGGAACTGGGACAGGTGCCACAGGCGCCTTCGTAGAACACGTACAATTTGTTATCCTCGTATTTCACCACTGCGATATCGCCTCCGTCACCTTGTAAACCGGGACGAATAGTTTCATCAAGAATGGCCTCGATTCGCTGAAGTTCGGGCGACAACTGGGTTCGCGCCAGTTTTTTTTCATCGACTTTTGTTTGATTTGGATTATGCGCCGGCATGCGTGTTTGCAATACCGAGGATACACTTTTATGAATTTCGACGGGCTCTGAATCAAATGTATGGGTGATCGTCACCACATTCTGAAAAAAATGAACTTGCTTGATTCCCTGAATTTCAAACAAACTGCGCGCCAATAAATTATTTTCTGCTTCCTTCGGTTCCACGTAGGTCGCTTTGCCTTCGTTTAACACGGTTTGGTTCAAAACGAATTTCCAAGCGTTCGGATTCGGTGTCTCTTGAATACGAATTAATAGATCTGCATGTTCACTCATAAAAGTATATCCTTTGCTTTTTTCACACTGGCCACAAACTTTTCCACATCCGATAAATCGTTATAAATAGAAAACGACGCGCGCACCGTACCTGAAGTCTTTAAATAGTTCATCAAAGGTTGGGTACAGTGGTGACCTGACCTGACGGCCACACCTTGTTGATCCAATAAAGCGGCAACATCCGAGTGATGCACACCTTCTATATTAAAAGAAATAATCGGTGATTTATGGACCTGGCTTCCGTAAACAATAACGCCGCCGATTTCAAGCAGTTCGCGCGTCGCCACTGTTAAAAGATGATCTTCCTGAGTGCGCAGCCATTCTTTGTCAACCGAGTTAAAAAATTCAATCGCGGTCATCAAACCCACAACCCCTTCGATATGCGGGGTACCGGCTTCGAATCGAAAAGGCGCTTGATTGAATGTTGTGCTCTGCTCGCTCACCTGGGATATCATCGACCCACCGGTTTGGTAGGGAGGCATCTGTTGCAAAATTTCTTTTTTAGCGTACATAACGCCAATACCTGTTGGACCAAACAGTTTATGCCCAGAAAATACTAAAAAATCACAATCGATGGATTGCACATCTACTAATTTTTGAGACACCAATTGCGCCGCATCCACTAACAACTTGGCCGACACAGATTTAGCCAGGGCCGAGATAAATTTCAAATCTGTGAATGTGCCTAGCGTATTTGAACAACCCGTAATGGAGATTAACTTGGTTTTCGAGGTCACCAGGTTTTTCATTTGCACCAGATCCAAATCACCTTCTTGATTCAAATAAACAAATTTTAAAACAATGCCCAGTTCATTTTTTAAAACATGCCAAGGGACCAGATTTGCATGATGCTCCATGATCGATACGATCACTTCGTCACCCGCTTTGAGAAATGTTTTACCGTAAGAGTGTGCAATCAGATTGATTGATTCCGTCGTGCCCCGAGTGAATACGATCTCTGATTCACTTTGTGCATTGATAAACCGTGCGACCGTCTGCCGTGCCTTTTCGTATTCGTCCGTACCTCGTTGACTTAAATAGTGAGCGCCTCGATGAACGTTCGAGTTGTCTAAGGTGTAATAACGAGTGATGCGATCGATCACCGATTTTGGCTTCATCGTCGTGGCCGCGCTGTCCAGGTAAACTAAATCTGCACCATTCACTTTTTGGTGAAGAGTCGGAAACAAGGATTTAATTTGTTTGATATCATTTAACGCCATTTTAATTCACAGCCTTTAACTGAGGCTTTCGCGGCTGGTGCATTTCTCGCAAAACTTGAGCCGTGAAATAAGCGCGCAGCTGGTCTGAGCCTATTTTAAAAATAATTTCATTTAAAAAGCCTTGGCCTAAAAGTTCGATCGCTTTCGTTCGGTTGATACAGCGTGATTGCAGGTAAAAGATTTCATCTTCGCTGACTTGACCAATGGTTGATCCATGACTTGCTTTTACATCGTCCGCGAAAATACGAAGAATCGGATTGCTGTTCACCTCGGCATGATCTGATAACAACAAATTTTGATTCAGCTGAGCAGAATCAGTTTTAGCGATGCCGGGCGCAATATATACTGTGCCTGAAAACACGCTGCGAGCCTCGTTATCCAGAACGGCTTTGTAGATTTGTTCGGATCGACAGTGACCATGGTTATGATTAATAAATGTTTGGCTATCACAATGCTGTTTTTCTCTTAAATAAGACGCGCCCAAAATTTCAGATTGAATATTTTCGCCATTCAGTTCGATGACCATCTCGTGACGCGTAAGTTGTCCATTCATGTTCAGTTCGAAGTACCTCACCGTCGAAGCCGCCTCGGCCCGAATGCCTACAAAATCAAAATGGTAAGCATTGGCGCTTTGATTGACGTGATTCACTATTTCCAAACGAGCGTCTTTAGCGACGGTGAACGCGAAGTGTCCGTTGGCAAAATACGTCGCATTTTTCTCGCCCATGTTCGTCAAGACAAGTTTGGCTTCTTTATTCGCGTGCAAAGAGATCTGTACCCGAGGAGACGAAATCACCGCTGCCCCTGTCGGCACATAGGCGACATTCAAAATTTGCAGTGGCTTTGTTAAGTCTTTGGTGATGTTGATTTCCAAGGCATGCAAATTATAGATCTTGTTCAGCCAGTGAATGGCTTCACTGCCCTCGTCGCCGTGATATTGAAATGACGTCGGCGATTGTTGCATTTCTACTGTCACGGCGGATTCACTTATTTTAGACAGCGAGGCGATATAAAAACCATTAGCTAGCACCAGAACATCGGCACCGGGAATTTGCTTTTCCTGAATCAACGTGATGATGTGTTCGGGCAGCGCTGTGGCCATATGGCTGACCGGCGTAAAAACAACATCACTTAAAAATTTCAAGGACGTATTCCGCCAAGATTCTTCTTTGCGAGAGGGCAAGCCTTTTGAAGAAAGACTTTCTTTCGCGAGTCGCTTGGCGTCCCAATCAACTCCCGATTGATTTTTTTTGGCTTCGTTTAAAAAGTGATCAAAAGAGCTGAGTATATTCATTGTAAAAACCCATCGTAGCCATTTTTCTCTAGCTCTAGGGCCAGCTCGGGCCCACCTGTTTTAACGATGCGCCCCTGGTACAGCACATGAATAAAATCAGGCTTAATGTAATCCAAAAGACGCTGATAGTGCGTGATAAGCACGATCGCATTGTTTTTAGATCTGATTTTATTCACCCCTTCGGAAACCACTTTCAACGCATCAATGTCCAAGCCCGAATCTGTCTCGTCCAAAATCGACAATCGCGGCGCCAGCACTGCCATCTGCAATATTTCGTTTTTCTTTTTTTCGCCGCCCGAAAAACCAGAATTCACTCCGCGTTCTAAAAAGTCTGGTCGTAAGGAAATGATTTCCATTTTTTTCTTTAGATAATTTCTAAACTCGTCTTCCGTTAACGGTTCCGACCCTTGATGTTCCAAAACCGAGTTGAACGAAGTCATCAAGAAATTAAAATTGCTTACGCCTGGAACTTCGACAGGGTACTGGAACGCTAAGAAGATCCCCTCTTTGGCGCGTTCGTCGGGTTCCATATGAATAATGTTTTTGGGTTCAAAGTTAACATCGAACAAAATTTCACCGTCGGTGACTGTGTAAGAAGGATGTCCCGAAATAACTTTTGACAGCGAGCTTTTTCCCGATCCATTGGGTCCCATGATCGCATGAACTTCGCCCGGATTCACTTTCAAATTTAAACCTTTTAAAATTTCTTTGCCATCCACTTCTGCTTTTAGATTTTTTATTTCTAACATTGCTTCTCCGTTATCTTAACTAGCTTTGTATCCTGTTATCTTAGTAGTATTCTATTATCTTATTATCTCTTGTTAGCTTGCATCTTAACTATCTTATTATCCTGATCCAACGACTCCACCATCCTGTTGTTTCGGTATTTGGTTCATTCAGTTAGCCGACTGAATTTTCTAATTTCATTTCAATTAGCTTTACTGCTTCTACTGAAAACTCCAAAGGCAGTTGTTTGAAGACATCTTTGCAAAAGCCATTGACCAACATGGAAATTGATTTCTCCATATTTAGCCCGCGTGATTGTAAATAGAAAATCTGATCTTCACTGATACGCGAGGTTGTCGCTTCGTGCTCGATATGAGCCGTTTTGTTTTTTACATCAATGTACGGGTAGGTGTGCGCCGAAGACTGCGCGCCCACCAACATTGAATCACACTGCGAATAATTTCGTGCATTTTGGGCCGATGGCATGATTTTAACTTGGCCGCGATATGCATTCGACGATTTATCAGTCGAAATACCTTTGGAAATAATTGTGCTCTTCGTGTTTTTTCCAATATGAATCATTTTCGTTCCTGTATCAGCCTGCATGTAATCATGAGTCAACGCCACCGAATAGAATGAGCCTTCGGATTCATCGCCCAGTAAGATCACCGAAGGATATTTCCAGGTGATCGCCGAACCCGACTCCACTTGCGTCCAAGAAATCTTAGACCGTTTGCCCGCGCATTTTCCGCGCTTAGTGACAAAATTATAAATTCCCCCACGGCCTTCCTTGTCGCCCGTGTACCAGTTCTGAACGGTGGAGTATTTAATTTCGGCGTTTTCCAGCGCGATCAGTTCCACGACGGCCGCATGCAATTGATTTTCATCCCGCTGAGGGGCCGTACAGCCTTCTAAATAATTAACAAATGACCCCTCGTCGGCCACTAACAAAGTACGCTCGAACTGCCCAGTATCTTTGGCATTAATTCTGAAGTAGGTAGATAAATCAATCGGACAACGGACCCCTTTGGGAATATAACAAAACGAACCATCCGTAAAAACAGCCGCATTCAGCGCTGCATAGAAATTATCCGCATAAGGTACAACTGATCCCAGATATTTTTTTACTAATTCGGGATGAGTTTTAATAGCTTCGCTGATGGAACAAAACACCACGCCGACTTTATCAAGTTCTTCCTTGTGCGTAGTCGCTACCGAGACCGAGTCAAACACCACATCCATGGCCACGCCCGAAATACGTTTTTGCTCGGTCAATGGAATTCCAAGTTTTTCAAATGTTTTGATCAACTCGGGATCAAGCTCGTCAAGTGATTTTGGGCCATCCGCTTTTTTCTTGGGCGCCGAATAGTACCGAATATCTTGAAAATTAATTTCAGGATATTTCAACCCCGACCATTTTGGTTCCACCATCGTTTGCCAATGACGAAATGCTTTCAGGCGATATTCAAGCATCCACTCGGGCTCTTCTTTTTTTGAAGAGATCAAACGGATGATCTCTTCGTTAAGGCCTTTTTGAACAGCGTCCACTTCGATATTTGTTTCAAAGCCATATTTATAATTATAATCGTCTTGCAAAGGGCTAGTTTTTTTATTGTCCATAAATGGCCTCGCTAATCTCACTGAATGGTGAAGAACTGACGGGATTTCCACCCACAACAAGATCTTTCAACTTCAGGCCGGAATAAAATAGAATTAATTTTTGATTTAACGTTTGAACAGGGGACACGATATTACAATGGGCTTGAACATCACAGGCTTCATCCTTTTGTAAGCATTTTACAATTCGTGTGGGCCCTTCGATTATTTCCAACAAGTCATTAAATGAAACCCGGTTTAAATCTTTGGCAATAGCATAGCCCCCTTGAGGTCCATGTTCGGATTTCAACAATCCCTTTTGGGTCAATGTCTGCATCACGCGAGCGGTGACATCAAAAGGCGTACGAAATTTATCAGAAATTTCCTTGGCCGAGGTCAGCTCGCCCGGAATTTTTCCCGCCATGTATTTCAGCGCGACTAATGCGTACTCCATTTTACGACTCAATCGAATCAAACAAATACCCCTTAAATAAATTGCTAAATAATTTAAATTTCGCTAAACCTAGCGCCAACGTTGAAACTTTGGTTTACGAATTAGCTGAAAACTAATTGAAAATCAGTTAATTTTCAACCTAAATACGTCTTTTTTTAACGTATATTAATTTTTGTCATAGATATATTTAGTTTTTAAAAATGATAATTATTTCATATACATAAATTCAAATGGTGATAAATGAAGTTATTTTTAATAAGCTTAGGTACACTGGGAATTACGCTCATGATAGGCTTGATTGCTCGATTTTGGGGTTTATCACTGCCCTATAAAAAATTCGAACATCCATTTTTTCAAACCACCCAAATCGATTCTCAGCCGCTGTCGATCCCTGTTTTGAATGAACAACATTTCGAGTTAGTGACTGGCTCCCTGACTGATCCCACATCGGTGACCAAAACGCCGCCCGCTCAAACGCATGCATTCAAGTTCAAACTGCACGAGCCTGCGCGATTGGTTTTGTGGATAAATGTGTATCTGACCAGCGATCGAAAATTAATTTCCGATTTTGGATTTAATGTGGACACTTTCATGGAAAAACAGCGCGCCCAAAACAAATTCAAAGGCAAATTTGTTCATAATTACACCTTGGCGGAAATCACAGAATCCGTCACGCCCATCACCACTTTGGACGAAGTCATCAAAAGCTTTCCCGGTCATCAATTTGTTCTTAACATTTTAACCAATGAAACTAATGTCCACAAAGACGTGGTCGAATTTATTGAAACGAACAAGCTCAGCGATCACGTTCTTATCAACTCAACTATTGATGTCGTTATCAAATCTATTAAAGAGCAAAAACCAATGTGGATATACGGAACGTCCATTCCTGAAGCCTCAAGAGTAAAATCTTTTTCCACATTAGGGCTGGAAGCAGCAATTTCTGTGCGCGGAGATGTCTTTATTGCCCCCATTTCTTACCTTAATCGGCCCATGATTAACGAATCACTTGTGACAGAAATGAAACGTCGCAAAAAATATGTTTTAATCGGCCCTGTACTGAACGATGAAGAGCGAAAACAAGCTGAAGAACTAAACCCCGACGGAATTATTTTCTAAACGCCTCTTGGATGTGTTCAATCAAATACCAATCCATCCATCGACTATCATTGAGTGGCGTTTTACTTTTAGACAAATAACCCAAATGCCCACCTGTTTTTTCCATACGAAAATGAACATTCGCACCAAATTTTTTGCCTTCATAGACTCGCGCAGGCACAATAGGATCATCTTTCGAAGTGAGCAACGTTACAGATGATTTAATTTGAGATAATCGTTTAACCGTCGAACACTGCTCGTAATATTCCCAAGCATCTTTATAACCACACAAAGGGGCCACAAATAGCTGATCGTAGTCCGTAAGCGATGCAAATACGGGTACTTTTGTCTCTCGAATCGACTGTCCTAAACCTTCCGATATTTTTCGGGCAACATTAAAATTAAATAACCTAAGCACCTGAACAAAATACTGATTGTATATCGAATTTTCTGGCCTACCAATTTGGATCGCCGCAGCTGTTAAATCAATCGGTGCATTGACCGCAATGGTTTTTTTAATATCGATTCTGTTTTCATATCGCACTAACATATCTAAAACTGTATTTCCGCTTAGCGAAAACCCCACCACAATGATTTCACTCTGTGGATAATGACTACGAATCCAATTCGCTGCCGCATAAATATCTTCGCCTCGCCCGGCATGATATGTTTTTTTTGCGTACCCAACGGAATCACCACAATTACGATGATTAAATCGCAAAACAGAAAAATTTCGTTCCAGAGCCAATTTTGTTAAACGTTTGATATAGCCAGATTCACTACTGCCAGCAAGACCATGAGCTAATAGAATCCACTTCCCGGTGTCCCGTTCATGATACTTAATCAGCAGCTGATCATCATCACCTTCACAAGGAATTAACTTTTTGCTTTCATCATAAAAAATTACTTTTGGTCCAGTTAAATGCCCAATCAACGTCTGCGAATGACCTTCAGGTGCCCAATATGGTGGTTGAATGCTGGGAAAAATCATATTTTTTTTTAACTTATCGAACAGATATCAGCAAGGGCTGGCCCATTATTTTAGTGATTTCATTACGATCAATAATAAAAACAAATTGTGGCGCTTCCATGCGAACATTCACCAAACTCCACTGGGTCGGCCACGAATCCGTTAAATTTTGAAACTTGATATTCACCGGAAGCTCGCCCTGAAAACTCATCTCGCCGTCTTGAGGAAGTTCGGCCATAATTTTTTTAATGGGAATTAAGGCTGGTTGAATTTTAGCCAAATTTTCTGTGTATTTGCACGGTCCCGAAATCTCCATGGTTGACTTCTGACCACTGGTTGCCGAACCTTCCGCTTCAAATACAGCGACAACCTTTTCATAATATTCACACCCTAAGAACTTTTGTCCATCCGATGTTGAAAATGCAAAATGGCCAAATGAAACTCCAAAATTATCTGCGGTCTTAACAACTTCCAGGTCTCCTAGCATCTTGTGTTTAACTGCGATATCCAGTGCCGTGCCACGCAGGTTGGTGAAATCATAGTTTTGCCTAATAGCCGCAGGATCCCGGCGCACCGAAAATTTCTCGTTGGTCTTCATGATGATCAACTGACCAATCGCAAAAGAAAATATCAAAACAAATATTGCATGAATCATAATATCATTCTAAATCAGTGCCTATAAAAAGGATACTCTACTAAGATCTAGATTTGATTTCGGCATAGAATAAACTCTCATTCAACAGAGTCCATAGCGAAGGAAAAAATATTATGATGATATTTAGTGAAAAAACAATTTCTCAACGCCGCCAACGCCTAGAACCCGAATGGAAAAACTTATTGTCTGCCGATGACTGTGTGTTGGTTTTTTGTGGTGAACCCCACACCAGACCAGGTGGTTTGGATCAAACCTACCCGTTTATTCCTCATCCTTCATACTACTGGCTTTCTGGCTATCGCCGCGTTCACGGCGTGGTGTTTTACTCTAAAGAACATGGATGGAAAGATTTTATTTTACCTGTCACAAAAGATGAAAGCATTTGGGAAGGCATGCTTCCCTTCGCCTTCAATGGCCTTGATGTTAAAACACTTAACGATTTTTTGTCTCAACACAAATTTAAGAACGTCATTGCGCTAGGACAAATCCCCGTACGCACCGACTACGCGGTATCAACGGACACACCACTGGCAAAGCAACTGAAGGAAAAATTTGATCAATGCCGTCGAATTAAAGATGCTGACGAAGTAAAACGAGTGTCCCAATTGGCGGATATTGCAAACATGGGCTATAAAAAAATTAGGTCCTTCATCCGTCCCGGCGTAACCGAGCGAGAAATTCAAATTGAATACGAAGCAGAGATTCAAAGACATGGCGCCCAGAAATTGCCTTATGATACAATTGTCGGCTCGGGTCCCAATGCCGCCGTTTTACACGCCATCCCCACACTTAAAAAAGTGAAAGAAGGCGAACTCGTGCTGATCGATGCCGGAGCGGATATTGAGGACTACTGCGTCGACATCACACGTGTGCTTCCAGTTTCCGGTAAGTTTTCTAACCAACAACAATCTTTATATGACCTGGTCTTTGCAGCGCAAAAACATGCGATCAACATGTGTCGTGTCGGACAAGAATGGAGTCAAGTTCACTTGACCACGGCACGAATCATTGCAGAAGGACTTGTGTCTTTGGGGATAATGAAAGGATCTGTGGACGGCTTGCTGGAAACAGCTGCTATTTCTGTATTCTATCCCCATGGTGTTGGCCACTTGGTCGGCCTTAGAGTGCGCGACACGGGCCAGGAAGAGAATATTAGTCCTAGATCCTATGCCGGCACTCGTATACGCGTCGACTTGCCACTGAAAGAAAACATGCTGATCACCGTCGAACCTGGTTGTTATTTTATTCCTACATTAATTAATGATTCTACGAATCGAGAAAAATTCAAAGATATGATTAATTTTTCTGAAGCAGAAAAATGGCTAAATATCGGCGGCGTGCGTATCGAAGACGATATCTTGATTACCCAATCCGAGCCATCAAACTTAACCGCGGTCGTGGCTAAGTAAGGAATATTGCTGTTTTTTACAAGATATCCGTTAGATTTTCCTTGAAAAACGGCAATTCCAGTGCAGAAATCAGTAGATTATGAACTCTACTGATAAACAGAAAAAATTTGAATTTATGAGACGCGCGATTGCGCTCTCTAAGAATAATGTGGTTGCTCTAAACGGTGGTCCTTTCGGAGCCGTCATCGTCAAAGATAACGTCATTGTCGGCGAGGGTTGGAACAAAGTCACCACTAACAATGATCCCACGGCACACGCCGAGGTCGAAGCGATTCGACAAGCCTGCCAAAAGCTTTCTACTTTCAATTTAGAAGACTGCGAAATTTACACCAGTTGCGAACCCTGCCCGATGTGCCTTTCGGCAATCTACTGGGCGCGTATTGGAAAAATTTATTACGCAAACACCAAGGTTGATGCCGCAGAAATTCATTTCGATGATGATTTCATCTATCAAGAAATACCCAAAGCTTTAGATAAACGAAAAATCCCCATGGAAGGCATGTTGCGGGACGAAGCTCTGACCGTTTTTAAACTTTGGTCAACCAAAGTAGATAAAATAAGCTACTAAAACAAACGAGTAAAATGGAAACCCGAGACTACATACTTTTAACAATCAATGGGCAAATGCACAAAATTAAGGGCGAACACGCATTTCTGCCTCTTAGCAGTTTGCTGCGCTACGAATTGGGCTTAACCGGGACGAAGGTCGTCTGCGCCGAAGGTGATTGTGGGGCCTGCACAGTTTTATTTCGTCGCCACCAATTCTCAAGTGAAAGATTTCAGTCTCTGAATTCATGTATAAGCACTTCGTTTTTGATGGATATGAATCACATCATCACAGTCGAGGGGCTTGCTTCGCAAAATCACCTTTCCGAAATTCAAGACTCGATGATTAAAAATTTTGGCGGCCAATGTGGCTTTTGCACTCCTGGTTTTGTCATGTCCCTCACCAACTTGTACGAAAATCACAAGCAAGCAACCGAACAAAAAGTAAAAAACTACCTCACGGGAAATCTATGTCGTTGCACTGGATATCAGCCAATCATTAATGCCGCACTAGCAGTAGATACCACCAAAATAAAGCCATTGGCTAGGCAGTACGACTATTCCCGAGCCGAACATGATTTCGATTCTGAAAAGCAACGACCCATCAAAATAACCCTCAGTGAAAAAGAGTTTTTCGCCCCAACAACTTTAGAAATGGCCGCTGAATACAAGAGTAAAAACCCCGAAGCCCGTATTTTCTCTGGCGCCACCGATATTGGCGTACAGATTAACAAAGGCAAAAATCCCGGCAATAAACTGATGAGTCTACATCTAATTCCCTCGCTTTATGAAATTAGACAAGAAGGCGACTTTACAGTTATTGGCGCACGTGTCAGTTTGCACGCCTTGCAAAAATATCTCGAAAGAAAACAATCGCAGTTTGCAGATTTTTTAAATATTTTTGCATCTCCACAAATTAAAAACACGGCCACCCTTGTGGGAAATTTGGCGAACGGGTCCCCAATTGCGGACACGACTCCTTTCTTGCTGACCGTCGATGCTATGGTCGATATGCAAGGCTCCTTGGGCAAGCGATCTCTGCTGTTGACTGATTTTATAAAAGGTTACAAATCGTTTGACTTGAAAGACGACGAATTTATTACTAGCATTCGATTTAAACTGCCCAACCCGGCAAAAATCAAAATAGGCTTGTTTAAAGTTTCTCAACGTCGGGACTTGGATATTTCGAGCGTTAATTCTTGTTTTATTTTTCAGACTCATAATAAAAAAATTGAAAAAGCAAAAATTGCCTATGGTGGCGTCGGCCCCAAAGCCTTACGTTTATTTGACGTCGAAAAAGCCATCGAAGGGCAAGAGCTAAACACCGCCTTAGTCGACAAAATAAAGCAGATGATTTCCACACGTATAACCCCGATAACCGATCTTCGCGGCTCGGCCGATTTTCGCTCACAGCAATGCTTGGACTTATTCGATCGTTTTGTGCAGGAGAATTTTACCTATGAATAAGTCGGCTTACCACGATTCCGGCCGCAGCTATGTCACCGGTTCCGCCGAATATGTCGACGACCGACCTCTTGTGCAAGGTGAAGTATTTGTCGATGTGTTCTACAGCCCCATTGCACACGGAAAAATCAAGTCCCTAGATGTCAGCCAATGCCTGGCCTTGCCAGAAGTTTTAGGTGTTTATACGTACAAAGATTTGAAGCACAATCTGTGGGGTTCAATTTTTCATGATCAAGTTTTTCTTGCAGCCGAGCAAGTTCAATTTGTAGGCGAACCCATCGCCGTTATTGCAGCCACAAAACGAGATATCTTTCATCTCGCTAAGTCCAAAATTAAACTCGAGGTCGAGGAACTTGAACCAACTCTCGATTTACAAAAAGCTATTAATTCCAAATTCTTCATTGGACCCAAGCGAACGATTCAGCGTGGAGATGTCGATACGGCGCTGGCCACAGCGGAATATCGCCTTAAGGGTGATATCGAAATTGCCGGGCAAGAACATTTTTATCTGGAATCACAAGCTTCGATTGCCTACCCAAAAGAAGACCAACAAATAGAAATTCATTCGTCGTCTCAGCACCCGACTGAAGTTCAGCATTTAGTCGCGGAAGCATTAGGTCTACGTCATCATCAAGTCGTGTGTGTCGTAAAGCGTATGGGCGGCGCATTTGGTGGGAAAGAATCTCAAGCGGCTCCTTTTGCTGTGTTTGCAGCCTTGGTGGCGCAGAAACTGAATCGACCTGCGCGCATAATTTTGACCAAAGACGATGATATGGTCATGACCGGAAAGCGCAATCCTTTTAAAAATTTCTATGAAGTCGGGTTTGATCGTCAGGGAAAAATTCTGGCTCTAAAAGCAGAACTTTTCTCGGATGGTGGTGCTTATGCCGACTTGTCGACGGCGATCATGGAACGCGCCATGCTTCATCTTGATAATGCCTATTTTATTCCGAATTTCAAAGTCGATGGTCAAGTTTGTAAAACGCACACACCGCCGAACACGGCTTTTCGTGGTTTTGGCGGGCCCAAAGGAGTCGCTACCATTGAGTCCATTATCGAGGACATCGCCGTTCAACTAAAAAAAGATTCTCTCGAAATTCGTAAGCTTAATGCATATCAAAAAGAGCAAACAACGCCATATGGACAAAAAATTGAAGACAACGTCTTGCCACAATTGTTTTCAGAAATTGAAACGCACACTCAGTATAAAAAATGGCGACAAGATATTGAAACGCACAACGCCGGCAATCACTCAACATATCGAGGGTTGTCCGTAACGGCCGTAAAATTCGGCATTTCATTTACCACTCGTTTTCTAAATCAAGGCAGCGCTTTGGTGAATGTCCATATGGATGGGTCCATCCAAGTCTCGACTGGGGCCACCGAGATGGGTCAGGGTGTGAATATTAAAATAGCACAAGTTGTTGCAGAATGTTTTTCTATTCCTATAGAAGATGTCAAAGTCATGACCACCTCAACAGAAAAAATTCCCAACACATCCGCAACAGCAGCGTCCAGCGGAAGTGATATCAACGCCCAGGCAGCGCTGACAGCCGCACAAGGAATTCGCGAACGTCTATCAAAAGTGGCCAAAGCCGTTCTGGCCCGCCCAAAAGAATGGCGCGGAAAACCGATGGCTGGCGCCGGCACAGTGCCTGAAATACAAATTGAGACCGTTACCGATTGGCAAAGCATTGAATTTCAAAGCGGTCAGATATTTGATAAATCAAATCCAAAAGAAACCATCACCTTCAGCGAACTTGTCTTGGAAGCTTATTTAAATCGCCAATCACTGAGTCAGCATGGCTACTTTAAATACCCTGGAATTTTTTATAACAAAGAGACCGGCCAAGGGACGCCGTTTTTTTACTATACTAACGGAGTTGCCGCCAGCGAAGTATCCATTGATCGATGGACAGGAGAACTAAAAGTTCTACGTTCTGAAATCTTGATGGATCTGGGGCGACCCATCAATGAAGCCGTTGACCATGGGCAAGTAACTGGCGCATTTGTTCAGGGCATGGGTTGGGTAACGACCGAAAATTTGTTTTACAAAAATGGTCGTCTGGTTTCGAACTCTCCTAGTACATACAAAATTCCCAGCGTACATGATATTCCACGCGTATTCCACTGCCGCTTGCTTGATAACAATATAAATACGCGTAACGTTCGCGCCAGCAAAGCTGTTGGCGAGCCGCCTTTACTGCTCGCAATTTCTGTTTGGGCGGCGACCAAGAATGCACTCAGCTATTACAAGAAATCAAAATCAGTGATCAAACTAAGAATTCCGGCAACTCAAGAGCAAATTTACATGAAAATGAAAGAGACTTCTGTATGAACCAGTGGCTCGAATATTTGAACGACGTTACACGCAACTTAACGGATCATATCATTGTCACACTCGTGAACGCTCGAGGCAGTGCCCCCCAAGAAATTGGTGCTAAAATGTTAGTGACCTCATCAAAGCTTGTCTATGGAACGGTCGGTGGTGGTAAAATCGAAGCACACTGTTTAAAAGTCGCGGCCGAAATGTTGGAAAACAAAGCTAATCCACAGATTCACACCTATAACTTACAAAAAGACATTGGAATGACCTGTGGTGGAGAAGTGACTTTGTTTTTCGACACTCAATTTTTTTCGCGCTGGTCAGTGGCTATTTTTGGAGGCGGTCACGTTTCTCAAGAACTCTGCCGAGTCATGCAAACTTGGTCATGCCAGATCCGTGTTTTTGAAACGCGAAAAGAATGGCTCGATAAATTGCCCGCATCGCCTAACATTCATCCTACGCTGACTGAAAACATGGCTCAGCATGTAGAGTCGCTTCCTCAAGGAACGTACTTGATGTCGTTGACTCAAGGCCACTCGGCTGATGTGCCAGTTCTAGAAGCGGCATTGAAGCAACATGAGCGATTTGTTTTTTTGGGCGTGATTGGCTCGGCAATGAAAGGCGAAAAAATTAAATCAGAATTGCGTCAACGAGGCGTTTCCGAGCAAGCCATCGAACGTCTACACTGCCCGATCGGTCTTGAAATTGGTGACAACACACCACCCGAGATCGCCATCAGCATTGCGGCCCAGCTGTTAACTTATAAATCAAAAAGGACAGGGAAATGATCAGCACACATATTCTAGATATAAATTTAGGTATCCCCGCGCAGGCCGTACAAGTCACATTAGAAAAATATGTGGGCCAAACCTGGTCGCTGTTGAAAGCTGATAAAACAAACGCTGATGGGCGCATACAATTTGACTGCCCTTATGAGCCTGGACAATATCGGCTGACTTTCGACATTGAAGACTATTTGAAAAAGCAGAACTTAACTCCTTTCTTCTTGGCCATCCCTGTCGCATTCAATATCACGGATACCAAAAGAAAATATCACGTTCCGCTTTTACTAAGTCCATATGGATACAGCACATACCGAGGCAGCTAATTCATGAAGCCCTTTTTCGAAATTGATTACTATCACGACTATATTCCCCCCTCGCTGGCCGAACATTTACTAAAAAATGCTCAATCCGTACATGGTATCCAAGGCCTAAAAGAAGTTGGTAACAGTAAAGGTTTAGAAACTGCTGATTCTTTAAAGTTTCTTTCTGAACTATACTTGGCCATCAAAAACGACCTGCGAAAAATCTTGCAGCAACGTCGTATCGATCGAAAGTTTATCGACGAGCGAACACGAGCCTGTGCCGAATTTAACTCCAGTTTACAGCAAGAAATCACCGACCCCGACTATAAAACTATCATTGGTTTAGAAGACCACGAAGGGCGTGTGGTTTTAGGCCCCCTGCAACCTGAATTCATGACACCTAAAATTGATGCACCCATTGCCGCAATTCCCGAATATCTTCAAGGGCCTCATGTAACACTATTTGGTCCGCCGGACAGTGCGAAGATGGCTATCAACGCGATGAATTCATATCATCGTAAAATAAAAAACGAACCTAAGATTGTTGAGGAACTACTACAGGCTGTGACCTACAATCCAAAATGGGGTGCCGATGATGAAGACTCCAAAACTCCTATTCACGCTGATTTATTAGATGCCGGTATAAATTTGACGGCTTGCTTTGAGGGCAAGCTAAGAGTTGATGAAAACTTGAAGACGTATGAACTGGAAAAGGAACACCTTGCCACACCCATCAAACGTTTCCCGGGCCTAGCTTTACCCTGCACGTTCCTGTTTCAAGATGATAACCCAATCCCGCTGCATCTGTACGATTTTGCACTTCATCTTTTTAGAAATTGGAATATTAATCAAGCCCTATGCTTCTATATACCCAAACTCGAAAACGAAGAAGAGGCCACATACATCGCAAAAATGATTTCCACAGCGGAAAAAATGATTCAGCAACGCTTTTCTTCTTATAAACTGGGTTCAGTGCGCCTGATGGTGGTGCTGGAAAACCCCCGTGCGATCTTGCGAACCAACGAAATTATCGATAATCTCTATCCTTACTTTGTCGGCGCCTCTTTGGGATGGCATGATTTCTTGGCTTCAACCGCCCGAATTTTTAAAGAAGATTCTCACTACAGAATTCCCGTCAAAGCCGATCCAAATATTGTTATAAAATATATTAAAGCCTCTCATCACTTGTTAGCCGATGTTGTGGGTGGACGTGGCGGTGTGAAAGTGGGTGGCATGTACGGTATTCTGCCACTAGATTCCGATCCATACTCGCCTTCATTTCAGATGACTTTGGTTGGTTTTTTCAAAGATGTCATCACGCAAATGAAGCGTGATCTGTCTGGATTTTGGGTCGCCCACCCCGATTTTGTACGTCTAGGTATCGCTCTGGTTGAAGGCTGGAGACAACATAGAAACGGTCAATCTGGTGGCCTAGAAGAACTTGTAAAACAGCTTCTTTTGCCCGAGCATCACTCTGCTATCTTAAACTTTATTCATGGACCTGATATTGAAGGTTTAAAAAGCACTGATAAAAATTTTGTCCGCTCGCTCATTGTCGCAGATATCAAAGAATCAGATTTTATCGCGAACAATCATCCTGAGGAAATTAGATACAATGTATTTCAATCACTCCAATATTTGACAGATTGGCTTTGCGGAAATGGCTGTGTCGCTCTGCCCGCACATGTTAACGGCGTTTCCGTTAGAGTAATGGACGATCTCGCAACGGCAGAGCGTTCGAGGTGGGAAGTGTGGCACGAGCTATATCATGGCAGATTTCCAATCGACGAGTTTATCAAGATCGTACATCAAGAAATGCATTTTATCAGAAAAGATTTGTCTAGGCCGGATAAACTTGTTCAAGTTAAATATACGAACGACACGGCCAAATGGTATCCTATCGCCCTGAAAATCATGCTGCAATTAATGACCGACAAGAATCCCGTGGAGTTTGCGTCCGAATTGTTATTACCATTTACCATTGAATCTATTCGAAAATCTGAAGATCCTTGGAAAACGGTCAATGAACTAACGCCTCGGCACTATCAGCTGCCTAAGCACGTCGAACGACTAAATTATTATTTCGAAGCCTGCGGCAGTTTAAATTTTGCAAAAACAATGGCCCGCGGTCCGATTTTAGATTTGGACTTGGCCAAAAAGACTATACTTGGATTCTCTTTAGACGAACTTCTAGAGTCAGCGTCTTTTCACGGCGATATTGGCGAGGCCAAGAAAACCCTGGATGCCCAAGCCGCTTCTGAACAACAAAACGTCTTCGGCAGCGATGAAGTCACACGCCAAGAACTTTTGGATCTGGGGAACCAATACAAAAAAAAATTTGGTTTTAAATTTTTAGTTTCTGCAAAAAATAAAACCGCACAGGAACTGCTGACAATACTTAAAAATCGTTTACAGCAAAGTCGCGACCAAGAAATGACCGCTGCGCGGGAAGCCCTGTGGGACATAACTCACAAACGCCTTACTGGAAATCCATCAGACAATTTCAAAAATGCAGTCACGCAACTTTTGACTGGACACAAGATCACCGGCGCCAGCATAGCAATTAATTCTGACAATGAAACACAAGCTTTATCTTTTGGACATGCCTGCCTGGGGCAAGATGTCGTTCAAGACAATACATTATTTGAAATTGCTTCGTTAAGTAAACCCATTGCCAGTGCATTTTGTTTGGAATATTTCAAAGACAAAAATATTCCACTCGAAACCTCCGTGAATTCATTGTTGGCAAAAGCCGGCTCCTCATTTCGTTTAAGTTCAGATGCCGTGCAAATTGAACACTTGCTTAATCACACAGCTTTAAGTGGGCACTATGTAAATGGTTACCCGCTGGACCAATCGATTCCTGAATGGCCGCAGATTCTAAAAGATATCTCGGTAATTAATAAGCCGGGCACTCAGTTTAGCTATTCCGGTGGCGGATTTTTAGTGTTGGAGTATCTAATTGAATGCCTCGAGAAAAAATCAATTTCTGATATCACCACAACGTTTTTTAAGAAACTCGGCCTTTCTAATTTGACGTTTCAACAAAAAAATATTCCTGGTAAACACTATGCAACTGGATACTTTGATGAGCAAAAGGAAGTACCTTCAAGCCGATTGATTTTTCCCGCGTTTGCGGCTGGTGCAATGGGCTCTGCCCAGGACATGGCAATGTTTCTAAATAGCCTCACGCGCGCTTATCAAGACATTCAAGGATGCGGTCCGATTTCCCACGACACAGCAATGACTATGCTGCATGGAAAAGATAAGGGCAGTGTCGAGTTCATGGGTACGCGCATGGGGCTTGGTGTTTTCATTGCCGAAGCGGGCGAGAATAAAATTGCCGTTCACCAAGGCGCTAACGAAGGTTTTCGCGCGCTATTCTTGCACTGCTTTGTAGGTCCGGATCAAGGTAAAGGCTTTGTTATTTTTGCAAATGGGGATAACGCGGCCATAGCATTTATTGCTGAAATCGCACAAATGCTGCTTAAAACACTGGGCTTCAGCGGTGTACGCACTGAAATGTTTCGTTCTCAGTTTGACTTCCAGCAAGTTGCTCAGGAACAGATCGTAAATCGTGGTTACAAAAATTTAATTTTTGATGCCTTTCAACCATGCCGGCCCGATCCAATTTTTGAAAAGGGACCTAAAGATCCACTCGCCCCATTTAATTTAGCTGTGGATGCAAAAATATTGAGTGTCACTGCTGAACGTTTTGCACGAGCCGAAAACCTGCTCAGTTCCTTTGAACCAGTTTTTGATCCACAACTATTTTGCGCTCAAGGTAAGGTGATGGACAGCTGGGAATCCGAACGCCATAACGAGGCACTTTTACACACTATGGAATTTGAGATGCGTAAAGCCGGTCCCATTCGTTATATTCAAGTATCGACTAAGTATCATGATGGAAACCAGGTCGAGAGTATTGAAATATTTGGTTACGACTCGCAAAAAAATATTTGGGATTTGCTACTACCTAAAAAAACACTTGTGGGCCATGGTCTATTGCAAGTTAAACAAGACGCGCTCCTCAGTGAAAAATCGTATAAAAAAATTAAAGTACACGTATTTCCTGATGGCGGTTTATCCAGGTTAGGGCTGTATTCGGAACTACCCGCAAACACCTCGGTCCATTTTAAGAAATGGGACGAAGCCTGCAGCATTCGTTTTAATGAAGTCATCCCAAAATCACATAAGCCACTTACAATCACGTACAATCCTACCCCAACGGAAATTACAAAAAACATTGCACGCCTGAATCAAAATGGAAAACCAATTAATCAAGCCTCTGCGGCATTTGGCGGCTCTGTTGTCAGCGTCAGCAATCAGCACTACGGACCCGTGGCTCAAGTGATTTCTCCATTCCCGCCTATTCACATGTTTGACGGATTTGAATCCGCCCGCAGCCGCACACCTGGGCACTTCGAAGAAATCGTACTAAAATTAGGTCAAGCTTTGCCAATTCAATCTGTGATTTTTGACTTCAAATATTTCGTTAATAACAACCCCTCGGCAATCAGTATCGATGCTTTGAAAGATGGACAGTGGCTCGAATTGGCGCCGAAAACAGCAGTAAAAGCTTTCGCCGGAAATAGGAAAGAATTTCGCATACAAACAAAACACAAATTTGATCAAATCCGGGTGAAAGTATACCCTGACGGTGGCATTCATCGCGTACTTGTCTACTAGACTAGCAGTTTTGCCATTACCAATTCTCGATAGAATAAGTTTCAGCTTCCCAGTCGGGAAAAATTTCAAAACTTTTCAAGTATTTGGGAACAACGACGATACGATCTTGAAAATACAGTGGCAACCACGGAAGATCCTCACGAAACTCTTTTTGAAAAGCATCCATATGTTTTTTTATCCCGCTGATTTCAAACTCGGCATCCGCTTTGGTCATTTCCTGATCTACTTTTAGATTGTTCCAACGTGCATAGTTATAGCCAATCCATTTGTTGGCCTCCGTGGGAATGGCCTGAGATGTAAAAAAATCTAAATTGATTTGTAGTTTCGGTTGTGACCAACCAAAAACGGCGACATCATAATTACCCTTCTTTAAATATTCGCCCATTAATACACGCTTTAGACTCTTTTTAATGGAAACATTAATTCCCAGGGAGCTCCACTTATTTTCCAAGTACATGGCGACATCTTCGCGATCGGGATTCTCTGAATTGAAGTGTAACCGGATCTCTAGCTGTTTCCCACTGCTGCCTACCAGTTTGTTTTCAGAATTTCTAGTAAACCCCGCTTCCTTCAGTAGCGACATGGCTTTCTTGCGGTCTAACTTGTATAAAGGCCTCGTGTATTGCTTCAAGAAAATAGGATCTAAAGGATGCGCCAAACTGCCAGTCAACGTTCCGTTTCCATTTACCACATCTTTGAATTCTTTCACATCAATCATCATACTTAAAGCACGACGAACACGTACATCCTTTACGTTCGGACTTTCCAAATTGAATACTAAATGAGTTAATTTCGTAATATCACGTGAAACCACCCGATAAGGCCAATTTTTTTCATCAATTATTTTTTGAATTTCTTTGACTCGAGAAGACGGAACTCCTTGCATCATCATATCGATTTCTTGTGTGCGGAATGCATTCAGCATACCTTGAAAATCTTTAAATATGCGAACTTGAATTTTTTCGATTCGTGAAGTGTGACCATAGAACAACGGGTTGCGAGTATATTCCAGGTGGGAACCGGGCATATACAAAGACAAAATATACGGACCGTTATATAATCCTGGCGTCATGGGTTTAGTCGAATACATCGTTCTTTTCAGATATTCTTCTATATCCTTTGATTGATTTACGATTCGACTCTCGATATGCGATGGCAACGGCTGTGCCAAATACAAAGTGTAGATTGGTTTTTTTATCCTAAACATCACTCGGCATTGTTGTGGAAATCCCGGAAACGAAGCAATACGCACAATCTTTGTCTCTGATTCAACGTGGAACTTTAGCGCCGCCGAGTTTCCGGTATTGAAATCTTCACACGTCATGGGTACACCGTCGCCCCACCTGGCTTCTTTTTTGATTTCAAAAATTAACTCATTGCCTACAAATTTGGGTTCTTTGATCGCGATATGGGGAACTAGTTCGCTGTGCGCATTAAAGTGAGATAAACTACGCAGGGCCAGCGCATTGATGAGCCCTTCTTCACTGGACGAGCGAAAAACTGGGTTCAACGTCGCCGGCTCGCCAACCATACCCATGCGAAGCAGTTTAATTTCCTCAGAATGGGATCTAGCATTTAAAAATAAAACAATTACTAAAAATAATGTTCGCACTTAAAGTTAGGTTAAGATCGTCGGTAAGCCCTGTCACACGAAATTAACCCAGACTCGCCTCTATAGCTTTCGAAGATAGTCTAATAGACTGGCTCGCTCTTCGTCGGTCATCTGAGTCAGGTTTCCCAACGGCATTACTTTGGACTCGACTTGTTTAATCATCATATCTTTATGCTGTCTAATTTGCTCTTCAGTTTCCAGAATAACATTTTTACCAGCCACTTTAAAATTTTCGTCCGTATTATGGGTGGCATGGCAACGAACACATCGGGTATCAATAATCACGCGCACCTGTGCAGAGTCGAGAGCGGTTACAGCTGTATGATTCAGTTTTTCGACAGCCGGGGCATGGGCCGTCACAAACACTAACGCCATCAAGCCTACACTGGCCGGCAATAAAGTCCAACGCTCGTTCGCGCTTTTAGTGACCATTGCATGACGAACCAGTGCTCCGGAAACGCTGAGGATAATCAGCAGTATCCAATTCCAGTGATGATTGTATATTAAAGGATAATGATTGCTAAGCATGATAAACAGTACTGGAAAAATAAAATATGTATTGTGGACTGATCTAATCTTGGATTTTAAACTCACCGAATAATCAGGGATCTGTCCCGCCGTTGCCTCACGTAGCATCTTCGCCTGACCAGGCAGGATACGTACCCACACATTTAACAGCATTAAACTGCCCATGATTACGCCAACCAATATGAATGCACCACGCCCACTAAAAATTTGAACCGAGCTGTACACCAGACCCACAAACCCCAGCAGCGATAAAATCACACTGGTAATTTTGGATTTTACGATGCTCGCATTCCAAATTAAATCATATAATAACCAACAACCAATCACCAAACCTATACTTAAGCCAATCGCTTGCCCTTGCGACAGTGCTACCTTTTGTTGGTCAATCAAAAGACTGGCGCCTTTTAAATAATATAAAAACGCAAAAAGAAAAAATCCCGTTATCCAAGTAAGAGTGGCTTCCCATTTGAACCAATGAAGTATTTTAGGAATTTCCCCCGGAAAAATTTTCTTTTTGTCTACTTGATAGTAAAAACCACCATGCACCATGAAAACTTCGCCCTCTACATTCCGACGAGATTTTTCTGGCGGCAAAAAACTGCTGTCAAGCCAGATAAAATAAAAAGAGCTACCGATCCAGGAAATCCCAGCCACTAAATGTGAAAATCTTAATATATATTCAATCCATAAATCTAATGAAGATGCCATTAGGTAGTACTAACAATGCTGACACACCACTGTCAGCATTAAAATGAGCACTGTTTATAGCGAAAGCACGAGATCAAGTGGTCGTTCACCATGCCGACGGCTTGCATGTGCGCATAAATCACTGTTGACCCAACAAATTTAAAACCTCGCTTTTTGAGATCCTTTGAGAACGCATCCGATTGGACAGATGTAGCGCGAAAGTCCCCTAGATCGCGATTCTTGTTTCTAACTTGCTTACCACCAACGAATTGCCACGCGTATGCATCAAAGCTGCCAAATTCCTTTTGCACATCCAAAAATAACTTTGCATTGTGAACCGCCGATTCGATTTTCAAGCGATTTCGAATAATTCCAGGATCTTTCAAAAGGGAATTTATTTTTACTTTCGTAAATTTAGAAACCTTTTTAGGATCAAAATTTGCAAACGCCTTGGCGTAACCTTTTCTACGTTTTAAAATCGTGGCCCAGCTCAATCCAGCCTGCGCACCTTCCAAAATCAAAAACTCAAAATGTTTTCGATCATTTCGAACGGGTACGCCCCATTCTGAATCGTGGTATTCCGCCATCATTTCTGAGCTGTTCGCCCAGTGGCAACGTTTCAATTCTTTACTTTTCTTCATAAGGCCTCGCTTTGGTTTCAGAATTCTTTTGATTTAAAAGATCAGCTAAAAACAGTCAATTGTCTGCCTTACGAAACATACTATGAAAATTTGCTTTATATGACTGGCCAAATCGGATCCATTTTGACTGCTCTATAAACACAGAGGCATACTGCCGATATGGATAAAAAAGATTTCTATCAACTTGTTGAGAATCGTAAATCAATACGTAAATTCAAAAAAGATCCCGTGCCAAAAGATTCTTTAGAACGAATTCTGGCGGCGGCTATGCAAGCACCTTCCGGCAAAAATCGTCAAAACTGGCGGTTCTATATTGTGCAAGGAAAAAAACGTGATGAGTATTTAAAGCACTCACAAAAATCATGGCTGGGCATTAAAGATGTTCTAAAGGCACGCCTGAAACCTTCACTTTATGACTTTACAGAACGGTTTTTTTTCACGCTCGGCGACGCACCTGTTTTAATTTTTGCGTTTTCTCATAACTCCTCGGAAGAAAAATATTTAACAAGTATCGGCAGCGTATATATGGCTGTCGAAAACTTAAATTTGGCCTGCACGGTAGAGGGTCTTGGCTGTTGCACGATGGGTGCGCCGCTTGAGATTAAAGATGACGTCATTAAGTTTTTAGATCTTACCGGGGATCCTGAAATCAAATCAAAAGAACTGGAACTTTTATGCGGAGTCGTTGTCGGCTATCCCGATCATAATCCACCGAAGGCTCCCAGACAGATCGAGGGTCGCATCCACTGGCTAGAATAAGAGGTAAAAAATTCTTGAATTCTTTAAATTCTCTAGGTACCACCGATATTTATTGTCATTAGCAAATAAACCCAATACTTACTTTGTTCAGCGCAATTTTCTGAATTAAGGCAATATGAAATTGACAGATTTTTTAAAAGTGAATCCCTTTGTAATTGCCCCAATGGCCGGCATTACAGATCATTCCTTTCGAACCTTCATTCGCCGTTTAGACAGCAGTGTCGTCGTCAGCGAACTGATCAGTGCTAATGGTTTAGAATACGACAACCAAAGAACATTCGAAATGATGGGTTATGATGAAGAACAAAGACCTGTGGGATTGCAAATTTTTGGAGAAGATCCTGAAATTATCGCGCGCTCGGCCCAAATCATGGAATCTAAAGGAGTCGATTTTGTGGACCTTAACTTTGGTTGCCCAGTCCCCAAGGTGACTAAAAAAGGGGCGGGTTCCGCCATGCTTAAGGACCTCGTACTGATGCAAAAAGTACTCAGTGCCGTGGTGAAAGCCGTAAAAATTCCCGTTACCATCAAGGTACGCACTGGTTGGAATCATGAAATGCTGAATGCCGACGAAGTCGGGCATATCGCTTACAATGAAGGCATCACATGGATGGCCATTCATGGCCGCACTCGCTCGCAAAACTATGAAGGCCGGGCCGATTGGGACTACATCGGAAATGTAAAAGCTAAAGTAAAAATCCCAGTTTTGGGCAACGGCGATGTTTTAACTGCGGTCGAAGCAAACGATCGGTTGAAAACTTATGGTTTAGACGGGATTTTGATTGGCCGAGGAGCCCTCAGAAACCCATACATCTTCAAGGAATCTTTAGCTCTGTATCAAGGTCGGGCAGAGACCATCGAAAAAGATTTCTATCAATTACTTCTGTCCCTGAATGAACTGTATGCACTGCGATGTAGTGACCGCTTAAGAGAGATCCAATTAAGAAAGTTTGCCGCTTGGTTCTCGACAGGGTATCCTGATTCGGCTCAATTTAGGAAAAAGCTTTTTCAGTCGCCCGATGCCACCAGCATTTTGGCCGAATCAAAAATTTATTTTTCTAGTTTATTTAGCACAACAATAGAAAATGAAAATGGAACAAATTTAAAAAGCCATGAAGAAGAAAAATTTTTAATGGGTGGACACGGTTAACAAAAACACGCAGAGAATGTTTTTGTCGAAAGGAATAAAAAAGCTTCAGGATCTTTATAAAAACCTGAATGGATCGAATCTTTAAATTAAATAAAAATATAAACTTTAATAGTAGAACTAGGAAGTATACATGATTGATAATAAGCACATTAGAAATATCGCCATCATCGCGCACGTCGATCACGGCAAAACAACTCTTGTTGATCACTTGATTAAACAAGCCGGAACATTCCGTGAAAACCAACAAGTCGCCGAGCGCTTGATGGACTCGATGGATCTGGAAAAAGAGCGTGGGATCACCATCGCGGCCAAGAACGCGTCTTTTCAATACAAAGACTATAAAATCAATATCGTCGATACACCGGGGCATAGTGATTTCGGTGGCGAGGTCGAGCGTATCTTGAACATGGTGGATGGTGCGATTCTGCTGGTGGATGCGTCGGAAGGACCATTGCCGCAAACACGTTTCGTTTTGAAAAAAGCCCTAGAACAAAACATCAAAGTCATGGTTTGTATCAACAAAATCGATCGTTCGGATGCACGTATCCAAGAAGTCTTAAACGAAGTATTTGATTTATTCATTGATTTAGATGCGACTGAAGAACAATGTGATTTCCATACTGTCTATGCGATCGCACGTGAAGGTATGGCCACCCTGGATCCCAACGTGAAAACAGACAACTTGGTTTGTTTGTACGATGCGATTATCAATCTAGTTCCTCCACCAAAAATCAATGAAGGTAACTCGTTGCAAATCATGGTCTCGAATATTTCCTACAATGACTACGTAGGCCGTTTAGCGATCGGTCGTGTGCGCGCGGGTACAATCAAAGTAAACGATGAAGTTGTCGTTATGCAGGAAAAAGGTCAGAAGAAATTAAAAGTTTCGGCGCTTTTTAGTTATCATGTAAACAGCCAAGTTCCAGTAAATGAAATCGGTGCTGGTGATATTGCGATCGTTGCGGGTATGGAAGATTTCACAATTGGTGACACTATTACATCGGCATCAGATCCTAAACCTCTTCCTCGTATCGCAGTTGAAGAGCCGACCGTGGGAATGATTTTTTCAGTAAACAACGGTCCTTTCGCGGGACAAGATGGCAAGAGTGTTACATCTCGAAAAATTTTGGAGCGTTTAGATAAAGAATTACTTCACAACGTTGCAATTCGCGTAGAAAAAACTGAAAACACAGACTCATTCAAAGTAATTGGTCGTGGTGAATTGCAGTTAGGTGTATTGATTGAACAAATGCGACGTGAAGGTTTCGAGCTTTGCGTATCCAAGCCTCAAGTTATCTATAAACAAGACGGCGCTACGAAGTTGGAGCCAATGGAATCCGCCGTTATCGACGTTGAAGATGCCTACGTTGGGGTTGTTACAGAGAAAATGGGAACACGAAAAGGTGTCATGATGAACATGGTCCAAAAAGGATCAGGTCGTACACGTCTTGAGTTTAAAATCCCTTCACGTGGATTAATCGGTTATCGTTCAGAGTTCTTAACAGATACTCGTGGTACCGGGTTATTAAATACTCAGTTTGAAGGCTGGGAAGCGTTCAAAGGTGAAATCATTTCTCGTAAAAACGGTTCTATGATTTCCGATCGCGGCGGCGTGACTACGGCCTATGCCATTTGGAATTTACAAGAGCGGGGCGTGATGATTGTGACTCCGCAAACCCAAGTTTATGAAGGTATGATCGTTGGCGAGCATGCTAAGGAAAACAATTTAGAAGTGAACATCACGCGCGAGAAGAAATTAACAAACGTTCGTGCCAGCGGTTCGGACGAAGCTATTCGCCTGGTTCCGGTGCGTCCAGTGACTTTGGAAAAAGCGATGGAATGGATCACCGACGACGAGTTGATTGAAGTCACGCCAAAGCACATTCGTATTCGTTGCCGCGAACTGGATCCGCACAAACGTGGTAAAGCATCCAAAGAATAGTCCTTGAATCTTAAAAGGAATGCCTAGAAAATAAAACCCAAGGTGAAAACATCTTGGGTTTTATTTTTTGGAAAAACTCTGGCGCGAACTCTGGCGGGCCGGGCACTTTTTCGGGAGTTTCATGAGTTTAGATACGGCCATTGAAGCCAAAAATGTCGTTAAAAAATACAACGATTTTACCGCCCTAAATGGCGTCAGCCTAGAGATAAAAAAAGGGGAATGTGTTGGGTTGCTTGGACCCAACGAGGCCGGCAAATCGACTCTTATGAAATTGATGTATTGCCAATCGCTTCTTACCGAGGGCGAGCTGTATGTTCTGGGCCTGAATGTTAAAAAAAACTTTCGTGAAATTAAATCTAAAATTGGAGTCGTTCCACAAGAAAACATGCTGGATGAAGAATTCACCTTGCTTGAAAACTTGAAACTGTTCGCCCGTTATCAGCAAATGGATCCAGCGACCATCGAGGAAAAGATTTTTTATCTTTTACGACTGTTTAAACTCGAGGAATTTGCCAACCATCAAATAGGCCAACTCAGTGGCGGCACTCAACGTCGCTTATGTATCGCGCGCGCATTGATCCACAGTCCTGATCTGTTATTTTTAGATGAGCCGACGACGGGCTTAGACCCGCAATCACGCCTATGGCTTTGGAATTTTGTTAAGCAGATGAAAGAAATGGCCGGGACGATATTAATGACGACTCATTATATAGAAGAGGCCGAGGAATTGTGTGATCGGGTGGCCATCATCGATCACGGAAAGATACTGTCGATCGATAGTCCGCATAATTTGATCAATAGCCAGATCGGTAACGAGGTCGTCGAGTTTCACTCGAATTCCGTGGATTTGAACTACTATATCAATCGCCTTAAAGACAACAAGTTTGACTACCAAGTTTATCACAACATGGTTCTCGTATTTATTAAACCAAATCAAGACTCTCGGGTTTTATTAGAAATCATCAAAAGCGAAAAAGTGACTCTTCGAAAACCAACATTAAATGATGTCTTTTTAAAACTAGCTGGATACAATTTAAGAGATGTCTGATTTAACATTTTTAAAACTGCCAAAAATACGTGATGGTTATAAAAACATATGGCTGCGTAATTTTTTACATTTCAAGAAAACATTCCTGGTCAGTTTTTTTTGGGTTATTTTAGAGCCGCTGATGTACCTTGGTGCCATTGGCTATGGCTTGGGTTCGTACATTCAAACCATCAATGGTCAAAGCTATGTAGATTTCTTTTTTCCCGGACTGTTAGCCTCGACATCGATGATGGTCCCTTTTTTTGAAAGCACGTACAACAACTACACCAAGCTCACCTTTCAAAAAATTTATAATCATATGATGCTCACCCGTCTGGACACGTATGAAATCATCACCGGCGAATTACTGTGGTCTACGTTTAAAGGTTTTTTTGGAATTGTCGGTCTGGTCTTTATTGCCAGCTTTTTTGGGCTGGTGTCTGGATGGGAAATTATCTTGGTGATCTTGCTGCTGACACTGAACAGCTGGATATTCAGTGGTATTGCCATGTCGATAACCTCGTGGGCAAAAAACTATGACTCGTTTATCTACGCAACCAGTGGGTTTCTAATTCCACTGACCTTGATTTCGGGGATTTATTTCCCGATCAGTCAAATGCCTGTGTTGTTGCAAATCACAACTTATATATTTCCATTGGCCCATACAATTGAACTCTGCCGAATGATTCTGACCGAACAATGGCATTGGGTTGGATACTTTCACTTACTGTATCTGCTGATCGCTGCCTACGTATTTTTCGCACTTGCATTAATGCGAATCACAAAAAAACTGATTAATTAGAACCCTCCGGCATATAAGCATATAATAGACCTTCGAACCTGTTCTAAAAATAGACACTGTTTACTGTCATTTTTGACGACACACAGACATTAATTTCAATGTAAACACTATATTTCGCAGAGAATATTTTGTTTGTTAAATGAGTGTGTTAGATTTTATTCCTATGAAACATTTATTTTTTATTTTATTTGCAGTGCTAGTCGTTTGTTTTCTGCATGAAACGGCTTGGGCCCAGGCGTCCGAAAACAAAAATGATCCACCTATTGCAAAATGGCTACTTTCAGATACTGAAACGAAATTGACTTTCGACGATGGTCGCGAAGCCAGTTTGATTTTACAAGTTAAAAAGAAAGTAAAGCATGAAACTAAAGCCATCATTATCGAAAACTCGTGTTTTCCAGAATTACTTCCTCAAAATTGCAAATGGAATTATGAATTTGGCGCTTACACACTGAGCTTTGTCTGGAGCAAGCACCCGGATGCATCAAAATTGAAAACCGTTTTGAAGGTCGAACGCTACCAAAGAAAAGAAAGACTATCTCTAGATTTTACTGATGCCGACATCAATGGGATTGAAAAGCCTATGGGCGGCGTCACTAAAAAAGCGCCGGTTTTAGAATGTGATAACGATAACTGGACCAGCAATCTTCCCAAAACGGCGACAAAAAATATTCTAGTTCCCGCGTGGGCAGCCGAGTTTAATTCGGAAAATAGAATCACCGGTAAAAACGAAAACCTGTCTGTGTTTCAATCTGATAACCTCGAGCTTAAGCCCATCGGGAAAAACAAGTGGGAAGCCATGGCCCCTGAAGGTACCCATGAATTTACGCGTCTTATTCCCATGGTCGATCCCAACACGGCTTACTATCAAAAAGATCAGAACCAATGTTCACTTCAATTCCGCATTGAAAAATCTTTGGTTGGTGTCATTACTGCGGCGGGATCCCAGCCTGTGGAGCAAACTTACTCGTATCCATTAGGTCGGGGAATATCGAAATCTATTAGAAGCAACCCCCTGTTTTTCTATCTAAACACCATTACTCGCGAGCAAGCAAAAAATAATCAAAATAAGATAGGAGTTGAATAATGAAAATTTTAATTTCTATATTCTCGATCTTTATTTGTGCGCAATTTGCGCGGGCTCAAGACATGCGCGAATTGAAAATCGAAGAAAAATTGAAAAAACTCAGCTTTGTTTTACGAGGAAAAAACCCAACGGCCCAAGAGTATGCGGATATTGCGGAAAAGGCGAAAACAACGTCTGCCGATATCGTGTTGCAGGCTAAAGCTGCCGAATATGTCAACACAACCGCTTTCAGCATAAAATTCACAAATAAAACTGCTGACTTATTTCGAATCAACCAGCTAGCATTTAACTTTGGTGATATTTTAAAGTTTGATTCATTCAATGACGACGCAGTGACGAACCCCTCGGGTAAATATAAATTTGATCCCGCAACGTTTCACCTTTTTGTGCGAGAGATATTCGAGCAGAACCAATCCTGGACCGAGCTATTAAATAAAAAAAGCTACTACGTCATTTTCAGTCAATATGACCTCGACACTCCTTTTGATGTGATCCCATTTTATGCGCCGTTAGCGCCTTCAATCCAGAAGTACACTGTTTACCCGGTCGAAAAAATTATCAGTACAGATTTGGAAACCTACGACTTAAATAGATACACCGCCATAAAGCTAAATTTTCCTAAGAACGATAAACGACTGGGCGGTGTATTGACGACACCTTCATTCATGTCCCGTTACGTGACGACCGGGGTGAACAAAAACCGAAAACGTGCGGCCGCTATTTTCAGAACATTTCTTTGCAAAGACATGGTCGCCTCTATTCCCGTACCTAAAGATGGTGTCGACGAGAATAAAAAGCTAGCGCTGCTGGGCGAGGGTCAATATACAGAAAACGACATCACCACGCATACGAAGATGGCTCAAGTGCATGGACAAAATATAGATTGCAATCAATGCCACAAACAACTGGATCCAATGGGAAATTTGTTTAACTACATGCCCATGACAGTGTCACAAAATTCGGCTAGTGGCGGCCTTCACTATTACAACGAAGCCGGCGAGTTTGTACGCAAAGATATCGACGGTATTGGCCAGCTAGGCCAGGTGATCACATCCGAGAAAGATTATTACAGCTGCCAAGTAAAGCATTTCTGGAAATGGATCCATGGTGAAAACAGCCTTCTAGATCCACAGAAGGAGCTGGCTTTGGTTGAAAAATTCAAATCCGTGAATCAAAAGCCAAAAGACTTTGTTCGCTATTTAGTTTCGGAAAAAGAGTTTTATTCTCCTAAACAATACACCGAAGCACAAATATCGACTATCGGCGCGTTTAAAACATTAAAAAAATGCCAAAGCTGCCACAATCAACAAGTGGAAGATGACGAAGTTCAAAATCTGAATTGGTATGAAATCATTGGTGATAAAAAGAATCAAGACCGCGACGATTGGATCAAGCGTATAGCTTCACAATTGCGTAAAGACAAAATGCCACCTCGAGAGGCGCGAAAAGACTTCACCGATCAAGAACTTGAACGACTAAAAAAATGGATCAGCTCTGGCGCACCAGACTTTGAGGGTAAATAAATGAAAAAGCTATTTATATTTTTAGTATTTGGAAATCTGCTATTCAGCACGAGTGCGTTGGCGTTTGATACAAGTTCGGGTACTTACATTTCACAACAAGATATAATGATTCTGCTGAAGGAAATTTTTTACGGGGACAGCAACGAAGGCATTACCAATAACGAGATAGACGGCTGCTCTGTTTACAAGCAAGATTCGTCCACTCAGAAACCGTATTTTGAACTTGGTTTTCCTAATTTGGAGACCGGCGAAAGAATGGCCATGGAACCAGACTCCAGCTATGTTTTACATTTAGATTTATGCGTGAATGAAATTTTAAAATCTAAGCTCTCTCAGATGTATCAAAAGGAAGAAAGTAAAAAATTTCTAGGCCAGAGCCTGTATGATGAATTAGACCATTGGCGTGCTAAAACCAATGACGACTTGCTCAAAACTCCAGAGTACCTAAATAAGAAAATTAAAGATGAATTCGGAAATGAGATCGCCTATGGAGCACTGTTTTACGAAATGAGTTCACCCTTTCTGAGGTACGTGGAAATCAGTCTTCTGCCAGTCGAACTGCGCGGGAAAATAATAGATAAAATATTTCTCGATGTTTTTCGTTCACCGGCATTAATTCCTCAAGAATATATGGCGACAGAAAAAACTGGATTGCTAAAAGAATCGGAAAAATCAAAAATAACAATCGTTCAGTTTATAGGCGCCGTCTATAAAAAGGCGATCATTAACGACTATTTATTGAAATACTAAGGTGCCCATGAAGAGACGAAATTTTATACAAAATGGTATCGCATTGACGTCCTTAAGTTTACTACCAGGATGGGCGTTTTCGCAGGAAAACGAACCCCAGTTTCTGTTGCAATTCTATATGGACGCGGGTTGGGATACGACACTAATGACTGAAGCTTGGAATTTTCAAACTAAACCAGATCCCGCGAAAATATTTATCGAGTATTCAGAAAATGATACGCTGGCCTTTGGTGGTCGTTTTGTGGGACCAACCATGGCACCGCTAAAAAAATATTTCTCGCGTATGACAATTTTTAACGGCGTCATCATGAGTCCTGTCGAGGTTGGACACCCAAGTCCCGCTATATTCGCCGCCTCCGGAGCGTCCGATGGATCTGAACCCAGCTTTGTCTGCCAGTTCATGGATTTATTTTATCAGAACCAAAGCGCCTCGATAATATCTAACACGACCGTAAACATGGCTGGCCGTGCATACAAAGTTTCCACGATTGAAGGTTTACGCAGTATCAATGGATTTGGCGGTTCTGTTTCGCAACAGCAAAAGCCCGGGGGTTCTGGCCAATTGATCGCCCGCTCTTATCGAGACCTTGGCGATATTTCTAAAAAGCTTTCTGAAGCCAGTGAAAATAACCAAGAATCGATCGATAAAATCACTGATGACGAAGTGAAATTACTAGTCAAAGGATTTCTCAGTGGGATGTATCCTGCGGCGTTCATCAACATGAGCCGAAACTTGGATACTCATGGTGATCACGTGAATACCCACAAAACCAATTTGACAGAAAACTTCAAAGATATTGGCAAGTACTTGAACGGGCTCAGTGCTGTTCCTTGGAAAAACTCGGGAAAATCATTGCTGGATTTGACGACCGTAGTGATTTCGTCAGACTTCACACGTACTCCCGCACTGAACGTCAGTGGTGGAAAAGACCACAACCCGTTTTCTAACTCGATGATCGTCATGTCACCAAAAATGAAATCAGAAATTATTGTTGGCCAAAGCCGCCTCATGGACGCAAAATTCAGCCCTATCGGCGTATCCACACTCGTAGCGATGCCGGTCGACACAACGACGTACTCACCGATTTTAAGAAACGAAAATACCGTGATGCTGACGCCTTCGGTGGTTTTCGCAAGCTTACTGGATGTGAATGGAAAAATCACTGACCGTTCGCCCAACGTTTTCAAAAAAGCGTTTAAGCTGCAAAATCTGTATAAAAGCTAGGGTTATTTTACCTACGTGAACCCGAGGGGCCAATGAATTACCCCTCGGTTTCTTCACCCGAACCTGGGGCGGCATCGTCGGTGCTTTCCTCGACAGCGGGTTCGTCTTCCGAAGATTCAATGTCGGCATCCATGGCATCGACTTCGGCTATTTGTTCTGGCGTGCTGAAAAATGATTTCAATTTTTCTTTTGCTTCATAGTACTGATCACCATTGATGCGCTCGTATTGGTACATATCGCTGATGATCCTTTTAATTCGACGAAATGCAAATGGAGTTAACTTCTTAGCATAGAACGACCCCGAGTATTTTTTTGGATTCGGCAGCAGCATCGCCAAGAACGCGCTTTCCACCACATCTAATTGTGATGGCGCTTTCTTAAAATAGTGCCAAGCCGCTGGCTTGATGCCATAGATATTTTTGCCAAACTCGATTACATTCAAATACTTTTCTAAAATTTCACGTTTTGTTAAATGTTTCTCGATTTGCAACGTGATGAAGGCTTCGCTGATTTTTCTAGCTAACGTCTTGTCCTTAGTTAAATATAAATTCTTTGCCAACTGCTGAGTGATGGTCGATCCCCCGCGCTTGTATTTACCACCATCTATATTTTCTTTGGCGGACTTTTCAATTGATTCCCAATCAAATCCTTTATGCTCGTAAAATAAAGAATCTTCGGTTAGTACCACCGTTTTTTGCATGACTTTGGAAATTTGATTGAGCGGAACATAGTTTTTTCCACCCGGGCAAAGATAGACTTCGTACATCTTCGTAGTAAAACATGACATCAGTTCCTTACGATCAGGAATAAGCAGATACAAACGAATCGCAAAACCGAAAATCAAAAAAAATACCAATGCAAAAGCGAATAAAGTCCAACGTGCCCAGTTCATATTAATTTGTTCTCTCGCATCCATTCGACACTTTGACGAATACTGTAATCAGCGGGTTTAAAATTAAGTCCCAATTCATTTTTAGCTTTGTCATTCTTGAACCAGTGAAACAATGTCGCGGTCCATGCGTTCTCCTGGCTTAGTGACATAGGATATCCCAAAGACGTTGCCAGATCACCCGCCTTACCGATCATATGAAGAGCCACATCGGGAAGATAAATACTGGGCGCGGGTACGCCCGCGAAACCTGCAATTTTTTGAAATAGCTCTTTAATTAATATATTCTCGCCGGACAAAATATAACGCTCGCCATTTCGGCCCGCTTTAAAACCACGATATATACCTTCGATTACGTCCTCGACGCTGACGACACTGACTCCGCCGGAAGTATAAAATTTAAATTTTCCCCCGGCGACTTTCAATTGTGTCTTGCGGCTTCCCTTTTTTGCATCGCCAGGCCCATAAATAGTAGACGGATTCAAAATTACACTTTGTATATGGCCCTGTTTAGTCGCTTGCAGAACCAGCTGCTCGGCCTGCCGTTTTGTTTCAAAATAACCTAAATTTAATGGGCCCAGATTAAACGGCGATGTTTCGTCCAAAATTTCTGTTTTCCGATAACCCGCGCCCACGGCCACCACCGAGGACATGTGAACAAGCTTGGGAACTTTGACGGCCACCATCGCCTCGATAACATTGCGTGTTCCCTGAACATTAATTTGATCCATCAAAGGACGCTCTGATTTCTTATAGCCGACAAATCCCGCTAAATGAAATACAACATCAGGTTTGGTTTTTCTAAACGCGGCAATCAATGATTCTTTATCTGTAATATCCCCGTATGCAAATTCAATCCGATCAGACGATTTTATATCGCTTAATTGGCTGTTTTTGCGAACAAACCCAATCAAGTCCAAACCTTCGTCTAAAAGCTTTTGCATCAAATGCACACCTAAAAATCCATTGCCACCCGTAACTAAGGCTCTCATTCTGCCACCGCTTTCTTATGTTCACAGACTCTAAAATAAAGTTTTACATAGCCATAAGCGATGATTAGTCCCACCAATCCACCGACTAAAATATCGGTAGGAAAATGAACCCCGTTGTAAACTCGACTAAAGCCAATCAAAACGGCGATCAAAAAAAATAAAATCCTCAGATTCACCAAAAAAAATCCCATATACAAAGCAAAACCAAAAATATTCGCCGAGTGATTCGAAATAAAACTAAATCCTCCATAGGGCGAACGAACAATCGCATGAACGGCGGGATTGTCACCCGGTCGAAGCCTTTCAAACTGTTTTTTAAAAAGATAGTTTCCCACTAGATCAATCGTGGCCAAGTTCAAAACGCAAAAAAGAAATATAAGAAGTCCCTTTTTTAAGGCGTATTTTTTTATCAACATAAAAATAATCAAAGGATACACGATCGCAACAAAGTAAATATTTTTATGAAGATCTGTGATAAATGGAAAAAACACATCGAACCATGCGTTCGTCAGTTGAGTATTAATCAGAAAAAAGAGACTTTGGTCCATTTCAATTATCCATTGCATAGTGCCTGTAAGATAAAGGAATTTTGTCCAAAAGTCCATGGCCGGAACGTAGTCCAGATTGTCGTTCGCCACGGTGTTTTCAGACACCGGCTATGGCAAAATTACACTATGGATATCACCACATTAGCCGGTCTTCTTCTAGGTATCGGTGGTCTGTTTGTTGGGAATTTACTTGAAGGCGGACACACCAGTTCTTTGTTGCAATTTACAGCGGGATTTATCGTTCTTACGGGAACCGTTGGGGCAACGTTGGTCTCGAACTCCAAGGAATCAGTCAGCCTCGGGTTCAAACTTCTTGCCGACATTTTTGTCGATCAAGATCATAAAGAGGAAGACCTGCAGGCCTCGATACGTGAAATCGTTGACTGCACGAAGTTGGTTAAACGCGAGTCCCTGGTATCTATTGAAAGTCGTCTGCCAAAGATGAAAGACCCTTTTCTAAAAAGTGTTCTTAGAAACGTGGTGGACGGTATTGATCCCGCCATCACTCGAGAGACGTTCGAGGCCGAAATCGAAGCGGAAGAAGAAACTCTCCTGTCGGGAGCCAAGGTGTGGGCCGATGCCGGAGGATTTGCTCCAACAATAGGAATTTTAGGGGCCGTGCTGGGACTGATCCACGTCATGGGAAACCTGAGTGACACCACCAAGCTGGGAGCCGGTATCGCGGTTGCCTTTGTGGCCACCGTCTATGGGGTTGGTCTTGCAAATTTATTGTTTCTTCCCTTTAGCAATAAAATAAAAAAATCAGTCGAAAAAAATGCGTATCGAAAAAAAGTGCTTCTTGAAGGGGCTCTGCTTGTCAATTCGGGATTAAGCTCGAACGTAGTGGATCAACGGCTGCAAGCATTTGTTCATGGCGGAATCAACAAAGCCTCATGATTAAAAAGAAAAACAAAGCTCATGCTCACGAGAATACGGAACGATGGTTGGTGTCCTATGCTGATTTCATCACGTTGTTGTTTGCATTTTTTGTTGTTATGTACGCGACATCGACCAACAACCTAGAAAAGCAAAAATCGTTCGAAGAATCCGTGCGCTCCAAGTTGCATCTGTCTTTAACGTCTTCGACTAGCGAAGGTGCCAACAGTGGCGCAGTGGCCAACCCGTTGACCGAAACGTTGCAAGAGCTTCGTCAACCCATTGCCGAATTGCCAAAAAATCCTAGCCCGCGAGAGCTTAAGGATTTTGTCGATCGTAAAATGGCAATGGGCTCGTTAAAATCGTTCAAAGATTCTGTCACCGATGTGAAACACGAATGGTTCGGTGTGCGCGTCAGCTTGGCGGCATCTACATTTTTTGATCCGGGCTCGTACAAATTGAAACTCAGTTCACTAGAGGCTTTGGATACTTTCTTTAGCGAATTCAAAAAGCGTGACAGTCGTATCATTGTCGAAGGCCATACAGACAACACTCCGATCAAAAATGGAAAAATTGAAAGCAATTGGGAACTATCCAGTCTGCGCGCCACCAGTGTTGTTCGCTATTTGATCAAGTACCATAATTTCCGTGAAGGCATGGTCACCGCGGCCGCCTATGCCGACACCAAACCCCTGGTACACAATGATACAGAACAAAACAAACAAAAAAATCGCCGCATCGATATCCTAATTATCTCGGATGAAAAGATAAATCAGGAAGGACTCTAAGCCGAATGCCGACGATGAGTTTCTTCGATTAACACCTTTGTTTGCAAAGCGCGTTTTCTGACCATTTCATGGGGATGATTCGAAAATACGTTGATCTTTTTCAGGAAAAAATCAAAATCAGATTGAAACAGGTTCTCAGAGCGCTTGAAGGATTCATAATAGTATCCCATCAACTGTCCCACGGCATATATACCAGAGGCCACAAAGAAAGGATTGGATGACGTGAAAAAAGCCCTTAGTTTTTCAAATATTTTTGAATTTAATCCCTTTTTACCTTCGGCTATCAACGCCTCGGCGGCGATTCGATTGAATTTTGAATCAATATGCTCTTTAAATAACTCGGAATAAGGATCAAACTCGCCAATTGCGGTCAGCGCATTGGCTTTGATGCGCGTGTCTTGCAGATCAATGCAATCAATTAATATATTAAGCAACTCGTTGTCCAACTTGTCCGAAGGAATCAAACTGTAGCTCAAAGAAATAACCGACGAAACCAATGTATTCGCCCCATTATTTTTTTTAAATTCATTTATCGATGTCTGCAAAAGGCTCTTGTATACAGCCACCAATTTTTCTGAAACCGAATCGGGTTTAATATTTCTGACTTGATAAAACTTATTGAAAAAAACCTCTCGGTTATTTTCCAAAACAGACGACTCCATGACTTCCAATAAACCAAGCAATAAAAGTTGATTATCTTTCATATCTATTTTTTCGGCAAAAATCAGACAAGCTTAACGATATATAAAGTGTCTCAAATTGGGATCTTTACAGATCGCCCTGACTTTGAATTTGGTAAAATCGAAAATAGTCGCCCCGCTTGGACAATAATTCTTGATGAGTGCCAAACTCTGATATTTTGCCTTTTTTAAGTACATAGATGCAATCACAATTTTGAATTGTGGAAAGACGATGGGCGATAATCAAACTGGTACGATTTTGCATCAAGGCTTCGATTCCCGCCTGCACCTCGCGCTCGCTGGACGAATCCAACGCGCTGGTGGCCTCATCCAGTATCAGCAACGGAGCGTCTTTTACAAAGGCCCGGGCCAAACTGATTCGTTGTTTCTCGCCGCCCGAAAGCAACGATCCGCGATCACCCACCTGGCTGTCATACCCACGGGAAAGTCGTCCAATAAAATCATGAGCATTGGCGCGCTTGGACTTTTCAAAAACAATATCATCCTGCACGTCGGGGTTGCCGGCTTTGATGTTATTTTTTACTGAATCACTGAATAGAAACACATCTTGAGACACCAGCGCCACTTGCGATCGCAATTCTTTCAATGAACAATCCAAGATATTTGTGTGGTCGAATAAAACTTCGCCCGTATTAGGCTCGTAAAAACGCTGAAGTAAATTAACGATCGTCGATTTGCCACTGCCACTTTCGCCAACCAACGCGATCGATTGACCTCGCTGAATGGAAAAATTGATGTTGTCCAGGATTTTCTCTTGTCCATAACTGAAACTTACATTTTTGAAATGAATATTTTTCCAGTTTATCGGAAACGATTTGGGATTCTCAGGTTCCCGGACCACTTCGTTGTTATCCAAGATCTGGTACACGCGCTCGGCCGCCACGATGGTTTCTTGAATACGCACGTAACTTTCTTGCAGTTTTTTAATCGGCTGATTAATCATCAGCATCGAGGTGATGTATGCCAAAACCGCACCCGTCGTGGTATGACCTTTGGCCACTTCCACACTAAAATAAAAGAATATCGCTAGAATGACCGCCGTAGCCACCAACTCTGTGACCGGACCCATGATTTCAATGCGCGAGTGGACTTTTTTGCGAATTTCCAAGTAATCATCGGTTTGCTGTCTGAGCTTTTGTTGCATCAGTTTTTCAAGATTGAAACTTTGGATGATGCGAACTCCATCAATGGACTCTTTGATCACCGAGGTAATGCGCTCCAGATTTTCTTGTCCGAAAAGAACGTACTTACGCAAGCTTCTGGAAATCTGTTTCAAAAACACTAAAATAATCGGCAATAAAACCAATATTACCGAAGTCAGACGCCAATTTAAATAAAACAAATTTCCTAATAACAACATTGCCAGCAAGGGCTCCCGAAACAAATCAGCAATCATGCGCAAGCCATCTTGAATGACTTTAATGTCGTTGATAATACGGCTCAGCAGCCCACCCGAACCGGAAACATATTGCCCATGAAATTTCAAATTCAAATCCATGAACTTTTTTTGCAATTGCAGGCGATAGTTATTCGTGATCATTTCCGCAACCACGTTCATGGTATAGATATGCAAATACCGACAAAACGCCACAACCACGGCCATCAACAAGGCAATCATTCCAACCTGGGCAACTTTGTTTTGATCACCTGATTGAAAACTGTCGTTGATGTCTTTTAAAATAAGCGCCAACCGCGCGTATACGGCCGAGTATAAAATACCGGATGCCGCAATAATCACCAATTGCGATTTGTATCGCTTCACTTCGCCCAAAATACGTATAAGGATTTTATTCACAGGTCCAATCTAATGATTTTACTCAACAAAGTCTACCGGCTATTCAAGCCCATAATATTTTTTCAAATATTGTCCGGTCAGGCTCCGTGGCTCTGCCATAATGTCCTGAGGAGTACCCTTGGCGACAATATCGCCCCCGCGAACGCCCGCTTCGGGACCTAAATCGATCACGTAATCAGCGGCACTGATGACTTCCAGGTTGTGCTCAACAATGATGACACTGCCGCCAGCATCGATAAGCTGATTCAAGACTTTAATTAAAAGCTCGATCTCTCGAAAATGCAATCCTGTCGTGGGCTCATCTAAAATGTACAATGTCGATTTGTGACTGACTTCGATTAATTCCTTTGCCAGCTTCAAACGCTGTGACTCTCCACCACTTAAGGTGCTGGATGGTTGCCCAATTTGCAGATAATCCAAACCAACTTCTTTTAAAACGGACAATGCCTTGCGAATAGGGGGATGAGCCACAAAAAAATCCATGGCTTCAGCTACGGTCATCAATAAAATCTGATGAATATTCTTACCTTTGTAGACAATTTCCAAAATTTCATTACGAAATTTTTTTCCGTCACAAACATCACATGGAATAATCACGTTATCCATGAACTGCATATCAATCTCTTCAACGCCCGTTCCTTTGCAGGCAGGACAACGACCACCATCCACGTTCAAGCTGAATGTCCCGGGCGTGTATCCACGCGCTTTGGCTTCTGGCAATTGCGCCATCAAACTTCGAATTATATCATAGGCTTTGATATAAGTAATCGGCGAACTACGCGCCGACTTACCAATCGGAGATTGATCCACCAATAAGACGTTTTTAACAAACTCTGAACCTTTCAGCTGTTTGCAGGGTTCAGATTTTAAAAACTCGACATCTAAATCACGCGCCAACATCGGGTACAATGTCTTAGCAATCAACGTCGATTTACCCGAACCGCTGACACCGGTCACGACCACCATTCGATGCAAAGGAATTTCGACACTCAAATTTTTCAAATTGTGCCCGGTCGCCCCGTCTATTTTCAATTTATATTTGTAAATCTCTCGCTCTACCGGACGCGTCTTTGGCATCGCCTTACGCACATTGGGATTAACAAACGGTGCCGTCACCGATTTCGTGCTGGCAAGAAACTCTTGCTGTCCACCCGAAAAAATAACTTCGCCCCCGCGATAGCCTGATCCCGGCCCCATCTCGATCACGTTCTCGGCATTACGAATAACATCATAATCATGCTCAACTAAAACAACCGTATTTCCCAAATCACGCAGGTCTTTTAAGATCGAGATCAATCGATCGTTGTCCCGTGGATGCAACCCCACGGTCGGTTCGTCCAATACATACAAGGTCTGAGTCAATCCCATGCCCAACTGATTCGCCAAGTTCAAGCGTTGATACTCGCCTCCCGATAATGTACGAGTCTCGCGACTTAATGTTAAATAGCCGACTCCCACACGCATCAAAAAATCCAATCGCGAGCGAATTTGTGAAAAAACTTCCCCGGCAATGTTTTTCTCGTGTGAGGTCACCTCGATGGCATCAAAAAATTTTTTTAGATCTTCGATCGTCTGCTGAGCCAAATCATTGATATTTTTTTTTCGAAATAAAATGGTATTCACGTCTTTTCTTAAGCGCGAGCCCGCACAATCAGGACAAATCGAAGGGCTGCGGTACCGAGAAATAAAAACACGTACATGCATTTTATACTTTTTCGTTTCAAGGTAATCAAACAATCCCTTTACACCCATAAACTGGGCGCTTCCTTCCCATAGCATATTCTGTTGCTCTTTCGACAGATCTTCCCAAGGAATATCCGTGGGAATCTTTGCTTTTTTGCAGTAGGCAAGCAGATCCTTTTTATCTTCCGCCGCGCTGGGCATGCTGAACGGATGCAAGGCGTTTCCGCCAAGACTCAGTTTGGGATTTGGTATCACCTTGGCGCGATCCAAACCCAATATATTGCCAAAGCCTTTACATGTGGGGCACGCCCCCAAAGGACTATTGAAACTAAATAACCGAGAATTCAATGGCGGCGGTTGGTAATCGCATTCCGGGCAACGAAGCTCTTCAGAAAATCGCAATACCACATCATCAGTGGTCCGAATCACACACGCGCGCGCGCTCACATTTGTGTTGTAACGAATATGAGCTTCATAGGCCTGGTTAATGGAATCAGCCAAACGACCTTCATCACTTTCATTAAAAGCCAGCCGATCAATGACTATGTAAAATGCCTGTTTCGGCGCCCCTTTTTTGGTCAGCTTGGGGTCCGAAATTTCGATGATTTCATTTTTGCCAGGAATAAAAATACGTTGATAGCCATCTTTCAAAATTTCGCCAAGTAACGCTTTGTTTTCAAACACCCGATTTTTTTGCGAGATTTCGGTCAGGATATAACCCCGCTTACCGTTTAAAACTTTCAACGCTTTTTTAGTCGCTTCCGTGACGGAATGTTTTTCGGCAGGAACATGATGAACCGGACAATATGGCACGCCCAGTTTTTCATACAGCAAGCGAAGATAATCCACCAGCTCGGTTGTTGTCCCCACATTTGACCGACTGGATTTAACCGAATTTTTCTGTTCCAAACAGACGGCCGGAGGAATATTGCTGACACCTTCGATGTCTGGCTTAGGAGCCTTATTTAAAAATTGCTTGGTGTAGTTGGACATGCTTTCGATAAAACGCCGCTGCCCTTCCGCAAACAACGTTTCAAAAGCCAATGAACTTTTACCTGAACCCGAAGGTCCGCAAATCACGGTCATTTGACCTAGGGGTATCTTGACGTCAATATTTTTAAGATTGTTTTGTTTGATACCCCAAATGTGAATCTCTTTCATCACCTAGGTTTTAAAATATTTGCGAATCCTCGTCTAGTCTTATTCGTTGACTTCTTGCTTTAAGAAATCGATGGCTTCATCGCCTTTGTTGGTAGACAGCGTGGGCTCAGTCCCCTCAATATATGCTTGCTTTATCACATTTTTCGAGGCCGCCGTCGCCAGCTTTCCCGTCTCGGCATCGACGTTCGCAAACACAATTCCCGAAGGCACGGTGAACGAAGCCTGTGGCATGGTATTATGTGCCGACTTCATGTATTCGAGCCACAAAGGCAAAGCAGCGCGCCCACCGACCTCGCCTTTACCAATTGTTTTTTCTTTGTCGTACCCCACCCAAACGCCGGTCGCGATTTGCGGCGTGTACCCCACAAACCAGGCATCAACGTATCCGTTTGTTGTTCCCGTTTTACCGGCAACTTCTCGCCCCAAGGATCGCGCACGGGCGGCCGTGCCGTTTTCATCCTCGACCACGCCCTTCAGCAAACTGGTCATCACGTAGGCTGTTTGGGGACGAATCAATTGTTCTTCGTCATCAAAAAAGAAAAACTCGTCAGGTCGTTTTGTTTTTGTATTTTTTGTATCGGGGGTTTCCGATTCCGTTGCCATTGCTTGGGGATGGTTTGGATCAACATTGGTTTCTGCTGATTTCTTGGCGACATAGTTTTTTCGGCGTTCATCAAAATCCTTGTCTAGATTTTCGATTTCATTTTTAAAGCGGATGTCTAAAGAGACATTTTCCAAAAGTTTTTCGCCATTTTGCCCAATCACTGACTTGATGATCAAGGGGCGGATGCGTTTACCCAAACGACCAAATTGAGCAAATACTTTTGTCATTTCGTACAACGTCAACGACGAGGAACCCAGCGCCAAGGTAAAATCATTGTTCAGCGGACTGAAAATTCCCAAGCGTTTGGAATAATCCATGGCCCAGGGAACGCCGACGTCTTCGATCAGGCGCACGGCCGGAATATTCAATGACTGCACTAAAGCGTTTCGGAACGTCAGCTGTCCCCCGAACGATTTTCCATGATTGGTTGGCTTCCAAATTTTCGTGTCCTGCTGACCTTCTTGGTCCTTGATGGCTTCTTCGTAAACCAACGGCGCATCCATCAGTTCCGAGGAAGGATCATAGTTTTTATCTAAGGCCGATGCGAAAACGATCGCCTTAAAAGCCGATCCTGTTTGCCGGACGGCTTGAACGGTGCGATTAAATTCATTTTTGTTACGAATAAATTGATACCCACCCACCATCGCCAAAATTTCTTGAGTGTCTTGATCAAACGAAATCAGGGCGCCTTCGACCTCGGGTTCTTGATCTAATTCCACGGCGATATAGTGGCTAAAATCCATTGGTTTTTTCAAACGAGAAATCAAAACATTTTCATTTACAAGTTTGACCAATATAACATCGCCCTTTTTCAAAGCATCGGAAGGCTTACTGATTTGCGCCTGTTCGTGTTTCTTACTGCTATCGGGTTGCCGCGCCCACTTCATCGAATCCATATCAATGACACCTTTTACTTCGGGCAAGTCGACATAGGTCAATCCGTCCGCATCGTTCACTTCACTTACCACCGCACGGTATGTTTTTGTTAATTCCAAATACGAAGGAATTTTGGCGTCTTTGCTTTGATTCTTATCCAGATTTTTAGCTTGATTCTGGCCTGGCTGAGAACCCTGATTCTTGGCTTGTTTTTTAGCCTGAATCTCGTCGAAATTTCCTTCGACGTTGATGGTTCGCTCGGGTGTTGTTTCCAGGATCAACTCTTTCTTTTGTTTTTCCAAAAATATTTCAATTTCTTTTGCATCCACGATATTTTGCAAGGGTCCACGAAAACCCTGACGCTTGTCCAAGGATTTCAAACCCTCACGCACAGAGGCCTGAGCGGCTAACTGTTTTTCCAAATCCAGTGAGGTATTAATTCGAATCCCTTTATCTAAAACCATATCTTCGCCTAATTGCTGCACCAGAATTTGCCGAATCGTTTCTTGATAGTAAGGCGCTAATTCTTCGAAATCATCACGCACGTATACTTTCACCGGCGTCTTGATCCATTTTTCCGCTTCCTCGTGAGTGATAAAACCCACGGTCGCCATACGATGCAGAACGTACTTTTGCCGGTCTTTCGCTTTTTGCGGATTTAACACCGGCGAATAGCGACTGGGGGCTTGGGGTAAGCCGGCCAAGATAGCGGCTTCGGCGACAGTGATATCGCTGACGGATTTCTTAAAATAGGTTTGCGAGGCATTTTCAATTCCATAGCAACCATGACCGAAATTAATTTGATTCAAATACAAATACAGAATTTCTTCTTTTTTCAGATTGTCTTCTAATTGGTAGGCCAACATGGCTTCACGAATTTTGCGATCAAACGTTTTCTCTCGGGACAAGAAAAATGTTTTCGCCACCTGCTGCGTGATCGTCGATCCGCCCTGAACATTGCGGCCCGCGCGCATATTCGCCAACATCGCGCGCATGATCGCAAAATAGTTAATCCCCGAGTGCGAAAAAAATTGATCATCTTCGGAAGCCAGAAATGCTTGAATCACCTTTTCGGGAATGCGCTCGTAGGACACCAATGTTCGACGCTCACGAAAAAACTCACCAATTTTTTTATTTTTGCGATCGTACACCGGGCTGACCAGCAACGGTTTGTAATCTTTGATTTGCAAAATTTGCGGCAGTGAGGATTTAATCGAAATGATCCAAGTAACGGCAGCCAAAATAATGAGGGTGAAAAAAGCCGCCACGATAATGATAATACGCTTGCGCACGGTAGTGTCTCCAAAAGTTGTCGGACACTACCATTATGACAAAGAATCCAAGATCCGAGTAGGATTAGAAGACTCATATAAGGACCAAAGTAGGGCCGGTTTTTTTAGCAGGCCTCCGCTATTTGGTCGTACTAGATTTCTTTTTCTTTTTAGCTTCGGCTGCGGCATCAGCAGCGGCTTTGTTCTCGGCTTCGGTTTTGATACGACAGACTGAATTCCCCGTTCCGGTAAATTCAAATCCTTCAACATCACAACACGTTTTTTTGAAATCAGTAAGCAGGCTCTGATAGGACTCACCACATTGCGCCGCTAGATCGCCCATCGAAAGACCCTTCGAATTGGCGGCTGGTGGTTTTCCTTGATACTGTCTAATCTGCATTTCTAACACGGCTAATTTTTGAGTCTGTTTTTGCGAGTCTGAACTCAAACGCTCTAACTTGGTTTTTAAATTTGCTTGGGCCGCCTGTTTCTTTTGTTGAATCACCAGATATTCGTTACGCAATTTGGCAGCTTCCGTTTCACCCTTAAGCTTAAGGCTGCGGATGGCATCCTCGAGATCTTTATCCGCCATCTCTTTTCTTTTCGCAATGTCTCCATAACTACTTTGTAATTTTAAGACGTCGTCTTTCAACGTAGACAAGGCGCGCTCATAGGCATTCGTGGTCTGCGATAGGACCGCATTTTCTGACTTTACACAGTTATTGTAACGCGACTGAATATTCTCTTTCAGTGCTTTACCTTGAGCATACGCATTAGCAAAACTAGATTGCACCGCCGTCGAGGCTTGCGGTCGACTTTTATTTTTTTCAGGATCGCCACCAACGGCTTTTTCGGCGCATAAATCATGGATGGAAAACATGGATTTACCGGCAACGGCGACCTTTCGCGCATCAATAACCTCATTTATTTTTCGGCTTGTTTCCGCAATCCTGGCTGAGACCTCCTGGTATTTTTGATCGGCCTCCATTTTAACTTTCGTTCGCTCTTTAATCAATTCTCGCTCTTTTTCACTCAGCTCCTGGGGAAGTTCGGTCAAACGATCCGCAATCTCGCGTTCACGATCCGCCCACTCTTCAAGCTGCTTTGTGTAGTCCGCCTGTGCTTCTTCCGATTGCTGTCGCAAATCACGAATTTTGTCTTCTATTTCACTGGCTTTTGTTTCTAATTTGTCTTTTTGATTTAAAAAATCTTCTTTGCTCATCGAACAACTGGGATTACTGTTCATCGTGCTATACATATCCAGCAACACATTGGCCCCATTCACCATCCCTAACATAGGAGCCATACTTTTCATATTATCACTATCCAAAAATCCCGTATCCTCATTTTTATTAAATTTAGTACAACTTTTCGCTCTCGCCGCCGCACCACCCTTACAATCGGTATAGATCTCCTGGTCATCGTTATACCTATTTTCACATCGCGTTTGGCGCCTCTCTTCTTTCCGATCTACGATGTTGCTAACAGCACTAAACTGCGCAATCTGATCGTCCCAATAGTCTTTGCACTCCGTAATTTTTGCACAGTTCTTTCTTTTTATCTCCATATTGACCTTTTCTTTTAACGCACAACTCTTTGAACGACTCTCTAATCGACTGTTGCTGACGATGGCAGTTCCTACTGTTGTTGCAGCAGCAGTAGTGTCCTTTATGCCGTCAAGACACGTTTCATAACTTGCGAAAATGGCGCCATAATCCTTTTCCCATTGTGTTTCTTTTGTAGATGCATCGCCCTCTGCACCGAAACACCATTGACTGAGGCCGAATATGGTAGCGAAAAATGTGGCGATTATAAAAGACGATTTCATTGAACCGACCCCCAGTGATAGTATGTTTAGAGAGCAATAACGGCTCCATCTCTAATCATGGTAAATGAAGCTCGCGGCTTCGTTTAGTCTAGATTTTTTACGTATCAACTTGAGACCTCAGCTTAATCGTTTCATGTTTTGAATACTTACCGAGCATAATCTTTCTTTTAGACATTCATCCAGTTGGCCAGAAGTTCGACGGCTTAAAAAGTGATTATTAAATAAGCGTGATATCTTTATTGATTGGAAAAGAAATTTACACTACATTTAGACCCCATGCAGAAGGGTTTTAATTCTGATATCGTAGTCAAAGGCATGAGCCTGCATATTCAAACCGAAGATTGGGGAGCCAAGAATCCTTTTATCGTAACACGAGTCTTTGCGGGTGGTGCAGTGAAAGCCACGATCAAGACACCCTATGCAAATTTAATGAACGAATTTGCAGCACGCACGGAAATGGCGATCAAAAATGCCTTACGTCGTCAGCATGCCGACACCATTGACAATCTGGTGTCTGGCAAAATCCATATTTAATTTATTTATTACTTTTATCTTTCTTTAGGTTTTCTTTCGGCATTTCCACCGTCCGTCGAACCCGCAGGTGTTGTCGGTGGTACGGCCGGAGCGTTGGCTGGAGTAAAATTCTCAGCATGTGAGGTGGCGCGTCCTTGAGTGCTTTGTAAACAACGCCCTTTCGCATCTCGCGTAATACAATCATCGAGTGTTCCTTGTGGCTCAGTACGAGGTTTTGATTTAGGTACTCCACCTTGTCCTGGAGTTGCGGTTCTTTTGATATCCTCAATTTTGATACCGCCCTTTGCTGTTGCTGATTCTGGTGCCGGAGTTGACGTCTCTTCCTTTTCCGTCTGCGCAAAGCTGTTAAATACTGCCAAAACCAAGATGATTGAAATTAAATATTTCATTTTCATAACTCCTATAAAAATAATTCCTGAGTAGCGGGCGCGATAATATCTAGTAACGTGTTAAACGTACTGGCCACCTGCATAGCAACGCTGGGTCCCTCTTTACTGTCGACTTTATTGATATCACCATTTGTTTTATAGGAAACCTTCACTGAGCCCAAACCTGGCCGTGAAATCGTCACTGGTTTATTATATTTTTCTTCGTACTCTAGCTTAACCACTTTCTTAGCCTGATCTACAATCTTTGTAATACGTCCGCGATTGTCATACGAAAGTTCGATTTTCTGTCCATCAGAATTTTCCGCAAAGTTCAGATTTCCCTTGTTGTCGTACTGGAAAACCGTGTATTTGGTAGAAACTTTTCGGCCCTTTTCATTCATTATTTCCACCGTCACCTTAGATGGCTTTTTTAAAGAATTATTGTACTCGAAAATAAGTTTGTTATTGGCCGTCAGTTTGGTTTTCACCAAACCATCGGGCGTATACTCATACGAAAATTTATCGCCATTTTTCTTGATGGATAATGGACGACCAAATGTTTCATGATAAGAAATATCCGTCTCGTTGTCGTTTTCCTTAGAGTACACTCGCGATAGTACGTACTCTCCATTAGGTTTTTGCTTGTGCCAGAATTCATATCGGCTTTGCGCCACCACTTCTTTGCCGCAGGTTTTTTTGACCGTCGACCAGAAATGACCTTTAGGATCTTTCTTGTCGACCTCATACGTGTAATTCTCGACGCATTTATCACGATCCGTAAACCCAATGACCCAATCGTTGTTCTGATCATATTTTATATTTATAACCGAGTTATCCGTAAAAACGACTTTCGTTAAATTATGAAGATCATCATAAAGATATTTTGTCGCGTATTTTTTTGAATCTTTCGAAAAGTGAAGATCATCCGTATTTATGTACTGATATTCCGCGGTCAACCCATTAGGACCGAAAATTTGCTGCACTTTTTTATTGGCAGAATAGTATTTAAAGGTCAGCTTGCGTGAATTCGTATCGGCCACTTCCTTCAATAAGCCGGCCTTATCATAATCCAATTTCAGCATATTGCCGTTTTTATCATACATGTAAGTCATTTGACCTTGCGGATTAAAGCGCTGTTTTGAGCCGTCGGGTAGGGTGCGCTCGTAATAGGTTGTCTTAAAAATGATGTTTTCGACTTCTTTTCCATTAGCCATGAACTTGGTACCATCAACGACTTTAGGAGCCCATCCATACTGTCGGGCCACGTTTGTTCGCGTGTCATCGTACTCAAATAATTCTTCCTTTTTGCGTTTATAAAAATCTTCGTTACGACCCGCAATTTTCTCGGCCTTCATTTTCCCGATAATGAAATCCACAACTTTTTCAACTTCCTGTTTTCCCACTTCACGCGGAGAAAACACGACTTCGGCCCCTGCGCCGCACTCGCGAACCTTTAAATTACCTTCCGAAGTGATTTGCAACTTGGTTTCAAAATTTGTACACCACCCAAAACCGAAAATGCCATTGAACAGTGTACGACTGTTATATGTTCTTTCCAATTTCAAATCATACCCGGTGCCATCCAGTTCAAAATCAACCCACGTATTAGAATAATTCGCATTTTTCATGTCGACAATGGCATGCGCCTGAAACGATACCAACGCTAGGAAAGTGAGGATGAGAGAGCTTTTCATAATCTAAAAATCCTTCCTTGATTATACCTTTATTGTAACAATTTTTTTGATCCAAATTCCACCAATTACCTGCAAGACCAGCATCACAAAGAGCAAAATATAGCCCATCGTCGTAGTGTACATTGGTCGGATAAACGCAGGATCCATAAAAAGAAAAACAACGAATATCAGAAACGGGACCAGCATCACGATAATACCTTGCATGACCCCTTTGGATGTGATGGCTTCGATTTTTTTTTCAATCTTTTGCCTCTCACGGATAACAAAGACAATAGTCTCGAAGGTCTCGGCCAGGTTACCACCGGTTTCTTTTAAAATATTAATCGCGGTCACGAACATTTGCACGTCGGGTCTAGGCACTCGCTCGCCCAGTTTGTTCAGCGCCTCTTCAAAACTGGACCCCAGTTGCGTATCCCCAATGACTTTTTCAAATTCTTGGCGAATCGGGTTGTTCATGATCTCGGTCACTCGCTGCATCGATTGCACAGGGTTTGATCCGGTCTTGATTCCATTAGCCATGATCGTCAACGAGTCCACCATTTGTTCGACAAATCGGTTGCATCGACTTTCATACGTTGATTTCACTAACAACACCGGCAAGTTCCAACCGGCGATGCCGACACAACACCCAAACATCAAGCCCGCAATCACGTCCGGCCAAAACAGGAAAAAAAACACGCCACCCAAACCAAAGCTTAATCCAAACAACAAGTAAGTTACTTTTTTGGGGTTGGTTTGAACACCCATTAATTCATAGTAACGTAAAATGATATTCCGATTAGAGGCCGACTTCTTTTCAAAAAATGGGAACAGCAGTCCGCTCAAACCATAAATGCACACCGCAATGGCCAGTGTCGTTAGAATAATGAAAGGAACTGGTTTGAACAAAAAATCCATTACGATCTATCCTATCTTTTTCGCCGGAGTTTGTGGATTGGCCGATGGACCAGTTGTGGACGCAGCGGCTTTCACCGAGTCCGCTAAAAATAACTCCTTCGGAACAATAACATTTTTCGCAGCTAGTTTTTGGATCAGCTTGGGAATGTAACCGGTAGGTTGGAATTGTCCCAAAATTTTCTTCTTAGCATCATAACCGGTTTCTTTAAAAATAAAAATCGGCGCCAACGTCACGGCTTCGCCTTGAATGCCATCGACTTCCGTGATCGACATGATTTTCCTAGAGCCATCAGATAAACGGGAAACCTGAACGATAATATGTACCGCACTGGCGATCTGTTCACGAATCGCGCGCACGGGAAGATCCATACCGGCCATCATACATAAAGTTTCTAAGCGGGAGATACATTCTTTTGCGTTATTCGCATGGGTCGTCGTCATCGAACCATCATGACCCGTATTCATCGCCTGCAACATATCCAAAGCCGCGCCATCACGACATTCCCCAACCACAATTCGATCAGGACGCATACGTAACGCATTCTTAATCAAATCACGAATCGTGATGGCATGGGATCCCTCCATCGACGTCGGACGCGTTTCTAATCGAACCACATGATCTTGTTGCATTTGTAACTCGGCCGCATCCTCGACCGTGACGATACGATCTGAAACGGGGATAAATGACGAGAGCATATTGAGCAATGTCGTTTTACCCGAGCCGGTACCACCCGAGATAACCACGTTCATGCCGTTCTCAACACAAATGCGCAGAAAATCGATCATGTTTTTGGTCATCGATCCATAATCGACGTACTTTTCTGGACTGACGCCACCTTTTTTAAATTTTCGAATTGTCACTGCCGGACCATCAATCGAGCAAGGCTCAATAATCGCGTTCACCCGGCTGCCGTCTTTCAAACGTGCATCCACCATCGGACTCGCATTGTTGATCTGACGACCCAGTGGCGTCACAATTCGTTCGATAATACGACGAAGATGATCGTTCGACGTGAATTGCATTTCTTTTGCCCAGGTCAGCTTACCACCTTTTTCAACAAATATTTTTTTGTAACCGTTAATCATGATCTCGGAAATATCTTTATCCGCCAGCAAATCCTCTAATGGACCTAACCCCAGCGCTTCTTTTAAAACATCTTCGATCAGCACTTGTCGCTTGTCTCGCGCCAACTCGGGAGCTTCGCGATCCACAATTTGCGTGATCTCGCGCTTAATACGGTCTTTGATTTCATTTTGTTTAGACTCATCCGCGGTGAAGTCTTTCATCATTCGCGATAACTCGGGCAAGCGCAGCAGTTCCGAATGCACGCGCAGACGCATTTGCACTTGCGGATCCAAGCCTTGCAACGCTGCCGCCGATAAACCCGCACCGGCACCGCCGCTGGATTCCACACTGGCGGCCACTGGTTTGGGCTTGGCCAATCCTTTCAGCCTTTGCAAAGTTCCGCCCGTGATACGACGAACAATATCATAATAGCTGTTTGTAATGGGCGCTTTGGGCTGAGAAATCACAAACGGTGTCTGTTTTTGAATCGAGGCCTGCGACGTGATTTCATCTTGCGGTATCAAACCCATCGGTGGCAATCGCAATGAATTGCTAATATCTTGAGGAGAAATTCCCGAAGGACTGACTTTATTAATCACCAATTGAAACATGTCTCGAGGAAACGTCGCCGATAACATATCGTTCACTAAACGCTGAGTCTGCGCCACGACTAAAACTTCTGGTGTGGTGATGATATAACACGCCGTCGCTTCTAAAAGAAATGCGTTTTGCAAAGGACCGATGTCATTCCCCAAGTCGACCACAATAAATTTAAATTGACGGCTGAAGAACTCAATCTGTCGCATCAAGGCTTCCGGGTTCACATCCAACTTTTCCTCAGGACCTCGAACCGCGCCCAGATAGGCTAAACCAGACGGGTGCGTGTTGACCAATTGATTCAATGGCGTCGATGACAAACCCGTATTCAAATTTGCAATTTCCCGCAACGTCTTAACTGGCTTTTGTCCCAGCAAAAAATTTTGATCACCGATGGATTTCGAGTCTCCGTCTATCAGCAACACCTGGGTTCGAAGTTCATTCATCAAAGCCAATGAAAAATTGGCCGCAAAAATACTTTTACCCACTCCACCTTTTCCGCCAATGACACCTATTAAAGTACAATTTGGATTTAAAGCCACGGTATGTTCCTCATAAAATTCTCCACCTACCATATCGGTCAATTTTCAAAATCAGACAACCCGCCCAAAGTTTGGTTTACATATTACACAAAAGCAAAGGCCCAGCTTTTTGCTAGGCCCATTAAAAAAACGTTCTGCTGGCGTAGTTTGTGCTCCAGACATCCAGGGGCGGGCGGCACGCACACCGGCCCCCATACGCGACAGGCCCTATGCTCAGAGTTCTAGAGTGTTAGAATATCAGAGTATAGTATTCTCTGAGCACGACTTAGTATTAGTAAGGCATTTTGAACTTGGATCTGATTTTTTCCGAATCCGCGCTGGCCGAGGTAATGATCTTGGGTGTGACAAACACCACGAATTGATTTTGATTTCGGGATGTACCCTTGGCCGCTAAAGCGTTGAACAAGGCTTCCTTAGCAGGATCACGATTATAATTTGTATCCGTAGAGTTCTTGATTAATCCACCCACAGCCGCGCTTTGACGGTCACGAACGGCGATGACAGTGATCAGTTCGTTCTTTGAAACCACTGGGCTTCCACCGACCACGCCCACTTTTTGGCTGACTTGAAATTCCAGTTTCATCTCGACAGTCCCAGACTTGTCCCCACTGATCGTCGGCGTGATCGACGCTTTCAGGCCCGTGGGCGTGAATGCCGTTCCTTGATTGCCGTTTTGCCCAATAACCGAGTATGGTTCGTCGATGGTCTGAGAAATCGAACCTTTTTCACCATCACGAACCATGAACGAAGTGCTCTCTAGTACGCGTGCATGACCATGAGTCTTGGCATGATTCAACTTTGGCAATAAATTTCTTACCACGGCCGTCAGTGAAGTTACAATTCCACCATTTTGATCACCGGCCGAAGCTTGAACACCCGATTGATCCGAGATCACCGGCGCCCATTCAAACCGAAATGATTTTGAATAGTCTTTTTTCAATTCCACATAGTGAATATTCATCTGCACTAACTTCTTTGGTGGCGGTGGAGCGCCCTCTTTGACAGTGATCATATTAATGACCCCGTCGTTCACAGGCTTGGGACAACGAATTGAGCCCTCTGAGCACGCTGGATCCACATACACGGGCGGCATGTAAATTTTTGCAATGATTTCCGCTTGGACTTTTTCTTCGCCCGAGTTGACTTGGCCTTGAAGAATAATTTTCTCGTGGCGTGCGCGACATTCAATTTCTGGATTATTAATATCACTCATGATGAACTGGCAGATCTTGCTGTAAGCCATTGGATTCACGCTGACGATACTGTCGACTTTGTCACCAAATTGACGAATCACATTTTTAATGCGCATTAAATCTTTTGGCGTCAATACCTGACCGTCAATCACTACTTTGTTATTAATAATTTTAATCGCGATGCCGTCGATATCCGCCAGCATGCCTTTTAATTCGATGACTACTTTGTCCAACGAATTTTTTCTGACGTTAATGCGATACTCGACAACCTTTTTGTTGTTTTTAGCATCGTAAATCACCAGTGTCCCAAATCCTTCACCTGTAGGTTTAAAACGAAAAAGATTTAGTTTTTTATTAAATTCAATTTTTACGTATTTCTTATAGGTGCCATCATAACGAATTTTCTTTGGCAGGGGAGGAAGTTTTTTATCCTCTTCAATACCAAATGTTAAGTTGATGTACTCTGCTTGTCGATACGAAACCGCCAAATCATTACCATCGGTGGTAAACACATCATTAGTCGATTGATCCGCCGCTAATTTGTCTTCATTTTCAGTGTTAGCTTCATCAGCCGCCGGAGCATCACCGCCCTCGACACCAGGCTCTTGGGTCAAAGCGACTTGCGACGAAAGTAGAAGAGTTACAACTATAAGATTTTTAAGAATCGCCATTTGAGTATCCCCCTTAAGCACTTTTAACGACCTCCACCGGTTCCGCTGGGTCTGTTTCCACTGGGCGGAAGAATTCCTCCCGTAAAAGGATTCGACTGTGGCTGTGGAACAGGTGCAACGGCTGTACTACCCTCGGTAGCCCGCGCTAAGATTGATTCGGCTGTAGAACTAGGCAACCTGGCTTTCAGAGTTCCATCGGTAGGATTTCTTAAAGTCAGATAAATATTTCCTGGCGACGTGGATAGAATATACACCAAATCCTGAGCTTCTTTAATCTCAGCCTCAATTGTGATTGTACTATATTTTGTGTCGCCGGTGAGAGAGGTTTGTATAGCATTTTTTCCAGTTGAATCGTATTCAATTAGACGAGGAATGTTGTTTTGAACCGAGACACCCGCCGCCAGAACCACTACATTTTGCATCAATAAAAAACTTTCGCGTCTTAAGTTAGCCCCTTTACCCACATCCAAAGCGACAAAAATATCGACACGGTCACCCGGACGTATAAGTTTAGCAACACCACGCACTTCATCAATTGGAATCGCAAGCGCGCGTTTAGAAGGTGCGACTTGCAAGGCAATTCCCGTATCAGCGCCAGGCGAATACAAGTGATTCCTCAGAACAGGTTGGCCTTTTTTGAACGGAACTGCCGAAACATTTCCAACAATTTCCTGAACATTAGAATAAAATCCATCCGGTACGAAATCAATCGGTACCGATTTGGTTTCCAACATAGAATCATAGATCGTTGTCATTTCAGGAATGTCTTCCTTCGCGACGACAACGACTTTACGAGCACCCAGCTGCTCTTTAATTGCTTTCCTCTGTTCTTGTGCATAGCTGTAAATCATGAAGGCGGCAAACGCACCGGCAAAAATTGAAATCCACAGATTTTTTGATTCATTTCCCATGACAGCCTCGTGAAAAAATATTCAAGTTATTCAACCTTCTATCGGTATATTTTTTAGACATCACCCCAGGTCTTTGGTCCATTTTACTGTTTTACGTGTTAAAAGTTCAGATAGTTCAGATGGATGTCTTGTTTTGGGACAAAACTAAGTTAAAGAAAGAACATTGGATTTAGGTACTTTGTTACCAACACCATTTTTTAGCTTTCAATTTGGCATTTGAATAAAAATTCGACAGTTACTTTATCGGAGCACACTTCGCGTTGATACAAATTCCGTAGACAGATTTAATCCATACTGGAAACGCTTTGTATTTATCTTTTTCATCTAGCAATGGTTTTCCATCATCACGGATTTCATAGACAAGTTTGTTATGTAATTGCGCGTTTCCATCGCTGCCTGGAGTTCGACTGTAGTCAACACCGTCCTCACCCATGCCACCAAAGGAACTGACAAACGATATCGGACGGGCCGTAGCGGCCCAATGATCGCTAGCGACAGAGTTTTCCGAGGTCACGCCATGGAAACGATTTCCAAATAAACGATATCGCGACAATCCGGTCGTATCCGAACCATTACGCCAGAAGAAATCTAAATTGCTGCGAAAGCGGTAGGTTTCAAATGCATAATTGCGTGCGGCCATACTTTTTAAAATTCCTGTCTGGATGACTCCATAAAACCCAAGACTAAAATTAAACAAAATCATGATGACTGCAAAAATACCTACGACTTCTAGTGCGGCCATACCGCGATTGTTTTTCAACATCCGTTATCCTCCATTGGAAAGTATTTTTGATTACTTCCCGGAGTTGAATCATACTGACTAAAACGACTATCGATCTGAATCAGTGCCTGATGACGAGTCTCTACTTTCATGTAATCTTCGCATTCTTTTTGCGTGGGATTGCGAATCATAAACCCCGTGATTTTGGCAGAAAACGCCTCGTCATCTGGGTTCGTGCTGCCCAAGGGACCTAAATTTAGGTTAAATAACTTTGTCGTATAAACCAAGCGTACGCCTGTCGCTGCCAGTCTTTGCCCATCCCTACTGCCACCATATTCCTCGAATATCTGCCCGTTCTGACCACTGCGAAATGCATTAGAATCCAGAACCAACGTAAACCATCCCTGAGAAAATAACTTTCCTATTCCCGGCGTCGCCATAATTTTTCTAAATTTCTGGCTTGCTAATTTTTCCTGTTCTTGAACATTGATATTACCTCCAGCATATATATGACCCACCGAATAGCCGATGTATTGAGCCACAAATGCCGACGACAGACTGAATGCCAGAACGAAAAATATTACACTTAGTCCCACAGACATCAACAAAGCCATCGCAAATTCGATAGTCAAAAAGCCGCTTCTATTTTTCAGGTTTTTTTGTATCGTCATTTTACTGCTAAACTCCTGATCTCATTCTCGGACAGTTCACTGAATTCGATAACTCGTTATTGGTCTAGGTCTGCGGTTACTGAGACGTCATAGATCTCTTGTGTCACTCAGAAAGTGTCATTAGAAATGAGAGGCATTTCTATCAGGGAAGTTCCTGTAAAGTCGCCACAGAGTCAGGATTATGGGGATGCTTGGACCTGGTGCTAGCAGGTGTACCCCAAACTCCATTTTCTATCATTCCGGCAATTTTCATCCATGGCTTAGTAAATATATTAGCAAAAAATTGTTTTTCAGCGGCCCAATTCTTCAAGGCCAAAAGCAACATTGTGCTAATCACTAAAAGTAAAACAGCTTCAATTACAAATTGTCCTTTGGATTTTCTTTTACTAAATCGGGTCTGATTCGACCCTACCGGGCGGTAGTCCACTGATGAGCCGATCCGTCCTGCATTTTAAACCCATGACCAGTCGTCAAATGCTTTTCTACCCGAGCACCCAGCACCGGACCATAGTCTCGAAATGCCTCCATAGGAGCTGAAAAGAAAAACTTCAGACCGATCATGAACATACAAAAAATAAGCAGGACGTATTCTATAGTCATTTATATTTCCAAAAATTAGTTACCGATAACTCCGTCCATACCAGAGCCAACTTTATCTGTTGCCTTAGTGAAATAAGCCTCAACTTTTGGTTTGAACGCAAGTACCAGGCCGATGATCACGACAAGTAACAAAATGTACTCGACCATTCCTTGCCCTTTTTCATTTTTTAAAAATTTATTTTTGTTCTTTTTAGTAAGCTTCATAAATCCTCCAGCGCATTTATTATTGTGCTTGAATTTATTATCGAACATTTTTTATTAGAACATGAGCGTAAAAAAGAAAGTTCTCACACTGAGACAGTTATCTGAAAAAACCAAGCCAGACCAATGTCGAACCTCGTTGACCGATTATTCTACTGACTGATATTTTTACATACAGAACCTGAAAATATAAGGAATTCCATGCAAAAGCAGCTCATCACCCTGTACGTAGTTTGTGTCGTCGTTTTGTTCATTGTTAATGTTGTTGTTAGCTAGCTAGCTCACTTAAATTTCTAAAAAAAACTCCAGGACTGGGTTCCTAGCCGTAGACTCGGCCAGGATTTTTTGCGAAATTTTTTTTAGTTTTTGAAATGATAGATGCTGGAATAATTTCGACCAAGCTCTTCTTGATCCATTCCATAACCGACTACATAGCGATCATCGATTGTTTTACCAATAAAATCTGGTTTGATTGGCAACTCCCGACGAGCAGGTTTATCCAACAAACAGGCGATTTTTAAAGTGGCGGGATTAGCATTCAAGAGTCTATTCTTTAGAAAACTTAATTTCCTGCCAGAATCGATAATTTCTTCGACAACTAAGACATGCTTATTGACGATATTTTCCGAGATGTCTTTTGAAATCTTGATGACAGAACCTTTTCCCGACGACGTCAGATAAACAAAATCTACGATGACTTTTAGCTCTAGCTTTCTCATCAAATCAGCCAAGAAGTGTACCGAGCCTTTAAGGGGACAGATCATAATAAGTTCTTTTCCATAGTATTCGTCTTGAATTTTCCTAGCCAGTTTTGCGACTAACTCGTCAATTTCTTTCGGTGTTAAAAATGGAATCATGTCTTCTTTGTTTAACTTCATTGTCATCTCACAAGTTTAAATGTCCAGAGGATCTCAAGGAGCCAATTTGTTTTAAATAGCGTACTGCTTCTGGATTTTGTGGATCGCGCATCAATACGCTTTCCCATTGATCAGCAGCCTCACGCATACGACCTTCATTATATAAAATCACACCTAGTTTATTTTTTGCTGGAATAAATTGAGGATACTCGATCACTAGATTTTTCAAATCTTTAATAGCTCGTTCAGAATTTCCCATTTGCACTAAAACTTCAGATATTCTCATCGTTATCTCGGCTCGACGTGCAGAAAGTTTTTGTGCTTTCAACAATTGCTCTAGCGCTTCAGGAAATTTTTTGTATTGGAAATATAAATCGGCCAATTCTTCATGCTTATTTGCAATTTTTTCGTCTATATAAGGATCTGGTCGGTTAGAACGAAGTTCTAAAAGTTTTTTAGCATCGTTAAAAACTTTTTTACCTTCTTCATAACGACCGATATCGTTCAAAATAATAGACAAACCAACGCTGGCATCCGTGTAGGTAGGATCTAATTCCAAGGCTCGTTGAAACGATTTAATCGCTTTATTGAATTTTCCCTGATCGTAATAAATTGTACCCAGCATCTGATGGATTTCGGGGTTTCTTTGCGGCTTCAGCAGCAATTGCGCCAACATTGACTCGGCCATTTTATAATTACCATCGATAAAATTTTGTTTTGCTTCCTGAAATAAAGCCTCGGTTGAATATTCCATTTAATCCTGCACTTTATCTTCCACGATCGCTTTGATCGAGGAAAGTTCTTTTGAATTCGGAAACTGAGCCTTCAACATATCTCGATATTTCTTAGCCTTAACCGTGTCGTTCACCTTAGTTGCTGCATAATATGCCCGTGCGATGGCTTTTTCGTCTAGTCCCAGTTTAGGATAATTGGTTACTAAAAACTCATATCTAAGCAAAGCACTGTCATATATTTTGCGTTTAAAATAAAAGTCGCCGACATAATCTTCTTTTTCTGCTAATTTTTTTAAAGCTTCGGCTTTCTTTTCCTGAGCCTCTTTCAAGTGTGCTGATTGAGGATATTTTTGGTTTAACTCGTCAAACAAATTAATCGCATCCGTCGCCAAAGACAAATCACGATCAATTGTTTCAGGTAATTGCTGATAAAAACTGAGACCCGTTCTGAAAACTACATAATCAATTTGGGCATGAGTTGGGTGCAGCTCACGAAAGGTTTGATAATTGATTTGCGCTTCTCCGTAGGACTCTTGTTTAAAATATACATCGGCAATCGCCAGCTCCGCACGTGTCGCAAATTGTGAATACGGATATTTATTCTTAACTTCTGAATATTTTTTTATGGCTTCCTCATAACGTTCATCTTTTTCGTATTCTTGAGCCAAGTTAAAGGTGGCCTCTGCCGTGTCTGTTTTTTTTTCGTCCGAAGCGCACGATGAAAGCAACATCGCCAAAAGCATTGAGATAACTAAGATCGAAACTTTCAGAATCGGAAACGTCGTTTTGCGCAGCATAAACAGAATTTATTAGGGGGGTCTCTTTTCTGTCAAGGACTAGTTTGCTGGTGATGGCAAATCTTTAAAGATAAAGCCCCATCTCCTTTACAAAATTATTTGTATTTCTTCTTTGTTTAGCCAGCCGGAATAATTACCCGGTATCTTGACTTGAACCCAAGAGTCTCGAACGATACCAATTTCAAGCTCGGTTCCCTCGTTCAATTCCACGATTTTGCTTTGGTCTGCGCCAGGAGCGATTTTCAGCTCCACTTTCTCTTTCACAACAATAGCACGTGGAGTAAGATGGTCCCACACCTTCAAGGACAACAACACTGTACAGCAGACAAAAAGAAAGCTAAATGTGATGGACAATAAGGTGACTGGTGGCGGAGCAACCTCGTCTTGAACAGCTTTTTTAAGCCCACTTAAATGGCGAATCCATTGAATACCCGATACCAAAAATGTCAATGCCGCCAAGCCAAATAACAAATTCAAAGACAGTCCGGTCAATAAAGATTTACGTAAACTTTCAAAATCAGTGTCTTTCACAGAAAATGCATTTGGGCTCAGCTTAGTTTTCACGAAAGCCACACCTTTTTGAGCCTCCTCAAAACTGGGATCCAATTTTAAAGCTTTCAGCCACGATGCCAAAGCCCTACCTTTTTGATTCAATTCATATTGGGTCAACGCCAGGTTGTTCAACACCGCTAAATTATTCGGTGCTTCCTCAAGAGCCGCACTTAAAGCAGAATTCGCCTCAACAAAGTTTTTTGCGTTATAGGCAGTAATACCTTTTTCAAAATTAGATTGAGCCCAACCGTTAGTTGCCGTGATCATCAAAAAAAATACAAGAATCGATATAACTAATTTCATGTAATTTAAGAATGTAACCGCTTTTAGATTGAATGGCCAGAGTTCTGTCTCGACTTTGAACTAGGTGTTAAAAAAACATCTCGACCAGTCGACGGCAAAAGTCAGGATAGGTGTTTCAGCGTGAATTCCATTTCGTTTCACACTATACTGGTCCCACACAAAGGAATCATTTATGCCATTAATCGGACAACAATTACTTTCCTCACAAAAAATCAATCAGCTTATTCAAGATTTAACAACCGAGGTTGAAAAAACAAACCAGCAATTGACCGGTATTAAAGCCCCGGCCAATGAATTTCAAGAAAATGGAAAAAAGTGGATGGACCTTGCGGGTCAGTTTCGAGGTCGCCCCCTTCATTACCCGTACATGGGCAGTGGCGCTGGTCGCGGACCTTATGTTGAATTAGAAGATGGTAGCATAAAATTAGATTTGATTAATGGCATAGGCATTCATTTGTTTGGCCATTCTCATCCACGCGTAATCAAAGCGGCCCTCAAGGGGGCGATTATGGACGTAGTGATTCAAGGTAATCTTGAACCAAACAAAGAATATGTTGCATACACAAAAAAGCTGGTCGAATTAGCTTCTAAAAAAAGCAACATCAAATACGCATGGCTTGCCACATGCGGGACGATGGCTAATGAAAATGCCTTAAAACTGTCTCGTCAGAAAAAATCGCCAGCACGAATGATTTTGGGATTCAAAAATGCATTTGCAGGTCGATCAACAATGATGGCTGAAGTCACCGATAATCCCGCCTACAAACAAGGTCTACCCGATTACAACGAAGTTCTACGCATTCCATTTTTTGATCGCAAAGACCCACAATCAACCGATAAATCTTTACGCGCCTTAAAAGAACATGTCGAGAAGCACGCAAAAAACATCAGCGTGTTTGGCTTCGAACCGATGCTGGGCGAGGGTGGCTACATGCCGGCTAATCGTGAGTTTTTTGTTCCTCTTTTAGAGTTTTGTAAATCTCAAGGTATTGCGATCTGGGCAGACGAAGTGCAAACCTTTACTCGCACGGGCGAGCTATTCGCGTTCGAGACTTTAGACATCGGCAAGTACATTGATTTGGTTACTATCGCCAAAACGGCCCAGTTAGGTGCGACTCTTTACACCGAAGAATACAATCCCAAACCAGGTTTGATTGCGGGCACATTTTCGGGATCCACTGTATCTATGCATACGGGGATGGAAATGTTAGATATGTTGGTGAACGAGGGCTATCTGGGAAAAGATGGTCGTATTATGCAAATTCACAGTCAATTTATCAGTGGGCTCGAAAAACTAGGCGCGACGACATGCCAAGGAAAAGTTTCAGATGCTTGTGGAATGGGTTTAATGCTAGCCTTCACTCCGTTTGAAGGAAAAAAAGAGCAGGTCGACGTATTCCTAAAAAAATTATACAACAATGGTGTCATTGGATTTCCTTGTGGAAAAGATCCCGTGCGCGCGCGCTTTTTGGTTCCGGCGTGTATTCAAGATGCAGATATCCAAGTCGCCCTCAGTGTAATTGAAAAAACATTACAAGAAGGTGTGGCTTAATTGTCGTCTATGGAATTTGTTCAATCCTGCAGGGAATTTATCTCGATTGATAGCACTCCTACTCAAGGCTCTCGTAAGGCCGCCGAATTTGCGGCCAAGTTCTGTCGCTCGCTAGGTCTTCATGTCGAGGAACAGATTGAATCCTCTCCGCTGGGGGAAGAAGCTAATATTATTGTGCGCCATCAGGCCGAGCGTCAGGATTTAGAACTGCTTTTACAAAATCATTTAGATACTGTGGATCCCGGCCCATTTCATTTGTGGTCAGTCACTGGAAATAATCCTTTTGATGCCACCATTGTCGACAATAAAATTTATGGCCTTGGAGCCGCAGACGTAAAACTGGATTTCTTATGTAAAGCACGGGCGATGGCTGCGGTAGCTGGTCATAAATCTAAATTTAAGCTGGCGCCTGTTTTGGTGGGCACGTTCGGTGAGGAAACGGGGATGACCGGATGTTTAAAATTAATTCGTAAAAATAGAATAAACCCCAAGTTTGCCTTAATAGGCGAGCCAACTAATCTCCGTCTTGCGAACGCCGCAAAAGGCTTTGTCAGTGTCGAAATTATTATTCCTTTTGCGCAGGAAGAAATAAAATATCGCAACGATCACAATTTACGCGAAAGTACATCCACACAAAGTAAAGTGTTCCATGGCGTTTCAGCGCATTCGTCGCACCCACACTTGGGGGACAGCGCCATTTTAAAAATGCTTTCGTATTTAGAAATGGTTCCCGAAAGTGTTGCAATCATGGAAATCGACGGTGGGACCAACTACAATACAGTTCCTAGTCACGCCTTTCTAGAGCTTGATTTCACCTCGGTGGAAAACCCTGTGAATTCAAAAATTAAGTCTATCTACAAAGCGATCAAGCAACTAGAAAGTGAGTTTAGAAATCATACCGATACTGGGTACTCGCCCGAGTACCCCACGCTGAACATTGGGTTAATTCGTACACACGCCGATCACATCTTGATGAGTGGTAGCTGCCGCATTCTTCCTTCGATAACACAAGAAGTTTTTGAAAAGTGGATGGATTTTCTGCGACAATCGTGCTCTCAGAATGGAAGTCAGTTTCGTATTACCGATTATAAAAAACCGTTTAGCTCGTCAGAGAGTTCAATATTTACCAAGGGCTGTCGTGATATTTTAAACGATATGAATCTACCCAGCAATTTAACATCTTTGTCATCCACCAATGAATCCAGCTTGATTGCTCGATTGAAAGTGGATTGTCTTTGCTTTGGGCCTGGTTTACGCGAAAATAATATCCACACACCGAATGAACACGTTTCCGTAGATGACCTAGAAAAAGCCACGGTATTTTACACTAAAGTCATAGAAAGGTTTTGTTTATGAGTTTTATAGTACGACCAGCGAAAACCACCGATATCAACCAATTGGTGGATTTAGCGAAACAATTCAATTTATTAAATCTGCCCGGCGACAAAAAAGTCATGACTCAAAAAGTGGAAACCAGCTTGCAGTCCTTCAGCGGGCAGCTGCCGAAACATAAATCCGAATATTTATTTGTTTTAGAAGATTTAGAAGAACAAGCTGTTATGGGAAGCTCGTTGATTTTGGCCAAACATGGTAGCGATGACATTCCTCATTATTTTTTCAAAATCCTAAAGCGTAATCATTTCTCTGAAGATTTAGGAACTGGGTTTATCCACCAAGTTCTCCGTTTTCAATTAGACACCGATGGACCAACTGAAATTGGAGGTTTATTGGTGGATAAAGGTTACCGTCGTCGTCCGGAAAAACTAGGAAAACAAATCAGTCTAGCCCGGTTTATTTATATGGGATTAAATCAAGACCGCTTCCAAGATCGTGTTCTTTGTGAACTTACGCCACCATTAACAGAGGAAGGCCGCAGCGAGTTCTGGGAAGCGCTGGGACGTCGATTCACTGGTCTTCCCTATCAAGAAGCCGATATGCTGAGCCAAACGCACAAAGAATTTATACAGAGCTTGTTTCCCGAAGACGATATTTATTTGTGTTTACTTGATGCAAAGGCACGTTTGGTACTTGGTCGAGTGGGCGAAGCCACCAAGCCAGCTCAGCATCTGCTAGAATCAATTGGCTTTACATATCTTGACGAAGTCGATCCTTTTGATGGTGGCCCTCACTATGGCTGCAAAACCACAGATATTTTGCCTATTAAAAAAGGTAAGTTTGCGCGGTTAGCTGAGTTTAAAGACCCCAAGTTTCAAGGTAGAAAATTTATTGGCACACCCGGTACTAATTTTCGTGCTATGGTCGTCGCCTGCGACCAAAGGCAAGACGAAATTGCCATTCCACCGAAAGTACGAGATCTTTTAGAGATAGACACAGATCAAGAGGTGTTCGTCGCACCTTTTGATTTAGAAAAATAGCGAAAGGACAGATATGAGCTACAAAGGCGACTTTATCAATGGTCGATTCGTTAAAGCAGAAAAAAAAGATGGCGAGTTCAAAGACATTTCTCCCGCTGATTTATCAGATCTGGTGATGACGGTTCCGTTTCGCCATGATCACATAGACGAAGCTGTCATGTCCGCTCAAAAAGCCTACAAGAAATGGGCGCATACACCGATTGAGACTCGCAAAGAGTACCTTTCCCGCTTAAAAGAATTATTTATTTCTCATGAAGCCGAGATCGCCAAAGCCATCGCGCGCGATACGGGAAAGCCATTATGGGATTCGACAACCGAGGCAAAAGCTTTGGTCGGAAAAATCGATATCACCATGAATTTTTCCAGCAAGCTGATTCAAGAGGAAGTTATCCCACAAGCGCTGCCTCAGGTAGATGGTGTTATTCGTCATAAATCTCGCGGCGTGATGTCGGTGATTGGTCCGTTTAATTTTCCGGCCCATTTACCAAACGGCCATATTATTCCTGCTCTGTACGCTGGCAACACCATTGTATTCAAACCTTCAGAGCAAACACCGTACGTTGGACAATTGTACGCAGAAATTTTTGAAAAAGCGCAATTTCCTGAGGGCGTATTCAATATGGTTCAAGGCGATGGCGAATCCGGACGACGATTAGTTTCTCATGAAAATGTCGACGGAATTTTGTTCACGGGATCATACGAAGTGGGTTTAAAAATCAAACAAGAGACGATGACTCACTACTGGAAAATTTTAGCGCTCGAAATGGGCGGAAAAAATTCCACGGTGATTTGGGATGACGCCGACATGGATAAAGCCATTTACGAAACATTGACCGGAGCGTATTTGTCTTCGGGCCAACGTTGTTCAGGCACAAGCCGTATTTTTGTTCATCAAAAAATCGCTGATAATTTTATCGAGCGTTTTTACCAGTCAGCTAAAAAACTAACAATTGGTCACTGGTCAGAAAACCCGTTTATGGGGCCTTTGATTAACGCCGCCGCGGTTGAAAAATATATTCGCTTTCAAGAAATTGCGAATCGCGAGAATTGCGAATCGATGATGCGTGGAAAATCTTTAGATTTAAAAACTAAAGGCTACTATGTGACACCGTCGATTCATTTAGTGAAGAAATTTGATCCGAAATCGATCTACCAAAAGAGCGAAATCTTTGGTCCTAATGTTGCCATTTACACCGTTAATGATTTCGATGAGACATTGAATATTGTGAACTCAACCGGGTATGGTTTGGTTATGGCCCTCTTTACAAAGAATAAGGCTTTATATCAACAAGCGCTGATCGATGCCAAAGTTGGATTATTGAATTGGAATCGCACGACCAATGGTGCCAGTTCGAAGTTGCCATTTGGTGGGTTGGGCAAGTCGGGAAATGATCGACCGTCCGCACACTATGCGATTCAGTATTGCACAACGCCGATCGCCAGCTTGGAAGACTTCACAGCGTACGACGAAACCAAAAATCTGCCAGGCCTAACACTGGTTAAATAGGACTATTTATTTTGAGCAAACCTAAACGCGTTTTATTTTTAGGCCTTTTTTCTTTGGTATTTGCGGTCTGCTTTTTCGTCGGCTTCCTATATTGGAATTTCATTTTTTCTAAAGCGACGAATGACAAAAGCGATGTTGTATACGAAGTAACCCCGCAAAAAACGTTCATGACGATCGCGAAAGAATTGGAAGAAAAAAATCTGATTAAGAACGCCCAGTTTTTCAATGTTTATGCGCGAGTGATTGGCCTTAGATCCAAAATCAAGGTCGGCGAGTACCAATTAAGTACGGATATGCGACCTAGTGAGATATTAAATGTCCTAGTTTCTGGAAAAAGTATGTTTCGCCCTTTCACAATTCCTGAAGGATATAACCTGTTCGAAATTGCCGAACTTGTAGAGAAATATAAGCTCGGCACAAAGGACGAATTTCTTCGATTGGTTTTTGATAAACAATTTATCAACGAGCTTTACGCGGACAAGCTGATCTTGTCTGCCGATATTTTAAGTTTAGAGGGCTATCTGTACCCTGAAACATATCAAGTGACAAAATATATGGGTTTAAAAGACATAATCCGTACACAAGTGAGACTGTTTCGACGAAATTTCGATGACATCATTAGACAGAATAAAATTTCATATCTAGATGCGAGCCAAATTCTAATTTTGGCGAGTATCATTGAAAAAGAAACTGGCAATGCTAAAGAACGACCATTGATTTCATCTGTATTTCACAACCGAATTGCAAAAAAGATGAAACTACAAACCGATCCGACTACCTTGTACGGAAAATCGATGCTTTCAAAGAAACTAGAAAACAACATTACCCGCGCGGATCTGACAGCTAAAGATAATATCTATAATACGTACATGATTCCGTTTCTGCCTCCTGGGCCGATCTCAAATCCCGGCAGGGATTCATTGATGGCGGCCATCGAGCCGGCACAAACCCCGTTTTTATTCTTTGTCAGTCAAAACGACGGCACCACTCGATTTACCGAGTCCTTGCTAGAGCATAATCGAAATGTCCAGGAAACTCAGTTAGATCCGAAAGCTCGTCAGGGCAAATCATGGCGAGATTTAAAACAATAAATATGTCTCAAAGGTTTTTTTAGGGGATGGGGTTCATCTATATAATATAAAGATGGACTCAAACGTCACAACCTTTCGATTTCGATCATGAATCTCACAGTGACTATCTCTACACAGTGACTATCTCGTTTTGACTATTTCAATCCTACACATGTCCAGACTTTAGACAGTGTCTCATTCTGAGTCACGACTAACTTATTGAAATCCTGCAAAAATTTTCATCTCAAAATGAATGTCTCTGGCACACGTATCGCAATGATAAAAAAGCAAGAAAGTAAGTTTACAAGGAGTATTTATGAAAGCAATCGTATTGGCATTATTTATCGCATTTTCTGGCTCATTTGCATCTGCAACTTGCGCTCTAGTAGGTGGCTCATCATTTGTTGATCACGAAGGCGATCACAAGGCAGCACCAAGAAAGGGTAATATTCTAGAGACAAGCGTGGCTCAGACAGGTTCAAACAATCCTGCTGTTGCTGCCAACGCGGATAAAAACTAATAACATGTAATTTCAAGCTTCTGGGCGATAACAACATCGCCCAGAAGATTTTTGAAATGAGCGTTTGAAACTAACGACTGGCACCGGCGACTCCGGATGAGCCAAACAGACCGTTAAAAAATCGTTTAGTCGTGTGAACACCGTTTTCAACCAACAACGCTCCACCCTTAGAAGCTGTCCGAATATGCTGGGGCACGGACGACGTGTAAAACCACTCGGTCGTATGCGATTCCAGACTCTTGCCTTTAATCTCGACCTGCAAAGCACCTACAAATAGAATCGAAAATAAGAAATACCGAGCCACTGTAAATAGATCCCCAATCATATTGATTCCTTCATTTTTTGGTGAGCCTCCACGTTGTAACCAACATCGTTCAACGCTTGAAACAAAGTATCTTTGGTAAATGGCTTCTCCATGAACACATCCATCCCGTTTCTTCGAGCAACTTGCAGGATACCGGTATTATCAACAGTCGAGACACCAATAACTTTGAGATCGGGCCAAACTTGTTTGATTTCACCAAGGGCTTCGACGCCTGATTTTGAAGGCATAACGAAATCCAAGAAAACAAGATCGGGGAGTGTTCGTTTAACCAACTCGACGGCTTCGTTGCCGTTGTATCCAGACCCTACATGTTCGAATTGATCTTCGGGCAAGACGTTCTTGATAATCTCGTGAATAAAAGGAGCGTCGTCGGCGATGATGTATCTAACCATACTTATATTTTGTCCTAGTACGTTCCAGATTCCTATTTGTTCTATATTAATCTAGACAAAAGCAGTACAGGCTAACTTGTAGAATTGACGTGAAAACGCTTAAATACGAACATTAACCAATGAGTGCAAAACCATTTTCCCATTGGTCGAGTTTATTCCTGACCTTGTTCTTTTGTTTCCAACTAGCGGCCAAAACTCCGGCGTATAGGAATGATGAAGATGCTGCGCTCAAAGTTAAAACTGTCTTTTTCGAGCCTTTCTCGGATAACGTAAACCAAATTTATGCCACCAAGGCAGAAACTAAAATCAGGGCATTAGTTGAATCTGACAATCAGTGGGATATTACGGCTAACAAAAAGGAAGCCGACTTAGTCATCGAGTCTCGTCTGACAAAGAACCCAAAATCATATACTCTTAAAATGAATCTACTGTTCAAAAGCCAAGTAGTGCTTCAAGACAGTAAAGAAATCGACAACATTTTCGAAACCGAAAAAATTCTAGGGCATTACGAATCGTTGTTTCTTAATTTAAAAGCCAGAATTCCTTATCAGGGAATTATTCTGAGTCGCACTCAAGATCAAGTGACAATCAATCTAGGCACCGCCCACGGAGTGACGCCAAATCAAGAAGTCTTAGCAATCCATATTGTGAAATTGAATTTGCATCCTAAAACACGGGCCTATATATCTTCGGAAAAGGTCATCATTGGAAAGATCTTACTAACAAAAGTGGACGAGTTTCTGAGTTTTGGTACGATCTCGTTTGAGCGCGAACCCCAGTTACTGAAAAAAGAAACGAAACTGGAGTATTCCAGAATCGACAAGCCCAGCCTAGCGGACCGCTCGCTAGTACCCATCGGCAACCAGATCTCACCGACTCCGCAAGGCGAGTGGATTCCCAGAAAACCACCTCAATATGGAAAATTTGGGATCAGTGGTGGTCTCATTCAGTACACACAAAATTTAAATTTTCAAACTGCGGGAAATAAAACGGTATCACAATGGCTGACGCCAACGATCAAGGGTTTGGCCGAATTGTGGTTAAACCCGGAGTTTCACTTAGAACTTTTTATCCGTCAATCGACGTTCAAAATTGGAAATCCAATCGAAGGTTCCGAGCCAGGTTCGCTGAACATGAGTCTCAGCCAATACCAAATTAAGGCCAAGTATAACTACGAACTAGACAGCTCGGCTCGCTCGCCACAATTTCAAGCGGCGTTGGGGATTGGCTCGTTCCAGGCCCTAGCTGACAAGTCCACACCACTAAGTTTAGCGAGCCAAAGTTATGGTGGTGTGCTGATTGGCTTTAAAGGTATATTTGCAGTCTCAGAAGAAAGCCCGATTGATTTAGGTCTTTACTTCAACTATTTCCTGTCAAAAACATTGAAGGACACTTCTGACGCCACTCCATCAGGGGTGCAGATCAGCGACTTTGGAATGATCCTAAGATATTTGAAATCACAAAACTTGGCATACACATTTGAGCTGTCCTTCGAGTCTTACAGCGCGGATTTCGATATGTTAACCGGAATAAGACCAGATCCATCCAACAGCGTCAGCAACAAGCTAACAACAACGTTGATTGGTCTTGAATACTCGTTTTAGCGACTATTAAATTAAAATTTATAATAATACGATCTAATCTATTAATTTGATAGATGATAAAAAAACAGCGATTGTCCGTTTCCAGAAACGGGAGATCACATGACAAAAATAAACAATTATCATTTTAGACAAGCCTACTACAACGACATCGAGTCCATCGTAGAAATCGCACGAAAAACGTTCAAGGAAACTTATCAAGAACATTTCAAAAAAAACTTCAGTGAAACCGCACTAGAAAGTTACTTAAACCATGCATTCTCAATGCAAAAAATAAAATCCGAATACGCCGACCCAAATGCAAAATTTTATATCCTAAAACAAGATCAGACCACAAAAGGCTACTGCAAGCTAACAGGCTTTCAAAACCCAATGATAACAACACTTATGCTGGACAGAATTTATTTAGACAAAGACATTCAGGGAAAGGGAATCGGAAAAGAAATTTTAGAACACGTCCTAGAAATCGCCCAATCAGAAAACAAAACCAAAATCAAACTCCACTGCTGGGAAGACCATACAAACTCTCTCATCTTCTACAAAAAAAACGGTTTCCAAATCATAGACAAAATCAAATTCCAAATCGAAGCCACGAAATACGAGGACACTGACTACGTTCTAGAAAAAACAATCAAAAGAAATAACTGAAATCCAATAAATTAACTCAATGGACTGTCAAAGACTATTTGCTTTTCCCAAATGCTCTTCAAAAGCCGGCTATTTTTTTCCAGAGGTCCCACCATTTATAATTTAAGAAGCCTTTTCAAAATAGCTTCTTCAAAAAAGAGCTTTTGGAACAGGCCCCGAACAAGGAAGTTTCAGTTTTCTTCCACTACAAAAAGACATAGATAGGTTGGTAACGACACAAAAAGACCTAGGGAAATAAAAAGGGCCGGCTTTTGACCGACCCTTTGTAAGGACCAAAATAAAGTAGTTCGAAAGAACTACATCATTCCGCCCATACCTCCCATATCACTCATGCCTGGAGCTGGCGGAGCTTCTTTTTTAGGAATTTCAGCAATCATAGTTTCCGTAGTTAGCATTAGAGACGCCACAGATGCAGCATTCTCAAGAGCACAACGAACCACTTTAACTGGATCGATAACGCCTTCTTTGATTAGATCAGTGTATTCATCACTGTATGCATTGTAACCAAATGCTGCTGATTTGTTTTGAAGAACTTTATCAAGAACAATCGCACCATCAAGACCCGCGTTGTGAGCGATTTGACGTAAAGGCTCTTCGCACGCACGTTTAATGATTTGAGCACCCCAAGACTCTTCTTCAGAGTATTTTGATTTATCAACTTTTTGAGCTGCGCGAACTAGGGCCGTACCACCACCAGCTACGATACCTTCTTCAACAGCTGCACGAGTTGCATTCAATGCATCTTCTACGCGAGCTTTCTTTTCTTTCATTTCGACTTCAGAAGGAGCACCAACGTGGATAACAGCTACGCCGCCACCGATTTTAGCAAGACGCTCTTTTAATTTTTCTTTGTCGTAATCAGAAGTAGTCTCTTCGATTTGAGCTTTGATCTGCGCTGTGCGAGCAGTGATTTCTGCTTTTTTACCAGCACCATCAATGATCGTAGTGTTGTCTTTGTCTACAACTACACGTTTAGCAACACCTAGATCCGCTACAGTTGCCTGTTCTAGTTTGCGGCCCATGTCTTCAGAGATCAAAGTCGCGCCAGTTAACACCGCGATGTCTTCAAGCATTGCTTTACGTCTGTCACCAAAGCCAGGAGCTTTAACTGCACAGATGTGAAGAGTGCCACGAAGTCTATTAACAACAAGAGTTGCTAATGCTTCACCGTCAACATCTTCAGCGATGATCAACAATTGACGACCTTGCTTAGCTACTGGCTCAAGCAAAGGGATCATGTCTTTCATTGCAGAGATTTTTTTGTCATAGATAAGAACGTAAGCATTTTCTAAAACAGCTTCCATTCTTTCAGAGTTAGTTACGAAATATGGAGATAGGTAACCACGGTCGAATTGCATACCTTCAACAACTGTCACTTCCGTTTTAGCAGTCTTAGATTCTTCAATTGTGATTACGCCTTCTTTAGTTACTTTTTCCATTGCATCCGCAAGCATCGTACCGATTTCTTTATCGTTGTTTGCAGAGATCGCCCCAACTTGAGCCACTTCGTTTGAACCTTTAACAGGTTTAGACATAGTTTTAAGCTCAGCAACGATTGTTGCTACGGCTTTATCGATTCCGCGTTTAACTGCCATTGGGTTATGACCCGCAGTTACGATTTTAGCGCCTTCTCTGTAGATAGCTTGTGCTAGTACAGTCGCTGTCGTAGTTCCGTCACCGGCTTCGTCATTAGTTTTAGAAGCAACTTCCTTAACCATTTGCGCGCCCATGTTTTCAAATTTATTTTCCAAGTCGATTTCTTTAGCTACCGTCACGCCATCTTTAGTGATCAAAGGTGCGCCAAAAGATTTTTCGATAACAACGTTACGACCTTTAGGTCCAAGTGTTACTTTTACTGCATTTGCAAGTGCATTCACACCTTTTAGGATCGAATGTCGTGCATCTTCTGAAAATCGTAATTCTTTACTCATAAGTATTCCTCTCTTAATAGTTCAATATTTTCTAATTTTTTTGTAGTACCGTTGGCACTACATTAATTAATAATTCCAAGAATGTCTTCTTCACGCATCATCAAATACTCGGTTCCATCAAATTTCAATTCTGTACCTGCGTATTTGCTGAAAAGAATTTTGTCGCCCGCTTTAACTTCTAGAGGCAAAATTTTTCCATCTTCAGTCACTCGGCCTTTTCCAGTGGCAACGATTTGGCCACGTTGAGGTTTTTCTTTTGCTGTATCGGGAATAAACAATCCACCCGCAGTTTTTTCTTCTTCAGCTACACGTTTTACCAAAATACGGTCGTGTAAAGGTCGTACACCAACTTCTTTACTCATAAGTCCTCCTAAAATTTAGTCAATTTGAACGTAATATGATTTGCCCGCAAAACGTGTCAAGGTAAAGGAATAAAAAGAAATTATGGAAATCACATGAACTATTCATGTTGTGATGCATTAGTGAATTTGAAAGCATCGAAAAAGAGGTTGTCGATCTATTTTAATCTATCAGATTTATCCATAGCCGTTGGACCGACTTTGGTGGCCGCTGCTGGGATACCATTGGGCACGAACATTGAGTCCGCATAAGCTTTAATCAACTGACTCACTTCATCGGCAGTCATTTTCTCGGCGGCCTCTTTATAAGCCTCAGTTTTATTTTCTTGTTTGGTTAAATATATGGCAAAATAATCGGTCACGGAAAGCTCTTGAGCCACTTCCAATGAGTATAAATCGTTTTTAAGAGTCGCTTCAAGCCGTTCTAGTTCTATATCTTTTGCCCCTGAATGTTCAGCCTTTTGGAGAAATTGCTTGTTGAGTCGGCGATATTCGATTTGAGCACGCGTGATCGTGACACGTTTAATGGCCATTTGTACTTTTTCGTTTTTCCACTCTTTATAGCTTCGTACAGTATATTGGTTTGCACCTGCGGCTTGAGGCGCCGTTGCGGCGACCGACAATGTCGAGGCTCGAACCGATGCGGGCAAAATGGTCTGTGAGGGCTGTGAAGGAACGACAGGATGCAAAGCCACAGGTCGAATAGGCATGTTTTGCGCGAACGCATATGAAGTTACCAAAAAAACACCTGTAAAAAATTTGATCATATCGCCTTACCTATTTTAGACCCCGCCGGTCCTATTAAGAGTATTTAACAAACATTGTGCCAGTATAAAACTTCAACGGCCTAAACCTAAAACAGAGAAGACGATCATGGGCTCGAGCAAGATGCCAAATTTGCGACCATCGGTTACATTTAAGGCGAGCAAACATTGAAATAAATATAAGAAAGTAGGACATATTTTGGCTTTTTAGTACGATCTCGAGTCCTATCTTGACCCGGTAGGTTGACCTAGTTACAACGCCCAGAATGGGTTTACAAAAAGGTATTTTAGCATTGCCTAGCACACGTATTTTGGGTGCTGCAGTCGCGGCTTTGACCATCTTCATCTTGGGAAGCTGCACGCAGGTTGAGTCTCCAAAATCGCGGCCTGTTCAATATGGCGGTGCCTGCAGCCAAGAGTATTCTAAAGAATACGAACAATTGCTAAACTGGCCAACTGATTCTGATAACAAGGCTGTCTGTGACGATTTCTATACAAGATACCCAAATGTAAAATGCTTTTCTCATGTGGATGGAGCCGAACTTAGAATTCATACATCTGATTTTGATGAGGCTTGTGGCAGAAAACCTTCGGATAAATCCAAAAGGACTGGCGAGAAAACGGCTGACTCTTCAGGAACATCATCGCGCACCCAAGGTTTATGCAGTCCTGAACTCGCTCAATTTGTTGTTGATAAGCAGAAAGATTTTGAGTCCAAATTAATGTCTTTCGAAGCAAATAAATATACTGATGAAAATTCTTTTGCTACAGCCTTAAATAGTAAGAAAATATGTAATCAGTACTTTCATAATTACAAATACTCGATATGCTCTCGCAACGATATAAAGTATTCGTTTCATGATTTGAAGCCCTACTGCGACGAGTTCCAGACAGTTCTTCACAATCTACGCAAAAAAAATCCAAAAAAATTCTCGCCGGAAGAATTAAAACCACTGACAGGTTTAAATTTGAAATTTCATTTCCAAAACCCACTCTTGCGTTTTTTCTCCAGCAAGGTGAAGATAAAAGACACATATATCGTTGAAGGACTTAGTCTTAGTTTCTCTGGCATTTCTTCCAGCCAAAGCTATTGTTTCTTTGAAAGCGAAACCCTGCGTTTTGCGGGAGAACTGAAAAATGAAATATATAAAGTTGACATCGCCACCGTAAATAAAAATCGATTCGCATTTTCACACACCTCGTTTAACGAGCAGTGGAAAGTCGTCTGTCATTTTCCTACACACTTTTATTTACAAGATTTGATTGAAGTGCTGGGCGACACGGTTTCAGTTTTCGAGTAACATTTTTATCTCGATCTGAGACATTAATTTGGTTTTATCTTTCAAAATGTGGTGCAAATCACCCATGACATGAAGCTCCAACTTGTAATTTTAGAAAAGACTTAAGTCCCACCGACTTAGACCGATATCGAGTCTATAGGAGGCCCTATGAATATAAAAAATGTCGTCTTAGCCGTTATGCTTGTTTTCACCTTTGCTTTTTCAAACATGGCTGAAGCAGCCAAAAAGAAAAGTGGCAAAAGAGCTGGTATCTCTAAATCTGAAAGTAAAAAGAAAAAAGTAGTTAAAAAGGATAAAAAGAAAAAAACAAAGAAAGTAGTAGCGACGCAAAAGAAAAAGGACAGATCTATTGCTAGTGAAAAAAAGAAATCAAAAAGTAAAAAGAAAAAAAAATCCGTAAAAGCGTAACTAATTAGGGCCACCTATAAAGAGGGGTATACCCCTCTTTATAACGAGTCGACTACTACAGATTGCAGCCGTTGGTTTTAGCAATTGGCTTCGGAGAAATTCGGAATGTACAAACCTCTTGTTGCTTATCAAAGCGGATATAATGTACATACACCTCTTTGGTCAAAGCGTTGTAATCCAGTTTCGTCCACCAGAATCCACCATTCACAGTTGCCCAGTAACCTATCGCATTGACCTGAGGGTCCTTCGCTACTGGCAATTTTATCTTACGACTTTCCCAGCTGGCACCACTTAAAATCATGGGTGTGTCATTGATCGTATAAAGACCAGCAGAATGATCATGACCAACAATCAATGAAGTAATTTTCTGTGCGTGTTTTTTAATAAGCGCTCGCATTCCTGTTTGAAATCCTTTTCGCTCCTCCCAGTCGTGAGCGCCTGAAACCGTGATTGTAGGATGATGATAGATAATAAAATTCAATGGATATTGAGACTTACTTAATGTTAAGTCCATCCAAGCCAGTTGCTCATTATAATTAATTTTATTGTCCGAATTTAAAACTATAAATAAGGCACCTTTGCTTTCTTTAGCATAGTACTCACCCGGCATTTGAAAATAGGCGACTTCTTTGTCATATCCGCTGTTGTGATTTCCGATGGCCACTATTGGGAATTGAAATCCCTCTTTTTTCCATATATCCCATACAGATGCGTAGGTAGTGGTCGGGATATATAGGTTATCTCCAGGCATAATTAGATTAAACATTTTATTGGCCGCCAAGGTTTGTCTCAGCGATTGAGTGGTCGAGTTTTTCATTCCGGCATCGCCGACAATCGCAAAACTTTCCCAGTTTTTTATATCACGCGGGTTCTTCAAATTGAATGTAACCGCCGATGCACCGATTGTAATTGCCGTGAAGGCTGCTAATACAGCAAAAAAATTTTTGGACACAGTTCCCTCCGTATTTTGTATGAACTAAGCGATATCAATCAGTGATATTGCCTGTCGAATTAGAATCAAGTTAAGATTTACAAACCAAAAAATAATGATGGCACAATCGCCCTCGTTTCTTTCCGAACGAGAGCGATTGTCTTCGAAATAAAAAGGCAACTCAAACAGTATTTGCAAAAGAACTAAAGATTTTAGATATTTCATTGCGGTTAAGACAATTTAAGAATGCAGCGGAGCTTCGTATGTTTCCTTCATACCAGCGCTAATCCAGTCTGCATGCGACGATAGGTCACGAATTGTTTTTATATATTCTGAGCATACACTGACACTAGGAACTCCATAGGACACAAATCGATTTACAACAGGTGCATACATCGCATCCGCAATCGAAAATGCTCCAAATAAAAATGGACCTCCAGAAAGGGCCAAACAATTGGTCCAAATTTCTTTAACTCGATCGATATCCGCTTGAGCTTTTGAATAGTCAAAATTTGTTAACTGTTTTTGCAAATCATGTGACATATGCATACGCATGACTTGAAATCCCGAATGCATTTCACAGGACACCGCTCGTGCCAATGCTCGCCACTTTAAATCTTTAGGCCACATCTGTTTTTGCGGAAATTTTTCGTTCAAATATTCTGCAATTGCCAGAGAATCCCAAACAGTCAGGTCGCCGTCGACCAACACCGGAACTTTTCCTGATTCTGTATACTGCAATATTTCAGAGCGGGTCGAGGGTTGATCTAAAGGAATTAATTTTTCTTCAAAAGGAATCTCGAATTGTTTTAGCATTAACCAAGGTCGCAAAGACCAACTCGAAAGACGTTTATTTCCAATAACTAAAATCATAATCACCTCGATAGATCGGTAAAGACAACAGCTGGCAAGGTCAAACACGATGAACCATAGAACCAAACAATAGTAATGGGAGCGAGGGTTTAGCAAGAGAACTTAATCGAATGATCGATTTAAAATAGGAAAAAATTGGTGCGGACGGGAGGATTCGAACCTCCGACCACCTGATTCGTAGTCAGGTACTCTATCCAGCTGAGCTACGACCGCACGACAGAGAGGAATTGAAGTAACGTTATTTTGCGTTAAAATCAATAGTTTTGTTCCTATGCCTATTATTGGGCTGAAATTTTGACTTGCTTTACCTAAAACCATATGGCACTTTCAAAAACGGCCATAAAATCAAGATTTTACATCTGTATTTTAACCACTGATGAATTATGACCTATTCATAATTCATCAAAGTTGAGGCGAACTTAAGTGAACCTTAGCTAACGGAGACGTGGGTGAGTGGCTGAAACCAAGCCTTTGCTAAAGGCTCGTAGTCCAAAAGACTACCGTGAGTTCAAATCTCACCGTCTCCGCCAATTACTCTCTCGAAAAAATCGCAAATTTCAAAATTATCAATCGCATTAAGTACTTAACAACACGAACGACGCTGCACAAATCTGCGGAGAATATTTCAGAGTATTTCTGGGTATTTCAAAACTTTACTACATTTTGCTACAACTTTTGCTACACGCAATTTTCGGGGACGGAAAACTAACACGGAACCGCATTCGGGCGGAGTTTGATTTCACGGGGACACAGATGCTGCGTCGCTTGTGAATTTGAACCCGTTCGGTGCGGATTCTGAAACAAAAAATAATTTTTTTTGGAAGGAGTCCTATGGAAGTCGTAAAATTTGTATCTCTTGTGGTAAGGCTGGGGTTAATTCTAGCGGTTTGTGGCCAGCTCAAGTTCTGTACGCTTGTGATGCTCGGTAAGGCTAGCGAGAAAACTCAAAAAGGCATGATCTCGTATTCCAAATATACTAAAGCACTTTTAGCCAAATAGTTGTGTAACGATTTTTACAGTTTTAAAAAAACTGAATCAAAAAAATAAAAATTATTTTCACCCACGAATGATCTTCGTGGGTTTTTTCTTTTTATTTCAAACATTAAAATATTTCATAAAGGACGTAACCCATGTCGAAGAAAACATTTTTGTACCTCAGAGTCAGTACGCTTGATCAGGGCGTAGAAAGCCAGGCCCGCGCTCTTAACGAGTGGTGCGTAAGAAACAATATAACCGATTATGAAACTTTCACCGATCATGGGATTTCAGGGGCCAAAGAAAGCCGTCCAGCCCTTGACAAAATGATGGAGCGAGTAAAAAATCATGAAGCCGAACAAGTGATCGTTTTCGCGTTCAGTCGGTTCGCAAGATCGACAATGCATCTGCTCAAAAGCTTAGAGCTTTTCAAGTCCCATCAGACCCGTTTTATTTCCGTGACAGAGCAGATTGATACGGAATCCAGCATGGGGGTCGCGATGTTCACGATAATTTCTTGTTTGGCCCAGTTAGAAAGATCCATGATACAAGAGCGCGTGAAGGCTGGGATGCGAAACGCGAAATTAAAGGGAAAAATCATAGGGCGTCAGCGTAAAAGAAACGATTCACTCATACACAGTTTACTTGAAGCTGGTTTATCGTTTCGCGAAGTGGCGCGCATAGCAAAGTGTAGTCATGGTTCTGTGTCAGCTTCTAAAAAAGAGCTTCTTGCAAAAAAAGCAAAGCTTGAAAAAGATAAAATTCTAGAATTACAAAATCAAATCAAGCAAAATAGTTCCACAGAAACATTTGAAACAATGAAATCAATGAACGTATCTGAAGACGTTGTAAAACAAGTGCGGCAGAAAATCGAAAATGAAGCGCGAGAAAGTGTTCAGTCGGTCATGGGTCATGCGGGATACGAAACTTTCGACTAATCAGAATTATCGGGTAAAAAAATTAGCGATCTTTTAAAAGGGAGTCGTCTTGAAAAAGACGGCTCCCTTTTTTTATGCGTAAAGTGAACAAAAGGTCCGTTTTGTTGACCTAATCCTCGGGGACCGATGCAACCGTCAGGGTTAAATGAAAGTCGTCCCCGTTAATTCGGTTGGGTCTTTAGACTCAGGTCCCTGTTAAATTCGAGTTAAATAGCTCATCTCGAATTTAACGCAAATAGAGCATGGAGATTACCTAAATGGTCACTTCGTCTAAAAGTCTACAGGCGAATTGAGTCTAATTAAATGACACCGAAAGAGTGCGCTATAGGGAAAGTATCTTTGACGTAATGGATTTGAGAGATTTTCAGTGTGAATAATATGATTCAACGAGAATAAAGGTCCAGTTCGAAGGAAACCCGATGGG
>JAEUWH010000084.1 GCA_016785955.1 Pseudobdellovibrionaceae bacterium | reverse complement strand
GTGGTCTTCCGTCGTGGAAAAGAGATATGTATGCTTAACAAAAATGGAGAGCCGGATGCAATGAAAGTTGCAAGTCCGGTTCGGAGGGGGGTTCACGTTCCAACCATTCGTAAGATTGGTTGGCCGGAGCCTACCCTACTTTTGTCGGCCATGCTGAAGTCGGTTTCGCTCGGCTTCATTTATGAAAATGAGCAATCATATCTACCACTTGTGGCGATGAATTTCATTATTGCAATTGCGCTGCTGTTTACGCCGAGGATTTTGCGTTCGTTAATTGGCGAAGGTGTTCAATCGACAGCCGCCAGTATTGGGGCAACAGCCGTATCCGGCGTTCTGACCGCCGTAGCTCCAGCAGCAAAGCTTGCGCAAGGTGCGAAGCTTTCTCAGGTCATCATGCCGCGGGCTTGGAGTGTTCCCACGCAAAAATCCTATTCAACTACAAATAAACGATCTTAAAGGTCAAAGGAGGTGTTTTTATGAAAGATAAAATTTCAATTCAACTTAGTTCCTATCCAAGAGCCATGCGGGAGTTCGCTGAAGAAAATTTGAATATCAAATTTCTTTTGGGTGCTTTGCTTGCCGTTACATTTTTGATGCTCATTTTGGTTCTCTATCTTGTTAAGCAGGGACCAACGGTGATCGCATTGGAGAGCAGTGGCTCTGTGGCCACTATCGAAACAAAAGTTACAGATGCTCAAATCGAATCGGCGGCAAAAGAATATATTCGCCACCGCTACTCGTGGAACGAACAAAATATTTCTCACGAACTCGCAAAAGCGAAATTTTTCGTCCTTCCATCATTGATTTCAGCGTTTGAACGTTCAATGCAGGAGACGATGAAGTTTGTTCGAGAGAAAAAGGTTCGCCAACGTGTCTATCCCAAGTCAGTAACAGTTGATCTTAAAGAAAAACGAATCAGTGTACTCGCGGATCGAATCACTGAATTTGATAACCTGAAGGCTGCGACAGAGCTTCGCTTATCGCTTCAGTTCACAGTTGATGATCGAACAGTTATCAACCCGTGGGGTGTTTATGTGACAAAAGAAACTGAGGAGGCTGCACGATGAAATGTAGCCTACTCACTTTTGCTTTTTCGCTACTTGTGACTACTACTAGTTTTGCACAGATCAGAAAAACGCAAGTCAAAGAAGACGACATCCTGACGGTTAAGACAGCATTGGGAATTGCGACTATCTTGCAGCTTCCCGAAACTATTCAATCTGCGATTATCGGCGATCAATCAGGTTTCAAAATCGAATATCTCGACAAAGCCGTAACTATCAAACCACTTCGGTACGGAGCAAAGACCAATTTGTATCTTGTAACAGGATCTAGACGTTTCAATCTCAGGCTTGTTTCTGGGAGTCAGGATCAAGCCGACTACATCGTCTATTTGAAAAAGCCAGAACCACCGAAGCCCGAAACAAAATGGCGCAATGTTTTGCGATCAGCTACTAAAAATAATTTGAAGCTTTCAGTAGTTCGTGTCGGCCAAGCTCCAAGCGGATTCATCTTGATTGATGCACTTCTGACATCAACTCAAGATCTGCGAACCACGATTAAGCCTGAATCAGTTTGGATTCGACAATCGGGAAATTCAAGAGTCATCAACAGCCTTTTTATGTCCGACTCTAAAGTTGAAAAAGGCAAACCACTACGGATAGGAATTTCGCTAGCGAAATCTGATTTAGTAATCGGAAAGCCCGTGATGATTGAGATCAATTTCGAGCAAGTGGTGTCACTTCAAATTTCGGAGGCAGATTTATGGAAGTGAAAAAGGCACTTTCCTACGTCAGTGAAAAACTCAAGGGGCTCAAAAGAGGAATGAAAACTTCGATCATCGAAGAGAACTCATTCAGTAAAAAGTTTGATCTGAATTTCAAGACCATCAAACTTTTGGCGGTTTTTGGAATCGTTATTTTCGTGACAGTTGTGTTTTTACTTCCAACGGACGTTCCAATTGAATTTGCGGAGAAGATTGAACGTCCAGAAGAAAAGAAGTCGGAATCTGGAAACTTGCAAAATGCACCTCAAGGTCAAGACTCGGCACAAGCACTATGGGCTGCTCCTAGAGTTACTGTTCCAAGCGGATCAGGAGGAAGCCAGGTCAATTACAATACATCAATGATTGTGGGGTCCAAAAGTGGCAATGCAAAGACCGAACTGCGCTCTGGTATTCGAGTTGCCTTAAGACTTACAGATAAGGTGATTGTTTCGCAAGACCCTGTACCAATTTTGGCGGAGTCGATTTTGGATTCAGTTTCTGATTCGGGATTGAAACTTCCAGCGGGAACACGATTCTACGGACAAGCCAGCTTTCAAAGAGGAACAGATCGCGCGCAGATTCGGTTCGATCAGATTTCTTTACCTAGCGGACAAATCAAGCGCATTTCGGCAATTGCGCTTGATAAGGCAGGACAGCCCGGAATCAGCGGCAAGATTTTCTCTGATGGAGTTAAGAATACTGCGGGTCAGGTTCTCACTACATTTGTAGGAGGACTCGCTGCTGGAAGTATGCAAACCGACATCATGGGAAATTCTAAAGGCGGAGTCGAAAATGGACTTCTCGGAGCCGTTGCCGCCACAGCTCAATCTCGCGCCCAAGCCTACGGCGAAAAATTAAAAACAGAAAGAGAGTGGATCGAACTAAATCCAGGAGAAGAGTGCGATGCCGTTCTAAACGAATCTTTCAAATTACAAGAAGGAGGTGAAAACTATGAGCAGCAATAAATCAGAAATGTCAGATCGAGGATTTTTGTTTTTAACGATTGCTCTTGGAGCTGGAGTCATTTGGATCAAGTACAAAGCGCAAATCGTTATATTTATTGTAACTTGGAGAATAGCAATCGCTTTCGCCATTTCGCTTCTTGCTGTTTTTGCATTTCAGATGATTCGTAAAAAGTTACGAAATAGAACCAGAGTTGCGGATTTAGAAAACGAGGTCATAACTCCAATCGAAGGCGAAGATTACGTTTTTGCAGGGCTATCGACGACTGGCAAAAACGTCTATGTTAAACAGCCATTCAGAAAGATGCACACTCAGGTTGTCGGGACAACCAACGCCGGAAAGACTGAGTCGGTCATTTTGCCGTGGGCCATTGATGACATTAAGAAAGGCCGAGGCCTTCTTATCATTGATGGTAAATCAGATATGAGTCTCTTGAACAAGCTCTACGCTTACGCAAAACGCCATCATCGTGAAAACGATGTTCGCGTGCTTTCGCTTTGCAATGTTGGGATCAGTCACACTTTCAATCCCCTGAATGGCGGCTCGGCACTTGAAATCACAGAACGTGTTTTTAATGCCTTCAACTTCGAAAACGAATACTTCAAAAGTATCCAGTACGATGTCTTCCTTCATTCCCTTCTAATCTTAGAAGCTGTTGGGATTAAACCGACGCCTCTGCGAATGATTGAGTGCATGAAAAACGAAAAGGCTTTGGCTGACCTTGCTGTGGCTTCTAAAATGCCAAGGCTCCAAGTCTGGGCCGGAGAATTTCTAAAACTGAACCGTGATGAGCGAGAACAAAGAACGAGTGGTCTTGTGGCCCAGCTCCAAAGTTTTGCAGTTGGTGAAACAAGTCAGGTGTTCAATACGGAAATATCAGACGTCAATCTTGAGCAGGCCCTAGAGCATGGTGAGATTATTTATTGTCAGCTACCAGCATTGAAGATTCCAACTCTCGGAAAAGCGACTGGCAAAGTGATTCTTCAATGTTTGCAAAGTGCCGTTTCGTCGAGGCATCTTGGGAAATACGAGCGTCAGGGTTTCTTCTCGGTGTATCTCGATGATTTCACGGAATACCTCACACCCAGTTTCGTTACACTTTTGAATAAATCTAGAAGTGCCAATGTTGGAATCGTTTTTGCGCACCAAGCTCTGGGCGATCTTGACGGTTTGGGCGACGGTGTAAAGAACACCATTCTCACAAACTCAAACCTTAAGGTTTTCATGCGCACCAATGAGCCGGAGTCTGCCGAATACTTTTCGTCAGTTATTGGAACTATTCAAGGATCGAAAGTCACCGAAAGGCAAACTGAAGGCCTTTTCGGTAGTGAGAAGACAGGCGATGGTTCGGTTCGTGAGGTTGAGGAGTTCAAGTATCATCCCAACGTCTTCAAGCAGGAACTTGGTGTTGGGGAAGCTGTTATGGTGCTTCCTCATGCTAAAGGAAGTCTGCCAGTTCGATTGAAATTCAAGAAATCTTTCGACCTCGACGCGCCTCAAATTCCGTTAATTCAAAAGTCAGAGCCAACAGGCCTTCCAAAACTTGAAAATTCAGCTCCGGCTAATCAGCCGCAGACACCCATGCGTGCTCGTGCGGATGTGATGGCGGAGCTAACCCAAGAAAGGAAGGCAGCATGATGAAACATACAATTTTATTCCTTTCAGTGCTTGTAGCCGGATGTGCGCACTCGCCGAAATGCGGAAATCCTGATGGGGCAAGAATCATCTTTACGGGGGAAAAGACCTGTGAGGTTCGTATTCGCCAGGTCACAATGGGATCAGAACTTAAAATCCCACAATCTCTAAAAGGGGCTGCACTGGTGGACTTTACCTTAGATTGGGTGGAGCCATCACTAGAATCTGGTCGAATTGAGTAGGTCATTTTGTTTTGATTCCGTCGTCAGTTCCGAAGGAGCCAGTGCGATGAGAACACCAAGTAAGAAGGTCATTTTAGATTCTTTAGAATTTGCGGCTCGCTGGGGCTTTCTGACTCAGCAGATTTTTTTCGAGTTCATTTGCCAGATGAGTCAGGCGCAACAGTACCGATACTGGAGCTATCTGGTAAGCTCTGGCCTATTTGTGAAGTCTCGTCACTCAGCAAACAATCTTATTTTGGCAAAGAAAGGGCGCGCGGATTTTGGTGATTCGGCGCGCCCCGCACGATCTCATTTTTATGTCGAACACGACGCCATTGTCGCAAGATTTTTATTCGCCTTGGAAAACCGAGGACTGATAGTGAGTTCTTGGCTTGAAGATGAGTTCATGCGTAATCCTGTCGAGGCCTATGACATTTTGGGTATGCCACAGATTCAGCGTGTACCGGATCTGGTTTTTGATTTGAAGACTGCGAATGGTTCTAATGTTCGATGTGCGCTAGAAATCGAAAGAGTCACTAAGTCTCAATCGCGGTACGCGAAAATGGCGCTGGCCTATTTGAATGCCAGCAAAATTGACGTGATCCTTTTTGGCTGCATGCATCCCACGACAGAAAGAGTTGTGCGACGGGCTTTTAACACCGCAGCTCATTTGGAATCTAAACGAGTTCCGGGAACATTCTTGATTGATGAATTTGATCCTGCGTCGCTGGCGACAACGCTCAAATTTCAAAGCAACACAATGAGTATCGAACGCTTCATTGAAGTGGCGACCAAGCAAACAGTGCCGAACATGAGAAAATCAGGAGAAAAACGCGATTATGAATTCTCACGCCAGATCAATCCGAAATTGGAGGCTGCATGATGAGTTTCCAAAGAAAATTCAACATGATCGCGGCCACCCAGTCCCGTCCCCCTAAATCTACGATTTTTCCTGACCACTCCCACCCAACGATGTTGGTTGAAAGTGGTCAGGAACCGGGGGACGGGACTGGGTGGAAGAGTTGGAAAATAGAGAAGAATAATGAGGAAGAATACAAAAGGGGTAGATACAAAACGAAACAAAGAGAATTATATCAGGTAGGCTGTGGGAGTCTGGATCTATCGTTCGGGGTTTTAATTGTGCTCGATAGATTTATCTCTGATCGAAGCTATCGGAAGTGCCTACCTAATACAATTCTCGATGATCCGTATGATGAGAGTAGCCGTTCCGTCTACTCTCGGCTTGGATGGGATTGCCACAAGTGGCAACCCGTTGTTCTCTGTGTCGCGCTTAAGCGCGACTTTTATCCATACGATCAAATTATAACCAAAACCGAAAATTCAAATCATGAACCAAAGGAGGTGCCATTATGAAGGAGGAAATCGAAAACACAGAAAAGAAAATGAAAACCGAAGTGCAGGTTACAATTTCACCTGAACACGACTCGAAACTAAGACAAGTCGTTGAGCGAGTCGGATCAGGTTTTGATTTGGCCAAAATCTCGCGCAAGAACGTCCTCGAATACATGATCGACAAGGTTGTTGATTTGTTTAATGAGGACGATACTCAAGCTATTCGTCGAAATTCGACAACCGACATGGCGTTGCTTGAACAAGAGTTGCGAGCAATTCGTCAGTCTGGGGTCATTCCAGAGGCATTGAAAGAATACCTTTGGAAATCTAGGAACTTAACTCAAAGTTCCAAGAAACCACGAAAGTCTCGACAATCAGAGTATAGCAATGCTATATCTGAAGATGTGGAGGCCGCGTGAGCCCAAACGATATTAAAACATTGAGAAAACGATTGAAGCTCACACAGAAAGATCTCTCTTACGCTTTAGGAGTAAGTAAGTTGACGATGAGTCAGTACGAAACTGGCTTTAGAAAACCAGGGCCAACGGCTCTTGTTTTGCTGTTTGTCCTCGAAACGCTCCCATTGCGAAAAGCACAAGAGTTGATTCAACTGCTTCAACAGGCAGCCCGTAAGCTCGCTGTTGATGGCGAGGACTCACGACAATGAGAAAACCCCGCAACAAATGCGGGTCGAAGACGATGAAAGATGTGAAAGTGATCGAAGTTACATTTGTGCAAGATGATTCAGGATCGAGTGCGGAGCGAACAAGAGAAGTCCGCAAACTCATTGCCCAGATGATCGAGCTTTCACATAAACGTGGTCGTCCCGCAAAAGAAGAAGAGGAGATTTCAAATGCAGCTTAAGATAGGAGCTTACATTCGCGTGAGTACCGAAGAGCAGGCTTCTGCTATCGAGGGCTCACTTGAAAACCAAAAATATCGTCTTAAGGCATATGTCGATCTTAAAAATTCTCAAGTCCGAAACTGGGGTGAGATTGTTGAGTTTTACGTTGATGACGGTTATTCCGCAAAAGACACTCGAAGACCTGCTTACCAACGAATGATGAGAGATATTAAGCGAGGCAAGACTGAATTGATTCTTGTCTCTGATCTTTCACGACTTTCGCGCAACATTTTTGACTTTTGCAACTTAATGGATGAACTCGAAAAAAACGAGGCTCAGTTTCTTTCAATCAAGGAGCAATTCGATTCAACAACCCCTGCTGGCAAAATGATGATTTACAACATGATTAACCTAGCTCAATTCGAGCGCGAACAAGTCAGTGAGCGTGTTGCGTTAGGGGCTCATGCACGAGCAATGCGTGGCTTGCACAATGGGGCTCGTCCACTTTTGGGCTTAGATAAACATCCAGACAAGCCTGGTAGCTATGTCATCAATGAGATAGAAGCGGATGACGTTAGAAAGATTTTCCGAATCTTTCTAAATACAGGATCAAGAGCTAAGACAATTCAGGAACTAGAAAAAGAAGGTATCAAGCCAAAGCTTTCGGGAAAATACGGTAAGCTAAAGATTCACGATAAATGGTCGAGTAATACGCTTGGAAATCTTCTTGGGTCAGCAGTCTACATTGGCTGTCACGAAGTTAATAAATCCAATCGAGCGAAAGACCAGAAACGTCTAAAGGCTCATCAGCAATATAAGTTGGTCAAGGCATCATGGCCTGCGATCGTTGAAGAAGAAGAGTTTTATGCTGCTCAAGACTTACTTGATGAAGCAAAAAAACTCGAACGAGTGCGACTTGATGGCGCGGAAGAGCGGTTCTATGTTCTGTCTGGTATTTTACGTTGTTCTGAATGTGGGACGCCACTTGTTGGCCAAGCTGCGCATGGTAACACTCACGTTCATCGTTATTACGGTCACACTAGAGCGCATAGCCACACAAGCTGTCAGTACCACCGAGTTCCGGCAGCAGACGTTGAAGAGGCTGTGCTACAGTACCTATGGTCTGCGACTCAAGATGCTGGATACCTTGAGAAGATTGAGCGGAACATTCGAGAAATGCAGAATGTGAAATCAATTAGTGCTGCACGCGACAAGCGAGCAATCAAAGATCAGCTAAAAAATGTTCAGCTAAGAATCGACAACCTGTTACTTATGCAAGGGCAAGCCTCTAGCGCAGAAGTTATTAAACATGCGGTAAAAACTTTCGAGGCTCTATCCAAGGAAAAGTCTGAACTAGAAGACAAGATTGCCCGCTTGGACAGCGGTGCGGATCAGGAAGAGCTAATAAAAGAATCCGTCCAAGTGATTCAAGATAACTTGCGTGAGTTCGAGCGCGGCTTTCGTAAAGCCAAAGGCTCGATGAAGAAAAGGCTTCTACACCGTTTACTCAAGCAAGTCGTTTTGAGTCCAAATGGTCTCCATATTTTCATGCAGCTTGCTGATGGAATGGAGATCCCTAATCTTCATATTAAACTTATTCGTTTTGAGAACAAAAAAGATGCTAACAACCCCCAATTTGCCATCACTCGGAAGGCTTCTGGGGATGATTCTAACTTGCAGGTTCTAGGTTCGGTTATTAGGAAAGATGGTGACCCCACGGGGACTTGAACCTCGATCGACCGTTTAGGAAACGGTAGCTCTATCCAGTTGAGCTATGGGGTCATTAGAATAGCTTCAACAAAATATAGCGACTTTTTGAGTGATTGTCTATTCTGCTAAAGGCCGTAGCCTGGTTTTGAGTATCTAATAACATCTTTGGCGTATTTCACTCGGATATTGTCGCCATTAAACATTCTGAGGGCCGAGTCGTAATGCTTGGCGGTGGTTTGCTTTGGTAATAGCCTTTTTGAATAGGCGAGGTAGATTTTTAACAGTGCTTGTCCGAGGAAAATTTGTCTTTGGATGTAAACTTTTTTATTCGTAATTTTTGAGTGTTGGCGACTGGGTAATATCCACTTCTTTAAATTTCTAATTGTTTCGATGGTGTATTCTCGTCCGCCACCTTTGGTTTCAAAGGTAGAGATTTTGGGCAGATTTAAAATCGTTCCTGGGCTTGATTGTCCCAAATAACATTCAATTGCGGCTACTATATACTCTCTGTTTTCAATAAATGCGTAACGTTCGCCTCGGTTTCCCATTTGGTCTAAAATTTCTTTCAACCCTGGCGTCGTCAACTGTGTCAAGCCAATGGCGCCAGTTGCCGACACAGAGGCCATATCAAAGCGTGATTCTTGCCGAATTTTAGATGTAATAATAAATGGATCGGTGCCAAAACAATAAGATGATTTGCTGATCTCAAGTGCCAGTTCGGCCTCGCTAATTCCGTTGAGGCTGTCAAAACTGCCTGCGCATCCAGGCGTTGGGTTTTCCTCGCACTCGATCATGGCGCCTTTCTTTTGTTCGGTGATGTATGTCTCAAGCGGTAATAAAAGAGGACTGAATGAGTTTTTTAAATTGGATGCCAGTTTGAAGGGAGTTCTATTTTTCAACGGTCTAAAAACAAAACCAGTGATTTCGTATAGAAAGAACGAATCATCTAATATCTCTTTTTCGATAAAATAGCCTGCATTGATCGGAGCATAGTCAGAATGAATTGTATCAGCTGAAGCAAAAACTCCTGCTAATAAGCCAACTAGGACTAGGCTTGATAAAATAGATTTTCCAAATGGTCGCGAATTAACGTTCATTAAGACCTCTTGAAATAGGGATTAGCAAGCTCAATGCCGCAGTTAAAAATCAGTCAAATGAAAATGAATCGCAGTAGAAGCAGAAACCCCAAGAGTGCGAGCGACTGAGAAGTAGCCAGATGAGAAAAATCTTTCATTTTTTATGATAACTATAGATGATAACTATAGAGTGACTATTTATGGTCGCCGGAGAACTATTTTTACATAATATTATGTATGATCTTGACACAATCCTGACATAACACTGACAATTAACCTAGATCGGAATCTTAGGGTTCTAATCTCAGAGGACGAAATGTTGGATAAAAACCTGGACGTGGGTAAAGGAATGGACTCGGAAATGGATTCTGAGAGATCCGTGTTAGTCAGTCAAAGTGTGCTTCCCAAAACGGCAAGTAAGGGGGCTAGTTTGTCTTCCGGTATTGTTGGTGTGGATATCTCGGTCAAACGTCATGATAATCATAATCTTGAATTGAAATCGCTGTTTAATTTTTCGGGTGTCGAGCAAGAGGCCAGTCTGGATTTCTATTTGTTTTTTCCTCCTTCTGTGCAGATGCGTGAAGTGGAAAAAGGCGATTTATTCAGCGATTTCTATTCACGGCAAAGGTTGTTCATTCCGTTGAGTCAAAGTATCGATTCGCGAGAGATGTCCCAAGCCTTAGACGACATCAAGCGATTGTTGACCTGTCTATCGGTTCCTGATTGTGACTCGCAAGTGGAAGATCAGTTGACGTCGGCCGTCCAGATTGTTGGCGGTATTGTCGGAGAGACTCTGAAGGCGCGAACCAGTAAAATTAAAAGGGATCTTCTTTTAATTCACTCAAAAACCCACAATGTATCAGGCGAAAATATTTTTACGGATGTAATGGCCGAGGTTGACGACCTGGCAGAAATCATGTCGATGGTTCGTTCTGTGACCGATTCACAATGGTCGGTGAGTTCTCCAGTTGTTAACTTATTAGACGAATACATTCATCACGTTTTTATTGAGACATTGGGCAAAGTCGATTTTGAAATTTCACGATTTCAAAAAAATCTAGAGGGACCCGAGCGAAATAAATTTATCGATGGCTGGCGGCAGATGCATTTGCAACTAGCAAATTTGCAAAAGAAAGAAATGCATTTTCAGCGTAAACATTGTTTAACGCCAAATCATTTGAAAAGTCAGGATAGTAGTGAATTATTGCTTGTTCGTCTTGGTCAGATGAAAAAATTTTTTCAATCTAAAATGTTCATTGATGTACAAAAATCACAGTCTTTGAAGAAGTTTTCCGAGCCTACGGCGGCTTTGGCGGCCTGCTTTGCTGGTATCACGGCGGCGGCGATTCAGCAGTTTGGTAATCCTGATTTTTACCAGATAAGCTTGCAAGGGATTTCGTTTTTATTTTTTGCGATGGGTTTGTATGCCTTGCGTGATCGCATCAAAGACTTGGCTAAGAATTATTTGCATAAGCGTATTTCTAAATATGTGCCAGATTTTGAATATGAATTGAAAGACAAGAAAGAGCAGATTGGTCGAATCAAAGAATGGTTGAAAACCGTTCGCACAAGCGATTTGCCCATCAGTGTTCGTCAAAAAAGAAAAAGCGTCTCTGTTTCGGAAGCTGAGTCTTATTTAAAGGAAGACGTTTTGTTTTTAAAGCGAGTGTACTGTTTAAATGCGAAGAGAGAGAAAAGCAGCGACAACCCATTGTCGCTGCAAGAAACTTTAAGAATTAACGTGCAGAGATATTTAAAATTTCTGGATGATCCAATGAAAGACATCACGATCCTGGATCAAAAAGGCCGCTTTACCCGAAAGACGTCCCACAAGATGTATTACCTGTACGCACTGGTGAATTATGCTTCAAAAGCGCACGGAAACAATGCGGAAAAGCAAATGCATTTGTACCGAGTCGTTTTGAATAAAAACGGCATTCAAAAAGTCATTGATTGCACGTACGCGCCTTAGGACACCGTATGCAGCATCGAATCTTCGAACGCGGCTAGGCCCGCTTTAGCTCCCTCACCCATGGCGATGATGATTTGCTTGTAAGGCGTCGTAGTGACATCGCCGGCGGCGTAGATCCCTTTTTCAGAGGTGCGGCCCTTAGTATCAACGACAATTTCACCGTATGGGGTCAGTTGGACCACGTCTTTCAAAAATTGACTATTGGGAACCAAACCGATTTGAACAAATACGCCGTCGAGATCAATTTTTTGCGTCGAACCAGAGACTCGATCTTCATATTCCAGGGCGTTGACTTTTTGTCCGTCGCCGTGAACGTGCTTTGTTTTTGCATTCGTCAATACGGAAACATTGCTCAGTGTTTTAAGTTTGTGTACCAAGATCTGGTCCGCTTTAAGGCTAGAATTATACTCGATCAAAACGACTTCGCGCACGATACCGGATAAATCGATGGCGGCCTCTACGCCTGAATTACCGCCGCCAATGACGGCCACTTTTTTTCCTTTATAAAAAGGTCCATCACAGTGCGGGCAAAAGGCAACCCCACGGCCGATGTAATCTTTTTCTCCAGGAATGCCCAGTTCGCGCCATTTGGCGCCGGTGGCAATAATCAAAGATTTTGTTCGTAAGTTTTCATTGGATTCCAGCTCTACTAATTTCGGAGAGCCATCTTTGTGAACTTTTTTAACACGACGGTGTTCCAGCAGTTGGACTGGGTAGGCGGCCAAGTGTTGCGCTAACTGACCCGCAAGTTGGGGGCCTTCCGTGTAGGTTACCGAGATCAAGTTTTCAATGCCGCGTGTTTCTTGTACTTGTCCACCAATTTTTTCGGTAATCAATGCAGTTTTGAGGCCTTTTCGCACACTGTAGATCGCGGCGGAAACCCCCGCAGGACCACCGCCCACGACCACCACGTCGAAGTCACCTAAATCACGTGGCCCTTGATCGGTGGGGGCCTCGTTGAGTCCAAATTCCGCTTCCAGTTTTCCCAATAAATCTAAAAAATTGATCCGACCCGAGTGCATCAGTTTTGAATTGTGAACGACACTGGGGACACCTTGGATGTTTAAATTCTTCACGTCGTCTTGGGCATAGGCCCCGTCGATCATTTCGTGTTCGATATGGGGGTTCAAAATAGCCATTTGATTCAAAGCTTGAACGACATCTGGGCAATTTTCACAGGTGAGTGAGATAAATGTACGCAGGCGAATGGGGCCTTTCAGGCGTTTGATTCGTTCAGCAAGGACAGGATCTGGCATTTTACCTTTATGGTCCGAGTTCAAAATCGCCAGAATTAAGGATGTGAATTCGTGGCCACCGGGAATGCCGGTAAAAATAATTCCGGTCGGTTGACCATTGTGAAGCACTTTGAATCGGGGAACCAGAGAAGACATCCCGGGGTTCATATTTTTTGTCACGGTGATTTTTGGGTTTGCGGCGGCCACGCCTTCTAATAAATTGAGTAGTTCGGCTTGATCGCTGTGTTGACTCAGATCCACGGCCAACTCGACGTTGCCTTCCAGTTTTTCAAAAACGGTTTTGAGTTGTTCGATCATGTCATTATCAATCATAAATGCTCCCATTAAGAGATTAATCTTATTATCAAAGTATGGATGGTTTCTATTTGAGATTCTTAGTTCAACTCCGCCAGCGCTGGCGGAGTTCAAGTAAGGGCGGCACATTCCTGCCGCCACTCGGGAAAACTAGATTTTACCGACGAGATCTAAACCAGGTTTCAATGTTTTTTGGCCAGGAGTCCATTTAGCTGGGCACACTTCACCGGGATTTTTTGCTGTGTATTGGGCCGCTTGAACTTTTCTTAAAAGTTCTTCTGCGTTACGACCAATACCGTTGTCGTTCACTTCCGCAAGTTTAATTTGACCTTCTGGGTTTACCAAGAAGGTTCCTCGGTATGCTAAGCCTTCGGACTCGATATAGACACCGAATGCACGAGACAGATGACCTGTGGGATCAGCGAGCATGGGGTATTTGATTTTTTTGATAGTTTCAGACGTGTCATGCCATGCTTTATGAGTAAAATGAGTGTCGGTGCTGACGCCGTAAATTTCAACGCCCAGTTTTTGAAATTCAGCGTATTTATCGGCCATATCACCAAGTTCGGTAGGGCAGACAAAGGTAAAGTCAGCAGGGTAGAAGAAAAACACAGACCATTTTCCGCGTAAATCATCTTGAGTGACCGTTTTGAAGTTATTGTTGTGGTACGCTTGCACTTTAAAATCAGTGACGCGTGTATTGATCAACGTTTGCATAATGACTCCTTGTAGAGTTGTTTGTAATCAAGTGGATTTTGAAAATCCGCTTTGTTTATAGTCTTACCTTACGGATTTTTTATCCCAAGGTAAAATCAATTATTTCTTTGATATAATAGATTTTATCTATTATGATCAATAACAAGGCGCAAGAGGTTATATCTATATGAAATCACGAGTGAATTTTTCCATTACGCAATTAGAATATATTTGGGCAGTGTATAAGCATGGCCATTTCGCTAAAGCTGCCGAGGCGTGTAATGTGACACAACCCACCCTCAGCATGCAGGTCCAAAAGTTAGAAGAGGATTTGGGCATCACTATTTTTGATCGTTCAAAGAAGCCCATTTTGCTGACCGATGTTGGAAAAAAAATTATCGATCAGGTGCAGGCGGTTTTGTTTGAAGCCAAAAAAATCGAAAGCATTGTGGTGCAGAGTGAATCGACCGGAGTGCAAGGGGAATTGATCGTGGGTGTGATTCCGACCATAGCGCCGTATTTGTTGCCGTTGATGTTGCCTGTTTTGGAAAAAAATTTCCCGGAACTGAAGTTGAAGATTTTGGAATTGCAAACCAGTCGTATTGTCGATCAGTTGAATAGTGATGAAATCGATGTGGGTATTTTGGCAACACCATTGAATTTATCGAAAGTGATTGAAATCCCTTTGTTTTACGAGCCATTTTTAGTGTTGAGTAAAAAAGACCATGCACTCAGCAAGTTGAAAAAAGTTAAGTATGCACATTTGACGAATGAAGATGTTTGGCTGTTGGAAGAGGGGCATTGTTTGCGCAATCAGGTGGTCGATATTTGTTCCTTGAAATCAAGCAAGAAATCTAAACGTAATTTTCAATTTGAAAGTGGCAGTATCGAAACATTAAAGCGTTTGGTGAATTCCTATGGTGGCTATACGTTGATTCCACAGCTGGCGGCCGAAGATATCGGTGATCACTCGACGGTTATTCCATTCGAAAGGCCAATTCCTTCGCGAGAAATTGGCCTTGTGTATCAGCGTGCGCACTACAAAGAGAACTTAATTGAAACCCTAGCTGAAGCAATTTTAAAATCCATTCCAGACGAGGTCCGTCGGATTCGACAAAAAGACCTCGATGTTCTGGGAATCGTCTAGCTTGAGTGTTCGTTCTTTCGTCGGCCGGACTTTTCTATGGTGCCGGCTTTGGAGCTGCCGGTTCCGGTCGGATTTTATTGAAAGACTTCACCAATAAAAACACCGCAAAGGCAATGATGGTGAAGGAGATAATTGAAGTTACAAAAAGACCGACGTTGATCGTAACGGCGCCTGCCTTTTGAGCATCGGCCAGGGTGGCATAGGGACCAACAACGCTGGCGCCTTCTTTCAAAGTTATAAATAAATTCTTAAAATCGATGCCGCCAATAATCAAACCGATGGGGGGCATGATGACGTCATTCACAAGCGAGTTTACAATTTTTCCAAACTCGGCCCCGATGATTAAGCCTACCGCTAGATCTAGAACATTACCTTTCATCGCAAATTCTTTAAATTCACTCATTATACTCATTTGAGCTCCTTGTTGGAATATTTATGTGCCATATCGAAACTGGGGATTCAATACTTTTTTCCGATCTAAGGCCATTCATTATAAGAAACCATAGGTTGAGTCCAAGTTTTGTCTAAGGGTGGTCCAATTTTATTTATGAGTCTTCTATAGACTAGGGTCTAGAAGTGTTTTGTCCAGCCTGTTGGTGCATAAAAAAATCCCGATAATTCATTGAGTTGGAGATTTGGTTGTGAAGTATGTTGGATTAGTGGATCGAATGATTAAAAATAATAAAGACACAGTTTGGTTTTTTGTTATCGCCAATTTAATTTTCGGGTTGATTTATTTCTGTGTGGCTCGGGAAAGTTTAAAGTTAGCCACGATCCATAACAGCGCTTCACCTGTTTGGCCGCCGACAGGGTTGGCGATTTCGGTTCTGTTTCTATTTGGTCGCCGACTTTTGCCGTCCATCTTTTTGGGAGCCTGGCTCGTGAATATTTTAACGCCAGCTAACCCCGTTGCTGTTGTCGTTATCGCGTTTGGAAATATGCTTGAGGCCATGGTTGGATGTGTTGTGCTTCAATTTGTGCGTCGTTATCAAAATCAGCTCGAGCATTTGACAACACCTATTGCGGTTGGAATAGCGGCCGTATTGGCCTCACTGGTTAGTGCCAAGATTGGCGTCAATGCACTTTTTATTTTTGGTGACCTGTCTGCAGAACTATATACGAACGTGTGGTTAACCTGGTGGGTGGGTGACATTATCGGTACACTCTTAGTTGTTCCTTTGGTGATCGCGATTCGCGAGGGTGATTTTGTAAATTTGTACACGCAAATCAGAGACAAACCAGGGCGATTTGCGATTTTGACAGTTGTTTCTGTTTTTTTACTGATCGTCGCGGCTCAAGTTTTGTCGGGTGTGCATAATTTGAAATTTCTTTTCTTTCTTTTACCGATTTTGCTTATTTTTGCTTTGTCAGGAAATCGATTTTTTACGTATCTTTTTGGCACAATGATTCCCGTCATTGCGATTGCTTATACAGTTTCAGGATTGGGACCGTTCCATCTGTCGACCTTCAATCAGAATCTTTTAAATTTGGAAATTTTTGTTGTCGCGATCGTCATTACGAATTTAGTGCTCGCAAATATTTCTAGTTACATTCGACGACGACGAGTTTTATTTGTGCTGTGTTTTGGTTGGATTTTCTGGGGTGGTATTTTCTATAATTTGGCCAGTAAACATGAAGCCGAAGACAGACGGGAACTCGCCGTGTCCAGTCACGAGATGGAAATCAGAATTGTCGAGCGTTTTACGGACTACGTCGATGTCATCAGTGGCGGTCGAAGTTTGTTCATGGCCTCTAAAGAGGTCGACCCTCAGGAATGGCACGAATATATTTCTTCGTTAGATATCGATAAGCATACGCCTGGAATTGCTGGGGTTGGCGCGGTCTACAGGGTTCCGAAAGAAAAAATTCCTGCACATTTTGCGCAATATAAAAATTATTTTAAAGAAACATTTTCTTACAAACCGATCCCGTCAAATGTGTCTAGTGATCTATTACCAGATGAAAAAGACGGTTTCATCGTAACTTTTATTGACCCCATCGAGCTTAATAAAGTGGTGTTGGGTTTGGACTTGGGCTCTGAAAAATCTCGTCGTGACGCAGCCCTCGAGGCAATGCGCACTGGGCAGGCACGTTTGACCAAGGGGCTGCGATTAATTACGGATCAGGAAGGTCGCGTTGCCTATATTTTGTTCCTTCCCGTATTTAAAAAAGGCTTCGGTCTTAAGACTGTAGAAGAACGTGAAGTGGCGTTTTCTCATTGGGTGTATGCACCCTTTATCGCTGAAAATTTTTTAAATAATGTTTTTCGGCGATTTAAAACTGATATCATTTTTCAAGCCTACGAAAGTCCCGACTTCAACGAGAGTTCTTTGATTTACACAAACTCTAAAGAGAGAATAAATCCCGTGGGTATTATGATGAATTCCCAAATAGAACTCGGAGGGCGTCCTATCTACATACGCTGGGCGCAGAGTGCGGCGTTTGAAGCTTCAAATGACTTTTTGTCAACATGGATTGGTTTTATCGGCGCGATTTCGGTGCTGATTATCGCTTTATTTTTGATTAATATCCAGCAAACCGGCGAAAAAGCCCGCCAGCTGGCAAAGAGACTGCATAACGATTTTTTAGAGGCACAATCTCGAATGAAAGATCAAGAGGCTAAAATCACCGAGGCCAGTAAAATGGCTTCGCTGGGGGAAATGGCCAGCAGCATTGCTCATGAAATCAATAACCCGCTTACGATCATGTATGGAAAGGCACGACAGATTCAACACTATATGTCGCAACCAGATCCCATGGTGCATATACAAAAAGTAAAGGCCGATGCCGAAAAGATTTTGACAACCGTTGATCGGGTGTCTCGTATTATCAAAGGTCTTAGAAAAATATCTCGGGATGCCAGTCAGGATTCGATGGCGACGGTGAATACCAAAGACTTGGTGGATGAAACACTGTCTTTTTGTTTGCAACGATTTCAACAATCTAGTGTGGACTTCAAGTTAGTGATGAACTACTCGGGGGAAGTTTTTTGTCGCCAAACCGAAATTTCTCAAGTGATTTTAAATTTGTTAAATAATTCTTATGACGCTGTTTTAAATCTTCCCGAAAAATGGGTCGAGTTGAAAGTTGAAGCCCAAGGAAATTTTCTAGTTCTGGCTGTCACCGACAGTGGGTCGGGTATTTCAAAAGAGATTCAGGCCAAAATATTTCAGCCATTTTATACGACAAAAGAAGTTGGCAAGGGAACTGGTTTGGGGCTAAGTATTTCCAAGGGAATCGTGGAGGCTCATTTTGGAAAGTTCTTTTTGGATCAGGCAAGTTCCCGTACGCGTTTTGTGATTGAAATCCCGCTCCATCGAGAATTGATGCCTTCCAAAAATTCGGCTTAGTTGGTCGTACGATATTCGTTAATTTTTCCTAAGCAAAAGAATATAAACGCCAAGGCAATTAATGGTGCCGCCAGAAAATTCAAAATAGGAATATAGACATAACCATTCGTCAAAAAAGCCAAAGTCCAAAGTGATGGGCGTTCGTTCAAGATCAATTTTTTGTACTCTAAAGTCGTGGCATAGTTTTGTGCGGCATCGAGAGGAAAAATGCGTTTAGACAAAAAAGAGTTCAGTAAAAATGGATATACGATTTGTCCACCGGGGATAAATAACAGCGGTGATCCAATGATCAGGGCGGCTAAAAAAATCATAGTGGCGACAAGGGTATTTTTTAAACCATCAAACCAGGTCAGCTCGTAAGTTTCAACAAGGCCAGGAAAATAATTTTTTTGAATAACGGGTGTCAGCAAGGGAACTAATATCAAAGATGTAAGGAGTATCAGGATAAAATAAGTTGTAATAAAAATAAGGATAATAAACAGAAAAAGCGCAAATGCGGTAAGAAGTGAAAACCCAAGCCACGTATCGAGATGACTAAAAATCCAATGGATCACGACAACGTTATTTAAAAAAGGCACAAATTCGTGGCTGACCAGCGGCCATCCCCAAGACAGCAGTCCGAGGCTGATGGCGATGGCTAAACCTATAGGAATAAGCAATCGGATAAGAATGGCTTTTTGCATCAGTGCGACCCACGACAATTTAATAGCTTTAGAGGCAGTCATGTTCATTTTTTTCTCCTGCTGAGCATTCGTTACCGGGCATTTACGTTTTCAACAACCCCATTCTTTTACCAGTTTATATGTCTTTACAGCTCAAATGTCCCTATCCGTTTAATCTTAGTCACTTGATATCTTAACTAGTTGATATTTTAGTTAGTTGATATTTGATATCTTATAGGTTGGTGATGACATAGAGGCTGATAATGACAGGTTTCTAGGGCCGATCCTAAGGGCATGGATATTTTTTGCTGTCCAAGAAGGTGCCAAAAAGCAAAAAAAGAATCCATTTGCGGTATAAAGCAGTTGGTAAGCCGAATAGGGATAGGAGGGCCCTAACACAAACCTAACAATGGCCAAATAGGCAAAAAGATTAAAATCCAGTATAAACAGAGCGAAACAAAATAGATTTTTGGGAGTGAAGCAATGATTAAAAATATCGCATTGTTATTCGTGTGTGTGTTGGCACGTCCGTCGTTGGCTCAAGTCGTGGTGGTTGATGGTTCAAGCACGGTTTATCCCATCACAGAAGCGGTGGCCGAGGAATTTCAAAACGAGTTTCGCGCTAAAAAGTATAAAGTTGTTGTCGGAACAAAGGGAACTGGTGGTGGATTCAAGCGTTTCTGTCGTGGTGAAACCGATGTCCAAGATGCGTCTCGTCCCATTTTAAAAGAAGAAATCGAAAGTTGTAAAAAGTCTGGTGTTAAGTTTATTGAATTGCCGATTGCCTATGATGCCACGGTCGTCGCTGTTCATCCCAAAAACGACTGGATCCATGAAATCACGGTCGAAGAATTAAAAAAAATGTGGGAACCGGCCGCTCAAGGTAAAATTAAAAGATGGAATCAAGTGAATGCGAAATGGCCCGATCAAGATTTGAAATTGTTTGGTGCGGGTTCTGATTCGGGTACATTTGATTATTTTACCGAAGCTGTTGTGGGCAAAGCCAAAGCTTCTCGGGGTGATTACACGGCCAGTGAAGATGACAACACATTGGTGCAGGGTATTTCAAAAGATAAAAATGCGATTGGTTATTTGCCGATGGCGTATTTTATGGAAAATAAATCCAGATTAAAAGCGTTAGCGATTGTCTCTGTAGATAAAAAAGGCAAAGTCTTGCCGGCAGTGTTGCCGGGGCGTGAAACGGTCGAAAATGGAACGTACGCGCCGTTGTCTCGTCCAATTTTTATTTATGTCAGCCAGAAATCATTGAGTAAGCCCGAAGTGAAAGAATTTACCAATTTCTTTTTAAAGAATGCTTCAACACTGGTTCCGAGTGTGCAGTATGTGCCTCTTCCCGCAAAAGCATACGAAATGGCGACAAAAAATCTGCACAATGAAAAATTAGGAACGATGTTCAGTGGGCATTCCGAGGTGGGTTTGAAAATCGAAGAACTGCTAGCTAAAGAGACAAAATTTTAGGACGATGCCATGTCGGAATTAAAAGCATTCACTTCGGCAAATCATCCTACGCGTCGGTGGCGACGGATTAAAGATCGTTTGATTGAAACGGTGCTTTTCCTGGCGGCCGCCAGTTCGGTTTTGGTGACGATCGGGATTGTCTATATTTTAGTTTCAGAATCGCTTCCCTTTTTTAGTCATGTTTCGTTAGTCGAGTTTTTAACGGAGCGTGAATGGACCCCCATGTTTAGCGATGCTAAATTTGGAATTCGCCCGTTGATTGCGGGTACGTTCATGGCCACGTTCATTGCTGTTTGTGTGGCTATTCCCTTGGGCACCATTGTTTCTGCCTACTTAAGTGAATATGTACGTCCCAGTATGCGTGAAGCCTTAAAACCGATACTTGAGCTTTTAGCTGCCGTTCCCAGTGTGGTGTATGGGTATTTTGCCTTGTTGTTCGTCACGCCTTTGTTACAAAAATTAATGCCCGAGTTGGGCGGCTTTAGTGTGTTGAGTGCGGGTATTGTGATGGGAATCATGATTATCCCGTATGTCAGTTCATTGAGTGAAGATGCCATGCGCTCGGTACCCACGCATTTACGGGAAGCGTCGGCGGCGTTGGGCTCGACCAAATTTCAAACCACGTTACGTGTCGTTATTCCCAGTGCTTTTTCGGGGATCACCTCGGCTTATGTTTTAGGCATTTCTCGCGCGCTCGGGGAAACGATGGTGGTGGCCATCGCGGCGGGGATGCAGCCGAATTTGACCTTAGACCCCACCGAACCCGCAGCGACCATCACCGCATTTATAGTTCAGGTCAGTTTAGGGGATTTGCCGCACGGAAGTATTGGTTATCAATCCATTTACGTGGCGGGTTTAACATTGTTATTCATCACCTTGGTTTTCAATATTGTTGGGATGTGGATTCGTAGCCGAGTCCAGGAGAAAGAATAATGGAAGACATCATGAGTAATGCACAAACGAAAATTATGCGAGAGACTGTTCGTGAGATGGATTTAACTGCTAATTTAAAATGGCGACGAACGAAGGATTTTCTTTTTGCCGTGACGGGTTTGATGACCTTGTTATTTGCAATTTGCGTGTTGTTGGCTCTGTTTATTGATTTAGCCATGACGGGGGTGCCTCGTATCAGTGCCGAGTTTTTTATGAATTTTCCATCGCGATTTCCTGAAAAAGCGGGAATTTTATCGGCCTGGGTGGGCTCGTTGGCGGTCATGATCACGACAGCATTTGTGGCGATACCGGTGGGTGTGGCCGCTGGTATCTATCTAGAAGAATATGCGCCAAAGAATATTTTCACTAAAATTATTGAGCTTAATATTATCAATTTGGCGGGTGTCCCTTCGATCACGTTTGGATTGATGGCGTTGGGTTTGTTTGTATACAAGTTGAAATTTGGTCAGAGTATCCTGACGGCGGGAATGACCTTAGGGTTGTTGGTTTTGCCGATCGTGATTGTCACCACTAGAGAAGCTATCCGCACCATTCCGAATTCAATTCGGGAAGCTTCGTATGGTTTAGGAGCCAGTCATTGGCAGACCATTCAGCATCATGTTTTGCCGTACTCCAGTGGGGGTATTTTGACGGGCGTGATTATTTCTCTTTCGCGAGCCATTGGCGAGACGGCACCGCTGATCACGGTCGGTGCGCTGACTTTTATAGCATTTTTGCCGACGGCCCCTGTGTCTGATGTGTTTCCGTTCGTGAGTTTTCAGTGGCTTCACGATGCGTTTACGGTTATGCCCATTCAGATGTTCAACTGGGTGTCTCGTCCCCAAACGGAGTTTCACGTGAATGCGGCCGCCACGGGAACGGTGCTTTTAATCATGACATTGTTAATGAATGGTATTGCGATTTTTATTCGTTATCGATTTCGACGACGAATGAAATGGTAGTGAGTAGTTAAAGGATATAAGTGTATGAGTCCTCAATTTGAAATTCCAGCGACATCGACGACAAAGTTTAATTTAGGTCATCAGACCGAGTTTTTGCGTTCGCAAGTTAAAAGTCTATCGTTCAGCTATAATCCCAAAGATAAAGTGATTTTGAAAAATGTGTCTCTGCCGATTTTTGATAAAAAAGTCACTGCCTTGATTGGTCCATCGGGATGTGGCAAGACGACTTTGTTAAGATGTTTCAACCGTATGCACGATTTGTATAATGAAGTTTCTTATGATGGTGAAATTTTGTTGTATCCTGAATCTAAGAATATTTTGAGTCGGGATGTGGATCCAATGGAAGTTCGCATGCGTATTGGAATGGTGTTTCAGAAACCAAATCCATTTCCTAAAACGATTTATGAAAACGTGGCCTACGGACTGCGGGTTCGTGGGATTAAGAAAAAATCCTATATGGACGAAAAAATAGAGCTCAGTTTGCAACATGCGGGATTGTGGTCCGAAGTGAAGGATCGTTTGCATGCGCAGGCGACCTCGTTATCGGGTGGGCAGCAGCAGCGTTTATGCATCGCGCGAGCGCTGGTGACCGATCCAGAAATTTTACTGTTAGACGAGCCCACCAGTGCGTTGGACCCGATTTCGACATCTCATATCGAAGAATTGATCGTGGAGCTAAAGAAAGATGTAACGATATTGATCGTGACGCATAACTTGCATCAGGCGGCTCGTTGTTCGGACTATACGGCCTTTATGTATTTGGGTGATTTGATCGAGTATGGTCCCAGTAATCAAATCTTCACCAATCCTTCGGATAAGCGAACTGAAAATTACATCACCGGCCGATTTGGATAATTTTAAGGCATTTTCTGTAGACAAAATAAGCTAGATTTCTTTTGGATACTAGATTACGTTCTGGTGATCTGGTAAGGAATTTCTTATGCATTTAAGCTATTTATCACCTGTTGGGTCTTTTGAAAATGGCGTTCCGTTGTTGTCGCCGGCGCAATGTTTTGAGAAACTCACGAATCGTAAAGAAATTGGGTTTTATAAACTTCATGAAATGGACCAGTTGTGGTCACAGACTCAGCAAATAGGAACGGCGTTTGCGGCCAAATTTAAAAACTTTATTTGGGTGGGTATTGGTGGATCAAGTTTGGGGCCCAAAGCGATGGCCGAAGCCTTGCGCTGGTCGCACATTCAAGTGTTGGAAAATCCAGATATTCAGACGTTACTGGCGACCAAAAAAAAGTATGGCTCGTTTAAAGATGTGGGTTTTGTGTTTGTATCCAAAAGTGGAACAACCATTGAAACATTGGCGACATTGGATTTTTTCAACCAAGAGCTGGCGGTTGAAAATTTAGATCTGAAAACGCAGTCGTTGGTGATTACCGAGCTTAAATCCAGCAGTTTGTATGATTGGGCACGCGGGAATCAGATCCCTATTTTGGAAATTCCCCTGACGGTGGGGGGGAGATTCTCGGTTTTAAGTTCGATTGGTCAATTGGTTATTAAACTGGGTAAAATGGATGTGTCGGCATTCCGTCAGGGTGCGGCGTCTGTGTTCGAAGCGGAATATAAAGAAAAGACGTTGTATCCTTTGACTCAATTTTTCATGGACAGTTTCAAGCGCCACGACGTTTTGACGTATTTTTGGTATTATTCGGATTCGACGTATCAATTGGGCAAGTGGCTAGAGCAGTTATGGGCCGAGTCGTTGGCGAAAAAAGAATCTCCTTTGTATGTGGCGCCCGCACCCATTGTCAGTCTGGGGGCGAATGATCAGCATTCGATATTGCAGCAGATGATGGAGACTCAGTTAAAGAAATCGGTCGTGATTCATCGATTTAAATCCAGTGAAGAGAATGCGTATCAGTTAAAAACGACGCAGTTTTCCGAGACCGACGTGTTAAGGAACAAGCCGTTGAGTTCTTTGTTAAAGACCGAAGCGCAGGCGATGACGGAAAGTCAGAAAGAAAGTCAGCATCCTGTGTGCGAAATTCAGTTTGAGAAAATGGACGAGTCGGCCTTGGGGCGTTATTTTATGACGTATCAGCTGGTGGTCGGGATGTTGGGCGAGTTTATGCAGATCAATGCGTTTAATCAGCCGGGCGTGGAATTGGGAAAAGTGATTACAAAAAAAATATTAGCAGGAAGGTCGTAATGAAAGCAAAGTCTCCATTTCAAAATAAAATCAAAATATACACGGATGGCGCGGATAAGAAATCGATGTTGGAAATGGCCGCCAACCCTTATGTGCAAGGATTGACGACGAATCCGTCTTTGATGAAAAAGGCGGGCATCACGAACTATACCGAGTTCTGTCAGGACGTGCTTTCGCAGATCAAAGATAAGCCGATCAGTTTTGAAGTGTTCGCCGATGATTTTGCGGAAATGCACAGGCAGGCACAAATTATTTATAAGTGGGCCGAAAATGTGTACGTGAAAATTCCTATCATGAATTCGAAAGGTGAGAGTGCGATTCCTTTGATCAAGGAATTATCGGCTCAGGGAATCAAGTTGAATGTAACGGCGTTGTTCACGTGGGATCAAATTCACGAGACGGTGATGGCGGTGAAAAAAGGTGCGCCGTCGATTGTGTCTGTGTTTGCGGGACGAATTGCAGACAGTGGACGTAACCCTAATCCTTTGATGGCGGCGGCAGCGGATTTCTGTCGGTCTCATGGAGATCAAATTGAATTGCTTTGGGCATCGACGCGCGAAGTGTTTAATATCGTCGAAGCGGAGTTGTGTGGTTGCCATATTATTACGGCACCGCCGGATGTGATTAAAAAACTAAGTGGTTTCAATAAAGACCCTTGGGATTTGAGTCTGGACACAGTGAAGACATTCAAAGCGGATTCGGAAGCGGCGGGATTTAAAATCTAATGGGATTCACCAGTATCGTCATGAATATTTTGTGGCTTGTGTTTGGCGGTTGGACGACCGCCCTTTCGTGGTTCATGTCAGCATTTTTCATGGTGATTTCGATTGTGGGTATTCCGTGGGCGAGGGCGGCGTTTAATATTGCCTTGTTGAACCTGTGGCCTTTTGGTTCGCACGTGATGAATCGTCGTCAGCTCAGTGGCCCGGACATGGGCACGGGTGCTTTGGGTTTTTTTGGTAATGTGTTGTGGTTTGTTTTTTGTGGTTGGTGGTTGGCATTGGCTCATTTGTTTTGGGCGATCGTTTTGGGGATCACCATTATCGGGATTCCGTTTGCGCTTCAGCACTGGAAGTTGGCTCGTATCTCGGTAGCGCCGATTGGAAAGTCTATTATTATTGCCAGTTAGTTTTTTTTGCGGTGGCAACCACACAGAGTGAACGCGGTGCCGGGCAAGATCCAAAGTGTTTAACAATATAACGTCCAATAATAGAGTGTCCAATAGTATAACGTCCTGCTGTATTATGGTATTATCTGAGGTAATAAGATTGTGATATTATCTAGCGTTTGTATTTTTCTTTAATTAGGAAAATTTCTTTTAGGATGCGAAATGCTTCTTTGAAGATTTTGACTTTTGAGCCGGGGACATCGACCCACTCGATTAAGGGATATTCGGTAATATTGATTTCGCCCACGCGAAGCATAATTTCAACATCAAAAATCCAGGCGCTGAGGAACGGTTCGGCGAACGCCTTTTCGGCCATGTAACGGCTAAGCAATTTGGCACCGCACTGGCTGTCATAGCTGCCGACGTTTAAAGCTAAATCGATGACGGTCGCAAATACTCTGCCTAAATAGTGGCGCAGGGGATTTCTGGAAATTTGACTGCCCAAACGTAGCACGCGACTGGCAAAGACGACTTCTTTTCGCGGGTAAAAAAGTTCGCGAAAGCGAAACATGTTGGGGATTTCAAATAGTGGCGTAGCCAGATCGGCATCCCAGTATGCGTACCAATCATAGACCGTGGGAAGGGTGTGACCATCCGCCTCGATGGGTACTTTTTTTTGAAAATCAATCGCGATGGTGTTAGCGGGATTAGATCGGGACGGGATGAATTTTTTCGACCAGTGATAGGCGTTGTGAATCACATTGGCTTTGCCTGTATTTTTTGGATTATCGAAAACATACCAGCGATCCTGCAAATTATATTTGGCAATGAAACTGCGGATTTTTTCAGAGGTGTTGTCCGAGGAGCCATCATTGGCAAAAAGTATGTCGGCCTTGATGGCGTCGGGGCGATCAAAATAGTCTTTGAAAAGCTCTAGTCTGATTCGTGATTCCTCGTTGTAGCAGGGAACAATAATTAATAGCTGGCTCATACGTGTATGAAGGCCAGTATCGGCTAAAGAAATCTGCGAAGCAAGCTTTAATAGGATGAGGGCGGCTGCAAGATCCTAGGTTTTTTTGTTATTCTTCATATTCTTTGGCCAGACGTACACTTTTTAATTTGTAGAATTCAGAGAAAACCACATTGCGATAGTCATCAGTTTTAACGGTGATGTCTTCGTAGAAAAACGTCGTCGGGAAATACTCTAGGTTGGGAAGTGTCAGATCTTGGTGCGGGTTGGCCGAGACAAGTGTTTGGCGTTTTTCCATAGAGTTCAGGAAGTGGGGAAGGTGAAGCAGATCTTTCCAGGCATAAAAATGATTGAATAAAAACAATGAGCTTACGGCGATAAGAATTTTTAATTGTATGTTAGAAAGTGTGTAAAGGCGATCGGACCAGCGACGTAAGAAATCCAATTTGTGCGCAAATAGAATAAGTAAAAAAGTTCCGTAAAGCAGAAATAGGAGGTAGGTATTGTTCAATACTCGGCGGGGAGGTAGTCCTCCCATGGTCCAAACAGAAGGAACGAACGTCAGCGCGAACAAGCCTAAACCAAAAAGTCCTAGTAACATAAGGCTTCGTGGTTCTTTGGCGCGAGTGGAAATGCGAGAGTTCATACTTTTCAAAAAGGGAAAAAATAGCAGAGCGGAAAGTAAAAGGCTGAGGCTGAGATACCGCGCGGTTGTTTCGATGATCAGTCCCCAGGGTTTGATCAGCAGCAGGCCTATGTCATGGCCGCCGTGCAGTTCTTTGGCGCGTACTATATTGCCTGGAGCAAGATACAGAATGCCAAAGCCGATCACGGCAACCAGCAGAGGTAGAACAAGTGATTTTTCCCAACGCTTTTCGATTACGGCATGATAAAAAATTCCAAACATGAGAGTGAATAACCATTGAATGGCTAACGTTTCATTAGATCCACAGATGATAAAGCTGAATACAGAAATCCCCAAGATTGAAGTGATAAAGGGGACGGTCGTGTTCTTTGTGGTGCGATACAAGTTTTTAACATAGAGTCCGATCGAAATCAGAACAAGGCTCATTGGCAGCAGGTGAGACGAGGCTCCGGCGAACCAGTACAACGAATCGGCCGTTCTGGGCATTTTATGAAAAAACAACGAAAGGGCAATGATCGAGATCATGCCTGTGGCATGTCCTAAGGTGGGGGCGGTGCTGTTTTTAAGTGTCAAATCGGGATTGAGCTTGGCACTCAGTGTTTGCAGCATCCAAAACAAAGAAATCGTGAAAATGAAAAAGAGGGAGAGCATCATCCAGGGGTACGCATGGGGATTGCTGGTCAAAGTGTAGGGATTAATGGCCATCATCAGGTTTGAAAAATAACGACCAGTCCAGGTGGTATAGTGGTGAACCATGAACTCAGAGACGGTCTTGTCCTGAGCATAGTTGTGGTAAAAAATATCGTCCGAGCAGGGAACGACGACAAAGAAGAACGTCAAATATGGCAGCAGTGAAATAAGCGAGATTAGAAATGTGAACTGCAATGCAAAGCGGGATCTAGAATTTTGGGTCACTCGTGTAATCTTTGAAGGATTTATTGATGCTGTCTTTGGGGCTTAATTCAGGATCTGTATAGGGCCAATCGATTTTCAGAGTGGGATCATTCCAGGCGATCCCAGATTCACCTTTACCGTTCCAGTAGTTGTCGACTTTGTACATAACATCGGCGCCTTGATCGTCCACAACACAGAAGCCATGGGCAAATCCAGCCGGGATCCAAAACCATTGCGGCTGGGTATCGGTCAGAACCACGCTGATGTGTTGACCAAATGTCGGAGAGTCTTTGCGAATGTCTACGGCCACATCAAAGATCGAACCACGGGTAACGGTGACCAATTTCCCCTGTGGTTTATCCCACTGATAATGGAGTCCGCGCAGAACTTTTGAAGTCGAACGCGAGAAATTATCTTGCACTAAATTCTTAATTCCAATTTCGGCAAATGGATCCAGTTTAAAACGTTCACAGAAAAAACCGCGGTCATCGCCAAAGGTTTTCAGTGTGATCAACTTGGGGCCTGAAATCTTGAATTCTTTGATGTCCATGGATCACCATTTACCATAATTTTGTGCGATCTTGCGAAGGTAGTTACCATAGCCACTGTTAGGCGAACGTTCGGCAATCGTTGCAAATTCTGCATGAGTGATGAAGTTTTTGAACAAAGCGACTTCTTCTAGGCACGCGATTTTAAGTCCTTGGCGTTCTTCGATGGTTTGAACGAAAATTGAACTACTCAGTAGGGACTCATGAGTGCCGGTGTCTAACCAGGCTACGCCACGTCCAAATTTTTCCACTTGTAGGGTGCCTTCGTGTAAGTACAATTTATTTAGATCTGTAATCTCGAGTTCACCTCGTGCCGAGGGTTTCAACGTTTTTACTTTTTGAGTGACTGTCGAATCGTAGAAGTACAAACCCGTGACGGCCCAATTTGATTTTGGAGCTTTTGGCTTTTCTTCGATCGATAAGGCTTTGCCAGATTTATCAAAATCGACAACGCCATAACGTTCAGGATCGTGAACATGGTATGCGAACACGACACTTCCTTTACTCAAAGCTTTTGCTTTTTCCAGCTGAAGAGTGATGTCATGTCCGTAGAATAAATTGTCACCCAGAATTAAACATGCGGGGGCGCCGCCTAAAAAATCCTCGCCCAATACAAATGCTTGAGCGATGCCATCTGGTTTATGCTGGACTTTGTATTTTAAAGATATGCCAATATGTGAACCATCGCCAAGAAGTTCTTCGATGAGCGGAAGATCACGAGGTGTAGAGATAATAAGAATCTCTTTAATTCCCGCCAGCATAAGTGTGGAAAGAGGGTAATAAATCGTGGGCTTATCGTAAACAGGAAGGAGTTGTTTGGAAACTGATTTAGTTGTTGGCCAGAGGCGTGTTCCGCTACCGCCGGCAAGGATAATACCTTTCATGTTGTCTCCTCAAAAATTTATTTCTTTGGTTTGGATTTCACTTTATCGACCCAGCCTAAATTGTCCAGGTACCACGTTACGGTGGCTTTAAGGCCGTCTTCAAATTGTTTGTACTGACGATGGAAGCCAAGTTCGCGCTGCGCCTTGGTGTCGTCGATGGCGTAACGCCAGTCATGTCCGGCACGATCTTGCACAAACGAGATTTGTTCTTTGTATGATTTCTTATCTGCACGTGGACGAACTTCATCGAGGATGGTGCAAATAGTATTTACGACTTGAAGGTTATTGCGTTCCGAGTTCCCGCCAAAGCAGTAGGTCTCGCCTGCAGTTCCTTTGGTTAAGGCTAACAAAACTCCACGGCTGTGGTCTTCGACGTGAATCCAATCGCGGACGTTGCCGCCGTTGCCATAGACAGGCAGTTTTTCGCCGGCCAGACATTTTGTGATCATTACAGGAATAAGTTTTTCGGGAAACTGACGAGGGCCATAGTTGTTCGAGCAATTAGTAGTCACCGTGGGCAGTTGATAGGTGTGAAACCAAGCGCGCGCTAAGTGATCGGATGCGGCTTTTGAAGCCGAGTAGGGAGAATTTGGTTTGTAGGGAAGCTCTTCATGAAACTTTCCGGTTTCCCCCAAGGAGCCGTATACTTCGTCGGTTGAGACCTGTACATAACGGAAATTAGTTTTCTTTGTGCCTTCAAGTTTACCCCAATAAGAACGGCTAGCTTCCAATAATGCGAACGTCCCCATGACGTTGGTTTCGATGAACGTACGTGGACCAGAGATCGAATTATCGACATGGCTTTCCGCCGCAAAGTTAATCACCGCATCGATACTATATTTTTGAAAGAGCGCTAAGCTGTCGTCAAAGTTTTTAATATCGGATTTCACAAAATCAATTTTACCGGGCTTTAAAATATCATCGATATTTTCCATATGCCCCGCATAGGTCAAGGCATCCAAGATGACGATATCATGTCCCGCTTGAGCCGCTTCGCGAACAAATGCGCTGCCAATAAAACCAGCAGCTCCAGTGACTACTAGACGCATAAAAATCTCCTTGAATTCAAACACATGTACTATGGCGGAAGGAATCAGTGAAATCAAGATTAAATAAATTGGGAAACAACCAGGGCGGTGGTGCTGGAAAACCTTTTGACCTTTTCAGTTAAAGAGTTTGAGATGAGTCGTCTCAATATATGATTTTGCGAATATTTAAATATTTTTTGGTGGTTAGTCTTTTGTTGCTTTCAGCATGTACGACATCGAATTGGCGTACGGCCAGTCGAGAGAGCGCGAAAATAGCTCCTTTACCAAAGGACTTAAAAGAATCGATATTTCAAATCTATGCGGCCCGGGCTTTTTCGTGGAGGGGCTATTTTGCTACGCACCCTTGGGTTGCGTGGAAAAAGGTCAACGAACATGAATATACGGTGGCGCAGGTGACAAGCTGGGGACTGGGGCGAGGTGAAGGCTCTGCGGTAACAGTTGTCCGAGACATTCCTGATCGTTATTGGTATGGAAACGAGCCTAAGATTTTATTTGAAGTCCGAGGCGAAAAAGCAGAGCGGATGATTGCTCGGGTCCAAGACGTCATAGAAAATTACCCGTACCGAAAGTCTTATACATTATGGCCGGGGCCAAATAGTAATACCTTTGTGGCGTATATTATTCGCTCTACGCCCGAGATAACCGTCGAGCTTCCTCCGCATGCGATTGGTAAAGATTACCTGATTAATTCAAATATTTTTGCTTTAAGTCCCAGTGGTTCGGGCGTGCAGATGTCGTTATTTGGTTTGTTGGGTTTCACTATCGGCTTGGCCGAGGGAATAGAGATAAACATCTTGAGCATGACGTTTGGTATCGATATATTGCGTCCAGCCTTGAAACTGCCATTTTATGGACGTTTGGGGATGGACGATAAACCTTTATGAGATATTTTTTATTCATTTTATTTTTAAGTTCCCTTGCCGGGGCTCATTCTGTGGAAAGAAAAAATCCGCCGCAGTATCAGTTTTCTGTTGATCAAAACGAATCCGGGATTCAGGAGGCCGATCTTTGGACGTTGCTAAAAATTTTAGATCAGGAATTTGGCGCGGCTTTAGGGGGTAATTTAGAGTCGTGGACCAGAGATGTGGTCTGGTCCCAACCCTATATAGGGGCAGGTTCTAATATTTATCAGGACCAGTTTTATATTTTACTGTATGGTGGATTTGTGCGTGCCCGTTACATGACGGTGGGGGCATTGTCGGCGATTTTGTGTCATGAGTTGGGACACAAATTGGGCGGAGAGCCTAGGCAAATATTTTTGGGTGAGGTTCACTGGTCGTCGTCTGAAGGGCAGGCGGATATGTTTGCGGCAGGGACGTGTATGCCCAAGTTGTATGATCGGTTATTAGAGATGAAGTCTGCGTTGTTGACAAATCAGATGGAGCATTCGACTGAAAAATTATGCGAAAATTCCAAAAATGTTTCTCGGTGCCGTTGGGTGGCTACAAGCGGAATTGATTTTGTGCAAATGGCACAGGTGTATTTTGACATTGATGTTCCATGGGCCAATCCTGAACAGTGGTCAGAGGACGAGGTCGCCGAGACATTGTCGTCCCGGTACCCGTCTTATCAATGCAGAATGGATATATATAAAGCAGCGGCGGTGGACCCTGCATCTCCACGATTACGGTGTTGGTTTCATCCATAAAAATGTTGCCGAAAGCGAAAAACTAAATTTAAATTGGCGAACTATCAAAGGAAGAAAAATGATCCTAGTGTTTGGAAAAAACGGCCAAGTTGCACAGGCCTTGCAAAATGATTTAGTGGATGGGGCCGCAGAGTTTTTGTCCAGTGAGGAAGCGAATTTTCTGGACCCCCAAGAAATTGTTAAAATTTTAAATCAAAAAAGACCTCAGATGGTGATAAATGCCTCGGCCTATACCTTGGTGGATAAAGCGGAATCGGAAAAAAGCATAGCATTTCAGATTAACGCGACGACGGTGGGTGAAATAGCGCAGTGGTGTATGCAAAACAATATTCCGTTTGTGCATTTCTCGACGGATTATGTTTTTGATGGTTCGGGGATGAATCCTTTGACTGAGGCAACGCAAACAAATCCGGTGAATTTTTATGGGCAGACAAAGCTGGAGGGGGAAAAATTAGTGCAAAAAGCTGGCGGGCAATACTATATTTTTCGTGTCTCGTGGGTGTATGCGCCCTGGGGGAAGAACTTTCCAAAGACTATTTTAAGACTGGCGCAGGAGCGAGAAGAAATTTCGATCGTTAACGATCAATTCGGCTCGCCAACGGATGCCCGCGAAATCAGTGCATTTGTTAAGCTACTAATCTCGCCAGCTGGGAACAAGATAAGTTTGGATCCTGGTATTTATCATCTGAGTTTTAAACCCTATATGACTTGGTACAAGATGGCCGAAATGACGGTTAAAGAGGCCCAAGAGAAGGGATTGCCAGTTAAGGTAAAAGCGATTCATCCCATTTCGACAGACCAATTCCCGACACCGGCCAAGCGACCTTCAAATTCTCGATTAAAAACACAATATCCCCAGATCCAAGCGCTTGTGGACAAAGTGAAAGCGATTGCGATCGAAAAAGGGTGGGGTTATCTCGGTTAGGAGTAGGTGTTTTAAGTTGTTGGTCTAAAGGCTGAGCCTTCTAACATTAAATTTTTCCGTAGCGACTTAAAGAAAAATCACGAATTCCCATATAAATACTTTTTATTTTAGCTCGTTTTTGTTTTTCGGCGATCAAGATTTTGAATAAATCTTTGATGAAGTTCATGGCATCTTCGAGTACCCAATCTGTTTCAAGCAAGAAATAACGTTTATACATATAAAGTCGATTACGCGTAATATAGTAGCGGCGAGTTTCATTGTGATGAGTGGTAATGAAATTAGTGAAGAAGAAATCATGTTTTTGGGTGTTTCCTAATTGATGATTTAAGATCAGTAAATTTGACTCTAAAAGTGTATAGCCAGAATGACGAAGTCTAAAGCAGAAATCGAAATCTACATAATCGATAAACAAAGATTCATTGTAACCTTCAACACTAAAGAAGCTATCTACACGTGTAATTGCCCCTGATGTAATCGCTAACCGAGTCGGTGCGCATTTTTCTTTAGGTTTTTTATTAAACGGAATAATAGCTTGAAGCTTCTGTTCGTAAAGCGTTGGGGTTATCATGGCAACGGATTCAGGGTTAGGAAATGTCGACAAAATATCCTGTCCCATCTCTAAATAACTATCATGAGGACGAGAGTCTTGGTCAAAAGTTAGAACCCACTTGAAACCCTCATTCTGAGCAATTTTGAAGCCTTGATTAAGAGCCCTAGAAATGCCATAATTCTCGTCGTTAAAATGAATAAATACGCCAGATTTAGAATGTTCCGATTCAATACTTTTTAATGCATCAAAACCTGATCCATGTGAGCCGTTATCAACAATAATAATTCGATCAAATTGCTTTTTTAAAAACTGGATCGTGTTTTTTAAAGATGGTTCGGGATTAAAAGTAATAATCAAAACGGCCGTATTATCATTTTTAATGGGAACATAATTAGATTTTTTAAACGATAACCATTGCAAATTCTTAAGCATATACTTCTCTTCGAAGGTAACGAAATAAGCCCACAGATAGACAAGAAGTAATGAAGTGAAAAGTATGGCTGAAATATAATCGCCGAAGTGAATAAAGACGACGAACGAAATTAGATAAATGAATAAAAAGATATATTTTTTATTCATGATCTCTAAGAAGTAAGAAAGTTCTCTAAGGTTTTTACGTGCTAAAAAGTTTAGAATAACCAAATCTAGAATAATGCGAAAACTCCAGGCAACGGCGGCCCCCATCGTGCCGTAATGGTGGCACATAAACCAAAGAACTATCGCATAAATGGGAAGTTCAAACATATGTGCTTTTGCGGTAAGATCTGGTCTGTTCGAGCTTTGAATCAGCGTAAACGGAATCGACGCGATACCGTTAAAAAATACACCCAATGCTAAAATTTGCAGAATGATGGAACTGCGATCTCCAAACTCCGGACCTAGCCACAACGTCATTCCCGGTTTTGCAATTGTAATTAGCAAAATAATAATTGGAAGAAGTGTTAATGTCGTAAGGCGATATGCATTCTCGATAAGTTTCTCGCTTGACGAGTTTTGAGCTAAAGTAAATGAAACTGATGGAAATAGTACCCGGCTTACAGCTGATGGAATAATTAAAACACGTGTGATGATTTCATATGGAGTCGTATAGTAAGCCAAATCTCCAACCTGAATCATTGAGCCCAAAATAAAACGATCAAAATAAACCATTAACGGGCTGATTAAATTGGAAACTGTCAACCAGCCACCAAAGCGAATCAAAAGAGGTAGCGCTTCGCGATCCGGAAGTGAAACTTTGCGTAGTTCTGGGAAACGATTTAAGCACACGACAATATGTGCAATCAAGGCCAGGAATCGCGCTACAACCAGGTATAAAATAATTATAGAAACATCTTGCGTATAATATGCAATGAGTAACGGAACAATATACGTAATTGTACCGTTCACCCCTTGAAGCAAATTAATAATAAAGAATCGCTGTTCGGCTTCCATTAGGCCTCTGAATGCAGCCGTTAATGTAATCACCGGGATACCTAACGATAACAAATAAAATGAATGAAGGGCGTCTTCTCGTAATGATTCGGGAATTTTAAAGACTTCAATCATAAACGTATGGGCGAAAATCAAGCTAACGATGGACCCGACAATTGAAAGGCCAAAGATAATCCAAATCGTTGTCCAAAAGAAACGGCTTATAGCAGCCCGGTTTCCGCGGCCTAACTGTTCAGAAATAATTTTAATAATGGCTCGGCCTAATCCCAAATCGAAGAAAGCAAGATATCCAAGAAAAATCCAAACCAGAGACAGTAAACCAAATCGTTCAATACCTAAATGAGTAATTAGCCGTGGAATACAGACTAACCCGATAGCTAAGGGTAACCCTTGCCCCATGATATTGTAAAATGAGTTTTTTAAAATACTAGATTCGCTAAATGATTTTCTAATCCCGGACCAACTCATTTTTGAAAAGCTCCCATGCGATTAAAAATTCCGTCTTTCACTCCTAAAATCATGGATTTCAATTGTTGAAGGGGTTCTGAAGAAAACCAGGAGTAAACCAAAAGTTTTGGGGCCAATTTAATTAAATAGTTGAATCGAGTTCCACCTGGAACATAGTTTTGTTTTGCTAGCCAAACGCAATTTCTAAATGCGTAATAGTGTCGAAGTGGGCTGTGTAAGGAAATTTTACGTCCTAACAGACTAAGTTGCTCGTCGCCGATGATATGATACATTTTTGCATCAAAAGATCCGTAACATTGATAGCCTTTAGTCGCTGAACGTAGGCCCCACTCAATGTCTGTGAAATCTAAAAATAAGCCGTCGTACGTTTCGCCGATATCATTCCAAGATTGACGGCTGATCAATGAGCCTGAGGAAATAACATAACTACACGGGGTGTATTTTTGGTTGTTTGAACTTTTTGGTAAATTTAAATCCGTTTCGTATATTCGACGAATACGAAGGCCTTCATGTTGAATGAATGGAGCCGGTTGGTTATTGGATTTACATATGTAGTAAGGTCCAACAACTGCAACTTTTTCACTATTCTTTTTTAGATACGTTTCTAAACTTATCAAATTTTTGACCATATCTTGATCGCATTCGCTGTCTTGATCTAGAAGTAAAACATGAGAGCATTTTTTTTCCCACGCTCTTCGGCACCCTAGATTGTAACCGCCGGCAGTTCCCAAATTCTTATTGGCAGAAATAACTTCAATTTTAGATTTTATAGATTCTGGTATAGAAAAATTCGCCAGGCCGCCGTTGTCTACAAGAAAAATCACATCGACCTGGTTATTGATCGATGCAAGCAAAGGAGTAAGCTCCTCATTCTTTGGAAAGTAGCATGTTATGATCGCCGCGATTTGTATTGATTCCACTCGATAGTACTAATACAGACGGCTTAGGGATTCAAGAAAAGAACCACTCCCGCATTATGAACAGTTGATTGAGCAAGGGTACCTGGTATGATAGCGCTATGCCTGATAACAAATTGTCGATTTCGATAGTCCTTTTTTGCAATCCGAAGCAGCAAATTGAAGATGTAATAACGTCTATTCGTAAATCAGGTACACCGTATGAACTATTTTTAATCGACAATTCCCCTGAAAAGTCATATTTTTCCTGGCTCCAGTTAAAAAAAAATGAGCATTACCAGTTTCTTAATAAAAACATAGGTTTTGGAGCCGCACACAACGTGGCGATTAAAGAATCTTTAGCCGGTAATTATAAGTACCATTTGATTTTAAATCCCGACGTATATTTTGGGTCCGAGGTATTTCCTAAGATTTTTGAATACATGGACAGTCATGACGATGTCGGATTACTTACTCCCAAAGTCTACTATCCGGATGGCCAATTGCAGTATTTGTGTAAGCGTTTGCCAAGGCCTTATGATTTATTTATCCGCCGATTTGGGACCAGAAAATTGAAGGAAAAAAACAACTATCTTTTTGAAATGCGAGATAAAAATTACGATGAAATTATGGAGGTTGCGAGTTTGTCGGGTTGTTTCATGTTCTTCCGAAATCATGTTTTAAAGCAAATTAAGGGCTTTGATGAGCGATTTTTCATGTATATGGAGGACGTCGACATTTCTAGAAGGGCCGGGCAGATTGCCAAGAACATTCATTTTCCTTCTGTTCACATCTATCATGCACACGGAAAAGGCAGTTACAAGTCGATCAAACTGTTAAAATACCACATCGAATCTGTATTTAAATATTTCTCTAAATGGGGTTTGTAGAGAAAATCTCAAAACCTTTAAAATTCCATTGTTTCTATGTGAAAAGAGAATTTTCGCTTTATACTATATTATTGCGTAACCGCCTAAAATAATTAATATTTGGTCTTCTGAGGTATGGAAATGAAAGTAGTAACAATTATTGGTGGTTGTGGCCATGTAGGAATTCCATTGGGCGTTACTCTAGCCAATGCGAACTTGAAAGTTAATTTATTGGATATCAATACCCTTGCAGTTAATTTAGTCAATTCTGGAAAGTTGCCTTTTATCGAAGAGGGGGCGGAGGAAATACTTAAAAAAAGCTGTCGGCAGAAATTTAGTTGCAACGACTGATCCCAAAGTTCTTTTAGAAACTAACGTTGTAGTTTTTGTTACCGGAACTCCAATAGATGAACATCATATCCTCATGTTCATGATGTCACCAAAGTCATTCAATCCTATTTAGAATATTTAAATCCAAAACAACTTAGTTGTACTTCGAAGCACCGTATACCCAGGCATTAGCGAAATCGCACGCAACTTGTTAGAAAAAAACTTGGTTCTTGTAAATTAGCTTTTTGCCCCGAGCGTATTTTGCATGGCAAAGGCATCGAGGAAATCTATAAATTACCGCAAATTGTATCCGCAATGACTACAGAGGTTGAAAATGAAGAGCTGACCTGTTCGGCACTATCGCTCCAAAAATTATTCGCTTAAATCCCAAAGAAGCAGAGTTAGCGAAGTTAATGACAAATACTTGGAGATATTTGGAGTTCGCGATTGCTAACCAGTTTTACATGATGACTGAATTACAAGGTTTAGATTTTTGCAAAATATATGGTACCATCACTAGTGATTGTCCTCGAGCGAAGCATTTTGCAAAACCAGGATTAGCGGCAGGACCATGTTTATTTAAAGACACGATGCAAATGTCTGCATTTCACAAAAATCACTTTTTCTTAAGACAATCAGTGATGCTCGTAAATGAAGGTTTGCCGGTATTTTTAGCCGATCAGCTTGAAGAGAAACTGGGAACTTTGAAAAATAAAAAAGTAGCTATTTTAAGTATGACTTCTATGCACTATCATTGCCCGAGCACAAAGAATATAGCATGCAAAAAGGTAAAACGATGAACCAAATAATATTTCTGTAGGAAGTATGGCTTATTGAAAGCAAATAGCAGCTTAAAATTAAGAAAAGTAAAAAGAAGTGCCATTGAATCTGGAACGTCCAAAGGTGGTTGTCATAGTTCAGGGCAGAGAAAGCCATTAGTGACGACAACGCGATAAACGGTTTATTTTTTAAGTTGTACGAAAATTTTAAAAACAGAAGAAACAACAAAGTAAAAACGGCAAAATTTAATAGAAATGTAGTGGGAAAATGAAGGTCTAGCGCGTGATAGTAAAGGCTAAAAACCAAATTCGGCAGCACCGACCGGTGTTCGTTATGCTGGGCAACAAGGTTTTTAACGGAAGGATCTATTAAAAAAGAATCTGGCCGAAAGAGTTCCCATTCGTCGAAATATGGAATATCGATGCTATAGCGACTGATCATGAAAACTTGCAGAACAATCAAGAAAAACATGAAAATGTAGGATAGATTTGCTTTGAAGCGGTTTTTGAGCATTTAGGTAAACGATACTATAGAGTTTGAAAAAAAACTAGTGACAGTATAGGGTAGGAAAAATACATCTTAGTTTTAAAAGGCTGGAAAACAAGAAATGTTTCGCAAAATACTCAAATTACTTTCTCTTATTGTGCTGTTTTTCCTGGCTTTATTGAATGTGGTTTTGCTTCAGAGAAATATTAGAAAAATTGTATTAGTCTTCAAGGCCATTGTTGGTCAATTTCAGCGAATCATTAAGAATTTTTGTGTTCAGAACCCAATTTTTTTAAGTCGCTACTTTTCTCAAGAGGGCATGATTGGGGATTATAGTCGTGACCAGTTAAGTAGGCTAGAGGTTACGACCCGCGGCCTATATGAAATAGAGAAAGCGAAGACCGGCAAAAGTTTTTTTTATTCAATCTTAGTTCCTGTCTATAAACCCAAGTTAGAGTATTTCAAAATTTTAGTAGAGAGCGTCTTGGCTCAGTCCGTGGAGGACTATGAATTGCTTATTGGCTTCGATGGACCACAACCCGCAGAAATTAAAAATTACATTGAGGGTTTACTTAAGGATAGCCCCATTGCTATCAGCAATATGAAGTTTTTTGAATTTGACCGTGTTGAAAACAAGGGCGGAATATCTAAAACGACAAATAATTTAGCAAAAAAGGCAAGTGGGAATTATCTTCTCCTGGTTGATCATGATGACTGGATTCGAAGTGATCTTTTGTTTCGATATGATCAGATTTTGCGGTTTGAGCCAAATCCCGAAAATGTGGTGCTATATTGTGATGAATTTAAAATCGATGAATTCAATAACAGGGTGCCGACTAGTTATTTACGTAAAGCCGATGAGGCTTCGATGCCCTATCTTTTCGTGAATTGGATTTGTCATTGCTTATTAGTTCCTAGGGCCTATTTTAATAAAATCGAAGGTTGTCGTATGGAATGCGATGGGGCTCAAGACTACGACTTACTGTTAAGACTTCATCACGCGGGGGCGCAGTTTAAAAGGTGCCCGGTGGGTTTATACGCTTGGCGGGTTCACGCGCAAAGCACAGCAAAAAGCACAAGTGTAAAGGATTATGCCAGCGAGGCTGGTCTTAAAGCGCTTAGAGACTATGTAAAATCAGCGAATTTGAATTGGGCTGTAGCCAGTGGCGAAATAAATACCACGTACGAAGCGCATCCTGTGCCGCCGGTGGTAAATGACATTCACGTTGTAATGCCGTTCAAAGATCAGTTAGAGATGACCATTCAAGCCGTCGAATCTCTAGTTAAACAAAAAGGTGTTAATATTAAACTCACTTTGGTTAATAACCGCAGCAACGACGCTAAAATGAGTTCTACGTTGTCGCAGAAATTTTCTCAAGCACTAGACTTGGAAATTCTTGAACATGATGAACCTTTTAATTTTTCGCGTATTTGTAATGTGGCGGCTAGGACATCTCGATTCTCTAAGGTTCCCTATATTCTATTTATGAATAATGACGTCGTTTTAAATTCTGATGCGGTTTTCGAGATGTTTCGATGGATGGAACAACCTAAAATTGGCGCAGTAGGATGTAAGTTGTTATATCCAGATGGCACATTGCAGCATGGAGGAATCGACTGCCGCGATGATCAGTATACTTTCGAGGTGTGTTGGTCGCATACCAATTATCAAAGTGCTAAAGAGGCTAAAGGATTTCACTCCATTCAACGGATAGTGGATGCCGTAACTGCCGCATGTATGTTGATTCGCAGGGATGTTTTTGAAAAAGTAGGTGGGTTTAACGAAGCCATTTTTCCAATTGCTTTTAGCGACACTGACTTATGTGCGCGAGTTGCTCGCGAAGGGTTTCATTGCTTCTATAACCCGCAGGCTCAAGGTGTTCATTTTGAAAGCAAATCACGTGCTAAAAATGCCATTGAAGATTTCGAGTCTTCTGCTACTATCTTCGCTGCGTTAGGCAATGTACAACCACGAAAAAGTTTTTACTATAAAGTTGATAATTGATGATGTTTGTTTCTAATTTTTTTCGTTCATTTCTATGTTTAGATCATAAGTTCGTTGTATTTCATTTGGTTTTAAGAAACTTGAAGTTGAAGTATCGACGTTCTTTATTTGGGATCGTTTGGTCGTTGCTAGGGCCTGGGTTATCCGGTTTCGTTTATTATTTCGTATTTAAGTATGTTGTTAAAATGGATATCGAAAATTACTTGGTATTCGTTTTATCAGGGGTTTTGCCGTGGGGATTTGTAACTAATAGCTTAACTTCTGGCTTAGAGACGATCGTTGGGAATCATACGCTGTTTAATAAAATTCCTCTGCGGTTGAATGTATTTAATTTATCTGAAAATGTGACTCATCTTGTAAATTTATTGGTGTCGATTCCAGTTCTATTCTTTTTTAGTTTCGTCACTGGGCATTCACTGAGTATAAATTCCCTCTATTTGTTGCCCATTTTATTTATGTTATTTTTGCTGACCTATTCGGTCGGATTTCTATTGGGAATAGTGTTTGTATACTTCCGTGATCTTCGTCATATCATGTCTATTGTTCTTCAAGTCCTGTTTTATCTTACTCCTATAGTTTATAAAACAGATATGATTCCTGAGCAGTTTAAAATGATTGTGTATCTTAACCCATTTGGAGTTTTCTTCGATAGTATTCATCAAGTTTATTACTATGGAAATGCTTTAAGTCTTAACGCTTTAGGTATAATGGCCTCTTGGAGTCTATTCTTTGTTCTAGTTTTTCATTTTGTAAGTACGGGAGTGTCTCGCCGAATTGTGGAGGATCTATAAAATGCGTCCTGTAATTCAAGCGATAAATGTGTCGAAGTCGTTTACAAATTGGATGGATCGACCTCACTCTATTAAGAAAGTCTTAATTAATCTTACGAAAGGTAAGCTCGATATCGGTCAAAAGAGTCGAGTCACCATTTTAGACAACGTTTCTTTTAATATCAATGAAGGTGAGTTTGTTGGTATCATGGGAAAAAACGGCGTTGGTAAAAGTACACTTCTTAAACTTCTTTCTGGAATATATTCACCAGATAAGGGAATGATAAGAACTAGTGGGCGGATTGCACCACTATTAGAGCTGGGTGCTGGATTTAGTGACGAATTAACCGGCTATGAAAATATTTTTCTTAATGCAGCTATCCTTGGATACGGGCGCGCAAGAACTAAAGAAAAACTAAAACAGATCATTGAGTTTACTGAGCTGGGTGATCATATTTATAAGCCCATTCGCAACTATTCGAGTGGTATGGTTGTTCGTTTAGGATTTTCTATCGCGACTCATTTGGAGTCACAGATTTTATTCTTCGATGAAGTATTAAGCGTTGGTGATTTGTGGTTTCAACAAAAATGTATAGATAAAATTAGAGAACTTCATAGAGCGGGAAGAACCGTGGTGTTAGTTACTCACTCTCCCGACCAAGTACGAAACTTCTGTACTAGATGTCTAGTTTTTAATAACGGTAAATTAGGCTTCGATGGTAACCCTGACGAAGGGGCGAAGTATTACGAGGGCCTAGGTTAAATCTCGTATTTCTTTTCCTAAATCAAGTAAGGTAAAGTCGTCTTTAATTAGATTGTACGTCTTTTTCTCGGCAGGCAAAGAATTTACGAAAGTGCCATTCATAAAATTTTCTAAAGATAATTCCTCACAAAAAGTTCTTTGGCTAAGCCATTCCTTGAAGGGTTTCTCTTCAGGCCAGCCCGGGCGATGAAGATAAAAACACGGTGTCTGTGCAGCTCCTATTTCGCTTGCAATTCCATATCCCATTTTCGTAATGATTAAGTCGATGCCAGATATTAAAGTGCTAACCGGAATGCTTAATTTAGAATAATGGTATATGCTTGGACCGCGAATAGGGATATAGTCGGGAACTAACACAATCCAATCTGACGGTACTTTCCAGTTTTCAGGATTGAATACCAAGTCCATTCCACCGAAAGTAATTAAGGAAATCTTTGTTTGTTGATCTTGAATTGAAAGCTTTTTTAATATTTCTTTTTTATCTATTTTCTCGAAAGGAAATGGGAGAGAGTGAAAAACCTTAAGTTTTACATTTTCATGATTCAAACCTGGTTTGACGCCTATAAATCGAGAGCTTGAGTTATAACTTGCATTCATTTTCTCAATTAGAATTGCAAGTTTGGGATCTGATTTTAAATACTGACCTACTAAGAGTGACCAGTTTAGCGAGCTAAGAGCAATGCTGGGAATGCACATTTTTGAGGCTACTTCTAAAATTTGAAATGAAATATTGCTCAATATGAGATCTGGTTTAATCGTTTCGATATGGTTTTTAATATGCTTTACTTCCTGGTCCCAATTTTTTAGCCATAGATGGTAAATTTCCCGAGTTTTTATCTCATCTACGGCCAAAGCGTCTATCATTGACAAACCCGGATCGGCGGCTTCGTAAAGATGCGAAACTTGTTTATCAAATCTCTTTTCGACCAGGTCCTTAGAAATTTTGGTTCTTACGAATAGGGAAACATCGGGATTTGATTTAAGGAATGGCGCTAGAGCCAATTGAGTTTGCGACAAATGCCCGTACCCGTGATGAGAAATTTCAATAAAAATTTTCAAACCTGTTATCTCCGAATTAAAAGAGAAATAAGCTTAAATTATTGCTGTATGTATTGACAAGAAAGTATTAATCCGACGATAAATTTCATTCATGTTAAAGAAAAATAAGCCTATTTGGGTTTTCGTCGCGATTTGTTTTCTGTTTCTAGGATTGCGTTTTGCGTACTGGATGAAAATAACGGAAGAGCCGTTTTCAGACATGTACGATTATTTTAAAATTGCGACGATACTATATGATAATTTAGCATTCAAAATCGAAGGATTTTGGCAATCATATAAGCCGCCGACTTTTCCAATACTGATTTCATTTTACTTTTTTATTCGGCAGTCTTTTGATTTAGATATTTGGGCCCCATTTCAAGTTAGCATTCACTTTTTAAGCTTATTGATTCTATTTCGGTACCTATATAACGATGATCGTCTTCGTAGGTATTTTTTGTTTATGTTCGGGCTTGTGGCGGTTTCACTGTCTTCGGTTTTCTGGAGCTTTAAGCTTTCGACTGAGTACTTCTCGGAAATTTTTATTGTTGTGTTGACCTGGTGTTATTTAAATCTTCATAGAAAACCAAGCATCAAATGGACTATTCTCAGTGGTTTTTTAACAATGGCCGCCATTTTTCATCGACCGCAGTTCCTAATGGTAACTAGTATTCCCATCGTTATATTGCTGTTATCTTGGCCGCTCAAGAAATCTGCTCTTAAAAACTTAGCCATATTAGGAATCACAATGTTTTTAGTTTGGCTACCCTGGGGATTAAGAGCCAAAGAACTATATGGAAAATTTCTTTTTACGTCGACTCAGGGGCCCTACAGCTTTTTGTGGGAATTAGGTGAAATGAAATCGGTAGACTCTGCAGAAAAGACGACAATCGATAAACTGCAAGATTCTGCAACAAGAATGTTCGCTAACGACTATCAGGCGATGGAGTATGCAAATCAGCATGTTAAGCTTTGGATAAAAGACAACTGGTCGGAATATATTTTTGAGGTGATTCCACGTCGTATTGCCTATAGCTTGGTTTCCACTGATGAAGGATTAACAAAAGTAGATCGTAACACGCTTTTCTATAGTGATTTGGACAAGCTAATATTAAATAAGCATTGGTGGTTTATTGCATTAGGAGTTCTAGGATTTCTTATAGGCGGATTTAGAGATGCTCGAGTGTGGATCTTGGCCGGTCCGTCGTTACTACTGTGGCTTTTTGGCTGCTTATTCCTAAGTTATCCAAGAATTCTTGATCCTTCGATACCCTACTTGATGTCGGGATCATTTTTTCTCTTCAGTACTGGGTATGATTTCTGGATGAAACGTCGTGCAGCATCAAAAGACCAATAACTTGCAAGACTTCAGTGGTTTATATACTTTCAAAAACTATGAAAATTCCATTAAATACGTCTACATTTGACGACTTAGAAATCAATGCTGCTATTGATGTTTTGCGTTCCGGTTTTTTAACAATGGGTGAACGTTGTTTTAAATTCGAGGACGAGTTTTCCAAATACATCGGATCACGTAACGCAGTTTATGTAAACTCAGGTTCAAGCGCCAATCTTATGGCGTTTTTTGCGTTAACAAATCCAATGTGTCCAAAAGGAAAGTTTGGCGGCCAACGCTTAATGCCGGGTGATGAAGTTATCGTCCCTGCCGTCACCTGGTCGACGACAATTTGGCCTGTAGTTCAAGCAGGGTTAGTTCCTGTGTTGGTTGATAGTGATCCCTACACATTGCAAATGGATATCAATTCCGTAAAGAAAGCCATCACAGGTAAGACGCGTGCTATCTGCCCAGTTCACGTATTAGGAAACTCAGTAGCTCTTCAAGAACTACAAACGGTTGCTAAAGAAAATAAACTTTGGTTGATCGAAGATACATGTGAATCTCTAGGGACTCGCTACGATGGAAAGTATGTCGGTACATTCGGCGATATCGGAACGTATAGCTTTTTCTTTTCTCACCATATCACAACTATCGAAGGTGGCATGATCGTTACGGATAACGATGAAATGGCTGAACTATTCCGTGCTATGCGCGCACATGGTTGGACTCGCCATTTGAAAAATCGTCAAGCCGTTGAACAAAAATACCCTGACATTGATCCAAGATTTTTATTTATCACTACTGGATTTAATTTACGTCCAACGGAAATCAATGCTGCATTTGGTATGCAACAATTGAAAAAACTAGAGGGCTTTAATCAAGCTCGTCGTGATGTAACTGATTTTTGGATTAAAGAACTAAGCCCAATTATCAAAACGGGTGCATTCAAGCCAATGCAGATTGTTGAAAAGACAGTTCCGACTTGGTTTGGGTTTCCAATTATTTGTGAATCAAATGAACTTAGAAATCGCTTTCAAAAACATTTAGAATCGAATGGTATTGAAACACGTCCAGTGATTTGTGGTAACTTAGCTCGCCAGCCAGCAATGAAAGCAGTTAACCATCGCGTGGCGGGAGATCTAACTGGTGCTGATACGGTAATGGATCGCGGTTTGTTCTGGGGCTCACACCCAATGATGACGAATGAAGAAAAAAATTACGTTTTGAAAATTGTGAAGGAATTTTTTACATGAAGAAAGCTTTAATAACAGGAATTACCGGTCAAGATGGATCATATTTAGCTGAACTATTATTGGAGAAGGGATACGAGGTTCATGGAATCATTCGTCGTTCTTCTTCTTTTAATACTGGACGCCTGATGCACATCTACAAAGATTTGCACGATGCAGATGCTAGAATGTTTCTTCACTATGGCGATCTTTCTGATGCCAGCTCGATGGAAAAATTAATTGATAAAGTAGAACCAACTGAAGTTTATAATTTAGGGGCTCAAAGCCACGTTCGCGTATCTTTTGATGAGCCTATTTACACGGCCGACATTGTAGGTATGGGGACATTGCGTCTTCTTGAAGCAATTAAGAATGTGGGTGCGACTCGTACGATTCGCTTCTATCAAGCGTCAAGCTCAGAGATGTACGGTAAAGTTCAAGCAGTGCCTCAAAATGAAGAGACACCATTCTATCCGCGTAGTCCATACGGGTGCGCCAAAGTATTTGGCTTTTGGCAGACAGTAAATTACCGTGAAGCTTATGGTATGCATGCCAGCAACGGTATCTTGTTCAATCATGAAAGTCCTCGTCGTGGGGAAACTTTCGTAACTCGTAAAATTACTCGCGCGTTAGCAAAAATCGTAGTCGGAACTCAGAAGAATTTGTATTTGGGAAATCTAGATGCAAAACGTGACTGGGGTTACGCTAAAGACTACGTTGAAGCTATGTGGTTAATGCTCCAAGCAGATAAAGGTGACGACTACGTTGTTGCGACTAACGAGACATGGACAGTAAAGGATTTCTTAGAAAAAGCGTTCAAGATTGTTGGTTTAGACTGGCAAGACTACGTCAAGATTGATGAACGTTACTACCGTCCTACAGAAGTAGATCTTTTGATTGGTGATTATGCTAAAGCTCAGAAGCAATTAAATTGGAAACCTAAGACAAGTTTTGAAGAGCTTGTTAAAATCATGGTTATGGCCGATTTAAAGGCGGAAGGCGTTGAAGGCAAAGCAAGAATCTAATGACGTATCAAGATTCAACTCAACTCAATGATTTCCATAAAGATACGCAAAGTTTTTTTGCTGGTAAAAGTGTACTCGTTACCGGTGGAAGTGGATTTATTGGTAGTCATTTAGTTGAACAGCTTTTAGTTTTAAAATCAAAACCAGCCATCCTGACTCGTCAGAAAAGTCCCAAGTTTTTGAGCCACCTAGGATCGCAGGTTAAAGTTATTAACGGCGATTTAAATGATTATGCCTCTACATTGGCAGCAGTCGGTACACATGAAGTTGTTTTAAATTTGGCAGCTTCAGTGGCGGGTATTGAATATAACAAAAATCATCCAGCGACTATTTTTCAAGAAAATCTACAGGGTTTTTTCAATATTATGAAAGCTTCGAAAGAAGCCAAAGTATCGCGATTCCTTGTGACCAGCTCCGCTTGTGTTTATCCAAGACATTGTTCAATCCCAACTCCGGAAACGGAAGGTTTTATGGATGAACCAGAACCAACGAATTCTGGTTATGGTTGGTCTAAGCGTATGGAGGAATATTTAGGACAGAAATACGCGGAAGAGTATGGACTATCGCTTTCTATCGGTCGTCCTTACAATGCCTATGGACCTCGCGATAATTTTGATCCCAAATCTTCGCATGTAATTCCCGCATTGATTTTGAAAGCAATCGAAGCCAGAGACGGTGAATTTTCTGTTTGGGGCGATGGAACACACTCACGATCTTTTCTTTACGTTGAAGATTTTGCGCGTGGATTAATTGAAGTAGCGGCACGATACCCAAAAGCAGATCCTTTAAATATCGGTGCCGATGAAGAGATTTCCATTGGTGAACTAGCCCACATGATTGCCCATCTAGTGGGGCAGAAAACTGGCCGTAAAATAAAACCAGTTTTTAATCCTAGCGGGATCACGGGGCAGCCGAGACGTAAATGTGATGTAACTAAAATTAATTCGACTTTGGGATACGAAACGAATGTATCTTTTGAAATTGGCCTAAATAAAACAATAGATTGGTATTTAAATGAGTACAAATAAGATTGCTTTGATTTTACTAACTCGAAATGAGTTACCGTGTTTAAAAGTTGTTTTTCCTACAATTCCGAAACCATCTCCTGAAGCGGGCTTCGATGAAATTTACGCTGTAGATGGTGGATCTACCGACGGCACAGTCGAGTTTTTCAAGGAACACGGGGTTCCCGTTATTTCGCAAAGTAAGCGTGGACGGGGAGAAGCGTTTCTTCAAGCATTTGAAACGATCAAGGCCGACGCTTTCGTGTTTTTCTCACCAGACGGTAATGAAGATATTAGAGATCTACCGAAATTTAAAGAACGCTTAAATCAAGGTGCGGATGTCGTTATTGCTTCACGCATGATGAAGGGTGCTTGGAATGAAGAGGATCATCTTACGTTTAAATGGCGTAAGTGGGCGAACAACGCATTCAATATTATGGCGAATATGTTTTTTAGAAAGACTAAGCCTTTCATCACAGATTCAATCAATGGTTACCGTGCGATTTCTAAAAAAGCAGCTGATGTTTTGAAGCTTGATGCTTACGATTACACGATTGAGTACCAAATGACGATTCGTGCATTCAAAAATAAGCTTAACATCGTAGAGTTTCCAACTCATGAAGGTGAGCGGGTTGCGGGTGAAACGGGTGCGCCAAGCTTCCAAACAGGTATCAAGTTTATCAAACGTTTTTTCACCGAGCTTTTTGCACATTAGTAATTTGGAAAATTCAGTTTTTTATTGTGCTCTGCCCTCATTTTGTTGGAAGCTGAACTGGTTTTTGTTGACGTATCTAAATAAGGATCAATTAATTTAACATTTAGGATGTTTGAAAAATTGGATAATTTAGGTAGCAATTCATTAGTTAAAATTTCTGATTACAAAGATGCTTCAATCCATACCCAACAATAAACTTAGCTGATTGTGCTCTAGTTAACGACAAACTTTTTTTGTTTCAAAGTCGGGAAGCAATAATCATCATGGAATAAAGTATTTTATTGGCCCAAACTTCAATTCAGTTCATGAATCTTTAGCTTCCAATGCGATGGGTTGGGAAAACTCAACCTCTGTGAACTATCGTTTTTTAGTTTTGATTCAGAATGGTGCGTCGACTAACTTAGTTGTTTCTACGGGCGGCGTTATCGAGCTTCGCGCTTTGTCAGGTGGCTTGTTAAAATCGGTTCCCTATAGTTGGTCGTCCCATCTACAAGTAGATTCCTCAAATAGGATCTATACTAGAAATAGAAGGTACAACTTGGAAAGTTGTAAGAAGGTCTTCAAATTTGGATAACCCATAGATATTTACTTTAGAGCCAATGAAATTTTGGGGAGAAATAAACCTTATCATTTTAAGGGAGACACCTAATGTCATTGAAATCATTTTTATTCAAAAAAAATGAGATATTCCCCGATATTTTACAAAACCAATATTCAAAATTAGAATTTGAAAAACGATGACTCAAAGGGTTCAAAGTTTTCAGCATAAGGGATATTGAGTATTCTACAATATTTTCTATCTAGCAATTTCCTCATTAGAAAAATTGTTGCTTTATTTTAATGCCGCTCCTTTTCTAACGACGATTGTAAGATTTAGGCCGATTGGAGGAGTGATAATACTCTCAATTGCTCGACCAATTGGAACAACTAACTTTGAGTAAATAGAAGCCAATTGGATAAACGATTTTTTCTTTTCAGTAGATCCTTGATAGTTCTTTTTACCTATTTTTGAAACTATTAGTGAACCTATCACTCCTAAAATATCACTATACCTTAAGTGTAGGACCGTTACATCGAGATCACTAAATAGATTTTTCAACATTTTTTTATCATATCTGCGGAAATGGCCAATTTCTCTATCTAAATCTGAATACAAAAAATTTAGAGCTGGTACCGAGACTATCATCGTTCCGCCTGGTTTAACCAAATTAAGGGAGTTTATAATGAATTCTCGGTCATTTTCAATATGTTCAAGAACATGAACCGAATACACTACGTCGAATCCATTCTGTTCTGTTTTATTAAAATCCTCCACTAGCGCATCTGACGTAGTCACATTTTTAAATCCAGAAAAATTTTTAACTAATCGACTGTAGAACAGGGGACTCGGCTCGCTTAAAGTTAAACTTTGAAACTCCACTTCCTTGCAAACAAAACGAGAAATCCGACCAAATCCAGCACCAAGTTCAAGCATCCGGCCGTGCAGATATTTTTTAAACTGAACGAATTGAAATTTGTCCCATTGTAATGTGCTGCTGTCGAAAGATTCTTCCCAATGTGCCATTCCCTTAGCGAATTTGTCAGTTACAATCTCCATAAATACCTGCTTTTCATTAATTTTCATTGAAAGTAAGGATCATAATGTTTACTTTCTAACAGTAATATTTCAACTTATTGGGTAAGTTGGCGCTTAGCGTTTAACTACTTTCAAGGGATATGATTGTGGGTAGTCAGGGTAAAGTAAATCTTGGACTGGAGAATCGAGCAGCAGTAATGCAGCCGTATCTTTTCCCGTACATTGGTTATTTCCAGTTAATAGCATGTTCAGATAGTTTTGTCCTTTTTGATAATGTTAATTTTATCAAAAAAGGCTGGATCAATAGAAATCGAATTATTGTAGATCAACAAGAAAAGCTGTTTACCATACCCTTAGGAAAAATTAGTCAAAATAAGTTAATCAGTGAGTTTCACATTCATGATTGGGAAGAAAGTCGAAAGTCTTTTCTACATTTAATTGAGCAGGGGTACCGCAAAGCTCCATTTTTTGAAGAGACATGGCCAGTTTTAACAGAATCCTTAAATATTTCTGATGATCAGTTGGTAGCAGTTATAAAGAATACACTCCGGGTATTTTGTGAATATTTAAATATTACAACGCCTATTTTCGTGGCCTCAGAAATTCAAGGTATTTCCGAGCTCAAAGGCGAAGATAAAATAATTGATATTCTATCTCATTTTGAGGTGAAAACTTATGTAAATCCACCTGGTGGGCGCGAGCTTTATTCACAAGAAAAATTTAAAGAAAATAATCTAAATTTGAAATTTTTAAAGCTTCCCCTTGCTAAGGAATATAGTCAATTGTCGAATAAATTTATTCCTTACTTATCCATAATCGATTTAGTTATGAATGTGGATAGAAACTTACTTATAAATATGGTAAGATCGTACGAATTAGAGGACTGATTTGGCAGACTACAAAAAAATCTATCAGCATTATGAAGAGTGTTTTAAAATCCAAGGTGATAACCATCGAGGGGTCGATTGGCCCGTAGAAAAAGACGTTAATCTAAGACATAAAGTGATGACTGAGCTTTTTATAAAAGATTACCCTACAAAAATTTTGGATTTCGGATGTGGTCTCGGGCACTATCTCGACTATCTTAAAGGTGTGAGCTTATTGGGAGAGTTAGAGTATTTTGGTGCCGATATCTCCGAACCGTTCATAAAGCAATGTCAGGTTAAGTATCCACATTCAAAGTTTGCTCAGATCGATATTCTTAAAGACAACGTTCCTTTTTCTTTCGACTATGCCGTTTGCAATGGCGTTTTTACTGTTAAGAAAGATTTGCAATATGAAGTAATGTGGCAATTTATGGTCGACGTAATTTCGAAGTTATATTCTCAATCAAACAAAGGGATCGCATTTAATGTAATGAGCAAGAATGTAGACTGGGAACGAGACGACTTATTTCACGTTTCCTTAGATCAACTGACTCAATACTTGTGCAAAAATTTATCGAGGCACTTTGTAGTGCGTAGTGATTACGGACTATATGAGTACACGGTATATGTCTATAAAACACCTAGAGGCGTAGAATGAAGAAAATAGTCATTTTTGGAAATAGAGACTTTGCTGAACTTGCGCATTTTTATTTTGGGTATGATTCGAGTTATGAGGTTGTCGCATTTACGATGGATTCCTCTTACATTAAAGAGTCCAAATTTAAAAATTTGCCGATTGTACCATTTGAAACTATTGAAAATGAATTTTCACCTAATGAATATGGATTGTTTATTCCAATGAGTTTCGCGAAAATGAATGAATATCGAAAAGAGAAGTATTACGCCGGAAAGAAAAAAGGTTATACCTTGGTGAACTACATTAGTTCAAAAGCTACGTACTACAATACTCCAGTAGGTGATAATTGCTTTATATTTGAGAGTAATGTAATTCAACCTTTTACAAAGATTGGTAGTAACGTGATTTTGTGGAGTGGAAACCATATTGGCCACCACAGCACTATTGAAGACCATGTGTTTGTTTCATCCCATGTTGTGGTGTCGGGTCATTGTCAAGTTGGTGAGGGTTCTTTTCTAGGTGTAAATTCAACAATTAGCAATAATGTCAGTATAGCAAAATATAATCTAGTTGGACCCGGAGCTATTATCACAAAGAATACGGAAGAGAATTCTGTTTACAAGGGAAGTCGTTCTGAGAAAGCTCCATACCTAAGCTATGAGTCTAAAGGAATTTAAATTGTGAAGTGGGAGAAGTTTGGTCGTATTTTTGAAGTACCAAATACTTTTGAATGGGCAAAGACTCATGTTCAATGCCCTGTGGTCGATACTGTGGCGAATCCGGATGGAACTTTTACAATTTATTTCTCTAGTCGAGATCAAAAGAACGTTAGTCGCATCGGCAGCTTCAATTATGACTTTAACAAGAAAATCGTTGTTTCATTGTCCGACCGTCCACTATTGGACCTGGGGCGAGATGGTTGTTTCGATGATTCTGGAGTTATGCCGACTTCGATTGTACGACATCAGGGCCAAGTATATTTGTTTTATATCGGTTGGACGCAAAAAGTTAGAACCTCCTATCAAAACTCAATTGGTTTAGCAATACGAAAAAAAAATGGTCAATTTAGGAAGTGCTTTGAGGGACCAGTTATTGGGCAAGATAGGTTTGACCCTATTTTTACTGGCACTTGTTGGGTCATGCCTCATGGGTCAGGATTCATAAGTTATTATTTAAGCTGCACGGAATGGCGCTCTAAAGAGCCACGGTATAATATTAAAATGGCAACCTCTGAGAATCTAGTTGAATGGAAAAAGTTGAATAGGGCTGCGATAGAATATTCTAATGATAACGAGGGTGGCATCGCGAGTGCATCGGTTGTAGCAAATCAAAATTTGTTTCATATGTGGTATAGCTTCCGTGGCTCTCAGGATTACCGATCAAATCTAAAAGAAACATACCGTATTGGTTATGCTAAGTCCCGCGACGGAACTCAATGGCAGCGTGACGATTTGAATGTAGGAATTAGCCTCGGGCAAAAGGGAGAGTGGGATAGTGAGATGATATGCTATCCATACGTATTCAATATCGGTGAGCAGTTAGTAATGCTTTATAATGGAAATGGTTTTGGAAAATCGGGGATTGGTATGGCAAAATTACCAATTCAGAGTTTATTTAGTGGGTGAAAATTGAAAGATTTAAAAAATAAATATAATCGCGATGGGTTTGTTATTGTTGAAAATTTTTTATCAGCAGAAGAAGTGCAACAAATCTTGAAACAATTTGATCGTCTCATTTTCCAAAAGTTAAACCAAAAAAAATTACGAGTGACTCCGGATTTGTTTGAGAACTTGAAAATTCAATTTTCTGAAAATTTAGATGATTATCTTGCTAGCTTAAGATCTTTTTCGCGTATCGAAGCTTTAAATCGGATTTTAAATAACGAAAAGGTATACGAATACGCTCGACAAATAGGAATTGAATTTCCGACCGTACCAACCTCGCCAGTCGTTCATTTGATAAGTGACTCTTTAAAAATTCCAGGGGGATATTTTGGTCAGGGGGTCCATCAAGATTGGACTTCGATGCAAGGTTCTTTAAATTCATTAGGTGTTTGGATTGCCTTAACAGACGTGAGTGAAAATTGTTTTCCTGTCGAAGTAATTCCTAAATCACATTTAGGTGGAATAGCTGAGGGCGAAGTAAAAGCAGACTATTTTGAGATTAATCCAAAATGCTACCGAGAAGAAGATTTTGTCCCTGTAAAAATGAAAAAAGGCACGGCAATGTTTTTTTCAAGCTTTTTAATCCATCGTACAGGTTTAAATAATATGAAAGGATTCAGAGTAGGAGTATCTTACCGTTTCGATGACGGGGCAGAGGAAACATTTGTAAAAAGGGGTTATCCAACTGTATATAAGCGTACAGTTGAAAGGAAACTATTGGAGACCGGATTTCCTAAAAATGAACAGGTATTGGAGCAGTTTATGGAGAAAGAAAATACGTGAAGAATTTGTCAACAGCTGAAAATCCAATAGTTGTTCCTTACTTTAAACCTCTGACAGTTGAAAGGGAAAAATATTACGAACTACTAGATGAGGTATTTGACTCAGCGATATTTACTAATAATGGTCCTAAAGCATTGAGTTTAGAAAAGGAAATTGCCAGGATTCATGAGTTTAAATATTGCGCAGTAGTTACGAATGCGACTATTGGACTTCAAATTTTGTATAAAACTTTAAACTTAAAAAAAAGAGTTATCACAACTCCTTTCTCATTTGTTGCTACTACTTCAACTTTGGTATGGGAATCAATTCAACCGAAATTTGTCGATATAGAAGAGAGAAACCTTACAATTGATTCAAAAAAAATTGAGAAATCTATCGACAATAGCACGGAAGCTATTTTAGGCGTGAACGTTTTTGGTAACTCCTGCGACTATGATGCAATATCATACATTTGTAAAAAAAATGATATCTTCGAAATTTATGATAATGCCCACTCATTTGGAATTGTAGACAGTAAAGGGTTTGACCGCTCAAGTGTTCAGGTCCTTAGTTTTCATTCCACGAAAGTTTTTAGTACTATTGAAGGCGGTGCGATACTGACTAACAACCGTGCTTTGTACGAAAAAATTGTCCAAGTTCGGAATTTTGGATTTGCAGGTATGGATCATGTAACCGAGGTGGGGACTAATGGGAAAATGGATGAATTTAGAGCATCGTTTGGATTGCATCAGCTTCTATTTTTTTACAAAGTTAAAGAACGGCTAAGGGAAATCAACCGGTATTATACTAGTGAGATCAGCAAGATTCCATGTATTGAGTTTGTAGGAAATAGTAATTATAATTCAAACCATCATTACTATCCAATTCGAATAAATGAAAAAAAAAATGGTGTAAATCGCGATCTGATCTGGGCTTACTTATGGAGTCAGGGTATCCAAACCCGCAGATATTTTTACCCTTTAATATCAAAGTTTTCACCTTACAGAGAGTTTTTTGAGGAAACTCCAATTGCTGCTCAAGCGAGTGAAGAGATATTATGCCTTCCGTGCTATTTTGATTTAAGTGATGATTCCGCAAGAAAGGTGGTCGCTGGCATACAGAAAGCAATATCGATTGGAGCGACAGCAATAGAGGAAGCGGTTAAATCTAAAGAGAACGAAGATTTTTTTCGACCCGTAAAAATTGCTTTTCAAGAGAGAAGCAAGAATGGATATTAATCTCTTTTTATGATTTCCTTAATAACATAAATAGGATTTCCCTGTATAAATTTATATATACGAATTATATATTCGCCGACGCAAATCAGTAGGCCTGAAACAAGTAAAAAGCCGAGTGCAATGAAATTAAATAAAATACCACTGGTAATTGAATTTAGAATCGAAAAATCGAAATAAAAAGAGATGATAAGTCTCATTACAATCAAAATACCCAAGAGTATCATTGTAATTCCAAGATAAATAAAAAGTTGATCGTTAAGTTGTAGCAATTTGTCGATAAAAAATTTCAGTAGATTAAAGAATTTCCACCCTGATTTACCGACCCTCCTGGCATGGTGGTTTATATCAATAGCTCCTAAAGTACCTGCTTTGCCTAGGATTTCAATCGAGTCAAAGGCCTTCTTATCGCTATAGTTGAAGCTTCGAACTAATTTTCCATTAATAATTTTCAAGTTACATCCTAAATCCGGATGGGAGGACTTGGATACTTTTCTTAGTACTACATTGGCCATTTTAGACATCATTTTTCGGAAGAATGAGTCTATCCTCTGTTTTCTGACTCCGACGATGGCATCGAGACCGGTATTATAACGCTCCATAACCAATTCCAAGTCTTCCGGATCGATTTGTAAATCGCTATCAATAAAAATGAAATCTCTTCCTTGTGAGTTTACTACACCAGCAGTCATTGCTGGCCCCTGACCAGAATTCCTAAAAAAATTAATTATTTGTTTAATTTCGGTATTTGAACGGAATAAGTCCTGTAGTTTTAGCCAAGTTTGGTCTCTGCTTCCGTCGTTTACTAATATTATTTCAGCTCGAATTTTCATTTTTTGAATGGTCTTAACCAATCTAGTTATAAATTCGTCGATCGTTTTTTCTTCGTTAAAACAAGTAACCACAATTGAAAAATCATACAAGTAGTTTGACATATATTCCTATTTCTTGATCCAAAATTTCAAAACTCGGTTGGGTTGCTCAATTTTCCCAAGATGATGTTCGAATATGACTTTATATCCTGAAGTTGAAAGAACTAGTTCTTTTTCTCGTACTTCTTCTATTCGATTGTAATTATTGATAACTACGGTTGGGTTCCCATCATCGGAAAATTTACTATACTTCCACGCCCATTCTATGTCCATTCGTTGAGGGCGTCTATATGATAAAAACTCAATTACGGGCTCTTCCCCTAATTGAAGAATTGGTTGGTCTGGTGTTGTCGATTCTCGAATAAATTTTGCGCTCGGGAGAAAAAATGAATTAATTTCGCTAAATTTGTAAGAAGTATTCCATCTCGTAACTAGCGTACCTACACTGCCGACAGTTAAGAGAAAGAATAATGTGAATAAAAATTTTCTATTTTTAGTTCCTTCAAATTGAAAAAAAAGCGCAAATAGAATTAGAATGGGAAACCAAGAGTTCAGCGTGTAGTGCGGATAGTTGCGGATAGTTCGGGCAAATGCGTAACCGAAAACTAATCCTATCAGCATCAATATTTCCATTTTTTTGATCAATTTCAAATTCTGACTAGAAATAAAAAAATAAGCAAGAATCAAAGTGCTTGCAAAAAGAGATACAGTATAGGGACTCCGTAGTAGCTCACTTAGTAAAAATGTTTGGTTGGAAGGGCTATCGGCTAAGTAGTTTGCAATTCGATGAAATAATTGGGAATAAATTTGATTTACATTTGCTTTGAAGGAGTGAAAGGTAATGTATAAAGCAGTAAAAGCTCCAAAAACAAAGCATGATATTTTTTTTAACGACTCTTTTTTATTTAAGAAGAAGTTTCGATCTAAAACAATAAATAGAAAATATGGCAAAAGTAAGATACCTACCTGCTTAACCATTGCGATCGACAATACGCTGAGGCCATACAGAAAAAAAAACAAATATTTATTTTTAATACTCTCTTTAGATAAGTAAATATTGTATGATAAGAGGCTGAAAAAAATTATTCCGTGTTCAAGTGTGACGTGATTGCCGCCATTCTCTATAGAAATAAATGTGAATAAGATCATCAAAAACAAACTTATTTGCACGTTCTTATTGATTCTGAATGAGGTGATGAATGTTAAAAAACCGTTAGAATAAATCCAAAATAATGGAATCCAAATGATAGCTATGTCATGTGGAACTCCCATTTTTAATATCCACGAATTTATTATAAGCATTAGCGGAGGATACTGAAGGGGGAACTCAATAAATGCTTCGTGCCCTTGGTTTATTAAGAATGAAGTAAGCAAAAAGTAACCAGAATCGTGGTCCCAAGAGCCGAACACAACATCAAACCAACTAAGAGCTATAAAAAAAATGGTAAGTAAAATTGAAAAATAGATAATTGCAGTTCGGCCCATAGAAATTTTATATCAAAAAACATGAAAATTTCCTAATAGGAATATGAAATACTACTAATCAAACGAAGAAATTTTCAGAACAGAATTTCTACCGGTGGCGAAGATATAGTTTGGATAGATCTTCGTTGGTACCTTAATCACTTAAATCATGGAAGTTTTTTTGCCATTCGCTGAGGTATCGATCTAAATTGAACATATCCAAAGAGGTTCGGCGACCTTCCATACCAATTTTTCTATTTATTGAAGGATTGTTCAAAAGATAATTTAGATACTCTGCTAACTCTGCGGGGTCATTCGAATAAAACCCATTGATTCCATTTTTTATAAAGAGATTCACGTCATGATTATTTAAACTGACTGTAGATAACCCGCACATCATTGCTTCGCCGCGAGAGCGAGGCATGGGCGAGCGAATAGTAGGGTTAAAGTAAATGGAGTGCTTGCGAACCTCATTTATATATTCATAGTACTTAGCGACTGCAAAAGTATTATTAAATGAGCGAGTGAATGGGTCCTTAACTTTAAATTCTTTAGGGTGAAATTCGTCAGGCACATTTTTAAAGGTCTCTTTATAAATTTCGTATCCGCGATAATGAGGCCGTTCTTTGATTGCTTTGCCTAATGAAACAATTTTTTCCTCATATGTTGAAATGGGATACTCGCAAGGATCGAATCCTTGCCAAATGACTTTTGAGTTTTTAAATCCCCATTCGGAATGAGCCTGGTAAGAATTACAAACGACCTTAATGTCTTTGGTATATTCCACAAGTTTTTGACGAGACTCCTCAATCACCTTGTACTTTAGAGTCGGGTCGATGTTATCGTTATTATACTGACCGTAGAACTGAGGTGTTCCATGGCAAATAGCTACTTTTGGAAGAGGCACATTTTCCATAAAGTAACGGAAGTTAGCGCCCCAATTAGTGTCCAAAATACCATTGCAATTTTGCCAATCTAGAGCATTTTCATCGAAATGAAGAAGTGCTAAATCGTAATCTTTAAAGTTTAATTTTTCCAACTCTAAGAACTGAGCATTGGCAGGAAATGGCCTTTGATCGTATGACCATACATTTGTAAAGCCAGGGCAAACATCTTTTAAAAGTGTGAAGCGATGACCAGTTTTGTAAAGCTCATATTGATGTGGGACGTGCCAACGGTAAGTTAAAATATTATATACGCGCTTTCGCGGCTGCATTTTATTTTTTTTTATTGGAGTCGTTAACTCCAAAAATGTTTGATGATGCTTATTCGAAGATTTTTCGTGGTGGTGTTTATACCAAAGATCTATTTTGGACGCTAAATCGTTTGTCCACATTCTGGCTACATTTGTAAAATCAGGATGTTTGGTGAATAACTTATTTAAATTGATGATCGACTTAATTACTTTTTGGTCTTCTGGTGTAGATGATGGGTGTGATACATGCAAACTGAATGTTTTATTTAAGAACTGAATTTTTAATCCACGTTGATACAGTCTATATCCCATTTCAACGTCTTCCCAACCAAAGCCAGACTCTGGATCTTTAGAATAAGAAAACTGTGGATCAAATAAATCTTCTGTGATGACTGATTTCTTAATCGAAAAGTTACGAGTGATGCAATTTAGAAAAGTATTTACATTTGTCTGGTCTTGCAATTCCATACGTGAAAATAACTTTGCATGATCTTTTGATAGAGCCTGCGCCAATTTCACCGGATTGCGTCCTTCAGTTTCGATATTCATTGGTCCGATGGCTGCGTCGAATCCATAAGTAAAATGAGACTCTACATGCGCTTCGACAAACTCTGCATTTAAAAACGAATCCGCATCGACAATAATTAAAAGTTCACCAGTTGCTTTCTGTATACCTTCATTTCTTGATACGCAATTGCCAAGATTTTTTTCATTTTGAATAATCTTGTAATTAACATTTACGCCTAAATTAAGTCGACGTTTTTCTGCGGCGAACCTTTCGACGATTTCGACATCCTTACCTGGGCTCCGGTCATTGATAAAAATAATTTCAATTTCACCAGCATATGTTTGTGTATAGATGCTTTCTAGAAACCAACCAACTTCATTCGCTTTGTTGTATAGAATGGAAACTATTGATACCTTGGGAAGCTTCGCAGGTAGATTAAAAAGTCTATCTTGATTTTCTATTGTCGAAAACGGATGAAAATGCGGCACGAGCCCCAAGGCAAATCTGATTTTCTGTCCCACAAACAGTGTTGAATTTTTAAAAAAAACTTTCGGTCCTTGGCGATAAAGAACTCGGATCGCTCTGTAAATAAAGCTATTTCCGACAACTAATTTTAGTGATTTAACGGCTAAACTTTTATACTCTGTTTTTCGCATTGTTTCGCTTGGCATTGTGATTTGTTATCAAGTTATGAATAATACTACAAATAAATTATTGTATATTTAGTTAGGAAGAAAAATGACTATTTTAGTGACAGGTTCATCAGGATTTATTGCTGCTAGCGTAGTGAAAAGATTGTTGAATGACGGACACGACGTTGTCGGTATTGATGATCACAATGACTACTATGATCCCGCTTTAAAAGCGTATAGAAATGCCCAGAATCTGAAAAAGGGTTTGAAGTTTTTTGAAAAGTCGATTCTAGACAAAGATTTCTTAAAATCGTTGTTTAAACAACACAAATTTGATGCTGTTGTTCATTTGGGTGCTATGGCCGGGGTGCGGTATAGTCAGCTGAATCCGCATTTGTATTTCGATGTGAATGTAACGGGGACTTTAAACATTCTTGAACTCAACCGGGAGTTTGGTGTCAAAAAGTTTATTCTAGCTTCCACGTCGTCTCTGTATGCCGGAGAACCGATGCCATATGTAGAAACGCGTCCCGTAAATTTTCCACTTTCTCCCTACGCCGCATCTAAGAAATCGGCTGAGGTTTTGTCATATACTTACCACTATTTGTACAAAATGGATGTAACCATCACTCGGTTTTTCACGGTCTACGGGCCGGCAGGAAGGCCCGATATGAGTGTTTACCGCTTTATCGAGGGTGTATTAGAGGGTGAGTCGGTTGAGCTTTTTGGAGATGGTTCGCAAGCGCGTGATTTTACCTATGTCGAGGATATTGCGAGGGGAGTCTGTAGTTCTATTGCTTTAAGAGGCTTTCAGACGCTTAATTTGGGAGGTGGAAATAATCCTATTACGGTTACAGAACTTATCGAAACTGTCGAGTCTATCACTGGAAAAAAACTAAATGTTGTTAAAAAGCCATTTATGGATTCTGATATGAAAGTTACTTGGGCGGACATTTCCGAAGCGAATAAATGGATGAATTGGAAGCCAAATACTTCATTTAAAGAAGGAATTCAGAAATCTATTGACTGGCACTTAAACAATAGAGATTTTATCAAACTATTGAAGAATATTAGAAGGTAACAAATGAAAATTACGGTCATTGGATCCGGTTATGTAGGCTTAGTAACAGGCGCATGTTTAGCAGAAATTGGTCACCAAGTTATGTGCTTTGATGTTGATAAAAATAAAATCAGTACATTGCGCGAAGGTAAAATTCCTATTTATGAACCAGGCCTTGATGAATTAGTTGTTAAAAATATTAAAAAAGAACGTTTGTTGTTTACCGATAATGTTGAGGACAGCGTTGCTTTTGGATCTGTCCAGTTTATCGCAGTCGGCACTCCATCAGGAGAAGATGGCTCGGCTGACTTGAACTATGTTTTAAAAGCTGCTGAAAATATCGGTAAACATATGGCCGAACAAAAATATATAATTAATAAAAGTACTGTTCCGGTTGGAACAGCTGAAAAAGTTAAGACTACAATCAATGCGCAATTGAAAACGCGCGGAAAAGATATCAAGTTTGATGTAATTTCAAATCCTGAATTTTTAAAGGAAGGCGCGGCTATTGATGATTTCATGAAGCCGGCTCGAATCATCATTGGAATTGAAAACCAAGAGTGTAAGCCTGCGATGGAAGAACTCTATGCTCCCTTCCAGAAAAACCATGACAAAATTGTCTACATGGATGTTCCATCAGCCGAATTAACTAAGTACGCCGCAAATTGTATGTTAGCGGTGCGAATTTCATTCATGAACGAACTTTCACGATTAGCTGAAGTCGTCGGGGCCGATATCGATTCCGTGAGAAAAGGTATCGGATCAGACCCTCGTATCGGTTTCAACTTCTTGTATGCTGGTGTTGGGTATGGTGGATCGTGTTTTCCAAAAGACGTCAAAGCTTTAATCCGTACTGGTCGTCAGAACGAAGTAGGTCTCGAAGTCGTCGAAGCCGCGGAGCGTGCAAACAAAAACCAAAAGAAATTTTTTGGAGACAAGGTTAAAAAATATTTTGGATCTTCAATAAGCGGAAAGAAAATTGCGGTTTGGGGATTGGCGTTTAAACCAAATACAGATGACATGCGAGAAGCTCCAAGTTTGGATGTAATTGCTGACCTTGAAACTCAAGGCTGTACATTTAGCGTATTTGATCCTGTTTCAATGACTGAAGCTAAGAAAGTTTTAGCAAGTTCAAAAGTTAAATACTGTCAAAACCAAGCAGAGACGCTTGACGGTGCTGATGCATTGATAGTTTTTACTGAGTGGTCAGAATTTAAAGCATTAGATTTTGAAATGCTCTCTAAAAAAATGAAGGGTAAAGCTATTTTTGATGGTCGTAATATATACGATGGTAAGGTCGTCAGAAGAAACGGTTTTGAGTACTTTGGAATAGGAAAAAAATAGATATGTGCGGTATTTTCGGGGCGATTGAAAAATCAAATCAGGGATTATCCGATTTAAAAATTGAACTTCTTCAAAAGTCGATTCAACATCGTGGCCCTGATGGTAATGGCTTTTATAAGTTTAATAATTTTGCTGTATTTGGAAATGTTCGTTTAGCCATCGTTGACCGATCTTTAGGCCAGCAGCCTATTTTTGATGATACGGGTGATTGGGGTATTGTTTATAATGGTGAAGTCTATAATCACTCTGAACTTCGCGAAAGACTTATTGCCAAGGGTTGGTCCTTTAAAACGAAGTCAGATACAGAAGTTGTTTTAAAGCATTTTATTGCCAGCGGAGTTGATGGAATCAAAGACCTAAATGGAATGTTTAGTTTTTGTATCTGGAACATTAAAAAGAATGAATATTTTATTGCTCGTGACCGTTTAGGAATTAAGCCACTTTACATTTACGAAGATGTTGGAAGATTTATTTTTTCTTCTGAACTTAAAACAATCGCTCAGTACCCTGGGGTAAATTTAGAGCTAAATCCATTGGGAATTCAGGATAACTTGTATTTTAGGTATAATCCAGCACCTCATACGATATACAAAAATGTTACTAAATTGGATCCCGGAACATATCTTCACTTTAAAGGTACGAATTATACTCGATGGCCATTTTGGAATGTTTCTAATCACGGTCCATTTAAAAAATTTGAGAGTGAAGCCGAGGCCGTTCGCGAATTAGACGTGCTTTTAGAGAAAGCCATCAAATCGCAACTTATGGGCGAGGTTCCAGTCGGTGTTTTACTTAGCGGCGGATTGGATTCAAGTACCATTAGTTATTACATTCACAAATTTGGGCAGGATTTAAAGACGTTCAATATTGGGTTTAAAGAATTAAATGAGTTTGAGTTTTCTCGTGCCGTAGCTAAAAAATTTGGTCTTCAGCACTACGAACTTGAGACTTCTGTTGATGAACTGATTGCAAACTATGAGGGGATTTTAGAAAGTATCGATGAGCCAATCGCGGATCCCGCGTGTTTTCCTTTATTCATATTAGCGAAAGAGTTAAAGAAACACGTTACGGTAGTTTTATCTGGCGAAGGTGGAGACGAACTTTTTGGTGGTTATAATCAATATGTAAATATCCTTAAAAAGTTTGATGCATCAACAACTGTAGATGATCGTTATAATGCTTTTATTGAGAATAGTTTTTATTTTACTGATGTGAATCATTATATGAATCAAAAAATGCTTCCTAAAGATTATTTACGCTTTAAAAAATATTTTTATGAAGCTCCGATTTTATCTATGAATATTTATGATTTGGTTACTTGGATGCCAGATAATTTGATGATGAAGGCAGACAAAACATTGATGTATCATTCATTAGAAGGACGTTTTCCGTTTTTGGATAACGATTTGTTAGATTTCTCGTTCCGACTCCCAGAGAAAATGAAAATTAACGACTCTTTGATTACTAAGTATATTTTAAGGAAACTTGTAGAGCCTAACCTTCCTAAAAGTGTATTAGAGCGTCCTAAAATGGGTTTTTCTGTACCAGTTCCGGAACTACTAACCAAGCTTGGCGACCGTGTTAATACTGCTTTCGAGTCTCCTAATCAGCAATTGAAGGAAATTGTGAATTGGAACTACTTCGAACAAATGAAGAACAATTTCTTTAAATCTAATGATCATTCTAATGCTTTAAAGCTTTGGAATTTCTTTATTCTGAATGAAAAAATTAATCAGTACGATAATTATAGTCGAGTAGCGAAACCAACATTTGCGCAGGCAGAAATTTAATTTTGTACTTTTTTAAAGGACAATCGAAAAAGGTCTCTTCGATTGTCCTAAGTAATTTAGATGCGTTTGTAGTCATCTTGATATCGAATGATATCGTCTTCGCCAAAATAATCACCCATTTGTACTTCAATAAACTCCATTGTGACAGAGCCTGTATTGCGAATACGGTGTTTGGCTTTAAGAGGGATATTGATATAAGTCCCACGCTTTACCGGAATAACCTTTTCGTTTAATACGACCTCGCCGCTGCCTTGTGTGATTACCCAATGTTCCTCTCGCTGATTGTGAGATTGATATGATAATTGTTGTCCAGCTTCGACGTGAATAACTTTCGATTTAAAATTTTCCGATTCTTTTAAAACTTCGTAACGTCCCCATGGGCGATCTTCAAAAGTATGCTCGCGGATGGCTTTGTGATCCAGTTTCTTAAGTTGATCAACCACGTCTTTTACATTTTGAGTGAGTCCTTTTTGGGAAATCAACAATGCATCTGCGGTATCAACCACAACCAAGTTATGAATACCAATAAACGCGTAGACCTTGTCCTTTAAGCCTTGGGTAAAGTTATTACTAGACATAAAATCGACGGCTACGAAATCGGTTTTGCGATTGTTAAACATTCCCGCAACGGCATCCCATGAACCCACGTCGCTCCAGCCTATGTCACAAGGAATGCAACGAAGATCTGAAGATTTTAATTTCTCCATAATAGCATAATCGATACTGATGTTTGGGAATTTTTCGTAAATAGATTTTAAATCACCAGAATCAATTTGTTCTTTCGTGATTTGCGAAGCCACAGCCCATACTTCGGGGCATTTTGCTTTGAAGTGATGAATCATTGTAGAAACTTTAAAGATAAATATTCCTGCATTCCAAAAATAGGTTCCTGCCTTTAAATAATTAGAAGCCGCTTCTAAATTTGGTTTTTCTTTAAAAGAGATTACATCTACTGGTGTATTCAAAGTGTTAGACTGGGTATTAATATATCCATAACCAGTCGAAGGAAAAGAGGGCTTGATTCCTAAAGTAACAACATAACCCTTATTAGCTTCTTTAATTGCGGTTTCAATTACTGATTGAAACCCAGTTTCATCTTCGATCATATGATCAGACGGAAATACGGCAACGGCTTCTTCCGATTTCCCATTAAGTTCCAAATAGCGGCATAAAAATGCAATGGCGGGAGCCGTATTCTTGGCCATCGGCTCATACAAGACATCCGCTTTCGATTCTGCTGTTTTGATATTTTTTTCGGTCAAGGCCTTAAGGTCAGTGTTTGTTAAAACGATTGGTTGACCTAATTTTTCTGCCCGCTTTAAGCTTAATGTTTGTAAAGACTCATCAAATAATTCGCAGAACTGCTTTGGCAGCTTAACTCGAGAAACGGGCCATAAACGTGTGCCGCTTCCACCTGAAATCACTACTGGAATCATAATTCCCCCGTCCAAGAATTATTAGCCCAAAGCCTTTAAAAGTCTATTGATTTCACCGAGACAGGTTGCTTAATTCTTTGATTCTAATTTATTAGCTATTTCTTGCAGTCGTGTAAGAGCCATATTTAGTAATTCTCTTGAGCCTTCGGGAAGTTGCTCGGCAGATAGGCTAGCTACTATATTCAACGCTGAAATCGGAGATCGCAAGTCATGAGCCAGGTGTTGATTATTTTTTTGAATTGCAAAAGCAACTTTTTGATTTGTGCTTTCTGGCTGTTCCATGTGACCCCTCCCGTGATGGTGAGATGGTTATTGTTATTCCTTTCGACGCCCTAGGAGAAGCATAAACTGTGGTTCTTGGATTTTTTTCTATAGGATGTGATTGGTGAGACTTTAAGTGGTTTTAAATCAACTTAAAGTCCAACTTAAATCTTTAAAGAGCCGGCTCGGGATCAAGAGTTGGTTAAAAAATCTATGATATTGAAAAAAACAATAAAGGGCCGCAATTTTTGACACTGACATATGTTTTGCTACACAGGCATGCTCTTAATATAGGCCTAGATTTTAAAAAACACCAGTAACTTCAAATATATCTGAATAGGCTTCTAATCAGCGAAGGCCCAGAATTTGTATCTTTTTTTCTTGGAGGTATGTCCCTGTGAAGAGAGTGTTGTTTGGGATCTTTGTTTTTATTGAAATCCTGATTCTTTGGCCAATGGACTATGCGTTTGGCTTTTCTAGTTTGGACGGACTTCAACTTCGAATTCAAGGTCAGTTTAATAAAACCAACCCACTTTTTGGCTACCTCGTTGGGCCAGGAACGGAAAAACTTGATAAGCCGGTGTTACGCCCGTTTGCCAGTGATGGTTGTAGCCAAAGTCCTAATGAGATCTTGGGGTATGATTTTGTCGACTGTTGCGTTCTGCATGATTTGGCATATTGGCTTGGCGGCACAAGTCAAGAGAAAGAGCAGTCTGATCGGGCGCTTCAGATGTGTATTGCTGAAAAAGCCAACTCGGTTGTTGCTCGAATTTATTATGAAGGTGTTTCGGTTGGAGGAGCGGCTCGAGGTCCCAACACATTTCGTTGGGGGTATGGTTGGGACTATCGTCGTTCTTATTCACCCATCACCTCGGAAGAGCGTCTTCAGGCCGAGCGTATGTATGGCAAAGACTTGTATAAACTGAAAGAACAGATCGGTCGCCGACAATACGTGATTAATTTAGAATTGTTTACGGTTGATTATCTAAATGTAAATCGCACGTCCGCTGATAAACTCGTGTACTATTTTTTACAAAATAATTTGAAACGCCATGACGTCGTCACCTTTGCGTCCAAAATGACCATTAAAAATTCAAACTGGTGGTATCAAGTTAGGCTTCAATCATGCGGCAGTAAAAACATCTATCTGAATCTGAATAGTGCTTTGGCTTGGATGAATTCTGCTTTCTATGGTCTTGATATCGACACGGCCCCTTGGTCGGAACTGCAAAAATACATAGTTGAAGTGCGGGATCCAGGGGGGTGTCTTAAATGAAGAGGCGTGGTATTATACGCGTTTATTTTCCTTATTCAACCGTAATTTTTTTGTTCATACGAATGTCTTTGATTTGGTTCTGTTTCGATTAAGCCTTTGATTTTCAGGCGGAAATTCCGTAAACCAATAAGAATGAACATTTCAGAATTTTTGACTAAAGAGTTTGATCCGACCGTTCGATCTAAAGGCTACAGTTTTTATATTCGCAAACAATTTAAATTGCTCGAGATCGGTAATGAAGCCATCAAATCTGAAGTCTATGGTGTTCATAAATATAATGTGAATCTGAATTTTGATCCTGAAAAGCAAAACTTGGCTTTTCAATGCACTTGCAATCAATTCAAACAAGGCTTCAATTGTCCCCATATCTGGGCCAGCGTTTTGGCTGTGGAGAAAAATACGAAGACTGACGAGTTCACCTCTAAAGTTTTTTATTTCTATCAACAAAAAAAACAGCATGAGGTTGAAGTTGGAAAAGACATTTCGATAACCGAAGGTCAGCCAAAGTCTAATTCAAATGATCCCTATTGGAAACGCTCTCTTGATCGTGCGCGCGAAATGTACGACAGCAAAAACGTCGTTTCCAAGTTTCGCTCGGCTTCTAATGATTTTTTGAAAAAAGGCTTTTATGTTTTGGATATTCCAGCCAGTTTGAGTTACCGCCAATTCGTTCTGCATTTTCGTATTCAAGAACGCAAATACAATGGTGATTTTGGTTTTATAAAAAAAGCGGATCTGAATCAGGAAAAAATCAACTCGTTTGAAAATACCCTGGAACAGGAAATTCTTTGGAACTTGATCGGACGAGTAGAAAAGAATTACTTTTCTAAATCCCAAGCAACGACATTTAATGAATTTCTGGTGAACCCCGAACAGAACGAGTCGACCCTGCAAAATATTTCTGAGCTGGGGCAGTTGTACCGTTTAAAGAAAAACAAAACGGGATTGTACGTCGATTTCAATATCAACGATATGCAAGCCTATCCGTTAATGAACGAAAGTTGGTCGTTGGATCTGCATCTTTATGAATTCGATAAAGAGGACTATAAACTGTCGGTCGTTCTGAAGAATGAAAAAAATCAAACCAAAGAAATGAAAGAAGTGATTGGTTATCTGGATAACTACATTTTCTTTGAAGATTTCATGGCCTACTTTGATTCTAAAAAATACGGCATGTGGTATGAGGCGCTGTCGTTGCGTCCCATGGTCGTGGCGAAAAATGAAGTGTTTGATTTCTTGAATACCTATTGGCTGAATTTCACGAACACGCCCTCTATTCATCTTCCGGACGATTTAAAGTTCGAAGAAAACAAGGATATGCAGCCTAAAGCCAAAGTCGTTCTGCACATGAACGAAGAAAGCACCATTCAGATCGCAGAAATGCGCTTTATGTACGACACCTATGAAGTCGACGGCGCGTATCAAGAGTACATCCTGGATTTGACTAAAAAACTGAAAATCAAACGCCACCTGGATCAAGAAAATGAATTGCTGAATCAGTTCATCGAGCTAAGTCCAATCAAAAAATCAGGTTTTCGGACCGAGTTTAAATTTTTTAATCCTCATCTGCCCGATCTGATTGATCGCATCGGTCAGAAAGATTGGCAGATCTTTTTAAATCGCAATCGTATTCGCCGAGCCAAGGATTTAAACTTCCGTGTGTCCCATCAAATGGATTGGCTGGATTTGAAAATTGATCTGAAGATTGGCGATGTCACCGTCGAATGGCCCGATATTTTGAAGGCGCTAAAAAATCAAAGCAATTTGATCACGTTGAAAGACGGTACCACGGCCTTCATGCCGTCAGAAATCATGAAGAAATTAAAACCATATTTCGAGATCGGTCAAGCCACGGAAACGGGAATCAAATTAAATCGCATCCAGTCGTTGTTCTTGAAGTCCTATATTGAAAATGATTTTGTTGTGCCGTCAGACTCCAAGATGGAGTCCTTGATCAAAGACCTCAGCGAACTGAAACCTGTAAAAATCGGTGCCGGTTTCAAAGGAGAGTTGCGCGATTACCAGAAAAAAGGTGTTTCGTGGATGCACATCCTCAGTGAAAATACGTTGGGTGGCATCTTAGCAGATGATATGGGTCTTGGTAAAACGATCCAAATGCTGGCCGTATTTTCGGCGTTTTCTCAAGTCAAAGAAAAAAGTAAAGGGCCCAGTCTTGTAGTGGCTCCCAAAAGTTTAGTTTTCAATTGGCGTAATGAATTTGAAAAATTCACTCCCAAAATCAAAGTGCTGACCTATTTTGGCAATGATCGCAAAGAACAACTGAAGGAAATTATAAAATACGATGTCGTGTTGACGACCTACCATACCCTGCGAAACGATATCGAAGGTCTAAAAGAAGTTCCATTTTATTTTTTCATTCTGGACGAAGCTCAAAATATCAAGAACCCCCGGTCTCAACTGACCCTAAGTACAAAACTGATCAAATCTGAAAAAAGATTTGCATTGACCGGAACGCCGATCGAAAATTCCATAGGCGATTTAGTATCCATCTTGTCCGTCGTAAACCCCGGTTTGATCACGGATTCTTTAGGGCAAAAAATGTTAAAGTTGACCGAGGCCGAAGATTTGCGACGCTTTTCAAAAGCCTTGTCACCGTTTATTTTGCGACGAACGAAAGAGCAAGTGCTGAAAGACTTGCCGCAAAAAACCGAGCAGGTCCTGTACTGTGAACTGAGCGATGAAGAACGCAATAAGTACAACGAAATCAAAAATTACTACTGGCAAAAACTGAATTCCAAAATCAAAGACAACGGAATTAAAAACACCAAAATCGAGATCTTAGGCGCACTGCTGCGGTTACGACAGATTTCCTGCCACATGGGCCTGGTCGATAAAACCAAACTGGGCGAGCCATCGGCGAAGTTTGATTTGTTGATTGATCAAATTCAAACCCTTATCAATGAAGGTCATAAGGCGCTTGTTTTCTCGAGCTTTACGTCATTGCTGAAAATTTTATCGCAACAATTGCGTGAAAAAAGTATTCATTTTGAGTACCTCGACGGGCAAACCAAAGATCGAGCCGAACGCGTTCAGAACTTTCAAACCAACGAACAAATCAGTCTGTTTCTGCTGAGCCTAAAGGCCGGCGGCGTAGGTTTAAATCTGACCTCGGCCGATTATGTGTTTATCATCGATCCTTGGTGGAACCCGGCTGCCGAGTCGCAAGCCATTGATCGTTGCTATCGTATCGGTCAAACGAAATCCGTGTTCGCATATAAATTAATTGCCAAAAACACCGTGGAAGAAAAAATCCTGAAACTGCAAGAACGCAAAAAAATCTTAGCCGAAAACATCATCAGTTCGGATGCGAATATTTTAAAAGAACTGTCTCTGGACGATTTATCGGACTTGTTCAGTTAGATAGGTCGCTGAACGTCCGTGTTCAGCGTGAGTGGTTCAGGGAATCAGTTGGTACTTTGATTGGGAGAGGTAAAAGGGCGCGCGTGTTCGGGTTGGAACGAGATATCTTTTAGGTCCTCATCAAAAATAGATTCCCAGCGTGAAATCTCTGCTTTTTGATCGTTCGTAAAAATCGGGGTGCTGCCATCGGTAGTCATTCCTGGTTGATTCATCGGATTCAGGCTGTTCACTCGGTCGTCTGTTTCTTGGGGCATCGGGCTTGCGATATTGTAGATCTTGATCTTGTTTCTGCTGGACAACGTAAATTTGTGGTCATTCGTGATGGGGTTAGCGCTGAGGTCGCGAAATGCCATATATTGAAATCGTCCATCTTGAGATCGATTCGGAAGGCTTTCGCATGATTCAGCGATTTTTCTCCAGATGAATGTTTCGGGAATTTTTGGGATTTCGATTTGTGTCTTCGTGTGAGTTTGTGTGAAATCATAACCTTGGTCAGATTCCATCCATTCGCAGTCGTAACGGAAATTGGTTTCGGCATAGTCACCGATGACTTCGAAATAGATCGCGGCATGTTTTTTAAAAGTGCGGCCGTCGTTCCAGTGTTGAATCTTGACGTTTTCCTTGATGTTGGGATTCATATTTGCGAGGATTCTTTGGCGCCCGTCATACGCTTCATCCCGTCCTGCAAAGCCGTACGTAATCGGCACGTCGTTTCGGTTAGGCATCGCAAAAACAAAGTGGGCAAAGCCGCCATATGCGGCATGGGCGTGATAGTAGTCAGGATAATTGTTTACATGATTGATCCCGTCTTCAAAGCGGAATGTGTCGAGATAGAAATTTTCTTTTTTTAGCGAAATGCGAGGATTTGTGAATACGTCCGTTCGGTCGTTGTCCACATCGTTGGACGCCAGGGACAGGCGCACCCATTTTCCATTGCGTACACAGCGTTTAACCCCCAGTCGGTGCGCCGGTCGTACGCAGAGTTTCATCGGCAGGGGCTCCAGGAGGGGAGTCGGTGTCGACATGTTTTTTTGGTCTTGAATCTCTGCAACGACCGGCGCGGACACCGGCTGGTCTTTAAGATCTGATTTTTTAATGCATCCGCTGAGGCCCATCAGCATAGAAAGGGCCAGTGTGCCGTATATGTTTTGTTTCATGAAATCTCCTTAAAAGTCTTGGAATCAGCGCTTAGCAAGAATTGGTCGGGTGTGGAGGATTGCTGAAATCCCGTTGAAATCCGTATTTTTAGGAGTAAGATAGAAGAAATCCGTAAATTGAATTTTCGGAGTTAAAACTTCAATCTCTAGAGGTAAAAGACGTATGAATGCATTTATCGATGAAGCCTTTGGTGCCGCTTTGATGAATCTTAAAAAAATGACCGAATCCGCCGAGGTGAAGTCTCAGGTGGCGCATGCGGCTCAAATGATTATTGATTCATGTGCCAAGGGTGGGCAGTTGTTGGCGGCCGGTAACGGTGGCTCGGCAGCAGATGCTCAGCACATGATTGCAGAACTAGTAGTCAAGCTGGGGCCCGATCGTTCGCCCATTCGCGGAATTGCCTTGTCAACAGACACTTCGATCATGACCGCCATCGGGAATGACTACGGCTATGACTATGTTTTCAGTCGCCAGATTTATGCGCACATGAAACCCAATGATTTGTTTCTGGGCATCACAACCTCGGGGAATTCGCCTAATATTCTTCGCGCCTTAGAGGCGGTTAAAAATGTGGGTGGTAAATCTGTTTTGTTGACCGGCAAAGAGGGTGGTAAATGTAAAGCGCTGGCCGACACCATAATTCTGGTTCCAGGCGAGACCACAAACATGATTCAAGAGTGTCATCAGCTTGTGTACCATACACTTTGTTTCTTAGTGGAAAAAGGGCTGGCCGATAAAGGCGTCATTCAATACAACGATAAAAAAATCTAGTCCCACTGAGGTCTGTCGTTTTTATTTTCCCAGATAAGATGCTGAATCACATTCTGCAGTTCGGGGCCTTGTCGGCGTTGTCGCAGATAAGACGGGCCACGATGGATAAGCTGGCTCAGAAAATCAAAAAGTGGGTCGTACCCCAAACGAGCCGAGGTGGACTTGAGTGTTTCCCGCAGGGTTTGCCATGAGGCTAAAAACGATGACGTTCGGCCGCTGATGTCCTGGATCAGTTCGCACTGGATCCCGTAACGGGATGCTCGCCATTTGTTTTCTCGCAGTATCCACTCGGGCGGTGGCGAGAACAGTTGACCGCTTTGTAGTTCGGCGTCGATAAACACCGCTAAGCTGTGAATCAGGGCCACCAAGGCTTCGACTTCGGTGATGGTCGGTGGGCAATCAGCGATGCGAATTTCAATGGTTCCGTACTCGATATTCGGGCGAATATCCCACCATAAATCTTTCAGTGACGTGATGGACTTGGAAAACATCAGGCGCTGGATTAAGGCTTCAAATTCGCTCCAGGTATTTAATAAATAAGGCGGGCCACCCGTTGGCATGGATTCGAAGAACGTGATCCGACTGGACGCCAGACCCGTGTCCTGCGACTGCCAATACGGAGAACTGGCCGACAGTGCCAGAATGATCGGTAAATAATGGCAGAGCGCATTGTTCATCGCCATCGCATGATCTCCATTGCGCATGCCCAGATGAACATGCAGCCCAAAAATTTGCAAACGGCGTGTGATCCATTGATTGCGATCCACCAATTGATAATACCGCGTGTGCGGCGTCAGTTCGCCCTCGGTGTAGTGGGCAAACGGATGCGTGCCGGCCATGATGATTTGCGTGTCGTATTTGGCGGCCGTGGCGCGCACCAGAGACAGCGAATCCCGCAGAGAGTGGGCGGCGTCCATGGCGTTTTTTGAAATGGGTGTGTCGATTTCCAGCATGCTTTGAAAAAGCTCGGACTTAATTCGTGGCGTGCCGTGCGTGTTTTTTATCGATTGTAAAATCTCGGCACCCGTGGGTTTTAGGTCTCCTGTCGTTGGGTCAATCAGCTGAATTTCAATCTCGACACCAAGCTGTATTTCTTTATTTTCTTTAAACGGCAATGTCGACATAGGAAAATCCTCGCGTTAAAGACCCCCTAAAGGACCCAGTTTGTTTAATTATTCAGAATGATGAATAATGACTATAAGTAATAAAAAATGAAGAAGAACAAACCCTAGAATAGAAAATAAAAATAAATTTGTCAGACAAAATTGCCGAAAATGAAATGATAAAATATGAAGAGGCCTATACGCGCTCTCACGTGATATTTTTAGAGAAAAGTCTAGAAAAAACTTTTCTCAGAGGAGGTCATCGCGTGTGTCGTCAGATAATTGTATTATATAAAACTATTTTTACTGTTCTATTATTTTACAATTGTAAGTTTAATTTCGCCTTTGGCTTGCGGAAAATTCAATTTGGCGGCTGTTCGGATCATGGTGATCAATTGTGGATTATTTTTTTCCTCGCAGCCCGAGATATCCAATGTCATGTGCGTGATCGTGCTGTAGTCCTTCGATTCCACAGTGGATGTAACTTTGGCGCATACCAAATAATTGATATCGTCAAAAAACTGCTCGCCACCGCAGCCGATGTTTGAACTGGCTTTGTAAGGCGCCGTAAATTGCACCAGTTTTGGACCGTAGGACAATCCGTAACATCCAATAACGGGCACGCGCTCTATGAAAAACTCTTCGGATTGAATGTCTTGAACAACAATATAAGCACGCGAATGGCCATCAACCGTCGCCAAAGCGTATGTTGATAAAAAAAATAATGCTGTCATGATTAATTTCATAATGTCTCCAAATGATCTTGGCCATATAGCACAGAATTTAAATTTATAATGGCGCAAAAGTTTTAGAATGTAATTTCGACACAATTGACTAAGGCGTGGACGATTTGCGCTCCTGGGCCATCACCGCTAAAGCCAGTGCGCAGAAAAATAAATAAACCAAACGGACCTTGGCGCGCTCAAAATTACACTCGGTCAACGAGCCCATGTGAAATGCCACCTGAGCCCCCAAGGCACCGATCAAGACCGGGTTGCGAGAGCGACGATAGCCTTGGTGCGTCCACACCATAAGTGCCAAAATGAAAGTCATATAAAAAATAAAACCAATCAACCCTGTGTTGCTTAAAAAGTGAAGGTATTGATTGTGGGCATGACTTTGAAAATGGTCAGCAGGGATGTCCAACTTTTCAAAATAAGTGGGCAAAAACTCTTTGTAGTCCCCATGACCCACGCCAAACACAGGGTGATCCTTGAACATCTCCCAATTGGATCGCCACAGGTTATAGCGTTCGCTGTCGTAGCTTTGCGAAGGATTCAGGGCCTGATCCACCCGGGTTTTGAAAGTCGTCGAGGCCGAATACATCACCATTGCGGCCAAGCATCCTGCCACAAATAACGACAATCCCCAGCGCCAATTATACACAAAAAATATAACCACCACACCCGTGAATAACCCGATCCAGGCCCCGCGCGTAAGTGAAAGGTAAACGCTGACGGCTGTGCAGGCAAAGGCAACGCTGGCCAATGCATGCGCGCGCCAATCACGTGCGTGTTTTTTCTGCTGAGCCCCGGTCTTCAAGAAATCCAAAACGAATGGGGCTAAAAACACCGTATACATTCCATAGATATGGGCAAAATTCATGGGGTCGTCAAAGGGACCGGCAAAACGTTGCCCATGAGTCAGTGGCATTTGTTTGAACAGATCGATGCCGGAAGCGTAACTGATGGCACCATAGCCAAAGCAGGCCAGCAGTATCCAATACAAAGGTTGCCAAAAGCCCACATCCAACACTCGGGGTTGGTTCAGGCCTGAGTGCTGCTGAAGATAGTGATTCAGAAACCAATACATAAAATAAAGATTCAGAATCCATTTCCATTCCCACAGGTTCTTGGCAAAATGGGCGCTGTCTTTCAAACCGATCGCGACGGTGGCCAGCCACAAAATGATGAAACCGATTTCAAACAAAAACGAGTGTCGTGAGTGCAACGCCTGAAATTGAGTCTTTTGAGTTTTTTTGCTGAATCGCAGGGCGAGCATGTAAAGAATGATCACCACCGACATGGCATCCATAAAAGATTGGGAAATCAAGGTGGCGCTAAGGAACACAAACAATAATCCGGTCATTGGCTCACTATAGCGCTATCGAGGGGCGGTTGGCTAAAGAAAAATGCAATTGAAAAACGGTGGAATTTTAACGACAATGGCGGAATGAAAATACGTTTGACCGCCCGGAATAAATTTTTGCTGTTATTGTTTGATGGGTTTGTTTATTTGTTGGCTGTTCATTTGTTTTCCTGGTTCCGCCTGCAAGAATTCGCTTGGCATTTTAATTCTCCGGGGTTGTGGTTCATCACGTTTTCACTGCTGGGGTTTAACTATATATTTGGAACCTACGATGTAGAGCCTCATCATCGATTCAAGGATATCTTTATTCGTCAAGCCTCGAGTTTTGTGATGACAATCGCCTTTGTATTGACCATTAACTATTTATTGAGCAAGGATCGCTCGGGTATTTTTGGTCGAGGCATTTTGATCGGCTCCACCGTGCTGTTTGGTTTTATGGCGATGACCTATCGGCGGATTTTGTGGGGCTATCAAACTCGCCAAGCTGTAAAGTCGTCGTATCTGTTTTTGGCCGATGTTAATCACAACGCATTCATCGAGAGTGAAATCGTCAAGAAATTTAAAATCAATCATGAAATTTTAAATTGGCAGCCATCACAATCGTTGGCCAAAATTCATCAAGACTGGCAGGCCATTGTGGTGTCGTTGCCCTCGGGGGCATGGAATCAAAATCTGACCGACGAGCTGATGAAGGTGCGATTTGCTGGCGTTGAGATTTTAAACTTGTCGCAGTTTTTTGAAGAAATAGAAAAAAAGGTGCCCGTCGATTTTTTAAGTCAAGAATGGTTCATTTTCGAAAAAGGTTTTGAACTGTTTCACAACCCGTTGGGTTTGCGCGTGAAGCGCATTTTAGATTTGATGTTGGCGCTGGTTTTGTTGGCCATTACGTGGCCGATTATTTTAGTTTTTGCGATTTTAATTAAACTCGAGTCAAAAGGACCGGCGTTTTACAGTCAGATCCGCACGGGATTGAATGATCGCGAGTTTCTTATTTTTAAATTGCGCTCCATGATCACGGATGCTGAAAAGCAAGGCGCGCAATGGGCCAAGAGCAATGACTCTAGGGTGACCCGAATGGGAAAAATTATTCGTCTCACACGTATCGACGAGCTGCCTCAGTTGTGGAATGTAATCAAAGGCGACATGAGTTTTATCGGCCCACGGCCCGAACGGCCCGAGTTTAACGTCGATCTAGAAAAGAAAATTCCATTCTATAAACTTCGCCATCTGGTGCGCCCCGGGATTACGGGATGGGCGCAAGTGATGTATGCGTATGGTGCCAGCGTAGAAGATTCGAAACAAAAATTGCAATTTGATTTATATTATATTAAAAATTTTAGTTTCGTGCTTGATATGCTAATTATTTTTAAAACCGTTCGGGTCGTTCTTTTTGGAAAAGGTCGATAACCAGCGGGAAGGTGTTGAGTTTTGAAAGTCATTGAACACATCCACAGGGCTTTAGAGAAATCTAATCCACCGGAATTCAGTTACGAAATTGTGCCACCACCACGGGGACGCTCGGTCAAGGAAATCATTGATATCGCCGAGGGTTTAAGTCCACTGAATCCGCCTTGGATCGATGTGACTAGCCATGCTTCCAGCGCGTACTATCAAGAAAATGGAGACGGCTCGATCGTCAAACGAACTTTTAAAAAGCGTCCGGGTACCTTGGGGATTTGTGGAATTATCCAGAATCGGTTTCGCATTGATACAGTGGCGCATATTTTATGTCAGGGCTTTACCAAAGAAGAGACCGAAGATGCATTGATCGAGCTAAATTATTTGGGCATTCACAATGTCTTGGCTTTGCGCGGAGATACTCTGAATTACAGCAAAGAGATTTCAAAAAATCGCACCGTGAATCAATACGCGTCTGATTTGGTCGAGCAAATTAAAAGTCTAAAGAAAGGTCAATTCATCGAAGAAATTTCCAAATGTGAGCCTTTGGATTATGGTGTGGGTGTCGCCGGTTATCCCGAGAAGCATTTTGAAGCCGCTAATTTTAAAACAGATATTCAATTTTTAAAAAAGAAAGTGGAGGCGGGTGCGGACTACATTGTGACGCAAATGTTTTTCGATAACTCTAAGTTTTACACGTTTAAGCGCGCGTGCATCGAAGCCGGTATCCAGGTGCCGATCGTGCCTGGATTGAAAATTATCAAGCAGGTGTCTCAGCTGAAAACGGTTCCGAAGACCTTCAGTGTGGATCTACCAGAACCATTGGTGGACGAAATAAGTGCTTCGCCCAATCATGTGGAAGAAATTGGTCGACGCTGGGCACATCAGCAAGTTCAAGATCTTATTAAAAATGGCGAAAAGAATATTCATTTTTATATTATGAATGATGCAAGCCTAGTTATTGATCTCGTTAAAAAATTTAAATAGCAGAAAATTAAAAATAGAAACAAGGGTTGTTCTCTTTGTCGCGGTTAGTGAAAAGGGAACTGGTTAGCTAACTCGTTTTAAAGGAAATTCAGCATTGGAAACAACTTGGGTATCCCAAACCGATTTTATCAAAACTCCGACTTTGCTTGAGCTGGAAGAGCGGCTGAAAAAAGAAATTTTAATTATCGACGGCGCCATGGGCACGATGATCCAGCAATACAAGCTGACCGAAGCCGACTATCGAGGCACGCATTTTCCAAACCCTAAAAAAGATCTTAAAGGTAATAATGATCTTTTGTGCCTCACCCGACCCGAAGTGATTTATGAAATTCATACTCAGTACTTGAACGCTGGCGCGGACATCATCGAAACCAACACCTTTAACGGAAATTCGGTTTCTCAGGCAGACTATGAACTGGAGGCCTGGGTAGATGAAATTAATCGCCAAGCCGTGCGGGTCGCTCGACGAGCCCGTGATGATTATTTCAAAAAAACGGGACGTAAAACGTATGTGGCCGGAGCCTTGGGGCCGACCACCAAAACCGCGTCCTTATCCCCGGACGTTGAACGTCCCGAGTATCGGGCCATTTCTTTTGATGAACTTGTGACCTCGTACTACGCTCAGGCCAAAGTATTTATTGAGGAAGGAGTGGATATCCTGCTCCCTGAAACAACATTTGATACGTTGAACTTGAAGGCCTGTTTATATGCCATCGAGACCTTGCAAGAACACTATCGCCAGAAATTTCCTCTGATGTTGTCAGTGACCATCACCGATCTTTCGGGACGCACCTTATCGGGGCAAACGTTGAAATCATTCTGGTTCAGCGTGAAACACGCTCGGCCGTTGAGTGTCGGTATTAATTGCGCTCTGGGTGCCCAAGATATGCGGCCTTATATCCAAGAGCTGGCCGAAATGGCCGATTGTTATATCAGCTGTTACCCCAACGCAGGACTACCGAATCCCTTGAGTCCCACCGGCTATGATGAAACCCCGGCCTCCATCGCTGCGGAATTAAAGAAAATGTCGCACGCGGGACATGTCAATATCGTGGGCGGTTGCTGCGGAACCACACCGGCGCATATCGCCGCGATTGCCGCGCATGTTAAGCACGATCGCCCTCATACCGTTGCGGCCAAACCCGTGCGGTTTCGCCTGTCTGGCTTAGAGCCTTTAGAAACACCCGTTTCCGGCGAGCGTTCATTTTTGATGGTCGGCGAGCGCACCAATGTGACGGGCTCTCCCAAATTTGCTAAGCTGATCAAGGAAAATTCTTTGAGTGGTGCATTGACCATTGCCCGTCAGCAGGTTGAAAATGGGGCCAATATTCTGGACGTGAATTTTGATGAAGGCATGCTGGATTCAAAAAAATTGATGACGGATTTTTTAAATTTGATCGTTTCAGAACCGGATATCTCGAAAATTCCAATCATGATCGATTCCTCAAAATTTGAAGTGATCGAAGCCGGACTAAAGTGTTTACAAGGGAAATCCGTCGTTAACTCAATTTCACTCAAAGAAGGTGAAGCGGTATTCCTGGCGCAGGCTCGACAAATTCAAAAATTGGGTGCCGCCGTAGTCGTGATGGCCTTCGATGAGCACGGACAAGCCGCCAGCCTGGCCGATAAAGTGCGGATTTGCCAGCGAGCGTACCATCTGCTGACCCAGAAATTAAATTTTGTTCCCGAAGATATTATCTTTGATCCCAACATCTTGACGGTGGCCACGGGCATGGAAGAACACAATCGTTTTGCCCTAGACTTTATCGAAGCTCTGCGGGAAATCAAAACCCTATGCCCCGGGGTCTTGACCTCGGGTGGTGTCTCGAATTTGTCATTCTCATTTCGGGGTAATAACAAAGTCCGTGAAGCCATGCACAGCGTGTTCCTGTATCACGCGATCCGCGCAGGTCTGGATATGGGAATCGTGAACGCGGGCATGTTAGAGGTCTACGAAAACATCGAACCTGACCTGCGGGATCTGTGCGAAGCTGTGGTGCTGAATCATTCAGGCGAAGCCCCCGAGAAATTGATTCAGTGGGCGCAGGCGTACAGTGAAAAAATGGCGGCGATGAACGATACGTCCAATCGTCGCGAGGCGGGTAAGGCTGCGGCGGATTGGCGGAACTTATCGCTCGAAAAACGCTTTGAATATGCGCTGGTGAAAGGTATCGATGACTATGTCGTGCAGGACACTCAAGAAGCCGTCACCAAATACAAAAAACCGTTGAGCATCATCGAAGGTCCCTTGATGGACGGTATGAAGGTCGTCGGGGATTTGTTTGGACAAGGGAAAATGTTTTTACCTCAGGTCGTCAAAAGTGCGCGCGTGATGAAAAAAGCGGTGGCCTTTTTGGAACCCTTGATGGATGCCGAAAAAGTGTCCTCTCATCAACAGCCGGTCGTGGTTTTAGCGACCGTCAAAGGTGACGTGCATGACATCGGTAAAAATATCGTCGGCGTGGTGCTGGCATGCAATGGTTATAAAGTGATCGACCTGGGAGTCATGGTCTCTATTCAAAAAATATTAGAAGAAGCCAAAACTCAAAAAGCCGATATTATTGGTTTATCGGGGTTGATCACGCCCTCCCTGGAAGAAATGATTTTCAATGCTCAGCAGTTTCGTGATTTTGGCTATAATATTCCTCTCCTTATCGGAGGCGCCACAACATCGAAAGTTCACACTGCCGTGAAAATCGATCCTAATTATCCAGGCCCGGTGGTCCACGTCGGAGACGCCTCGTTAGTGGTGGAAGCCTGCTCGCAATTGCTGGGGTCGCAGCGTGAAACCCATCGCGTGAAGGTGAAAGACGAGTACCGCCAAATTCGCGAGGCCTTTCTGGCGCGTAAATCGGAAACCGAGTTAGTGCCTTTGGCTCATGCACGCGCCCACGGATATAAATGGAAATTGGAAACCGCAGCCGTCGAAACCCCTGCACAGCTGGGGATTCATGAACTGGCTCCCTCTTTACAGGAAGTCAGTGAGTACATTGATTGGTCCCCATTTTTTTGGTCGTGGGGCCTGAAAGGCACATACCCACAAATACTGGAAAAACAAAACTCGGGCGTGGAAGCACAAAAGCTGTTTGATGAAGCACACGCGCTTTTAAAGAAAATGATTTTAGAAAAAACATTAACTCCCAAAGTCTTGATTGGCCTGTTCCCGGCAACCAGTAAAAATGAATCAGTTTATATTCAAGGACCAAATCAACAAAAACATGTGTTTCAATTTTTGCGACAACAACGTCTCGGTGAAGTGAACAACGGTATTCATTATTGCCTGAGCGATTTTGTGGCCCCGGAGTCATCGGCGGTGACCGATTATGTGGGTACCTTCTGCGTGACGGCCGGTTCTGAGATCGAGACCCTGGCGGCCGCTGCGACTGCAGCCGGTGATGACTATCAATCCATTCTCATCAAGTCCATCGGTGATCGTATCGCCGAAGCCTTGGCCGAGTGGGCACACGTACACGTGCGCAAAATGTTTGCTCACGGGCAAAAGGAAAACCTCAGTGTTGCTGATTTAATCAAAGAAAAATACCGTGGAATTCGTCCAGCACCCGGTTACCCAGCCTGCCCAGATCATTTACATAAATTTCAAATTTGGAACATGATGGATGTGGAAAAACGTATTGGTGTATCCCTGACAGAATCGGCAGCCATGAAACCTGCAAGCTCGGTGAGTGGTTTTTATTTCTTTCACCCCGAGGCCACCTATTTCCACATTGGACGTATCGGTGAAGACCAACTCAAAGAGCATATCCAGCAGCGAGATGTTTCCGACGCGCAGTTGCGGCGGTGGTTTTCGCCTTTGTTATGAGGACAAGGGGCAACCAGGCTGGGTTTTCAGATCTGCGGGTTTTCAGTGAGCGAGGGGTTCTAGATAAAATCCTGTCTCGGGCCATCCAGGCCCTCGGGCAACCGCAGGGGGACGCGCATCCTGCGCCTGCGGAGCCGGATTTTATCTAGAACCCCTCGCTCACTGAAAATACTCGATTTGAGGGCCTTGGTCTTTTGAAGGAACTTAGGCTTTCAAACTGCGTCACTTGGTGGCGTGTTTTAAAAGGTTGGGTGTGGCTATTGCCTTTTTTTCATGGAGAAAAGGGAAAAATAGTGTGTTTTTGAAATTGAATATTCGGGCCTGTCCTCATTTGTCTAGACGTCGCGAGAAAATGCAATTGGTTAGAGTTGGAGAAGCGAGGAGAAGAAATAGTAGAACTATTTCGCCGACGAGCGACGCTCAAATCGAACCAATTGCGTTTTCGTAGTAGGCTAGGCAAATGAGGAAAAGCCCTAGAGTGTGAGTTATTTTTGTTTTGATTTTTCCATTGCCGCATTGATCGATAGGGATAAATCATATAATACGTCGTCTTTGCGTAAGATGATGGGTTCCCAGGTGTCTTTGTTGAGTTGTTTTTGCATTTTGTGTAGTGGACCGATGAATTTGTGTGAATTCATAATAGAATAAATAATTGTTACTACCGACGATAAGAATACCACCACTAGAAAAACATTGAGCATCATTTCTTGTTGGTTCTTCATGAAGCTGAAAAATAAATGGTCGGGGGGGAGACCTTTTGTGTGGGCCGCGTTTTCGTAGTTTTTGAAAAAATAGTACAAGGCGCCCGCAAAAATTATAAGCCCTGAGATGTTTAACATCAGAGCTTGAACTAAGAATTTAATTTGTATCTTGGGATGTACTAAGTATTTTACTCTCATAAGAAATTAAAACTCCAAGTCCTTTGGATTCATTTGTAAGACTATCTCTAATCCTTTCATAAAACCATTCGAACTGGAAGTTAAAAATTTATCTAAAATTGCGGTATCATTCGAATCAAACGTGCGGTCGTAATTCAAATCGCCTATGTACACAGTATTATTGTGTCCAAATTTGTCTTCATACTCGGTCACATTGCTGACCGCCGCAAGACCAAGTTCTAAATCGTACTGCGTGATGATACCATCACCATCGAAATCACCTTTTAAGCGAAATGAAATGGGATCAGAATTGATAACCGCACCAAACGTTGAGCCCCCTCCAACCAATGCAGCCCCCAAAGTAGAGCTATGAGGCGGTCCCGCCAGCGCTAGCTCGCCCGAAGTTAAGATATAACTTTGAACAAAACTTGTAAGCCACAGGTCTTTAGCCAGGCCCTTCCAGATCAATTTATTTTGAGGGCTAATTTTAGCGATGTAACGTGTGGCCTCGTCCGAAGGACTGTCCGCATTTTCTTTATACCAAACGAGATAGTCGCCATCCTTGTCGCGGAATAATTGGTTTGGATAAAAACTGTTCGCAAATTGTGATCCAATCGAATTTGTTGTCTCGGCCGGGCGCTGATCTAATTTTCCATCCACACTGATATTTATAATTTGCACAGAGTTACCACGCTGACTGGCATTCCAAAGGACGACAAACGATCCATCTTCATTTTGAATTAGCGATTTAAAACCTTCTTTATTCCCCTTAAGTCCACACACATTTGGTTCGCTACATTTATAAGAGGAAATGACTTTAAGGTTGTTGCCAAGAGGCTCTCGATCGTATTCAACAATTTCTTGGTAGCTTTGCTCTGCCCATGGAAGCCAATCTTGCAAAGATTTTGAATAGATGATTTCAGTACGAGTTCTTAATGCAATCACTTGGCGAGAGTCCCCTTTTTTAACATACGTTTTGTTGTTGCTGTACTGTGAGTATAAACGTGTACCGTTCGAAGGGCCCTTTTCGCAATTGCTCCATTCAATGGTTTTCTTTGTCTGTAACTCGCGAGCGCATGCATCAATCGGAAGATAAGAGATAGAGGAATCCAGTTCATCAACGAACTGAGTTGCCTTTGCTAGTTCAGAGCTTTTCAGATATTTTTTCAGGCTAATTTTTGTCAGATTTTCGCTACTAGGATCAATGGTCATTGTGATAGCGATGGTTCCGTAACCACCGCTGTTTGATGCTTTGACTGTAAATACAGTGTGGACAAGTTCCTGAGTCGGTGTTCCCGAGATCACACACGACGACCGGTCTACTAGATTCAGGTACACACCGGCCGGAAGTTCTGGGGAAATCTGGCACGTCTCGATAGGGCTATCAGAACTAATCGCACCAACACTGGATGCGTCCAGCAACTTACCGACAGTTCCCAAAATATCGGTGATAGAGGCACTCAAATTCGGTTTGGCCGCGATGACCGAAATGCTAATTTTGGCGTCGGCCGTTCCACCGTCATTGTGGGCCAAGATAGTGTATTGCTGCAGGTCGGAGGTTTCCATAGGGGTGCCCGAAATACCGCAATTCAATGTATTCAGCACTAGTCCCGAAGGAAGGGTTGGATCGATACTGCAGCTGTCGATGCCTCCGCCATTGTTCGAAAAAAGTACCTCGTTGATTGCCGTATTTTGAGTAAATGTAAAACTACTAGATAGTAACGAAAGTGCCGGAACTACGGCTTTAATCGTATAACCTAAGTTGACGGTGTACTTTTGTGTACTTTCCGTATCTGTCAGTTCCAAAACGACCGAGTCGTTGCCATGAAAGCGTTTTGATGGCGTGTACTTCAGAATACGCGCTGATCCTGAATTTAAGATGGCGAAGGAGCCGTTAGAAGGAGCCGTTTTAACATTCAGTACACCGGAAATACGGGCGTCACGATGTGCCTGCGCCGTCAGTGAAGCCGTCGTGCTGGTATCATACAACATCATTGCATCGGCATCTGGTACAGACACAATGTCTTTTAAATTAACTTGATGATTTGTATTCTCGCTCAATGTGTAAGGCGTGGTATTAATGATTAACGGGTCTGAAACTTCATTATAAGTAACTATAAGACTCTTTGTTGTTTTAACAATGCCATCAAAGGCTCCAATTTCCAGCGTGACTTTGCCATAAAAATTGACAAGTGGGGTAAACGTCAATTGATATTTGTTTTCAGCTTTTTTAGTAATTTTGCTGGTCCCTACGGATTGTCCACGATCGCTCGTATTTTGAACCGACATGGTGAGTGTGTCGTTGTCGGGGTCCATCGCCGTAAACTCGAAATTGAAAACTTGATCCTCGTTTAATGTGTAAATCGTCGTTCCGATAGAAATAACCGGGTTTTGATTGGTTTCAAGGACATTGATTTTTAGATTGCCAGTGGCTTCCAAACCAGAGTTTTTGCCACGGACTTTTAAGACTACGCTTGCAAAATTAGTTGCCGTCGAGACATGGTTAGTTTCAGGAGTGAATTTTAGACTGTTGCCGTTTTCGATGATCGCCGAACCATGATTTGCCGAAACGACGCTGAAATTTAAACCAAAGCCATCAAGATCGCTTGTGATCGTCGATAGCTCAAGTGTAAACACTTTGTTTTTAAGAGCGTTAAACGCAAAAGTGTTGATCGTCGGCGTGTCGTGTACAGGCGTAATAGATAGTCGCACCTTTGCCTGTGAGCTGGCGACAAAATTACCGTTAGAATAATATGATATTTGATAATTAAACTCGAAGTCGCCGTTCAAGTTGGCAACAGGCTCAAAATTAAATTTGTTACTTCCAGCCGAACTGAGTTTGCCGAGTACTTTACCCGTTGCAGGATCTAGAAGCTGTCGGTCTTTCTGCGTATCGTTTTCTGTAAACAAAACTTGATTGTCGTTAAATGCCGTGGTGATTTGCAAATTGTCGGGATTGGTAAAGTTAAGGGTGAATCCATTGAGTTTCGTATCTTCCAGCAACGTTAACTTGACATCATTTGCTTGGCCACTTTCAATCACGCTTTCGACATTGATTTTTCCCGACACACTTTTAGTCTGTTGGTTATTTAAAAAGAGCGCGATTTCAAATGACGTCGTTCCATTGAAATCGGTCGGTGGTTCGTAACGGTAAGACCCTGGTGACGAACCCCGGGTCAGCTTGCCAACCGGATTTTTTATGATTTTAACTTGCCAAGAACCTAGCTTTTCAACATGTTTTGCAGAAATGATTGCGAAATCAGCGTCGATGTCTTCTTTGGTAAAAAACTCAAGTTTGAGTTGATCTAGAAAACTTTGAGCTTCGTCTAAAGTCATGTCGGAATTACCAAGAGAAAACTGATTTTTGGCATCAGTATACACACTGTTGGGATCTAGAGACATCTGAGGCGTACATGAAATTGTGAAAGCTAAAGTCCATGACAATAGTAGGTAAAAAACAACGTTCATTTTCATGTGATTCCCCCTGTCCAAAACATCGGTTGAATGCCTTCAGACATAAGATAATTTTGCCATACCCAAGGGGAACTCTCATGTATTCTCGTTATGAAAGCATTGTTGTGATTCAATGAGGTTAGGGATTCTTAGTTTGTTTCAAATTGAGATGCTGTTTTGTAAACGACCTAAACAGGTGAACAGTCATTGTTCGTTTTAAAATGATATGTCTGTACTTACCATATCCTTAGCATGTCATTACCAATGTCAGTACCAACCTGTCTAGATCGTATGGCGAACTGACTTATGCTGGCTAGGTCTTGACGTACAAAAATGTAAAAAGGTTGCATCAAACAACGAACTTTTTTCTATGGTCCCTGCTTGATTCTAGGAAAAACCCGCGGTAGGGTCGGGGCATGAATGTACTTGTTACCGGCGGTGCCGGCTATATTGGATCGTTTGTGAGTCATCGCTTAATTGAACGTGGTCACCATGTTATTGTTTACGATAATTTTTCGACCGGCCGAAAAGAATTTTTACATCCAAAATGTAAGTTTGTCCTTGGTGATGTGCGTGATCGCGAACTTCCAGCTCGTGTGATGAAAGACAACAAAGTTGATATTGTGATGCATTTCGCGGCGAAGACATCGGTGACAGAAGCCAATACTCAACCCTTGGATTATTTTGAAAATAATACGTTTGGAACGATGAACATTCTGCAAAATATGGTTAAGTCTGGAGTGAAGAAGTTTATTTTCTCTTCGACAGCTGCCGTGTATGGCGATACTCGCAAAGATTTTGTTGATGAAATGGATATATTGTCTCCGATTAATCCGTATGGTGAGTCCAAAGCATCTAGTGAAAAAATGATTCATTATGTGGCGGAAATTCATGGGTTAAGTTCTGTCATCTTACGTTATTTTAATGTTGCGGGAGCGAGTCTTGATAATCAGTTAGGACAAAAGAATCCGGTCGCTAATCATTTGTTCCACTTCCTGACGGAGACGGCCTTGGGACGGCAAAAAAATCTGCATATTTATGGCAACGATTACCCAACAGTGGATGGTACGGGTGTGCGAGATTTTATTCATGTAGAAGACATTGCTCACGCCCATATTTTGGCGGCCGAAAAGCTGATGGTGGAAGATCATTATCGACATGTATTTAACTGTGGTTATGGCCATGGTTATAGTGTTTTAGAGGCGCTTCATATGATGGAAAACGTGGCTGGTCGGTCTATTCCCTATGAAATTATTCCCCGCCGACCTGGTGATCCAGCCAAAGTGTTAGCTCGGTCGGAAAAAATTAAAAAAGAGCTAAATTGGCATCCTCAATTTGATGATTTAGAAATTATTTGTAAAACAGCTTTAGATTGGAAAGCAAAGACGACGTCTTCATAGAACTTCAGATTCGGGCGTTGCTTTTCTGCTGATGATGGATTGAATTTATCAAACTTATGGACTTGGGGGAATGACTTGGCCAGTGTCGGTATGAACGCGAACCGCATGTTGCAGATAATAATAATTTGTCATGGATGGGTAGTCATCCAATGATACAAAATACCAAGCGCCTTTCAAGAGAAGTCTAATGACAGGTTCTCTGTTTGGATTTTGCTGAATTTCACCTCTCATCTTTCGTCTTAATGCATAGGAGTTTTCTAAAAATGGTTGTGCTAATTGAACGGCCGTCTGCGCATCGACGTGGACGTTCTGTGGTGGATTTGTAAATCCTGATTTCGAGTCGCCCAGGTTCGTGGGTTCTTTGATCAAAAAGACATAAATGCAGGCCGCGACAAGAAGCAGGATAACCACAATGACTAAAATAACTTTCATGAATTTCAATCTTAGTAATAAGCGGCGAACTACTCAACATGAAATGTGTTTATATTTCATTTGTAAAAAATGAATAGATAAATAAAAGGTTGCCCAGATTAAGGCTAGCCTTAAGTCAGTGTTGTTGAAAATCGTTTCAACGGGTTGAGGTCGGATTAAAAGATTTAATTTTTTACCTACACGATGAGGATCTCAATTTGAGCCAGTATTTTAACTCATAATGAGATTTTGTCTTAGTGTTCATGTTTATTGTAAATAAAACACTTAATCTTTCCGATAAATATACAGTGGCTAGTCTTAAGTGGGGGTCCAGGGTGATTAAAAATACTTTTATAAGCATTATTTTTGCGAATATGATATTTTTGATTACCACCTCGTGTACTCTGCGGGCTTCAATATACTCACTTACATCTCAAGAGGACAGGGCCGCTAAAGAAAAGACAGCTTTCCTGTTAGAACCATTTAACATTAAATACACAGATATTTCTTATAGCGCAGTCACAATGACGTGGGAGGCCCCAAGTGACTCTGTCCGCAGCTACAAAATTGTTGTCATAGAGGGATCCGAGTCTCCCGCATCTTGTGAAAATGAAAATGCGATTTCTATCACAGGAACCTCGATCAGCTTAACAGGTCTTAATTCGAACGTAAGTTACTCTTACAGGTTATGCAGTGTATCTCCAGAGGACGGCAAAGTATCAGCTGGAGTTACCGGACAATTTACGACACTGAGGTATCTAGAGCGCTTGTCTCTTTATCCAGCATTTAAAAGTTGGAACCAGTATTTAAATAACGATGGCTCTGATATTGTCAGTGCAACGGGGGCGACTTGCTCTGCGATCTATCAAGGATATTCCGCATGCTTACATGGTGGGGTTTTATTTAAAGCATTCTTAGCTGCTGGGACCACATGCGCTCAAGTCAAAGCGTATGATCAGCTCCAAGTTTTTATTTGGAACTGTAATGATTCTGTTAGCCCAGCCTATGTTTACAGTTCAGGAATTAAAAAAGGAAAAGGTTTACAGAGTCTTATTTCTACTCAGGGTTTTTTAAAAAATCGTATTGTTGTCGAAGTTGATAATACCGTTGCCTATGTTTCCAATGCAGAAATCTGGTGGGATAACCCCGTCGAAGTTTTGCCGTTATCAACGCCAGGAGCTACGGTCAGCTTAACAAATGGCGCTAGCTCTGTGGGTAAAATATTTTATGTGCCGGATCAGCGAATAAGTGGTGCCTACACGGTCGACAGTAATGATATTTCTATTGTTGTCTTGCCAGAAGGCAGTCTTAAATTGTCGGGAACGGTGGCTCCGTTAATTAAAGCAGGAACAATAGCAACTCCCAAGAAAAACCTATGGTTTGAAGGGGTTTTCGATGTGGGAACTGGTGGGAGTTCCATACATTTGGAGTGGGTTGCTATGTCCCGTATTCATATGGTGAAGGGTTCTAATATAGAACTTGTGCAATCACGTGATTCCTTTGTTTCCCAACTTCATCATATTGGTTCATTTTCCACCTATAACTCCAATTGGCTGACTATTGAAAATGCCGTGTTTTCAAATTCTGCAACTTTTCCTCTGGATTTTTCAAACTCAATGATAATCAAAGCAATGGGAATTACCATCATCGGTGGAGGGACCCCGGCGCTGAGTGGTAGCCTTGGTTATTTACCCATGGGCAGTATTGCCAGAAATTTGACTATTGCGAATTCCTATAGAAACTCTCTTCATATCGTAACATTCAATGGTGCCAATAATAGAACACTCGTTCATAATTTTCTTTCTTCGAATGCCGGTAAAATCTATCAGTGGCGCGCGGGAGGAAATATGTATTCAAATATTATGGTTGGCACCTCAAACAGTGCGGACGATTTAATAAATATTACCGGTTTAGATGGCGTAGCCAATAAATTTACCAATCATATGGTTCTTTCACATGCGAATTGTATTGAGGCCGGAAACTCTTTTGATTCTGGTATCACCAACGGTACCTGTATCCCGTCCATTGTGAGTGACGCTACTTTAAATATTGGATTAGATCTGGACAAGCTATTTGTGGGGCCCGTCGGTGTAGACGATAGCAAGAATCTAAGCGATATTTTGGGGATAAGATTATTTGATAGCCTTCTTGATTGGTTTCAATTTGAAAATCCGTTTCGCCTGTGGGGACGTAAGGACAATATCACGCACACGAACATTGTCGGTCCTTGTACAACAGGCGGCGATTGTCAGGTTTGGGATTTACGCCTGAAGGCCGATTCTAATAATCGAGCGTTCAACAGAACGGATTTGGTCACAAGTCAAAATCAACCGTTTATAGCGGGAAGCCCCTGCCCAACAGCTGTTAGTGGTAACAAAGTGACCTTGTTTGATTTCGGTAGTGGAACGAACACGTTTCTTACAAACGCCCACGAGATTTTAGATGACGGTCTAGGGGATGATGATACGCTTTGTGAGTCAAATGAGTCTTGCGTTTATAATCCCAACTTTGGATCTTATCAGGGGGAAGGCGATTACTATAGCAATGGCACATGTTTGTTCAACGATGGGACAGTCAGCGGTGTTAAAATGTACAGTTATCCCACGATCGGCATATAAACATGTGGTGCTTTTTTAATACCTCTGTTGGTATTGTGTCATTACCAACTGTCATTGCCAGCCGATCTAGGTCGATTCACCTGTTTGCATAGTGCTGCGTAGCGCTTTTTTTGTTTGTTTGGATGATGGTCCAGTGGGAATAGAAATTTAATTGAAAGACAAAAAGAAATGATCTGTAGTAGTGCTTTTAGTGTCAAAAGGCGTGACGATGAAAATACAAAAGAAGATTCCGATATTGATATTTTTTTTGTCTTTAAGCCTTTACAGTCAAGATTTTCTATCGCTGCATAAAATTGACAGTGTTGAATCGATTTCTAAATGTTATGCGATCAATCCCTATGAATTTCAGAAAAAACAAATCAGTTCAAATGAAATTTTAAATAGTTGTACACGTAAAGTCATGAGCTGGACGAAATTGTCTGTGCATTCAGAAAGTGAACTTTTAGATATTGCAGAGGAAGTGCGAAAAGGGCATCGTATAGAAGCCAGTCTGCCTATCTTCAAGATTGTGGCCGCACAGTCTAAAAATCGTGTTGTTTGTGACAATATGAAGCTGTACTCGGCAATTATGGCAGGACTAAGGCATCCCGTTCATTTTCCAAGTGAGGAAACGTCAGATGTAAAAGCAGCTTATGAGGTGATGGATGTGTGTCTGTCGCACAAGTCATTTTATGAAGACTTGCAAGAAGAACTAGAGAAAGACGATGCCTATCTAACGCAAAATTTATGTCAATTTTTTAATTCAAAAAATAAAAAAATAAGTCAATGCCAGATGCAAAAAAATTCTGGCTAGATAAAACAAAAAACAAACAAAAGGAGATACAATGCAAAGAAAGTCATTACTCATGGGATTGATGTTGATCGTCAGTACTGGGGCATGGGCGGGGAAAGAAGAACGAGAAAAGAAGACCGAACTTGAGCCACGTGTAAAAGCGGCAGCGGAAGCATTTAAAAGTAAATGTGGTGGAGGAGTTTCAATTACTGTCGATTGGAAAAGTTATAAAACGGTGAATGATATGTCTCAAATAGGGTATGCGATGGATGCGATCAAAGATGGAGCTGCGGCATATTGCACGGATGATGAGAGTAAAAAAATAATGAGCACCGTAAAGTCTATTGACTATGTGTTTGGCAAAACCGATCAAGGGCCTAAGTTCAAAAGTGGCAAAATCACGGCAAGCACGGATAGTACGGGTTATAATTCGTGGGATCAGATGGCAAAACTGGTAGACCAGTAGTTCTGATGCTGGCTAAAAAAATCTTTCTATTTATCATTACCAGTTTTATTTTTACGATGCCCGCCATTTCATGGGGGCAATCGTCAGGTAAATCAGAATCTTCTAAGCAAAAGATAAATCCTTATGGGAAATACTTTAAAGGCGAAGGCCTTGAGGTCGAGATGGCTGTTTTTACAGAAAAAAATAGCCATAATCTGCACGATGCGATCATTAAAATCTCTGGCGAGCTGGCTGTTGCCGAAGGTATAGATGGCAAGTGTCTAAAGTATAAGGCGGTGCCCGCCGGAACAGGCGTGGATTTCAAATATCAGGTAAAAAAAGATCACAGAAGTCGTATGGGAACCCGTCAAAGTTGGGGAAATTGGTCATTTTTCGAGGTTTATCTTCAGGGTAAAACAATTAAAGTTTCTTTTGATGAAACTAAATCAAAAGAAGTGAAGCCTCTGGATCTATGGGCTCAATCACAAAAAGACACATCGAAATAAAATATACAACAAAGGGAGAGTTATATGGGATTAGCAGAAAAAAGAGCTATCGAGGGATTTAAAGGTGGCAAGTTTAATGAAATTCAAAAGCAAATAGAAAGCATCACTGGTTTTCCTGTTGAGTTTGATATTGCTTGGGACAATTTTGGATCACAGCTGGAAGGAAAGTCGAATCCGGCAGAGGCGATGAATGAATACATGGAAGGAATGTTTTTTAATCCAATCATAAATGCATTTCGCTCTATTTGTTCTGATGACATGGGGAAAACGGCTCTTAAAGGTTCGCTTAAAAAAATCCAGATGATAAATACGGGAAGTCATTACGGTGAGTATGGCGTAAGTTATGATTCCGGTGTTTTGAAACTGGATTTTTATTATACCAATGTAGATCAGGTTGCTGAACGTGAAGCCGCAATTCGAACTAAGGTTGAATCGGCGTTATAGGTTTAAAATAGGATTTTATGAATAAATTAAAAACTTATCAGAAGTTTCAATTTGACTCGACAGGAGTCATTTTAAAAAAAATAGTCGATTTTCAAAACGAAGTGGACGAATTTCGCTGTTTGATAAGTCTTAATTTAAATTGTGGTGCCGTTATCACAGGATACCCTGTACAGGTATCCTGTGGTGAGCGCGGTCATTCTGATATGGTCATGATGAAAGATAAACTAGATGAGGATCTTATTTATGTTTCTATCTCTTCAATTTCTGCAGTCAGGATTTATAATGCCATGGAATATGTGCAGGTTCTTAGCTCGGGAAAATTCTTAGCTCCGTTAAAAAAGGAAGAGCAGATCACTCGATTAGAAGCTAAAAGACGAGTTCAGCAGTCTTGGCTGGATTCACAGCTGAATTTTCCAATTGTTATTGATTGGGATACTTTGCCACTGAATGATGATGATTATAATAGTTATTTAAAGACGACGGTTGATGGAATAATTGGTATTTTCAAGGATATTGCAAAAGATGAAATCGGCCAAGCCAGTCTGAAGGTCATTTCAGAATTCAGACTCGAGTATCAGAAAAACTCAGAGGCTCAGTGCTCTCGTGATGGTCAATCGATTGTATGCAAGTTTGACTTTCATTTTCATCCTAAAAAATCAGAATCCTTAAAGTCTAAGTTTGAGGCCTTACTTTAATACAAGGTAAGTAGCAAATATCGGTTGGTGGACAGTTGGTAAGGACAAAGCGCCATTGGTAAGCATAAAAGATAGTTTGCATGTTTTTAAAACTCAGCCACTATTTTATAGTGTTCAGTGATTGTGGTGCCATGCATGTCATAGCTGAATTCAAAATCAGCTGTTTTTTTCATATTATAGGAATGCAATGGAAAGCGATTGTTTTTGAAGCAGGCCAAGTCTTTCCATATGTAACTTGACGTCGCCAACTCGGACTCGCCTTTTAGATCTAGTCTGCGATAGATCAGAATTCCAAGAGGGTTACTGTTTTTCTGAAACTCATCCGCTTTTGATAAAAGGGTTTGATGTTCTAAAATTTTGGTTTCGTATTCCTTTCTTTGGTAATCGACCCATTCGGCAGATTGGTTGCGGAGTTCTAGATCTTGTATATCATTTTTGAACTGGTCTATTTCCCTTTTGATTTCCTGCTTTAAATAAATAATCATATCGGCTCTTGAGCGGATAGACTGTAAGTTTTTAATGTTCATGTGGCTCCTGTTGAATTTCGTCTTTATCGGATTTGTTTAAAGTAAATTTGTCTAGAGTGGATGTTCGGTCTTCTGAGTGAGAAATTTATTAAAAATAAAAATAATTTTTTAACAGGCAACTTTTCACGTACTAGGCTTGTAGGCGACAATCGAAGGTCCAATCTTTTAAAAAATTAAAACTAATGATCTACAATTGAGGATAGAATAAAAGGATTTATTGTAAACTGCAAATACTCTTTGACTTACCTAGAGGTCCTATTAGCATGTATGAGATATGCAATTTGTTAAGTGTTTATTGGTACTTTCTTTTTTGAAATTTTATACTATGGCAAACGAAAAATTGATTCTATCTGAAAAACTACTTTTAATCCCAGATGCGACCTTTGAGGTGACAAAAAGGCTGCCGTCGCTTCTTTTGACGTCACCAGACGACAGCAGAATTGACAAATTAGCATCAGAGAAAAGTGAAGTTTTTTTGGTTAGAATTCAGCATAAAACTGATGATTTAGTAGTTATAGTTGATCCAAAGTCTTTCGAGGGAATCCTTTGGTGGAAGACAGTGTCTCGTCTTGTTTTGACTTGGGATCGTTGGGTGCAGATTACAAAAAATGAATCAAAATTGACGGATGATGAGCTGAGTTTTATTTCAAAATTTGTTGAACTTAAATTATAGGAAAAAAAAGTAGTTTTCAGAGGGAAAGGGGTTCTAGATAAAATCCTATCTCGGGCCATCCGGGCCCTCGGGCAACCGCAGGGGAGCGCGCATCCTGCGCCTGCAGAGCCGGATTTTATCTAGAACCCCTTTCCCTCTGAAAATACTCGATTTGTAAAATAAGTAAGTAATGACATAAGTAAGTAATGACAGCAATTAGTGACAAATGACGGTAAGGACAAGTGACGGTAGGGGCATGGTAAGGGCATGCCTTGGTAATGACAACAGGGAGAATGGAAAGTTGTGAAGGGTTTTTATCAACGTATCTAGCTTTATGCGAGAGAGCCTTCAACGATGCGAGTAATTTATCTATATCCATAAACACGGACGAGTTTTACTTCAAATGGCCACGCCCCGCTTAAAGTAGGAGAGGCAAAACGGAGAGGGTTATTGGTCTCACTCTAGACAAGTGTCTAACAAAATGACATCAAACATGATCGACATGTTAATCTCGGCTAAGTTACAAGAAGCAGAAAATTGGTTTGTTTGCTTAAGAGGAAATCTAAAATTTTAGATGTTCTGATTGCTTTAGCTGCGCATGAAGGATTTTGAAAATTTGAATTGGCGTTGCGAAATCTAGTTGGCTCGGTTTTCGCATCACCCATTTTTGGCATAAGTCTGTAAGTATAGCCTCAGGAGGTCACGTGGATTTTAAAAAAATTAATTTATTTAAATCATGTACGGTTACTTTTTTTATAACCTTTTCGGTATTCGCCAACACTAATGACCCTGTTGATCGAGATTGGTATCATTATGGACAAAGTATAAATGACCGCCCTGACCGTGTTGTAGATGTGTACCCCAGGTATCCCTTTTCGGGAAACCCAGAAGACCATTATTCAGTGCGAGTTATTGAACCTAAAAATCATCCTGCCCTTGATTACTACAATGACAATGTTAACCCAGCATCATTTGGCCTAGTACGGAAAGCCGAGAATCTTGAAAGAATAAAGGCGTCGGCTTTCGCTGGGCAAAATGCGTATCCGGTTTCTTTAAGAGATATTTTAGACCTAACTCATTTAAATAGGTTCCGCTCTGTGGGGCAAGGTAAGTACTCGCAATTGCCGGAAATTGATCTTGCACGTATGGATGACTATTTTAGTCAAATAGATTTGCAACAAGCGGCTTATGCTCTTCATCGGCAAATGCAGGACATTTCGAATAAATTTGCAAAAATTATTTACGACAGTTTAGTCAAAAACAACACAGATGGCGGAAAGGGTGCTGCTAATTTCGTGAGATATGTTTTGGGAGAACAGATAGCTGCTGAATATTTGAAGCTTCCCAATCCCAACGAAAAATGGACTGGTGCAGACCCCTTATCGATTTTAGTTAAAGAAAAATTTATGAACATGTATCCACGAGTGTTGAAGTCGAGCGACGTTAGGGGTTATAGAGGCCCGTTCATTAGTTATACTCAAATACTGTTTGAACAAAATTACGTTTCAAAAAAGCAAGCAAATGCACTTATAAATAAATTTGAGCTTTTGGCAGAATCCTTGGTTAATGAAAAAGATAATTTGGCGGCCCATTTGGTTGGTAAAAGTATTAAAGATGATTTTAAGAGTTATGGGTTGGCTGAATACAAAACTTATAGAAGATCTTTGTCCGCGTGTGGGCGTTGGTACACTAAATAGACAGTGTGGCCGGTTTCAATTTCGACAACACTGCAACAGAATGTTGCAGTGACATTTCTGAATCATGGACATATCCAATATGTTCATGAAGGAGATGCGAAAATGAAAAAAATATTGATATCTTTGCTGACGATTTTCACTGGTTTGTCGGGTCACTCGGCTACTATCCACAGCGTTGGTGGCGAGCTTTATCAGGGATCAGAGTTCGTAAATGAGAAAGCGACGGGAAAGACATGCTACTTGTATCTAGACGCAGTCGAGGCGAACCCTGTCGGACTTCATTGCTATAAACTGACTACGCGCCCAGTGTTTGCCACGGATCGTGCAAACTTGCCTCAGGATGAAATTGTCGTTCTCGGGCGAATTACCAATTACCATCGCTCTGAATATCCTCAATTGAAAACATGTGCCATGAATCTTCAAGGACAGACTTCAGAAAACGATATTTATGGGAACGACGATGCCACTCTTTATAATCAATTATTCTCTTGGCAAGGCAAGCAAGGGGCGACTCAGTTCGATTTTTTTGTTACCTATTCCCCTGTAACAAAAAAGCCTATTCAAACACGCATGCACAAAATGAATCGAATGTCTGAGACCGATTATGATTGTGTGAACCTACAAAAAATTTAGATGAAATTGGGGGCGTCACTGGCCCCCTGCTATCCGTCCTGGATTAAATCTTTTATCAATAGTATTTCTGTTTCTGGTGCTTATTTTTTAAATGTATTTTTTAAGCTTTCTTTGTAGGCTCTGACGATGAAGACCTAAGTCTTTCGCCGTTTTGCTGATGTTGCCCTCGTTTTTTGTTAAGACAAAATCAATATATTCATGTTCTACTTCTGAAAGTGAACGTCGTTTAAATTCGGCGTTGGTCGTGACTCGATGGCCGTTGAGAGCGCGCATGATTTCTTCTAAGCGTGCGGGTTTAGTCAGATAGTCAATAGCTCCACGTTTCACAGCTTCGACCGCGGTCGTGATACTGCCGTATCCTGAAAGGATCACAATTTTAATGTCTAATGAGATCGACCTGATCTTTGCAATTGCCTCTAACCCAAAATCTCCGCTGCCCAGCCTGAGATCAACAAGAGCATGCGTGAAGTGGTCACTTGTAGGAATTTTGTCGATTTCGTCCGCCAAGGTAACTTCAAAATCATGTTCTTCAAAATCACGTTTAAGGCTTCGAGCCAGTTGAGTGTCATCTTCTAGAATCAATATAGATTTTTTCATGGGTGGCTACCAATTGTGGATTGAAGAGGCCAACGGAGCGTCACGATGGCTCCCGTTTCGTATTCAGATTTATTTTTTATGGAAAGGTGTCCCCCCAGGCTTTGAACAAAAATTTCACTTACGTAGAGCCCTAAACCGGTTCCCTGTTTTTTTGTGGTGATGAAAGGCTCGCCTCGGTGCTGAAGCATTTTTTTGCTAAAGCCCGGCCCACTGTCATCCACGGACAAAATCACCCAATTGTTTTCTGTTTTTAAAGACAACAGGATTTGCCCACCTGGGTTGGCTTCAAATGCATTGTCCAGCAAGTTCAAGATGACTTGTGCCAAATTGATAGGGGAAATTAACAGAGAGTTTTTCAATGTGTTTAAGATGACCAGGTTTGCATTTCTATGCTCTTCGCACCACGAGTCCGCGATCTCCTGAATAAAATTCATCATATTGACGGGCTTCAAATTGTAGGTACGTACGTCCAATTGAGCCGCGTTCATCGAGTGGATCACATGCTCGCATTTGCGAATGCTGTCTTTGGTCTCTAGCACGCCTTCCCTTGCTTGCCTTAAGCGCTCTTCAATTTGTTGAACGGTTACCTTATTGGACTCTGTAAGTATTCGCTCAAGACGATCAAGCTGCAATACAGCGGCGTTCAGAGGACTAGCGAACTCATGGGAAAAACCCGCCGCTAATGCCCCCAGAGCCCGCAATCGATCTTGTTTTTCTGTTTGGATGCTGAGTAATGATTGGTTTTCAAAGTGTGACTCAAGATAAGTCCCTAAAGAGCGCATCACCAGCCATCCCGAAAAGACTAAAACATGAGAGGCGAAGATATAGATCCAAAAAAAATTCTGCCTTGCTTCGATGTTTTCAATCACATATGGAATTTGCAAAGTGACTAAAAAAGCATGGCAAAGGAAAATAAAGGGCAAAGAAAATTGCCCTCGAATAAGTACGCCGCCGAGGCCCGCATTCAGAAGAAACAAGGCGATAAATGGGTTTTCAAATCCACCCGAAATCAACAAAAGACTTGCCAGCGCGGTTAAATCTAAGGCCAATTGAAAGCATATGAATACAGATCCCACTGGTTTTTTGCTGTCCGCAAAAATCAAATAAGTAAAAAGATTAAAGACAAAAAGAAAACCAATAATGCCAATAAAAAAGCCAAGGGTCGAGGCATTCAGCGCTCCGAAAATATACCCCGGACCGGCTAAAAAAAAGAAAAGACCGATAGCGGCCCAACGAAGTCGAACAATCCAGATAAGCTTTGCATTTTCATAATGTCTTTCTACTTTGGGAAATTCAAAAAAATGTGTCGTCTTCCGAGCGAATGTTTTAATGCCTGTGTTTTTAGGATTTTGAATTAGCTGACGAGTCATGATTAAAATGTTTTGAAACTTATGAATGGCTATCACGCACTGGGTATAATCAATTTCAGTGGCGCTGACATCTAAAATCGACGGCATCCCGCAAATAAATGGGGTGGTCTGAAGGTTGTGGCCGGCGGGAATCTGTTAGGAATCTTTTGTGTTAGCATCGACCCTAAAAAATGAAACGCAGAGTTGATAGACAGAGTTACCAGGATCTTTTGACTCTTGCCTATTGACCGAGTCTCTGAATTTTTCTATTTGATCGCCGACTATTTTTATTCGATCAGACTTGAAGGGTAAAATAACAGAGGAGAAAAATCGTGTATTAGGCTCTTGTAAATCAATGGCCACACGGGCGCGATCTAATGATTCGCGATGAAAGTTGCGAATGGCCTCTGAGGGCATGTTTTCTATTTGCAAATGAGGATCGCATCGTTGAAAGCCAGTTTTGGTTTTTTTCAAGAAACCCATGCGCAGTAAGCGTTTGATCGCTTCGTCGGCAGTCGACAGAGGAAGATCAAGTTTGTCACTAATCCATTCCGTCTTTGGTGTACAATTGGGAAGGGACAGTAGCTCTAGAATGGCTCCATAGTGCCATCGAGAGATTAATTCAAAAATATCTAGGGTCATATTAGAAAACTCGGGACCATTTGCAGGCGTTCCGAATGGTTCTTCGTCGAGGACCGTTTCAGAATGCTCGTATTGTACGGAACTCAAAAATTTTTTTTCTTTGTCATATGACCAGCGAAGGTGTTTAAGAATGGAAACGGCTTTCCGAGGTGAGAGGGACTTTTGTTGATTGATGAGCTGAGACAAATAGCCGGGTGATACATCAATATCGCGGGCAAACGCACGTAGAGAGTAGCTAGGGTTTCTTTCCATCCGTAGCTTTAATTCTTGGACTAAACTACTTCGATAGTTAACAATGGCTAAATTTTCAAAGCTCACATTTGATCCAATCGATAGCGTGAAAATATAATATAATCGTCTTCAAACCAATAAGTTTGTCCTTGGCGAGAAGACGCAGGGTGACGGACTGTTGAGACAATTTTTAGGCACTCTCGATTCATGTATAATTTCATACGCATGTCGGTCAATGATTGATCATGCCAAATGTATTGATCCGCGCATTTGGCTCGGTTGGTACCCAGATTCATGTCACATTGGGAAAATACATGGCCTGTATTCGGTGATCTCAGATTGATGATCAGGCTCATCGGTTGCCCGTAGGGGAGGAATGAAATAAATGTATCTTCTGCAAAATATTTTGGACTTCGAGAGAAAAATCCGTCCCGACTGAACGGTCGTACGATACTGGAGTCTCTACATCCCGCGTAGCTATTGCATAGTCGCCGTAAAATGTAGGGTTCAAATTTGGCGACCCGAAATTCCCTGGATCCTAGACCGACGAAGATTCGTGAAACAATGCTGTCGAGTCCAATAATGTCGTGGGTGCATTCTAGTTGTGCGACAGCGGACGGATCTTCTGTGGGAACCTGTATCCCCAGGCCGGCCAGTTGCTTGGTAACCTCTGTCGCCGAAAGCATATCAAAGGCGTTGGTATGCAGAAACCAATTCACCTTTCTTAACACCTCGACATTAGCGGTGTAGTTCCATAGCCATTCATGCACAAGTAAAAAAGAAACCTGCAGGGGATTTGCTTTTTCAAGTGGGTCAATTATACGAGGATCATATTTGAAAATAACCTTGGTGTCGCCATGATGATCGCGCACTTGCCGAATAATGGTTTGAATGAGTTGTACTTTATTATCTGAAACACAATTCGGTGGAAACAAACTGACGATACGCTCGTCTTTTAAATCGGCAAGCCCAAACTGAGCGATTTCCCATATGTATTTTTCCATGAAGTTAGTCGTATTTTTATAGTTACGAGCAAAGTCATAAAAGTTCTTAGCAATGGTTGGAACTTTGAGAGTTAGATTTTTATAAATACGATCCAATGACTGTTGCAAACTGGCTGTCGGTAGTACCTTGTATTGACTAGAAATTTGGTATGTAACCAAGAAATCCAGACTGTAATGCCCATTAAAAGGTGATCCTGGCTGTGGACGGCATTGCACAAGATCGCCGCCATTTCCCACAGAAAAAGAGGCTAAACTGGCATGGCAAAAAAATACGAAAATTAGAAATAAGAATGTTTTCAAAAGACCTACTTTTAAATTTTTATATTTGCTTTTAGTCAGATTTCACTTCGGATAGCAAACATCATTGCTTACGTCAATGGCAAATACTGTTCTCTGGTGGCAAACAGATTTCCGAAGTTCTTGCCTACGTATAATATCACGATGATGAGTAGATGAGTAGATGAGCCACTGTGTGGTGTGGAAAGGGTGCTATCATGATAGATTCCGTAAAAGATCCTAGAGTCCTTATCGTGGGAGGCTACGGAAAAGTTGGATTAGCCATTACAGAGTACCTTGTGGGTTGCACGGGCTATCGAATCACTCTAGCTGGACGGCATCCCGAAAAAGGCGTTGCGGCTTTACGACGATTTCAATCGTTGGCCGTGGTTGATTCTATTTTGTTTGATGTGAATTCAGATAAAAGCGACTGGGATGACACATTGAAAATGTTCAACATTGTCATTACATGCATCGATACCGATCAGACGAATTTGGTGGAAGCCTGCATTAAATTAGGGATCCATTATTTGGATGTGACCGCTAATGATGTCTATCATCAACAAGTTGAGAAATTGGCTGCCAGATACGATGTTCGCTCGACCGTGTTGATGAGTATTGGACTTGCCCCCGGACTAACAAATTTGCTGGCAGCGGATGTCGTTCGTTCTTCATCCGCAGATTGCGTAGATATTTCCATCCTTCTTGGCAGTGGCGAGAACCACGGTCGTGCCGCGATTCATTGGACCATTAAAGAGCTTTTGAATAGTGCAATTCAAAAAAGAAAAAATCGAATTCGAAAGAAATTTTTTGGAGCGGAGTTAGGAACGCGGATGGCATTTCCATTTAACTTTTCTGATCAGTACTCTTTGCAACGAACGCAAAAGAACGTAATGTTCCAGACCAGATTGAGTTTAGATCGATCACTTCTTAATTTTTCTATTTTAAGTATTTATAAAATTCCTTATCTAGCGAAATTGCTTAAACTGTTGAGCATAGATTCTCTAGTGGACATGCTTTTGTTGTTTAAATCAGAGTCTGATGTTTTTTCAGTTTTGGTAGAAGGATTTCAAAAGAGCGCGTCATCAAAACGAGTGGGTATAAAAGTTCTGCGTGGGTACGGCGAGGGGAAGATCACAGGGCTTGTTGGTGCGTTGGCCTGTATGAAAGTTCATGAAAAACAAAAGAACGGCATTTTTCACATACATGAATTTATAAAGCTTGAAGAGATTCAAGCCGATCTATTAAAAGCAGGATGTGTTTTTCAGGAGTAGGCAGCTGTAAACGGCGTCAGCCGATGTCGATGTGAACGGGTTGATGAGGTATTTTTCTAGTGGTCGAATTGGTTTAAGGACTTTCTCTGGTAAATTGCTCGACCCAAGCTTTGAATATTTGAGATTTAATGACGATGGATTTGTCCAGGCAGTTGTCAATTGGGTAAACGCCATGGTTGATCCCAGCAATGTATACTTTGTTATTTAAAAAATAAAATGTAGGTCCACCAGAGTCGCCTTTACACATCCCACCACCATTTTTCTGGTCAATAAGAAAGTGGGTACCCCAGTCTGCCAAGATGTTTACGCCTACAGATTTTTTTAAGTAAAAGGCGCTGTTGTCCAATGGCTGAGAATTAGAGGAACGCCCAAAACCAACGGGATAAACGATATCGCCCTTTTTAAGGTCTATTGATCCCGGAAGAAATTCTGCGGCAGAATATTCTTGTGGAATATCTTTTTCTAAGGTGATCACGCAATTGACAGTGTATTAAGCGAACCGCCATATGGAATCCAGGGATTTACTTTTTGCAGATGACAAGGTCGATGGCCTTTTCTGATGGGATCATCTGCATCTGATTATCTACAGTATATCTAACAGCGGCTTCATGAATCACTTTGTCGGCCGCAAAAACAACCGAGGCATTCATTTGTCGGCAAATAAGAGTGATATTGTCTTTATGGTAGTCCAAAAAATAAGCGTAATTTGCACCCTCTTTTTTAGCTAAATAATTTGGATTTATAACAACAAGATAATTACCCTCTGTCTTTAAAGCCAAATATTTAATATCCGTGTCTATCTTCACAAGCTGAGACTTCATAAACTGAGAACTAGCGATTTGAGAATTAGCAATTTGAGACGCCTTTGTGACGGGAGAAAGGGCGATACTAAGAATTAAACTGATTAAAAATTTTAGATACATGCATTTTCGAATGTATAATGAGTTTAAAGAAAAACTCAATAGGAATGTACGGTTTATTGCTAACTTGATTCATCCATAAGTCAGCTAGCCCCTATCGGCATTGGGAATAGGACACCGCTTTTAAAATTTTTTGATTTTCCGATTCGTTAAAAAAGGCATGGGTGACTTGTTCATACTGTGGTTTCAGCAAGGGTTGTTCATGGTGAGCATTACCGATCAGAAAGGTCAGTGGTAAGTGGGGTAAGTGTTTTTTCTTTTTCGAAGCAATTTCTAGAGCCTGGTCAATGGGCACTAGATTGTCTCTGAGCTGATGAAGGACCACTATTCTTTCGGCTCGAATTCCAGCGAAATTTTCGCTAGGTGAATAATTTTTTAGATCATTCTCCACAGATCCAAATACAGAGCCGACAATAAACTGGGTCACAGGATAGTCCGAGTTGAGTCGTAAAGAGAGTAAATGAGTAGGGCCTGCGGCATTGATGACACATTTAAAGCGAATATCATCGTCTTTTCTTGTGGCTTGGTGCATGGCCAAGTGCGCACCAGCCGAGCTTCCCGCTATTGAAATTTTATTTTTATCTCCGTTCATCAAATGAACATTATTGTAAACGAAACGAACCAGAGCTTTGATGTCATCCGAGCCGGCAGAATACGTTTGTGAAGGTGGAAATATTTTTGAAACATCGGCAAATGAACTTCTTGGATCCATCTTTGCGACGCGGTAGTTTGCGTTGATGACAATGAATCCAGATTCAGCAAAGGCTTTGGCTGTGTACTCATCTTCTTTATTTGTACCACCCATCCAGCCACCTCCATGGATCCATATCAACACAGGCCAATTTTTGTTTTTTAGATACTCTTTGGGATAGTACATAGCAAAATCCAGTGTTTCTCCCTGAACACTAGAATAGGAGCCTACATAATCGTCTTTAAACTGAGTTTGGACATAGGCAGACGGGTTGAAAACGATCACATCAGAGCTAGGTCCTATGGGGCCAAAGGCTACATTATTTTCAGATAGAGCAGAACCTGCCGTGATCGAGATACGTAAAGGGCCAAGGCCTTGGCAGGATGAAATAATGATTTGTCGTTCCGCGAGTCCATTCCCTTGGATATTAATTTGGCATCCTTTTGCACCGGGCCCTTCTAACTGGATATGCTTGGGTGAAAGAGAAATCGTTTTAGCCCGGGCATAGCCAACTTTAAATGAAACCGATTGATTTTGGTCCACAACCAGTTGCGATGGTATGCCGATAAATCCATTTTCGGCCAGCGCGGGAATGGCCAGTACGCCATCATTCCAACCCGCCATCATCAGTGATGCAAAAGAGTCTATGGCGTTGACATTCGGGTGGCAGAGTCCTTGCCAAGAGGTGTGGCTACGAAGACAGGTTCGGCATTCACTCCATTTTGCATTCGCCCATCCCTGAGTCCCCAGGATTCCCTCGGCAAAACATATCTTGTTATTATTGACACACGTATCAGACTCTAGATGAAAATCATTCGGGCATGTTCTGGACGCTGTCGCCGGGGCAAGCCATTCCCCATGGACAGCCCCATTTACGCTACTTGCCTCACTCGGTAAGTCTGGCGTCAGAGACAGTTCCGAATGACTTGCTTCGGCCTCGTGAGCTAATGGCGCGGATGAAAAACTGCCGCAGTTTTGAAATAAAACAATCACAAGAGTTATTAGGAGTGTAGACACACTTAATTTTTTCAACATGATGGTCATAATGAACCCCTTTTTTCGTGACACAGTTCTTTGGACAAGGACATCTTTGGGTAAAGATATCCTTGGGTATGGACAAGCAGACAGAAAGAACAAAACTAAGGACATCTGTACGCGACGTTTCCGCTTCGTCCTGAGACTCCTTTGATCGTGTTGGCAGCAAAAAAATGTCGCTGACCTTGAATCATATCAAAAGAAAATGTGAGCGTGGTTCCAATACAAACCGATGTCGTCGGAATACATCCCCCTTGTGTTTTGGTTCCAGAAACATCAGTGGAGCCTACGGGAATGCTGCCCGGAAAATCCCATCCGTCATTTTGGTCAGAAATAAAATCCAGAACGCAGGCAGGGGTGGGAGGCGGCGGTGACACTGGGGCGGATGTGACCGCGGGTAAACGCAAACAAATGGCACTACCAGAGGCACTGACCCCAGAAAGATATTCGTTGGAAGCGCAGGCTAATACCTTTTGAGTGATCGCCGTATCATCGACACAAATAACAACTCCAGTGGGGGAAACTCCTTGTGCTACTTTTCCTGTGGGGCAGTCTAAGGAGATGCATACAGGTAGGCCCGAGGAGTCTATACCGGAATAGAACTCTCCTGCGGGGCAGCTCAGAGTGAGTTCCGCGACACAGCTTTCTGCTTTTCCTAAAGAGTTTACTTTGACTATTTTACTGGTCTTTATAGGTTTAAAGCTTTGATCATTACTTTCTATTTGAACTTCAAAGTATCCCAAATACTGATCGGTGGTATTTGAAACCAAGCTATTTACATTAAATGTGAGCGATTTTAATTTTAATCCCGAACTGCTGTTGAGAATAGGTTCACTTTGAGCAGAGGGTTTTTTTAAGTTTAAGCCGTACTTTGGAACAGAAATTTGGGTCAGGTTGATGACTGCCCCTTCGCTGAATGAATCGTTCATGTTGTTGAGTATAGTTTTGCATGCGGACGAGTCTAACAACGCTGAGTATAAGTTATTTCTAATTTCGACCACCTCATATTTTTGCGAGTGCCTCATGATTTCCTTATTTTGGTATATTAAGAATGTTCCAACTCCAACTAAACCAATCATAGTAATGGTGATGGAAACAAGTGTTTCGATCAGTCCGAATCCTTTAGGGTTTCCCATTTTTACTAAAATTATTTTTTTTATTTGCATTCAATTTTTTCCAGGACCCACTCATCAGCGGCTTTGCAATAAGCAGTCGCTGTTCCGTTTCCTACAGAGGAAGTTAGGTTGATACGCGTTCCCACATTGGCTCCGGACCAACTAAAAGCGCAGTTTGTTCCCTTGCTATTGGAGGGATAACTAGGTTCGCCTCCACCAGGACATGTGGGTGCGCCTGAAGTATTGGGGCAATTGTACATAAAGCTCCAGCCAGAGGGGTCGGTGCAGGTGGCTGTACCTGTTCCGCCAGTTACGGAAGAAAGATTGACTGTACTTCCTGCGCTGGTGTCAGGCCAATTGAAATCACAAGTATTTTTGCCATCAGGGGACGTGATTGTATGTCCCCCTCCAGAACACGAAAATGCGCCTTTGATGCTTGGACAATGATACGTATAATCCCACTTTCCAGAACCAGAGCTGGAACAAACAGCATCTACCCAACTTCCATTTGAGCCGGAAATTCGGCTGATTGAAACGCCAGGTTGCGCATCTGGAACAGTCCATTCGCAATTATTAGATTTATCAGCTGACGGTTCCTTAAAAATACCTCCTGTGCAGGGAGACTTTACGGTATTGGACGTGGTATTTGATGTTGGTGCCGGGTTTGATGTTGGTACCGAGTTTGGAGGCGAACTGTTGGGGTTTGTCGGTGCGACGGCCGTGACCGAGATGCACTCAGGAACTCCGTCCGAAGAAATAGAGCGTGCGGCTTGCCCCACAGGGCAAGACCAAGTTTTCAAAGTGATTTGGGTCTCATCTACACAGGTCGGAGTGCCACCCGCCGATACACCCGCGATCACTTTTCCAGCGGGGCACTGCAAAGAAACACAATCAGGAAGTCCTGATGGATTTATTCCAGAGTATATTTGTCCTGTCGGGCAGCTAGGGATCGTTGTTGAAATGCAATCGACTATCTTGTGAGTGCTATCAACAACAACAATTTGTCGCAAAACCTCGGACGCTAAGGGAAATGAATTAGGCTCCCAAAGAGGCGTGATTTCTAAGTGCCCGATAAAACGATCCGTCGTACCGACGACAACTCCATCGACAAAGAATTTGATGGATTTAATCGAGAGTCCACTGGTACTTCCTTCGGGTTTTCCAATATTGGTGTCCCATAATTTTTTACTTCCGACCAGGGATATCGATGTCAGCTCCCCAGGAGTGCTGACATCGATAGGTGTTGCTATAGATGTTAAAACCTGTCGACACGTTGCTGGGACCGCAAGAGCTTGAGCCAGCGTGTTGCGAAAGTCTTGTAGTTCAAACTTCATAGCCATTTTCTTTTGATTTTTATTTTGAGCCAACGAAAGCGATGTGAGTCCAGCGAACAGGGCGATCGTTACGCCACTGACTATGAGGGCTTGAATGACTGCAAATCCGTCATTACGTAACACTGAGGACTGTTTATCCATAGGCTTTCTCCATATTTTTATATAACGCTTCTGCTGTATTCTATGGACACTCAAAAGAGCCTACAGAATACGTTCCATCATCTTTACAGATCCAGTTTGAGGCTTTTCCTGCGTTGGAAGAGCTATCGCTAATGCCGGCAGCTTTGCCAACTTCGGTCATGCCCCAACTGAAGATACAAAATGAATTGGCTTTTGATTTAGAGGCAATATTGGCAATCTGTCCACCCGGGCAAGATTTTTTCACTTTTCCTGGGCAATGAAAGTTATACGTCCACAGTTTCCCATTCTCTGTACATGTTGCGTCCAGTCTGGCATTGTCTCCTCTGACTCTGACTGCGGCTGGACGCCCGACTTCAGCGGCCTGCCATGAAAAATGACAGATTTGCGTGCCATCAATTGAAGGCATGTCATTTACAGCACCAGCTGCGCAATAGGACGTAGCCGGCTCCGAGGACACGCCTTTATCTACGTGGATAGACCAATCAATATAGTCGCTTTGAGTGTAATTGACTGTGCCATTTCTGAGGCCTATCTTTTCAAATAAAATTTTTGCCCGATAAATGGTATCTAGCTGTCGTGGTATGATTCTCAATTGAAGCTGATCATCATTTTTTATCCAAACACCATAGGCAGGAGACTGTCCCGACGATACAATCCATTGACCGTTGATGGACAATTCAAAGCCCTCTTGCAATCCTGAAACTTGAATAGGAACGGCCCGGACGCTGGCCGCTAGACCTTTTATCGTAACCGTGTTCGAGTAGATCGTTTTATTGATTTGGGCTTGAGTCGTTCCAAAGCCGAAACTACCAGACAGTATCGCTTTCGTTCCGGGATCGGCCATGGTTTCAACAGACCACTCGCCACTGTATACCGAGCCAATTTGGTAAATCACTCTCATTTTTTTGGACCAATAGCGGGAAGGTATATGCACAAATCTTAATTTGTCGCCGTTATAAACTTTACGATCCTTTTTTACATGACAATAAAAATCGGATTCATTGTTAATGTTGAACGCAAATTGGCAGGTGTTAGATTCCTCTGATATTCTGGGATCATCGACGATGCTGATTAAGGCCCCTTCGGGTGGCAATGATTGCAGGGTAATTTGATTTGAAGAGACAAACGGACTAGCGCCTAGGGAAAAGAAGGCGCCGCTATTTATAGGTATTTTTTCTAAGTGATTGAAGGGTAAACTGCCGGATGATGAGTTTTGCCCGGCCGTTGTGTTCGGAGGCGCAGTCGGGGCCGACGACGGCGGTGGAACGCTAGCGGCTTGGCAAGGACGGCCATTGCACAACAACACACCGTCGTCAGTAGTATTGGTCGTGCTGCTACTGCTGCTATTACCACTGCCGGCATCATGGTCATGGGAGGAGGGCTCTCGAGAGGCTAAAGACGCGTTGTCCATATCGGACGAGGACTCGCTTGATGAGAATCGATAGTTAGAACCACAGTTTTGGAATGACAAAGTCAGCCCCACTGCAAATAAGGCAGCCGCCACAATAGAAAGGATTTTTTTTAAATTATTCATTATCGTATTCCCCCTGGATATCGTTAAAAAGACTTTAACCATCCTTCTAACAGAATATTTTAAAAATCGGACAAGCCAAATAAGAATTAACTGTTTTCTCATATTGAAAAGCAATAAGTGTACAGCTCCTATTTTGGGAACAACTGTAGTGTTGAATACGAGAGAAAGACCTAAATTCTCATTTTGAGACTTTTTATCAATCGTTCCCAAATCCCAAATTGGAACGATTGTTGACTTTTGCTAAGCTTCTTATTTCTAATGATAGCCGAACTATACAGGAGAGTGTGTTTTGAAGGATGTGCAAAGATTTGTTTGTGAAGTATTTCAAGAAAAAAAAGTTCGAAACAAATCATACTCGTTAAGAGCATTTGCCAGAGACTGGGGGATTCAACCCGGTCGAGTCTCAGAGATTATGTCTGGGAAAAGACATCTCACCTATAAGATGGCTAATTTGTTGGCGCAAAATATTAAGCTAAGTCAAAAAAAATTAGATGAGCTTTCTTTGCTGATTAGAGGTCAAAAAGGACTAAAACAATCCGATTTGCCAATAAAAAAATTAATTGATTTTGAAAAATTCAAGCATGTAAATACCTGGCGCCATTATGCCTTGATGGCGCTAATCGAGGCTTTTCCTGAAATGAATGCCGACGATATCGGTCGTAAATTCTTTTCCGAAAAACTAGGAGTTTCCTTAGGGGATGTGGACGAGATGATTAAGAGTTTAGTATCAATTGGTATGCTTAAACTTGAAGACAAGAGATATATTTTGGCCAGTTTTTCTACCACCACAGAACAAGATAAAATGAACACAGCGGCACAATCATTTCATCGTGATCTAGCCAACTATCACCAGCAGGTTATGTCAGAAATTGACTTGGGGTTAAGAGAAGTTCAGTCACTTATTTACACTATGAATCCTGCACAACTAAGTAGAGCAAAAAAGAAAATACGTTCTTTTTTATCCGATCTGGAAAAAATGGGTTCTAAATCAAAAAATCTTGAAGTTTTTGGAATCACTATTTTCCTTTCACCATTAACAAAAATCAATAAGGTCAAAAAATAAAACCGACCTGCTTTATTCACACCACTCTAGTTTTTCTATTGTGGAAGGAGTCACATTTTGTTTCAACGTCAGCGAAATAAATTTGCGTTGCGAGTGAGCATTCGATTGTTTCCCGACTGTGGAATATTTGAGAAGTTGCTCTTGGCAAATATTTTTTGAAATATTGGCGAACTGAATAGAACGAAAAGGTGTCACTTCAAGATCAACTTGTGACAATGGCATGGACGGCGCTATTTCCATTTTAAGTTCGGGATAGTCGAGTTTCAATAAACTACCACCAGGAAAATAGTCCAAATATTTTACAGAAGCTATTTTTCCTTGAGCGGAAAAATGAATATAGTTAAATGCCATTTCGCCGCTAAATCCTATCTTTGATAGGTTGATTTTGTTTAGTTCGTAAGGATCATGCAGGAAAGACTGTATTGGATTTTTAAATATTTCTATTTGATGATTAGGATGAAAGCTGACGAACGAATTGCTATTCATCATCAATGGCGCCAACATAAAATTGTATTTCAAAGAGATTCCATAAGCGGAGCTTTGACCATTCCAATATAAATTTGCTTTTTTTACGGAATGTTCGTCCCAGTATTCCACGGGGAACTGTGTCTTTAGGCCGTTAAGATTGTTATAAGAGTTCAGGGCGATCGAAAATCCATGAGCATCGGCTTGGGTGAACTGAATACTTTGGATGAACTGATGGTACTCTTTCAGCGACATATTTTTAAAACTATTCGCTAGTAGATGGCGAGTGAAAACACGTACAAAATAAGAGTTTTGATGAGAGTTTTCTAACATCAAAGCTTCGTTGTAAATGACTTCGTGAACAAGCAAGGCGGCTTTTTGATTTTCAGTTAAATGAGGCCAAACCTCTCCATCTATTGTGTAATAGTTCATATTATTAATAATAACCGGAATGAGTTCGCAATTATGAGGTATAAGATTTAAAGTGTTATCATTCGAAATTCTATTTTTGGGTGTAACCGTTTTGATCAGTATTCTTTCGGGGAATGAATTGATAAATTTTAAATAGAGTTGATAACGAGTGGGGTTCAACTTAGCCAATCGTGAGATGATTGACTTAGCTTTCTCAAGATAAGTAAGGCCCGAACCGTAATCAAAGCGATCGGGTTGTGGCCCTTCGGAAAATTGAGCCTCATAGACATCGTACAGATGGTATGACGCTTGCCCAGCGTGAGTACATAACAAAAACGAGCTGGTATTGCCAACAAGATGACCACCGGCAAATACGGAAGAAGAAAGAAAGGCAAGGAGAAAGAAAAATCTGGCGGGATCTATTTGGCTTATCATCCGGGAAAATGTAAGAAAAAAAGGAACTTAAGGCAAGACGAGTTTGAATAAAAAGTGATCCCATATAAAATTTGGGATCGGATAGTGATTTTAGCTTACTTTTGATGGCTTGGTCGTTACTTTGCAATATTTTTTACAGTGTTCAGTTATGAGTTGTATAGGGAAAGACTAAACTCATTGTTAGGCTTAATAGGCAATAAAACCGGGAGAGAGTTCATCATGAAGCAATTATTAAAGACAAGTGTATTACTTTTGGTCAGTTCGGTCATGGTGAGTTGCGGAGATAAATCTAAAAAAGACGAAACCAGTTTTGATCAAAAAATGTATACGCAATTTTATTCACAAAATTTTTCAGACCCTGATGATTTGGAAGTATCCTACGTAGAAAACAAAGAGAAACTGGATGGAATGAGTTTTAAAAAGGATGGGACTGTTAAGGTGAAGGTTAGTTTTACGAACGGTTATTACCGAGCCTCTGTACCCAATAGATTATATATAACTATGGAAGAGTATCTGAAAGACGCCGCCGCCATTGCCACAAAAGATCTAACCCCAACGGATTCCAAAGAAGCTTGGGATAAAGCCGAAAAACAAGGTTTAGCCGAGGCTAAGCAGCAGTTGATCCATTTAAAGTGTAGTTTGGTCGTCTCGGGAAAGAATTTAACCCCATTGGCTGATGCTACTGTTATTAGAAGCAATGGTTATGGACAAATTGCCGATTTGGAATTTGATGTTGTGGATGTGTTAGGTGTACCCACAGAGTCCGATAAGAGTAAAAGCATTCCTTCGGATTATCATGCTTCCGTATGTAAGAAAGAGAATATAAAAGCGGTTCAAGATAAACAAGCTCAGATAAAAAAAGACAATGAGTTTACTGTTTTTGAGGCGAAATTTAAATTTATGAGATGGTTTATCTTTACCGAAGGTGAGAATTTTATTGTGAGCAAAAAAGCCAAACTGAGTTTCAACAGTATGGATAGTAATGAGATTAGAAATTCAGAAACTGTTTTTTCTAGAATAAAATAAACTCTAGAAAGGTTGGTAAGGACTCTAGATAGGAAATAACTGAGGTTCTCATAAGCAATGCTTCGTTCTGAGGCGCCGGTTTTAAACGATTTATTTAAAGACGAATGGAAAAGCTCCGATAATTTTGGATATGAAATTACTCAATCGGAATGGTTTTTCCTTAATCGAAATGCTTGTGGTATTAGGAGTTATTTCGATTGTCGCGACAATCTTTTTGCAATATCTGGCCGCCGCTCAGAAAGAAAAACGACGTCTAGAAGTGGCCACGATGCTTGAAAATAAACGTTCTATAATTGGGCATGAAATCACTAAATCAAAAGCACGTAAGGAATCAATTAAGATCGCAGCTAATTATGTAAAGGATTGCGATCCTGGAACTCCGGCGCCAACGTCGCCATTGACCGCGGGGGCGTGTGGAACTCAATTCGGAGGGACGGCAAACTTTGTGAATGAAAGTGGAGCGTTGGTTGTGGAGACACTTACGGCCAATGTGGGATTTGATTACTCGGGCCAGCGATGCACCACATTTGATGCGACGGCGGGAAGTGATGCCTGTCCATTTCAAGCCCAGATGCGATGGCTGGCCAGCTGTGTTCCCACGGGGACAACAGGTGCGTGTCAAAATCCTGAGATATTCTATGACGTCACATTTCTATACAAACCCGTGAGTAATGTTGTGCTTATTAACCTGGGAAAATATATATTTAATCAGAATTCATTTGGTGTTTTTGCTCCGCGCTGGATTTCAAAAAACTCGAATTTCAACGCCGACAGTGGCGAAAACTATATCGTAGACACTTCGGGTGGCTTGGATATTACGGCCGTTCTTCCTGGTAGCCCGTCCATTGGTGACACGATTGCATTTGTCGATGGTGCGGGGACCTTTGATACCTATAAATTAACCATTGATGGAAATGGACAGAAAATTATGGGCGAGCCTGTTGGTGATTCTATGGATGTCGATGTTAAATATATGTCCTTTGAGTTGATGTATTTTGATACAGCGAATGGCTGGAGAATTAAATAGGGCAAATGTTCGTATTGATACGATATCTCGGTGAAATTTGAATTTGCCTCAAAATTTGGAGACAATAGTTCTATGACACGATTACTTTTGTTTTTCCTTGTCACTAGTCTGTTTAATGTGGCGTCCGCTGGACCGTTCACAATTAAAAAATTTATTGGCGGAGGTGTGCTCTCACCGAAAGAGAAAGAGTATCGATTTATTGCTACGAATACAGATAGCCCCGTAACATGTCCTAGTGGTTTTTCATTGGTTGCTTCGTTAAAAAATGGCCCGCTTCCAACCGCTTCTGAGTCATTTGCACAGAAATCTCAACCAGTGATCGGCACAGGGAAATGGTCTCATATTACCAGCACACTTAAGACGGCTCCGGAATGGTCTTATGTTGCCTCGGGATTGAATATTCAACTGCACATAAGCTTGGTGGGCGCCAATGACGCCAAGAACCCCATATGGATCTACCTAGTGTTTAATGGCGTACAGGTTGCATCCGCTCTTGTACAGAGGGCTGAAACCACTGCGCATTATTCAGTGGTAGCCGCTTATCAGAAGTGGGCCATTGGATACTGCTTGGAAGATTGAAAATAATCTAAAAAATAGTAACTGCCAGGCTTGTGTGTGCAAAAATCTGAGAAATAATTATTGATTCTAATTAGTTAGCTATGATTTTGCAAAAATTGTTACAAAAACTAGGCTAACCTATTAAAATAATTAGAGAATATTAGATAAAGTACACAGTCAACTTCGGCAGTTTCTAAAAATAGATGTTGAAGTGCTGTTTTGTTTCTACAGGTCTCACTGCGGGACATGCTCCCATTTTAAGATTCGGTAACACATTGAAATTTTGTTTGAGACGGCTTCCGCTTGCTGTCTGAATGCCTAACAGGTTAAGAGTATTGATTTCACTGGTTAATTCCCTATTTTTAAATTTAGTTATATTTCTGGTTCGTTAAAAATATTTGTGGGCTAGGTCTGGGACTTCAAGCTTTCCAAGTTTATGATATAACATGATTTTAAGAACTTCTGCCGTCTTAAATCCGTAGGATTTTCTGATCACCACTTTTGCTTTGTTATTTTGA